>NZ_JBIBKC010000005.1:108174-361968 GCF_042958985.1 Pseudomonas sp. NPDC007930
TGATCCTTCCACGAAGCGGCAATCAAAGCGCTAAATCTTAGGCACAAAGCCTTGATCTCTCCCTGGGGTTTTACCGAGCGCATGATCTGACTGGCCTATCGCCCGGCACAGCCGGCCTCCCACAAGTTCTGTGTTGCCCAGTAAATCAAATGCTTACACAAATCGGGTGGGAGGCCGGCTGTGCCGGGCGATGGGCCCTGAAGCTCATGCACGAAATCAGCAGCGCTTACAGATTGATCCTTCCACGAAGCGGCAATCAAAGCGCTAAATCTTAGGCACAAAGCCTTGATCTCTCCCTGGGGTTTTACCGAGCGCATGATCTGACTGGCCCATCGCCCGGCACGGCCGGCCTCCCACGGACTCTGTGTTGCCCCGTAAATCAAGTGCTTACACAAATCTGGTGGGAGGCCGGCTGTGCCGGGCGATGGGCCCTGAAGTTCATGCACGAAATCAGCAGCGCTTACAGATTGATCCTTCCACGAAGCGGCAATCAAAGCACTAAATCTTAGGCACAAAGCCTTGATCTCTCCCTGGGGTTTTACCGAGCGCATGATCTGACTGGCCCATCGCCCGGCACAGCCGGCCTCCCACGGACTCTGTGTTGCCCCGTAAATCAAGTACTTACACAAATCTGGTGGGAGGCCGGCTGTGCCGGGCGAGGGGCCAGTCAGGTCATGCGCTCAGTAAAACCATCAGTGCTTTTCACCCCCGATTTGGCGCTCTGATTGCTCAAGTGAACAGCATTCCGGCTGTGCCGGGCCAAGGCCCCCAACCCCGCCACCTGATGAGGGGTGCCCCACGGATTGAACAATCCGCCCCCCTGCCGCTGTCACAGCCTATGCACGGTTGCCCGGCCCTCTGGAGTTGGAAGGCTTCTTGCAACCCTTGTTCCAAGCGTCAAAAGTTTGCTGGGGAACGAACGTCATGGCGGTGGATCGCACACAATTACTGAACAACGCCAGGGGCCTGGCCCGGGGCAACCTCGGGGTGCCGCTGCTGCTGCTCACCATGCTCGCCATGATGACGCTGCCGGTGCCGCCGTTCCTGCTCGACGTGTTCTTTACCTTCAACATCGCGCTGTCGATCGTCGTGCTGCTGGTCAGCGTGTACGCCCTGCGGCCGCTGGATTTCGCCGTATTCCCGACCATCCTGCTGGTCGCCACGCTGCTGCGCCTGGCGCTGAACGTGGCCTCGACCCGGGTGGTGATGCTCCACGGCCACGAAGGCCACCAAGCCGCGGGCAAGGTGATCCAGGCGTTCGGTGAGGTGGTGATCGGCGGCAACTACGTAGTCGGTGCGGTGGTGTTCGCCATCCTGATGATCATCAACTTCGTGGTGGTCACCAAGGGTGCCGGGCGGATTTCCGAGGTGAGCGCGCGGTTCACCCTCGACGCCATGCCCGGCAAGCAGATGGCCATCGACGCCGACCTCAACGCCGGCCTGATCGACCAGGCGGGCGCCAAGCACCGCCGTTCCGAGGTGGCCGCCGAGGCCGAGTTCTACGGCTCGATGGACGGCGCCAGCAAGTTCGTGCGCGGTGACGCCATCGCCGGCTTGCTGATTCTTTTCATCAACCTGATCGGCGGCATGGCCATTGGTATTCTCCAGCACGGCCTGACCTTTGCCGACGCCGGTAAAACCTACGCCTTGCTGACCATCGGTGACGGTTTGGTGGCGCAGTTGCCGTCGCTGTTGCTCTCCACCGCCGCCGCGGTGATGGTCACCCGCGCCAGCGGCTCGGAAGACATGGGCAAGCAGATCACCCGGCAGATGTTCGATTCGCCCAAGGCGCTCGCGGTTTCCGCCGGGTTGATGATGGTCATGGGCCTGGTCCCCGGCATGCCGCACATTGCCTTCCTCAGCTTGGCCCTGGCCGCCGCCGGTGGCGCCTACCTGGTGTGGAAAAAACAAAACGACGAAAAACTCCGGGTGATCGCCGAAACCCAGCGCCAGCAAGAGATGCTGCCTTCGCCGCAACGCGCACAGGAGGTCAAGGAGCTGGGCTGGGACGACGTCACGCCGATCGACATGATCGGCCTGGAAGTGGGCTACCGGCTGATCCCGTTGGTGGACCGCAACCAAGGTGGCGAATTACTGGCGCGGATCAAGGGCGTGCGCAAGAAGCTCTCCCAGGACTTGGGCTTTTTGATGCCCACCGTGCACATCCGCGACAACCTTGACCTCGCCCCCAGCGCCTATCGCTTGACGCTGATGGGGGTGATCCTCGCCGAGGCGGAGATATACCCCGACCGCGAACTGGCGATCAACCCCGGCCAGGTGTTCGGCAACCTCAACGGCATCCAGGCGCGCGACCCGGCCTTCGGCCTGGAAGCGGTGTGGATCGAAGTCAGCAGCCGCGCCCAGGCGCAGTCGCTGGGCTATACCGTGGTAGACGCCAGCACCGTGGTGGCCACGCACTTGAACCAGATTTTGCAGAAGCACGCCCACGAACTGCTCGGCCACGAAGAAGTGCAGCAGTTGCTCTCGGTGCTGGCCAAGGCTTCGCCGAAGCTGGCCGAAGAGCTGGTGCCCAGCGTGCTGTCGCTGTCGGCGTTGCTCAAGGTGCTGCAGTCGCTGTTGGCCGAGCAGGTGCCGGTGCGCGACATCCGCACCATCGCCGAAGCGATCGCCAACAACGCCAGCCGGAGTCAAGATACCGCCGCGCTGGTGCAGCATGTGCGCGCCGCGCTGGCCCGTGCAATCGTGCAAAGCATTGTGGGCACTGAGTCCGAGCTGCCTGTGATCACCCTTGAGCCGAAGTTGGAACAGATATTGCTCAATAGTCTTCAGAAGGCTGGGCAGGGTCAGGAAGAAGGCGTTCTGCTCGAGCCGGGGATGGCTGAACGCTTGCAGCGTTCGTTGATCGAAGCCTCGCAGCGCCAGGAAATGATGGGCCAGCCAGCGATACTGCTGGTGGCCGGGCCGGTTCGGGCGATGCTCTCGCGCTTTGGCCGCCTGGCGGTACCGAACCTGCATGTGCTGGCGTACCAGGAAATACCGGATAACAAACAAGTGACGATCGTTGCGACAGTAGGGCCGAACGGCTGAGGTAGCGGGCTATGCAAGTGAAGCGTTTTTTTGCCGCCGATATGCGTCAAGCGATGAAGCTGGTGCGTGACGAGCTGGGCTCCGACGCTGCCATCATCGGCAACCGCCGCATTGCCGGCGGGGTAGAGCTGACCGCCGCGCTCGACTACAAACTGTCGGCGCTGGCCCCGCGTGAGCCGAACCTGGAGCTCGAAAGCGAGCTGCGCAAAACCCAGTCGCGGATCGTCTCCGCCCAGGCCGAACTGACCACCCGAGGTGGCGACACCGACGGCACCACCAACCGCCAATTGTTCGCCGGCCTGCCGCTGACCGCCGCCGAGCCGCTGATCGAACCGACCTTCGACGAACCGCTGCGCGCCGCCCCGGTGGCACCGGCCAAGCCCGCCGAGCCGGCCATGGACCAGCGCTTGTTCGACTCGATGCGCCAGGAACTCAACGGCCTGCGCGAACTGCTCGAAGTGCAACTGGGCTCGCTGGCCTGGACCCAACTGCAAGGCAGCCGCCCGGAACAGGCCAACCTCTGGCGCCGCCTGCAGCGCATCGGCCTGAGCGGGCCGCTGTCGCGCCAGTTGCTTGACCAGATCGGCGAGTTCAGCGAGCCGCGCCAGGCTTGGCGCATGCTGCTGGCGCATCTGGCGCGGATGATCAGCACGCCAGAGGTCGAGCCGCTGGAAGAAGGCGGGATCATTTCGGTGGTCGGGCCGGCCGGGATGGGCAAAACCACTACGCTGGCCAAGCTTGCCGCGCGATATGTGCTTAAATACGGCGCGCAAAACATCGCTTTGGTGAGCATGGACAGTTTCCGTATCGGCGCCCAGGAACAGCTGAAAACGCTGGGGCGCATTCTCAACGTACCGGTCACCCACGTCGACCCCGGCCAATCGCTGGCCCAGGCGCTGGAACCGCTGCTGCGCAAGCGTGTGGTGTTGATCGACACCGCCGGCCTGCAAGCCAGCGACCCGGCCCTGAAGCTTCAGCTCGAAAGCCTGGCCGGGCGCGGCATCCGCGCGCGCAATTACCTGGTATTGGCCACCACCAGCCAGAAACAGGTGCTGACCGCCGCCTACCACAGCTACAAGCGCTGTGGCCTGGCCGGTTGCATCCTGACCAAACTCGATGAATCTGCAAGCCTCGGTGAGGTGCTGAGCCTGGCGATCAGCCATGAGCTGCCAGTGGCGTACCTCACCGATGGCCCGCGCATCCCCGATGACCTTCACCTGCCGCGCCGGCACCAGTTGGTAAGCCGCGCGGTGAGTGCGCAAGTACAGGAAGAGCCCAGCGAAGAGGCCATGGCCGATATGTTCGCTGATCTCTACCACAGCCCCGGCAAGCGTGCCGGGTGAGGGCAAGGGCGATGGAAAATGCAATCTACCTGCGTGAAGTGCTGCCCCTGGCAGGCTCGCGTGGCCTCGGTCTGAAGTGACAAGGTAAAGAACGAATGGGCAGCATGCATCCCGTACAGGTGATCGCGGTGACCGGCGGCAAAGGTGGCGTCGGCAAGACAAACGTGTCAGTGAACCTCTCGCTGGCACTGGCCGAACTCGGCCGGCGAGTGATGTTGCTCGACGCCGACCTGGGCCTTGCCAACGTTGACGTGCTGCTCGGGCTCACGCCCAAGCGCACCCTGGCCGACGTGATCGAGGGCCGCTGCGACCTGCGCGACGTCTTGCTGCAGGGGCCGGGCGGCATCCGCATCGTGCCGGCGGCCAGCGGTACCCAGAGCATGGTGCACCTGACCCCGGCCCAGCATGCCGGGTTGATCCAGGCGTTCAGCGAAATCGGCGACAACCTCGACGTGCTGGTGATCGACACCGCCGCCGGGATCGGCGACTCGGTGGTCAGCTTCGTGCGCGCCGCCCAGGAAGTGCTGTTGGTGGTGTGCGACGAGCCCACGTCGATCACCGATGCCTACGCCCTGATCAAGCTGCTCAACCGCGACTACGGCATGAACCGCTTCCGCGTGCTCGCCAACATGGCGCAAAGCCCGCAGGAAGGGCGCAACCTGTTCGCTAAGCTTACGAAAGTGACTGACCGTTTCCTTGACGTGGCCCTGCAGTACGTGGGCGCGGTGCCTTACGATGAAACGGTGCGCAAGGCCGTGCAGAAGCAACGCGCGGTGTACGAGGCGTTTCCACGCTCCAAGTGCGCGCTGGCCTTCAAGGCCATCGCCCAGAAGGTCGACACCTGGCCGCTGCCCGCCAACCCTCGCGGGCACCTGGAGTTCTTCGTCGAACGATTGGTACAGCAAACCAGTGCGGGGCCCGTATCATGAGTGCCAGCGGATACCGGATGTACAACAAGGCTTCTCGCGAGTCGCAGCAATACCAGCTGATTGAACGCTATGCGCCGCTGGTCAAGCGCATCGCCTACCACCTGCTGGCGCGCTTGCCCTCCAGCGTGCAGGTCGAAGACCTGATCCAGGCCGGCATGATCGGCCTGCTCGAGGTGTCGACCAAGTACGACTCGAGCAAGGGCGCCAGTTTCGAGACCTACGCCGGCATCCGCATTCGCGGCGCGATGCTCGATGAAGTGCGCAAGGGTGACTGGGCGCCACGCTCGGTGCACCGCAATACGCGCATGGTCAGTGACGCGATTCGCGCAATTGAAGCGCGAACTGGCCGTGACGCTAAAGATCACGAGGTTGCTGCCGAACTCAAGATGAGCCTGGACGAATACTACGGGATCCTCAACGACACCCTCGGTAGCCGCCTGTTCAGCTTTGACGACCTGCTCCAGGAAGGCGAGCACGAAGGCACCCACGAAGAGGGCGCCAGCAGTGGCGAGCCATCGCGGGGGCTGGAAGACGAGCGCTTCCAGAAGGCCTTGGCCGAAGCCATCGCCAACCTGCCGGAGCGGGAGCGGCTGGTGCTGTCGCTGTATTACGACGAGGAACTCAACCTCAAGGAAATCGGCGAAGTACTGGGCGTGAGCGAGTCGCGGGTGAGCCAGTTGCACAGCCAATGCGCGGCACGTTTGCGCAGCCGGCTGGGTGAGTGGCGGGCCCGGTAACAAAGTTGCGGGTTTTGTAAAAGATTTGCTGGATCAGGGCGTTGGCTGTGTGATATCACGCCAGCCATGCCTGCTCATGCAGTCGCGTTTGCTGTGAACTGGTTTGAATGCTTGCGCCCCCGGGGCTGGGCGTGTTTAAGACTGCTTGGAGGTCTACTTGGACAAGAACATGAAAATCCTCATCGTTGACGACTTCTCGACGATGCGGCGAATCATCAAAAACCTGCTGCGTGACCTGGGCTTCACCAACACCGCCGAGGCCGATGACGGCAACACGGCGCTGCCCATGTTGCACAGCGGCAACTTCGACTTTCTGGTCACCGACTGGAACATGCCTGGCATGAGCGGCATCGACCTGCTGCGCACCGTGCGCGCCGACGACCGCCTGCGCCACCTGCCAGTGCTGATGGTCACCGCCGAGGCCAAACGCGAGCAGATCATCGAAGCGGCCCAGGCCGGGGTCAACGGCTACGTGGTCAAACCTTTCACCGCCCAGGTGCTGAAAGAGAAGATCGAGAAGATCTTCGAACGCGTCAACAGCTGACTCAGCCTACGGGGGCCCCATGGAGCCGAAGCATTCATCGTTGGGGGACTTTGAGTCCACCCTGAAAAAACACGCCCATGAGTTGGTCGAAAGCCTGGAACAAGGAAAGTTCAGCGAGGCGGTCGAACTGATCCATGAGCTGAATCAGGCCCGTGATCGCGGGCTGTACCAAGAGGTCGGCAAACTGACGCGCGAGTTGCACAGCGCGATCGTCAGCTTCCAGATCGACCCGCGCCTGCCTGAAGCCCAGGAAGCGTCGCAAATCACCGACGCCACCGAGCGCCTGGACTACGTCACGCGCCTGACCGAAAAAGCCGCCAACCGCACCATGGACCTGGTCGAGCAAAGCCTACCGGTGGTGCAGGGGTTTGGCGACGCGGCCAAAGACCTGCGCGCCGACTGGCAGCGCTTCATGCGCAAAGAGGTCAGCGCCGAGGAATTCCGCGAGCTGGTCAAGCGCGTAGACACCTTCCTGGAACGCAGCGAGGCCGATGTCTCGAACCTGCACACCCACCTCAACGACATTCTGCTGGCGCAGGACTTCCAGGACCTCACCGGCCAAGTGATCAAGCGCGTGACCAAGCTGGTCACCGAGGTGGAAGGCAACCTGCTCAAGCTGGTGTTGATGGCCAGCTCGGTCGACCGCTTCGCCGGCATCCGCCACGACCGCGAAGAGCTGGAGCGCGAGCAGGACAAAGAAAAATATCCCGATAGGGGTGAAGGTCCGCAGATTCATGCCGATAAGCGTGATGACGTGGTATCCGGTCAAGACGACGTGGATGACCTGCTGTCGAGCCTGGGCTTCTGATTCCGGGCTGCAGGCACCGTTCCAGGCCCGGCGCTGAGCCGCCGCGGCCGGGCCGTACTTAACGAATTCCAGGAGCACCCCTACATGAGCTTCGGCGCCGATGAAGAAATCCTCCAGGACTTCCTGGTAGAGGCCGGCGAGATCCTCGAGCAGTTGTCCGAGCAATTGGTCGAGCTGGAAAGCCGGCCCGACGACTCCGACCTGCTCAATGCGATATTCCGTGGGTTTCACACCGTCAAGGGCGGCGCGGGTTTTCTCCAGCTCAACGAGCTGGTGGAGTGCTGCCACATTGCCGAGAACGTGTTCGACATCCTTCGTAAGGGCGAACGGCGCGTAGACGCCGAGCTGATGGACGTGGTGCTCGAGGCCCTCGACACCGTCAACGGTATGTTCGGCCAGGTGCGTGAGCGCAGCGAGATCACCCCGGCCAGCCCGCAGTTGCTCGAGGCCTTGGCGCGCCTGGCGGAACCGGCCGGTGCCGCGCCCGCCGCCCCGGTGGCGCCGCCCGCGGCAGTTGCCCCGGCGCCCGCGGCGCCTGCCGCGGCCGAAGCCGACATCACCGACGCCGAATTCGAAGCGCTGCTGCATTCGCTCGATGCCAGCAATGCCCCGGCGCCTGCGCCGGTGGCCGCGGCGCCAGCCGAAGCCGGCAGCGATGAAATCACCGACTCTGAATTCGAAGCGCTGCTCGACCAATTGCACGGCAAGGGCCAGTTCGCCGCCGATGCCTTGCCGGTGCCGCCGGCGGAAGCCGCCCCAGCCGCGGCCGGGGCCGCGGATTTGATCACCGACGACGAGTTCGAAGCGCTGCTCGACCAGTTGCATGGCAAGGGCTCGTTCACCGCCGATAACGTTGCCGCCGCCGCGCCGGCAACCCCGGTGGCGGCCGCGCCCGCGGCGGGCAGCCCAGAGCTGATCACCGACGACGAATTCGAATCGCTGCTCGACGAGCTGCACGGCAAAGGCAAGTTCACCGGTGAGGTGGCCACCGCCGCCACGCCAGCGGCCGCTGCCGTGGCCGCGCCGCCGAAAGCCGCCGCTCCAGCGCCAGCTGCCGCGCCCGCCGCGGCCGCTGCGCCCGCGCCGGCCCGCAGCGAAGCGCCCAAGCCTGCCGCCGCGCCAGCACCCGCCGCGCCCGCGCCGGCCCGCGCCCCGGCCGCCGACAAACCGGCCGCCAGCGAAGCGGAAACCACCGTGCGGGTCGACACCGCGCGGCTCGATGAAATCATGAACATGGTCGGCGAACTGGTGCTGGTGCGTAACCGCCTGGTGCGCCTGGGCGCCAACAGCGGCAACGAAGCCATGGCCAAGGCGGTGTCGAACCTCGACGTGGTCACCGCCGACCTGCAGACCGCGGTGATGAAAACCCGCATGCAGCCGATCAAGAAGGTGTTCGGGCGCTTCCCGCGGTTGGTCCGTGACCTGGCGCGCCAGCTCAAGAAGGAAATCAACCTGGAGCTGGTGGGCGAAGACACCGACCTCGACAAGAACCTCGTCGAAGCCCTCGCCGACCCGTTGGTGCACTTGGTGCGCAACGCCTGTGACCACGGCGTTGAAACCCCTGAAGAGCGTGAAGCCTCGGGCAAGGTGCGCAGTGGCCGGGTGGTGCTCTCCGCCGAGCAGGAGGGCGACCACATCCTGTTGTCGATCTCCGACGACGGCAAGGGCATGGACCCGAACGTGCTGCGTTCGAAGGCCGTCGAAAAGGGCCTGATGGACAAAGACGCCGCCGACCGCCTGAGCGAGTCGGACTGCTACAACCTGATCTTCGCCCCGGGCTTCTCGACCAAAACCGAAATTTCCGACGTGTCGGGCCGTGGCGTGGGCATGGACGTGGTCAAGACCAAGATCGCCCAGCTCAATGGCTCGATCAACATCTTCTCGGCCAAGGGCCAGGGCTCGAAGATCGTCATCAAGGTGCCGCTGACCCTGGCGATCATGCCCACGCTGATGGTCATGCTCGGCGACCAGGCGTTTGCCTTCCCGCTGGTGAGCGTGAACGAAATCTTCCACCTCGATTTGTCGCGCACCAACGTGGTCGATGGCCAGGAAGTGGTGATCGTGCGCGACAAGGCGCTGCCGCTGTTCTACCTCAAGCGCTGGCTGGTCAACGACGCCGCCTCCCGCGAGGAGCAGCGCGAAGGCCATGTGGTCATCCTCTCGGTGGGCACCCAGCGCATCGGCTTTGTGGTCGACCAACTGGTAGGCCAGGAAGAAGTGGTGATCAAGCCCCTGGGCAAGATGCTCCAGGGCACCCCGGGCATGAGTGGCGCCACCATTACCGGCGATGGCCGAATCGCGTTGATCCTCGACGTTCCCAGCATGCTCAAGCGCTACGCCTCGCGGCGTATCTAATGTCCCCGGGCGCCGGCAGGTAGCTGGCGCCCGGTAATGGAGTGAACAATGGCAGTGAAAGTCCTGGTGGTGGACGACTCGGGTTTCTTCCGCCGTCGCGTATCGGAAATCCTCGCCGCCGACACCAGCCTGCAGGTGGTCGGCACGGCCACCAATGGCCGTGAGGCGATCGACCAGGCCTTGGCGCTCAAGCCCGACGTGATCACCATGGATTACGAAATGCCGATGATGGACGGCATCACCGCCGTGCGCCACATCATGCAGCGCTGCCCTACGCCGGTCTTGATGTTCAGCTCGCTGACCCACGAAGGCGCGCGGGTCACCCTCGACGCCCTCGACGCCGGCGCGGTGGACTACCTGCCGAAGAATTTCGAAGACATCTCGCGCAACCCCGAGCGGGTGCGCCAACTGCTGTGCGAGAAGATCCACACCATCGCCCGCAGCAACCGCCGCTTCAGCGCCTACGCCACACCCACCGCGCCGGCCCCGGCGCCCACGCGCCCGGCCGTAGGCAGCACCGCCACGGCCAGCACGCCGCGGCCGGTGGCCCCGGCGCCACGCCCAGCGGCCACGCCCGCGGCGGCCTCGCCGGCACCCAAGCGCAAGGCCTACAAGTTGGTGGCGATCGGCACCTCCACCGGTGGCCCGGTGGCGCTGCAGCGGGTGCTGACCCAACTACCGGCCAGCTTCCCGGCGCCGATCGTATTGATCCAGCACATGCCGGCGGCCTTCACCAAGGCCTTCGCCGAGCGGCTCGATAAACTCTGCCGCATCAGCGTTAAAGAGGCCGAAGACGGCGACGTACTGCGCCCCGGCCTGGCACTGCTGGCCCCAGGTGGCAAGCAGATGATGATCGACGCTCGCGGCACGGTGAAAATCCTCCCCGGCGATGAGCGCCTGAACTACAAGCCCTGCGTAGACATCACCTTTGGCTCGGCGGCGAAATCCTTCGGCGACAAAGTGCTGGCGGTGGTGCTCACCGGCATGGGCGCCGACGGCCGTGAAGGCGCGCGGCTGCTCAAGCAGAGCGGCAGCCAGGTGTGGGGCCAGGACGAAGCCAGCTGCGTGATCTACGGCATGCCCATGGCGGTGGCCAAGGCTGGCCTCACCGACGCGGTGTACAGCCTTGACGACATTGGCCGCCACCTGGTGGAGGCCTGCCACTGATGGATGCCTTGAGCCTGATCGGGATCATTCTCGCGTTCGTCGCCATCGTCGGCGGTAACTTTCTCGAAGGCGGCCACCTGCCGTCGCTGGCCAACGGCCCGGCGGCGCTGATCGTGCTGGGCGGTACCCTGGCCGCGGCGTTGCTGCAATCGCCGGTCAGCGCCTTCAAGCGCGCGCTGACCATCGCCCGCTGGATTATCTTCCCACCGCGCATCGACCTGGCCGGCGGTATCGACCGCGTGGTCGGCTGGAGCCTGGTGGCGCGCAAGGAAGGCCTGCTGGGCCTGGAGGCCGTCGCCGACAGCGAGCCCGACGCCTATGCGCGCAAAGGCCTGCAACTGCTGGTCGACGGCGCCGAGCCGGAATCCATCCGCGGCGTGCTCGAAGTCGATTTCCTGACGCAAGAGGGCCGCGACCTGGCAGCCGCCAAGGTGTACGAGTGCATGGGCGGCTACGCCCCGACGATCGGCATCATCGGCGCGGTGATGGGCTTGATCCACGTGATGGGCAACCTGGCCGACCCTTCCCAGCTGGGCAGTGGCATCGCCGTTGCATTCGTCGCCACCATCTACGGTGTGGCGTCGGCCAACCTGGTGCTGCTGCCGATGGCCAACAAGCTCAAGGCCATCGTGCACCGCCAGGCGCGGTATCGGGAAATGCTCCTGGAGGGGCTGCTGTCGATTGCCGAAGGCGAAAACCCACGCTCCATCGAACTGAAGCTGCAAGGCTTCATGGAGTGAATTGATGCGTCGTCGTCGGTTGGTCGAGGAACACGAGAATCACGAGCGCTGGCTGGTCAGCTACGCAGACTTCATCACCTTGCTGTTTGCCTTTTTCGTGGTGATGTACTCCATTTCCTCGATCAACGAAGGCAAGTACAAGGTGCTCTCGCAAACCTTCATTGGCGTGTTCAACGACCAGCAGCGCAGCATGAAGCCGATCCCGATCGGCGAGGAAAAACCGCTGTCTACCCAGCCGTCGGACCCGCTGGACACCAGCACCGAGGCCACCGACACCGCCCTGGGCCAGGCCGACCCGCTGAAAACCATCGCCGATGACGTGCGCACCGCCTTTGGCGACTTGATCGCCAGCAACCAGATGACCGTGCGTGGCAACGAGCTGTGGATCGAGATCGAGCTCAAATCCGGCTTGCTGTTCCCCAGCGGCGACGCCATCCCCAGCGACCAGGCGTTCCAGATCATCGAGAAGGTCAGCAAGGTGCTGGCGCCGTTCGCCAACCCGGTGCACGTCGAGGGCTTTACCGACAACCAGCCGATCCGCACCGCCCAGTACCCGACCAACTGGGAGTTGTCGACCGCGCGCGCCTCGAGCATCGTGCGGATGATGGCCATGGACGGCATCGACCCGCGCCGCCTGGCAGCGGTGGGTTATGGCGAGTTCCAGCCGGTGGCCAGCAACGACAGCGCCGACGGCCGTTCGCGCAACCGCCGCACGGTGTTGGTGATCTCGCGCAACCTTGAAGTGCGCCGCAGCCTGACCGGTACCGGCACCGCCAATGCAACGCCGGATGCCGCCTTGCGCCGGGCTGGCACACAAAGTGCACCAGCTCCCGCAACGTCTCCGGGAACGGGCCAGGCCGTCAAAAGCCCGGCGCCTTCCCCGTAAGCTGAAGAATCGGGATCCAAGCGCATGAGAGTCTGGGCTGTTGCCAACCAAAAAGGTGGGGTGGGTAAAACCACCACCTCCATTGCCCTGGCGGGTTTGCTGGCCGACGCCGGCAAACGCGTGCTGGTGGTCGACCTCGACCCCCATGGTTCGATGACCAGTTACTTTGGCCTCAACCCCGATGCCCTCGAGCACAGCTGCTTCGACCTGTTCCTGCACCGTGGCGGTGTGCCCGAGGGGTTGCCCGGGCAACTGCTGCAGCCCACCAGCCACGAGTTGGTGTCGCTGTTGCCGTCGAGCACCGCGCTGGCCACCCTCGAGCGCCAGAGCCCGGGGCAGAGCGGCCTGGGCCTGGTGATCGCGAAGACCCTGGCCCAGTTGTGGCAGGATTTCGACTACGCGCTGATCGACAGCCCGCCACTGTTGGGCGTGCTGATGGTCAATGCCTTGGCGGCCAGCCAGCAGTTGGTGATCCCCTGCCAAACCGAACACCTGGCGGTGAACGGCCTGGAGCGGATGGTCAATACCCTGGAGATGATCAACCGCTCGCGCAAGCAGCCGTTGCCGTACTCGATCGTGCCGACCCTGTTCGACCGCCGCACCCAGGCCTCGCTGGGCACCCTCAAGACTCTGCGCGATCGCTGGCCGCAAAACGTCTGGGAGGGCTATATTCCTGTGGACACCCGCCTGCGCGATGCCAGCCGGGCCGGCCAGGCGCCGTCGCAGTTCGACCCCAAAAGCCGTGGGGTAACCGCCTACCGTGCCTTGCTCAAGCACCTGCTGGGCCAGCAACTCACTTCCCAGGTGGCCTGAGATGAACCGCCCGGTCGATTTCGCCAAGCGCCCGCAGCAAGCCTTGCAGTCCTACCTGGACGGCTTGCTGCAGGACATCGCCGATGACCTGCCCGACGCGCCGCCGGCACCGGAGGCCGCGCCTGCGCCAGCGCCGGAGAAGGTGCTGAAGCCTGCGCCGCCGGCCCAGCCAGACCCCGCCCTGGACGAATTCGCCGCCGCCGTGCTCGAAGAACAAGTGCGCGACGCCCGCCCGGCGCCGCGCCCCAGCGCGCTGCTGCAGCCCGACGAGCCGACCCAACTGGTGCCCACCGCCGAAGCTTCGCCCGCCGTGTTGCGCCAGGCCCTGCTGGTGCCGCCGGCACTGCCGCTGATGCCGCCGGCGCCGCCGTTGATCACCCCCGCGGCGCCGCTGGCCGAGCCGGTGGTGGAAGCCGCCGAGGCCGCGTTACCGCCGGCCGCGCCGCCACCGCCCGCCGAAGAGGGCCCACCGGCCTGGGCCAGCGAGCCGTTCGAGTGCCTGTTGTTTGACGTTGCCGGGCTGACCCTGGCCGTGCCGCTGGTGTGCCTGGGCTCGATCTACCCCTTGGCCGGGCAAGAGCTCACGCCGCTGTTTGGCCAGCCGGAGTGGTTCCTTGGCATCCTGCCCAGCCAGGCCGGCAACCTCAAGGTGCTCGACACCGCCCGCTGGGTGATGCCCGACCGCTACCGCGAGGACTTCCAGCAAGGTTTGCAGTATGTGATTTCCGTACAAGGCTATGAGTGGGGGCTGGCGGTGCACCATGTCAGCCGCTCGTTGCGGCTCGACCCCAGCGAAATCAAATGGCGCAGCCAACGGGGCCTGCGCCCCTGGCTGGCCGGCACGGTGATCGAACACATGTGCGCGTTGCTCGACGTTGCGGCTTTGGCCGAACTGATCGCCAGCGGCGCCATCAAGCGGCAGATGCAAGAGGCCAAGGAAAAAGCCGCCGCCGAGGCCAAGGCCAAGGCAGCGGCGCAACGGGCCAGGAAACGCTAGAAACGCGGGCCCGCCGGGCCGCGCGCCACCACACACGCCACACAGGTAGCGAGGGGTTTATGAAGAAATCGTCCGCCCAAGGTTCCGAAGATCCGATCCTGCAATGGGTCACCTTCCGCCTGGACAACGAGACCTACGGCATCAATGTGATGCAGGTCCAGGAAGTGCTGCGCTACACCGAGATCGCGCCGGTGCCGGGGGCCCCGGCCTACGTGCTGGGGATCATCAACCTGCGCGGTAACGTGGTCACCGTGATCGACACTCGCCAGCGCTTCGGCCTGGCCTCTACCGACATCACCGACAACACCCGGATCGTGATCATCGAGGCCGACAAGCAAGTGGTGGGCATCCTCGTCGACAGCGTCGCCGAAGTGGTCTACCTGCGCCAGTCGGAGATCGAAACCGCGCCGAACGTGGGCAACGAGGAGTCGGCCAAGTTCATCCAGGGCGTGTGCAACAAGAACGGCGAGTTGCTGATCCTGGTCGAACTCGACAAGATGATGAGCGAAGAAGAATGGTCGGACCTGGAGAACCTCTGAGTTGATTTTCGAAGCCGCGGTGATCGTGCTGGGCATCCTGTGGGCCGGCAGTGTGGCGCTGTTCATGCAGTACAGCCGTAACCAGCAACGCCTGGCGGCCGAGCAGGCCGCTGGCGATGCCCTGCGCGACCAGCGCATCCGCGACCTGGCCAAGCGCCTCGACGACTACCAGAACGGCACGGTGCGCATGGGCGAGGCCATCCACGAACTGCGCGCCGCGGTGGCGCCGCTGCCCGACAAACTGCTACAGCTCGAGCAGCGCGACCCCGACAACCTCTCCTTCGCCCAGGCCGCCAAGTTGGTCAACATGGGCGCCAGCGTCGATGAACTGACCCAAGCCTGCGGCCTGACCCAGGCCGAAGCCGAGCTGATGCGCAAGCTGCACGGGCATTAACGGCCGTTGGCGGCCGCCGGCGCGGGTGCCGGCGGCGTGGTGGGTTTTGCCGCTTGGCCGCTGCTGGCGGCGGCAGCGGGTTCAGCGGCGGCTTGCTCGCGTTCGCGCGCCTGCGCGCGATAGCATTCCTGTAGCAGTGACCAGACTCCGTTTCGTGGGCTTGCCATGGCAGTTCTCCGTCGATGGGGCTGCCAGTTAACCGCAACGGGGCGAGTTCGGTAACTGTCACATAGGACAGGTGCCTACAGGTTTTGCAAGGTTTTTTGGCGCTTCAGGTGCTCGCCCAGCTCTCCGTGCCGCCGATAGCCATGGCGCGGGTAAACGGCAAATGCGCATCGATGCTGGTGGGCAGGTCGCTCAGCGGGATGATTTCGGCGCTGTCGATCAACGCAAATGCCCATAAACTCAGCACTTGCCGCAGTTGGTACAGCTCTGGGCGCAGCCGCGCGATGATGTCGTTGAACAGCCCCGGGCCGGTCAGGCGGTTCAGCTCACGGGTGTAGGTTAAAAAACCTTCAGGATCAACGGCCGGGTGCGGCCGCTGCTGATAGAACGCCGGGTTGGCGTCGAAGCGCTGGCGCATCTCTTCGGAAATCGCCTTGAGCGTCGGGTTGCCGGCATGGCTGCCGATGATGCTGGTGTTGTACTGCTCACGCATGCCGAGCTTGTAATTCGACACCGCGTCGTTGAGCAGTAGGCCGTCGGCGGTGGTGTTCAGCTCCAGCGCTTGCAACGCTAGCACCGGCCGGCCGAACGAGCGGCTGGGGCTGCCGGCAGGCAGCACGCTGTCGTCCAGATCCATGTAGATACCTCCCTCCTCATGCAGCAGGGGGTAGCGCAGTACGTCCGAGGCCGAGGCATAGTTCGATGGCCCGCCGCCTTCACCCAGGGCCGCGCGGTACTGCGCGGCGTTTTCACTTTCGCTGAAGCGTGCGTAGAACGGCTGTTCCTCCAGGGTGACCACTTCCAGCGTGGGCGCGTGTTCGGCCAACAGCTGCAGGTTTTGCGCGAATGCTTCCGGGTGCGTGTTGGAGAGGAACAAACGGAAACGAAACTCGGCCGCGGAGAACGCTTCGGCGTTGCGCCCAATGGTGCTCAGCAAGGTGGGGTTGATGAGCTTGTCGCCCACCCAGAGGCTCATCACCGAACGCGGGATCGCGCTGCGCTCGGCTAGCAGCGGGCCGGCCAGGTCCACCGGCAGGGTGAGGTCAACGCCCAGCGCGCGGAGGGTCGCCATGCGGCTCTCGTCGCTGGCCGGGTGCGCTGTTGCGCCCTCGGGCTCGAGCTGGTACAGCGCGTCGGGTGGCGCCACATAGCCAATCGGGTCGACCGCGTTGAGGTCTTCGACGCGCACGAACACGTCGCGCTTCAGGTCGTAGGCAACATGGGTGATACGGTCTTCTATGGTGGCTTCGAGCACGTCCTGCTCGCCGGTCCAGCGGCCCAGGCGGGTCACGCAGCGGGCCACCGCCTGATCGTGGCCGGCCACCGCGGTGAGGGTGTCGACCGGCCCGAACGCTTGGGCGAACGGATCTTGTGGCCAATGTGGCGCGTCGATCGGGCTGAGCGGGTAGCCCAGTTGCCCATTGACCCGCCGCGGCGCGAAAAAGCCGCTTTCGGCGCCAAACAGCTCGCCGGCTTTTTCACCGGCCGCGTGCACCAGCGGCAGGGCATTGAGCACGCCGAAGACAGCCCCTTGCACGCCCTCGGCCTGGGCTTCGGCGTCCTTGCCGTGGATCGCCGCATCCAGCCCCAGGCCAAACTGCGCCGCGCCGCCCACGGCGAACAGCGGCGCCAGCTCCGGCACCACCAGCGCCAGTGGCCCCAGCAGGTTGAGGGCCGAATTCACGTAGCTGCGCCAGTGGGCCTTGGTCACGTCGCTGCGGGTGGTGATCAGAAACTCGGCGTCGGCGTAGCTGCGCTGCTGCTGGCGGGTGGCCAGGGCCTGGCCGAGGTCGCCGCTGAGCAGCGGGCTGTAGGTTTTAGGCCGGTAGTTGACGTACACCTGTGGGTCCCACACGCCTTCGGTGGTAAAGCCTGGGCGCTGTGGTGGCAGGTGGTGGGGGTGCGGGTAGTCGGCCAGCCCCGCCAGGGCGCTGTCCAGGCCGCTGAAATCCAGGCCGTCCGGGGCGTCGGCGAGGTTGAAGTGGGCTTTGAGCGCTTGCCGCGTGTCGGCTTGCTTGCACTGTTCGGCGACCCAAGCGCGCAACGCCTTTGGGCTGCTGAACTCATGCAGGGGCGAGGCGTTGCCGGGGATGTACAGCAGCGCCAGCTGGCTTTCGCTGTCGTACAGGCACAGCAGGTCACTGGCGGCGTAGCCGTAGATGTTCAGCGCACTGGCCAAGGCCGGGGGGTAGGCTTTCGGTGCTTTGCCCAGGGCCTCCCAACTGGGAATGGGCTTGAGCCCCGCAACCTGCCACACCAGGTGCTGGCCGCGGGCGCTGAGGCTGCCCTCGGCCACCTGTTTGTTGCAGGCGGCGACCAACCCCAGTTTGGCGGCGAAGCCGTAGGCATCCTGGCGGGCGGCCCAGTAGCGATCGAGCATGGCGCGGTAGGCGCTGGAAAAGTCCAACTGCCACACGAACGCCTGGAAGGCTTCGGCGCTCAGGGGCAACTGGTTGGCCGGGCCATAGCTGGCCGGGGTGGTGCGTTGGTACAGGCCGTTGTACACCGCATAGCTGGCGCCGTTCTCCGGGGCCAGCGGGTTGTGCTGGTAGGGCAGTTCATCGACCAGGATGGGCGCCTCCGGCGGCGCGGTGCCTGCCCAAGGCTCGCCGAACAGGCCGCCGAGCAGATTGTTGGCGCTCTCGCCTTGCCAGTTGGCCAGCAGCGCCTGGGGCAGGCTGGCGTGGCTGATCACCTGGGCGTACCACTGGCCTTCGTGCTGTTGGTAGTGCAGGGTGACCACCTCGGCGTGGTCAGGGTCAAGGCTTACGCCTTGGCCCTGGGCCCAGGCCTGCACCGCTTCGGCGGCGGCGCGGTCGGGGCGGGGGTAATCGGTGAGGGCGGCGTAGGCCTGTTGCCGGCCGCTGGGGGAGAGCAGGGTGGTGCTGGGCATGGTGTGCGCCTCTGGGGGGGGTGAGGTGCGCACCTTGGCGATGGCGTGTGGGTGCTGGGTGGTAGGCGGTTAGTGCCCTTCGCCCGGCGTAGCGGGTGCAGGGTAATGGCTTCGGTGTGGTCTGGGTTCAGGGTGAGCCCCGCTCAGGTTGGCCTCAGGCGCATAGGATGAGCTGGGTGATGACGGGGCGGGAAGCGCCGTCACTGCGACCTTGGCCTTTGTGGGAACAAACTGTCGTAGCTGGGAGGAAAATCATCGTTGTTTACCGTTGGAGTGGAAAGGTTGATGCCGCCGTCGCGGGTATTTGGAGTGTAGGGGTTGATACCGCCGCGTCTCCCATGTACGAGGCGGCTGGCGCCGACGGCCGCCTCCCACGCGGGTGCGCCCATACCTTGGGTAAAGAGTGTTGATCCATCCGGTGCCGCTACTGCGTACTCGTCAAAACCGTTCCAGGATTGGTTTCGGGTGGTCCACGCGGCCGACTTCTCGCTGAAGCTTCCTCGGCGTGAAGCCGATGCAGAAAGCGCATCCATCGCCAATGGAGCATCGCTGGATAGGCTGCGGAGGCTGGCGCGCCGGTGGCCTATGCGTGGGTTGTTTGCCGTAGCGTCCACTGCGCGTTGTAATTGCCTGAGATGATCCGCTGAACGCCGGGTGATCGTGGCCGATCGGCTGCGACCTAATATCCGGTTGAGCAAACGCCTGACCGACCAGCGCCCATTTTCATCGCTGCGGTTGGTGGGGTCTGCCAGGCAATAACTATAGGCATTCAGGCCTCCTCGGTTAAAAGGGCTATTGGCGTCTGGTTGTATGAAGCGCATCAGTGAGGGCAGGTACGCTCGATAACCGTGGCCGCATAAGTACAGGCCTACGTGGGGCTCTTGCAGCATACCCTTGTGGCGGGGTTGGCTTGTGGCAGAGTGCTGGCTGCCACCAAAGGGTGAATAGCCCTGCCAGGCATCGCCGCCGCGCTTGAGCACGCTGTTATCGGGGGCGGTGATCGCCAATGAAGATAACTGCACGGGCTTGATGTGAGCGCGCATAGAGGCTTCTAAGTGGGTGGGTCGTTACGCGCAGTCGAGCGCATTTGTGCATGAGGGTAGGCCTGAATCAGGCTGCTCGCGCCTAGTAGTTCTAATAGGTTTGCGTACCGCTTGTCGGTATTTCGGCCACAGGTGGGGCTCTTTCGGGGCCGCGCTTAGCGATTGGGGTGGACCATTGTGGACTGATAGAGCCAGCGGCTGCTGTGCGTACTGGTGACCATGGGAAGGCCGATGGGGCTCTCTGTGCTGGATGCACCCAGTCCGAGTAAACGTTCAAAGGTGTCAGGCTCGTAAACACTTGTCACACCGCGGTAGCCTTTTACCCTCAGCTGTGTGTGGTTTGCCAAGGCTTCAGCGAAAGAGATGCCGATATCCGGGCGAGTGGCAGAGTCGCAAACGAGCAGCCTGATCGTATGTGCATCATCAAGTAGGCCAGTGGGTTCCAGCAGGCTTTGAAGTTCGCCAGGGGCCAGCGCGCGCTCGCCATGATAGAGGCTACCGGGTCGGCCATGCGCAACTACTGTGGCAACACCAGGCTTATGACTGAAAGCGGCCAGCTCCCCACCCAAAAAATGGACTTCAGCCCGCTGCGATGGAGCGGCAGCAACCTTCACGGTTCTTGCGATGCCCTTCCCCAGCAACTTCAGAGCGTTGAAGAAGGATCCCCCTGATGGGTCTAACCGGTTAACAGGCTCGGCGCCGCAGTAACAGTAGGTATTAAGCCCACCCCGGGAGAACGGGCTTAGGGTATCGGGTTGCAGGAAGCGGCGTAGCACCGCGCTATAAGCGCGGCGGCCATGACCCAGCGAGTAGATCCCCGGGGTATTGGCTTCCAGTTGGCCATTGAAGCCTTGGCGAGTATTGGCGCGGTGCCGGAAGCCGTAGGCGCTGAAGCCATAGGGCACGAGCGGGGTGCCGTGGCTGTCCGTCTTTATCTGCGTCATGAGGTAGTTCTTTCAGTATGAAGTCGCTATGGCTCGCTTCATGGAATTGTGCTGTTGCCAGCATAATTAGGGTTACTGATTTTAAACCCCAAGTGTTATTGGGTGTTTACTCTGGAATCATAGGTAATGGTTCGGGTAGAGGGTTACTTCTAAAGCGCGGTAGCGGGCCTTCTATCGGGGTGTAATGCAATGCTGTGCGCGCTCTGTAAGCTTTAGGGTAGCTGGGAGAGCCAATTTTTAGTAACTTCTGTTTTGTTGGCGGCAATGTGATGCGCGTGTTTGAAATAGGTGCTGGCTTATAGGAATACAGCCATTTATCATAGATCAACGGCTCTGTAATCGTCTTCGTAGAGGTGCTCCTAACGTTGAACGCTATATCAGTGGTCCTGAACAGCCGGGCCTCATTAGACGGCTTGAAGGCCACGCGCTTCGCCGCCTTGCCTGCCGTTTTAGTGCCGATTTTTAATATGCTTTCCACACCGTGGCCATCGGGGTCGTCAAAATTGACGGGGTCCGCAGCTACATAAGCATAGGCATTGTAGCCACCCCGGCCAAAGGGGCTGTCATCGTCGGCTTTGGCAAACCTCATCAGTGCCGGTACGTAGGCGCGGTACCCTTGGCCGAGCAGGAATAGTTGCACGTTGCGCTCTGGCCATTCACCTTTGAAAGGGGCGTACAGGGGCGAACAGCCGAACGGGCTGTGAGCATAACTGTGCCTTGGGTCTCGCAACGCGGTGCCAGAAAAATCAGTTGCAAAGAGCTGGGATGAAATAGCCAAGGCGTTGGGTGTAAACATGGTTGTGGACCTGCGCTTGCGGGTTTGGCTCTATCCTATTACCGGTTCTCGCTGAGCGAACCTAGTAGATCCAATAGGTCCTACTACCACTCATCGGCGCGCCGGCAACGCGGGTAGCTCGCCATGCCCCGGCGTCACATCCCTTTCCCCCGGCCCGTCACCGCGCACGAACCCACTCGGCTGCTTGCCCTGTAGGTACCAGGCAAACGCGATGATCTCGGCAATCGTCAGGTACAGCGCCTCGGGGATGCTTTCGCCCAGCTCCAGCCGCGCCAGCACCTTGACCAACTCGGCGTTCTCGTAGATGGGCACTTCATGGGCCTTGGCCAGCGCCAGGATGGCGTCGGCCAGGTCATCGTCGCCCTTGGCCGAGAGGGTGGGGGCGCTGCCTTCGTCGTAGCTCAGGGCGATGGCCTGGCGGGAAAAATGCGTGCTCATGCGGTTTCGTCCACCCAGCGTTGGGTCAAGGGGGCGCGGCTGTCGCGCACAGGCTTGCCCACCTGGCAATCCAGCTCGCCAACGGTCAGCCCGGCGGCGCCGAGGCGTTCGCGCAGGTAGCCGAGCTGGCTTTGCACCAGCGCGGCGGTGGTGGGGTTTTCCGCCCACAGGTGGCTGGACAGTTGCTCTTCCTGCAACTGCGCCTGCACCTGCAGCGGGCCGAGCGGGGCGAGGTCGAAGGCCAGCTCCAGGCGCCAGACTTTCTGCTTGGGCAGCGGGTTGCCGTCGGGGTCGCGCGCTGGCGGTTCGTCGCGCTCTTCGCTTTGCAGGCGTACTTGCAGCGGCACCACCTCACCGAAGTGGCGCAGGGGGATTTCCAGTTGCCAGGTGTTCAGCAGCTTGCCGTCGGGCTGCGGGCCGCTGTGTTCGAGGCTGCTCAGTTGGTGGCTTTGCACCCGCGCCAGCACCCCGCTGGCCAGGCGCAGCAGGCTTTGCAGGTCGTCTTCGTCGTCGCCGGGCTCGCTGTGGCGCGGCGGCAGCGGGAAGTCGCCATCAGCCTCGCTGGGGGCGGCCACCGGGCTGGCGGCGCCGAAGGCATTGCGCAAGCGGTAGGCCTGCGGGTTGCGCAGCACGGCCTGGAGCAAGGTGGCCAGGGTGGCGGGGTTGATCTCGCTGGCATCGGGAAGGTTCGGCAGAATTTGCGCCACCAGCCGCAGCAGGGCGGTTTTCAGGTCTGGCGCGGCCAGCTCGGGGCGGTGCTGGCCCGTGAGCAGGCTGCTTTCGAGGAAGATCCCGCTGTTCTGGATGGCCTGGGCCACTACCTTCGGGTCGGCCATCTGCGCCACGCTGGGCAGGCTGGCGAGCAGCGCCTGGGCGCTCTGCTGTACCCCGGTGGGCAGGCTGCTGTTGGCCTGGGCGTTCTGCACCAGCGCCAGCAGGCTGGGCAAGGCCACCTGCCGCGCCTGCTGGGTGCTGCGCTGCTGGCTGACTTCCAATTGGTCAAGCTGGTTGCCCACCTGCACAAAGCGCAGTTGCTGCGGGCCCTGCACCTGGGCGCTGAGCAGGCTGCCCAGGCGCAGCGGCGCGGGGCTGTCGACGCTGAGGCTTTGCCCGGCCAGGGCGCTGTTGAGCAGCACCACGGTGTTGCGGTACTGGGCCACGGCGCCGGGTACCTGCGGCGGCAGGGCAATGCTGGTCAGCACCTTGCCTTGCAGCAGGGTGCCCAGTGGCAGTTGCGCGGTGTCCAGTTCGGTCAGGCTGCCACGGTCGCCGGCCGTGGGCGTGGTGATCATCAACTGCTCGCTGAACAGCTTTTGCACCAGCAACTGGGTGCCCTGGGCCAGCGGTTGGCCGGCGCCCACCTGTACCGTCAGGCTTTTGCCGTTGCTCAGGGTCAGCGCCAGCAGCAGTTGGAAGTCTTGCAACACCTGCTTGACCGCCAGCACTTCGGCCTTGGCGGTGTCGCCCGGTTGCATGAGGGTTTCCAGCGGCTGCAACAGCTTCAGCAGCTCGCCGGTGTTCGCGGCGCTGCGTTGGGCCTGTGCCAAGGCGGCAGTGGCGGTGACGCTGCTGATTTCACTTGTCATTGAATACAAAGCCGTGAAAAAGTGTGAGCAATTTTAAGGGCGGGAGTGGGTTATGATGGCGCCCCGCTTTAAAACCCAATGCATAGGTATCGGCTGTTCGCCGTTTCTCTTGAACCGCGCCAGCCCCTGAAGGCAACCCGTGACCCCTTATCTGCAAGCCACCGCGCTAGGCTGCGAGCGCGACGGCCGGCTGCTGTTCGAGCACCAGGCGCTGAGCCTGGGCGCAGGCGACATGCTGCAGGTCAGCGGCCCCAATGGGGCCGGTAAAACCAGCTTGCTCCGCTTGCTTGCCGGGCTGATGGCGCCCACCCATGGCGAAGTGCGCTGTGCCCAGCGGCCGCTGTGGCTGGGGCATGCCGCGGGCATCCAGGAGCGCCTCAGCGCCGAAGAAAACCTCGCCTGGCTGTGTGCCCTGCATGGCGCCGCGCCGGCCGTTGCGCGCGCGGCGCTGTGGCAGGCGCTGGCCGCGGTGGGCCTGCGCGGCTTCGAAGATGTGCCCTGCCATACGTTGTCTGCCGGGCAAAAACGCCGGGTGGCGCTGGCCCGCTTGTATTTGCCGGGTTCGCCGCTGTGGGTGCTCGATGAGCCTTTTACCGCGCTCGACGTGCACGCCGTGGCCCAGCTCGAAGAACACCTGGCGCGCCATTGCGAGCAGGGCGGGGCGGTGGTGCTGACCACCCACCATCACTTGCGGCGGCGCCCGCCGGCCTTCGCCGAGCTGGCCCTGGGGGTGGCGCCATGAGCGTGCTGCGTGAATTGTTGCGGCGCGAGGCGCGGCTGCTGTGCCGGCGCCCGGGCGAGCTGCTCAACCCGCTGGTGTTCTTCGCCATCGTGGTGGCGCTGTTCCCGCTGGCGCTGGGCGCCCAGCCGCAGCTGCTGCAAAGCGTGGCGCCGGGGCTGGTGTGGGTGGCGGCGTTGCTGGCGGTGCTGTTGTCGTTGGATGGGCTGTTTCGCAGTGATTTCGAAGACGGCTCCCTCGAGCAGATGGCCCTCAGCCCGCAGCCGCTGGCCCTGCTGATGCTCGCCAAGGTGCTGGTGCACTGGTTGTTTTCCGGGCTGGCGCTGGTGCTGCTGGCGCCGCTGCTGGGGTTGATGCTCGGCCTGCCGGCAGCCTGCCTGCCGGTGCTGTTGGCCTCGTTGCTACTGGGCACGCCGGTGCTGAGCCTGCTCGGGGCAATCGGCGCGGCGTTGACCGTTGGGCTGAAGCGCGGCGGTTTACTGCTGGCCTTGTTGATCCTGCCGCTGTATATACCGGTGCTGATTCTTGGCAGCGGCGCGCTGCAAGCCGCATTGCAGGGCCTTCCCAGTGGCGGCTTTTTGCTCTGGCTGGGCAGCCTGGCGGCGCTGGCGGTGACCCTCGCCCCCCTGGCGATCGCCGCGGGTGTGCGGATCAGCGTGGCAGAATAGACCGATAACGATACACCGTGATGAGTAACGACCGATGAGCTGGACCTGGTTTCACAAATGGGGCTCGCCAAAGTGGTTCTACACCCTGGCCGGGCGCCTGCAGCCGTGGCTGGCCGTGGCCGCGGCGTTGCTGCTGGTGGTCGGGGTGGCCTGGGGCCTGGCCTTCGCGCCGGCGGATTACCAACAGGGCAATAGTTTCCGCATCATCTACATCCACGTGCCCAGCGCCATGCTCGCGCAAAGCTGCTACGTGCTGATGGCCCTGGCCGGGGTGGTGAGCCTGGTGTGGAAGATGAAAGTCGCCGACGTCGCCATCCACTGTGCCGCGCCGGTGGGCGCCTCGATGACCGCCCTGGCGCTGCTGACCGGGGCCATCTGGGGCAAGCCGACCTGGGGCGCCTGGTGGGTGTGGGACGCACGCCTCACCTCGATGCTGATCCTGTTATTCCTCTACGCCGGGGTGATCGCCCTGGGCAACGCCATCGGCAACCGCGACAGCGCCGGCAAGGCCTGCGCGGTGCTGAGCATCGTCGGGGTGGTGAACATCCCGATCATCAAGTATTCGGTGGAGTGGTGGAGCACGCTGCACCAAGGCGCCACCTTCAGCCTGACGGAAAAACCCGCCATGCCGGCTGAAATGTGGCTGCCGCTGCTGTTCACCGCGCTGGGCTTCTACTGCCTGTTCGGCGCGGTGTTGCTGGCGCGCATGCGCCTCGAGGTGCTCAAGCGCGAGGCCCGCAGCGGTTGGGCGCAGGCAGCGCTGGGGCAGGCGCTGGAGGGCGGGCGATGAACTTTGCTTCATTCGGTGAATTCATCGCCATGGGCCATCATGGGCCCTTTGTGTGGTCAGCCTATGCCATTGGCCTGGCCGTGATCGCCTGGAACGTCGCCACGCCATGGTTGGCCCGGCGCCGCTACCTGCAACAAGAGGCGCGCCGTGTGCGCCGGGAGCAGCAACGGTGAACCCCCAGCGCAAAAAGCGCCTGTACATCATCCTTGGCCTGCTGGCCGGGGTCGGCGTGGCCGTGGCCCTGGCGCTGTCGGCGCTGCAGCAGAACATCAACCTGTTCTACACCCCCACCCAGATCGCCAACGGCGAGGCCCCGGTGGGCACGCGCATCCGCGCCGGCGGGATGGTCGAGAAGGGCTCGCTGGTGCGCTCGGCCGACTCGCTCGACGTGCGCTTCGTGGTCACTGACTTCAACCGGGCGGTGACCATCACCTACCGCGGCATCCTCCCCGACCTGTTCCGCGAAGGCCAGGGCATCGTTGCTCTGGGGAAGGTCGGCGCCGACGGCGTGGTGGTGGCCGACGAAGTGCTGGCCAAGCACGATGAAAAATACATGCCCCCGGAAGTGAACAAAGCGCTGAAAGACGGCAAGCTGGCGGAGGCCACGCGATGATCCCGGAGCTCGGCCAACTGGCGATGATCCTCGCGCTGTGTTTTTCCGCGGCCCTTGGCGTGCTGCCGCTGCTGGGCGCCTGGCGCGGCCAACAGGTGTGGATGGCGCTGGCGCGGCCGCTGGCCTGGGGGCAGTTCAGCTTCTTGCTGTTCGCCTTCGGCTGCCTGACCCACGCCTTCATGGCCGATGACTTTTCCGTGGCCTATGTGGCGGAGAACTCCAACCGCTTTTTGCCCTGGTACTACAAGTTCAGCGCCGTGTGGGGCGCCCATGAGGGCTCGCTGCTGCTGTGGGCGCTGATTCTTGGCGGCTGGACCTTCGCCGTGTCGGTGTTCTCCGCGCAGCTGCCGCGTGACATGCTCGCCCGGGTGCTGGCGGTGATGGGGCTGATCGGCACTGGCTTCATGCTGTTCCTGATCTGCACCTCCAACCCCTTCACCCGGCTGCTGCCGCAGGTGCCGGAGAACGGCCGTGACCTCAACCCGCTGCTGCAGGACTTCGGCTTGATCGTGCACCCGCCGATGCTCTACATGGGCTACGTGGGCTTCTCGGTGGCCTTTGCCTTTGCCATCGCCGCGCTGCTCGGGGGCCGCCTCGACGCCGCTTGGGCGCGCTGGTCGCGGCCGTGGACGCTGGTCGCCTGGAGCTTTCTCGGGGTGGGCATCAGCCTCGGCTCGTGGTGGGCCTACTACGAACTCGGCTGGGGCGGCTGGTGGTTCTGGGACCCCGTCGAAAACGCCTCGTTCATGCCCTGGCTGGTGGGCACAGCGCTCATCCATTCACTGGCAGTGACGGAAAAACGCGGCGTGTTCAAAAGCTGGACGGTGCTGCTGGCGATCGCCGCGTTCTCGTTGAGCCTGATGGGCACCTTTCTGGTCCGTTCGGGGGTGCTCACCTCGGTGCACGCGTTTGCCTCGGACCCGACCCGTGGGGTGTTCATCCTGGTCTTTTTGCTGGTGGTGATCGGCGGTTCGCTGGGGCTGTTCGCCCTGCGCGCGCCGGTGGTGCGCAGCCAGGCGCGGTTCGGCCTGTGGTCGCGGGAAACCCTGCTGCTGGGCAACAACCTGCTGCTGGTGGTGGCTGCGGCGACCATTCTGCTGGGTACCCTCTACCCGCTGTTGCTCGACGCCCTGACCGGGGCGAAGTTGTCGGTCGGGCCGCCGTACTTCAACCTGTTGTTCGTGCCGCTGATGGCGCTGGTGCTGGTGTTGCTGGCGGTCGGCGTGCTGGTGCGCTGGAAAGGCACCCCCCTGCGCTGGCTCGGCGGGCTGCTGCTGCCGGTGCTGGTGGCCGCCGCGCTGCTGGCGCCGGTGGGTGGCTGGCTGGTGGGCGATTTCGATTGGCCGGTGCTCAGCGTGTTCGCCCTGGCGGTGTGGGTGGTGGCCGGTGGGCTGCGCGATGTGCGCGACAAAACCCGCCACAGCGGCCTGCTCGCCGGGCTTAAGGGCCTGCGCCGCAGCTACTGGGCGATGCACCTGGCGCACCTGGGCATCGTGGTGTGCGCCCTGGGGGTGGTGCTGTCGAGCCAGCACAACGCCGAACGCGACCTGCGCATGGCGCCGGGCGAGGCGGTGGAACTGGGCGGCTACCGCTTTTTGTTCGAGGGCTCGCAGCATGTCAACGGGCCGAACTGGAGCGCTGACCGCGCGGTGATCCGGGTGACCCAGGGCGGCCGCCCGGTGGCCGTGCTCAACCCGGAAAAACGCCTGTACACCGCCCAGCAATCGATGATGACCGAAGCCGGCATCGACCCTGGCTTGTTCCGCGACCTCTACGTGGCCCTGGGCGAGCCTTTGGGGGGCGGCGCCTGGGCGGTGCGGGTGCATGTAAAACCGTTCGTGCGGTGGATCTGGCTCGGCGGCCTGCTCACCGCGCTGGGCGGCTTGCTGGCGGCGGCCGATGGCCGCTACCGGATGAAGCTCAAGGCCCGCGCCAAGGCGGCGCTGGGCATGAAGGAGGCGGTGGCATGAAGCGCTGGCTGTTGCTGTTACCGCTGGCGCTGTTCCTGGTGCTGGCGGTGTTTTTGTACCGGGGGTTGTTCCTTGACCCGCAAACCTTGCCCTCGGCGCTGATCGGCAAGCCCTTCCCGGCCTTTGAACTGCCCGCGGTGCAGGGCGGCCCGGCGTTGAACCGCCAGGCTTTTATTGGCCGCCCGGCGCTGGTGAACGTGTGGGGCACCTGGTGCGTGGCCTGCCGCGACGAGCACCCGGTGCTGAACAAACTGAAAAGCCAGGGCGTGGTGATCTACGGCGTCAACTACAAGGACGACAACGCCGCCGCGCAAAAATGGCTGGCCGAATTCCACGACCCCTACCAGTTGAACGTCAGCGACGCCGACGGCAGCCTTGGCCTGGACCTGGGCGTGTACGGCGCGCCGGAAACCTTTCTGATCGACGCCAAGGGCGTGGTGCGCTTCAAGCACGTTGGGGTGATCGACGAACAGGTGTGGCGCGAGCAACTGGCCAGCCGTTATCAGCAACTGCTCAGCGAGGCCGGCCAATGAGCGCGCGCGCCTGGCTGGCCGGCGCGGTGCTGGCGCTGTGTGCCGGCACTGCCCACGCCGCCATCGACACCTACAGCTTCAGCGATGACGCCCAGCGCCAGCGCTTCACCGAGCTGACCCGCGAGCTGCGCTGCCCCAAGTGCCAGAACCAGGACATCGCCGACTCCAACGCACCGATCGCCGCCGACCTGCGCCGGGAAATCGTGCGCCTGCTCGGCGAAGGCCAGAGCGATCAGCAGATCATTGACTACATGGTCGACCGCTACGGTGAGTTCATCCGCTACAAGCCGGCACTGAGCGCGCGCACCTCGTTGTTGTGGTTCGGCCCGGCCTCGCTGCTGCTCGGCGGCGTGCTGGTGATCGGCATCATCGTGCGCCGCCGCCGTGCCGCTGCCGCCCCCGCTTCCCTTTCGCCCGAAGAGCAGCAACGCCTCGCTCGCCTGTTGGACGACCACCGCCCATGACCGATTTCTGGCTGGCCGCCGCGCTGCTGTTGCTGGTGGCCATGTGTTTCATCCTGATCCCGCTGGCCCTGCGCCGGCCCCAGGCCGAGGGGCAAGACCGCGCCGCGCTGAACGTGGCGCTGTTCGAAGAGCGGGTGGCGAACCTGCGCGTGCAGCACGCCGCCGGCCTGCTCAGCCGCGCTGAGGCAGACGCCGGGCGCGCCGAGGCGGCCCGTGAGCTGCTGGCCGACACTGCCGGCGCGGCGCCCGCACCGGCGCTGGGGCGCGACCGCCGCCTGCCGCTGGGGTTGGCCGTGCTGCTGCCATTGCTGGCGCTGGGGCTGTACCTGCATTACGGCGCCAGCGACAAGGTTGCGCTCAGCCGCAGCTTCGCCACCCCGCCGAAGGACATGGCCGAGATGACCGCGCGCCTCGAGCAGGCCGTGCGCGCCCAGCCTGATGCCGTAGAAGGGGTGTATTACCTGGCCCGTACCTACATGGCGCAAAACCGCCCCGGCGAGGCGGCGCCGTTGTTTGGCCGCGCGGTGGCCCTGGCCGGGCGGCGCCCGGACCTGCTCGGGCAATGGGCCCAGGCGCAGTACTTTGCCGCCGGCAAGCAGTGGGCGCCGGCGATGCAGGCACTGACCGATGAAGCCCTCAAGGGCGACCCGAACGAAGTCACCAGCCTGGGCCTGCTGGGCATCGTGAACTTCGAAGCCCAGCACTTCGCCGAGGCCGCCGATTACTGGCAGCGCCTGCAAGCCCTGTTGCCGGCCGCGGACCCGGCGCGCCAGGCATTGCAGGGCGGCATCGACAAGGCCCGCCAGCAGGCGGGCTTGCCAGCCCTGGCGCCAGCCGCCGCGGGCCTGGTGGTGCGGGTCAGCCTGGCGCCGGCGCTGCAAGGCAAGGTGCAGCCGAACGACACGGTGTTCGTGTTTGCCCGCGCGGTCGGCGGCCCGCCGATCCCGCTGGCGGTCAAGCGCCTGAGCGTGGCCGAGCTGCCCGCCACAGTCGAGCTGGGCGATGCCGACGCGATGCAGCCGGCGCTGAAACTGTCGGGCTTCCAGCAAGTCCAACTGGCAGCGCGCATCAGCCGCAGTGGCCAGCCGACCCATGGCGAATGGCGAGGGCAGGGCGCGCCGATCGATCGCGAACGCGCGGCCGCTGGCGGCGCGCCCCAAATCCTGATTATCGACAGCCCAGACCCATGACCCGAACCTTGTTGTTGCCCGCTTCCCAACGCCTGGCCCTGGCGGCGCTGCTGCTGGCCTTGGCCGCCTGTACCTCGCAGCGCCCGGCGCAGCAGCCCGCGCCCGGGTTGCCGACCATCCCGCAAGGGCCCGTGACCCAGCCGCCACCCAGCACCCCGAGTATCCCCAGCACGCCAGTCCCGGCCAAGCCGCTGCCGCGCACCTCGGCCAGCTTCGCGCCGCCGCCGAGCGGGCCAAGCCATTGGGACCAGGGGTTGGGGGTGTATGTGCTGGAGAACGCCAATGGCGTGTATTACCGCCAGCGCACCTATTACCGCTACAGCAACGGCTGGGCCTGGGCAACCAGCCCGAACGGGCCGTGGCAGCCGACCGATAGCGGTGGGGTGCCGCCAGGTTTGGGGCAGTTGCACCCTTGAGCAGGGGCAAGCTGCAAGCTTCAAGCGGCACGTGAAAGCGCCGCACCCACTTGCAGCTTAACGCTTGAACTCGGGGCCGATCAGGCCCCGTGGCACTTCTTGAACTTCTTGTCGCTACCGCATGGGCAGGGGTCATTGCGGCCTACGTCTTTCAGCGCGTTGCGCACCGGCTCCTGCGGGCCATGGTTGCAGTGCGGGCCGTGCACGTGGCCGTGATCGTGGTGGTGATGGCCGTGATCGTGGTCGTGATCATGATTGCAGTCAGGGCCATGAACATGGGGTTGGGTGGACATGGAATCACTCCGGAATGAAATTGGCCGGTATTATCGCATCACTGCGCCGGAGTGTGATCCGGTGGCCAAAGAATATTCCGGTTTTCAGTTCACCCTTGAACTCGTAATGCACCGGCCGCGAGGTATCCTTGAGCACCGCGCGCAGGGCCTTGAGGTGTTGCCAGAGGTTAGTGCGCACTTCTACGTTGTAGAACGAGGTGCCCGCCGCCGGCACGCTGAACCAGTCGCTGGCAGTGCCTTCGGCCAGCGGTATGCCTTCCAGCGTGACCTTGTAGCGGAACCCGCGCACCGGCAGCGCGCTGCTGTTGGGGTTATCGATGCGAAAGTGCAGAATGAAGCGCTGCTCGAGCAGCCGGGTTTTCACCCGTTCCACTTGCAGCAAGCGCACGTCGGGGTCTTGGTAGCGGTCGGTGAGCCAAGCGGTGGAGCATCCGCTCAGGCACACGGCTAAGATAACGGCAGCCAGCGCTGGTAGTCGTGTCATTGCCAGGCGCCCCGTATTGATCAGGAGAAGTAGACCGATGAGCCTCTATGAAATCGTCTTCGAAGGCCAGGCGCAAGCCGGCGCCCCGCTTGAGGCGGTGAAACTGAACCTGGGCAAGGTGTTCCAGGCTGGGCCCGAGCAGGTCGAGAAGCTCTTCAGCGGCCGCCGCCTGGTGCTCAAGACCGGCCTCGACGAAGCCGCGGCACGCAAGTACCAGCAGGTGCTCGAGCGCGCCGGCGCGGTGGTGCAGGTCAACCCGCTGGAAGAACATACCATCGAAATCGACCTGCCGGCGCCGGCCCCGCCGCCGCGCCGGCGGGCCCAGGTGGTGCCGCGGGATCAATACATGGCCGCCTTCGCCGAGGTCGACGCCCCCGACTACGACATCGCCGAAGTCGGCGCCACCCTCGCCCCCGGCGCGCCGCCACCCCGCGCCCCGGCCCTGGACCTCAGCGGCCTGAGCCTGGCCCCGGCCGGCGCCGACATGGGCCAGGCCAAGGCCCCCGCCGCGCCGCCAGCGCCGAGTACCGAGCATTTGAAGCTGGCGCCGTAGGTTAGGTTTGCAGGAAGCCCGCGCAGCGAGGCGCTACCCGCATCGCAATCGACCTGTACAACCAGCACCCCGGCGGTGGGGCTAGTGCAATAGAGTTCATGGATGAAGCTTTATCTTTACTGGGTTCCAGCAGGGAAGGCGCGTGACCACGTCTGCAAATAAACCGAAGCGAAACGCCTGGCGTTGGGCGCTGGTGCTAGTGCTCGCGCCTCTGGTCACCTGGTACGTCGCTACGCCTCAAGTGAGCTTTCACTTCTCCGCGCAGGGGCAGGGGCGCCTGGGTTATATCTTGAATGTTCAGCACGACATTTCAAAAGGTGAGATCTACCCGGGGGAGGCCACGGGGGGCGCGGGGCATATTTTTCCGAGCCGGCAATTCTTTATGGAGTTCGATTGGCAATACGGCGGGGCGTCGCACTGCATCCGGGTTAAACCGAGGTGGCCCAGTACCGACATCTACATCGGGCCAGGGGGCGCTATCGATAGCCGCACAGACAGTAAAAACATCGAGGCATGCGGGCCTCTGCCGAATTAGCAGGCAGCAACCCGCCGTGCCGCGCGAGGGCTCAACCCTGTATGAAACCCGCGCAGCACTTCTTGAACTTCTGCCCGCTGGCACAGGGGCAGGGGTCGTTGCGGCTGGCCTTGAGCGGCACGGTTGGGTCGATGAAATACCACCGCCCGCCCTGTTGCACGAACGCCGAGCGCTCATGGTGGCTGTGCTCGCCGGCGGCGTCGTGCCAGCGCGCGGTGAAGCTCACGAATGCGTGCTCGGGCTTGCCGCCGAGGGTTTGCGCGGCTTGCACGTCGAGCCCCAGCCAGGTCGCCGAGGCGCTCCAGGCGGCCATCGCCTCGAGGTCAAGGCCGGCCTGCTGGGCGGGCAGGGTGGTGGCCACCAGGTAGTCGATTTCGCCCAGCACGTAGGCGCTGTAGCGCGAGCGCATCAAGGTGTGCGCATCCGGTGCGCCGGGCTTGAGGTGAAAGCGGCCGCAGCATTCGCCAAGCAAATTGCCGCTGCCGCAAGGGCATGGGTTCATCGGGGTTACCACCAATACTTGCCAAAGTTTTCCGGGTTGGCCCAGAACCGCGAGTTGAGCCAGTCCGGCACCTGCTTGTAGTCCTTCAGGTCGTAAGTGTAGAGCGCCAGCTCCTGGCCATCGCGGCTGAAGCGTTCGGTGGCCTGCATCGCCAGCGAGTAGAAGTCGGTATCCGCCCAGCCGGCGGCGTGCAGGTCGACCAGCACCGCCAGGCGGCTGCTGTTGAGGTTGCGGATGCCACCGAGCAGGTGCAGCGCGTCGCGCTTGGGCAGGTGCTCGAGGCAGTCAAGCACCAGGGCGAGGTCAAAACGCCGGCCGGCGAGCTCGGCCGGCAACGGGCCGGGGGCGGCATGGGCGACGTCGCAGTCCGGGTGCGCCTGGGTAAAGGCCTCCAGCGCCGGGAAGCGCTCGGTACTGACCACCAGCAGCGTGCGCGGCGTGTAGCGGTCGAGCAGGGCGGCCAGGGCCTGTTGGGGGGTCAAAGGGGCCATCGGTACTCCTTAGCGTAAGCAATAAGAGTAGCCGGCCACGGGACCCTTCCGATAGTGGCACGGTCACATGCAGGCGGCGGGCGGTTGTGAACCCCGGCCGTTGCGCTTTACTACCTAGACCGGCAGGAGCCGGAGACACAGGAGCTTCGATGATGAGCCTAGTCAATAAGGCTTTATTACCCGTACTTCTGGTCAGCAGTGTTCTCTCGGGGTGTGCCACGCACAGTGATGGAAGTGCGCCACTGAACCAACGGAACTGGCCAATCTGTAGCGTGATCGGCGGTGTTGCCGGCGGTGGCCTGGGCGCCATCGAAAGTGGTGCCTGGGCTGCCGGGGGCGGCCTGCTTGGCGCCCTGACCGGCGGGCTGATCTGCTACGCCCACGACGGCGATGCCGACGGCGACGGCGTATTCGACCGCCGCGACCGCTGCCCCGACACACCCAAGGGCACCCCGGTCAGCCATAACGGCTGCCCATTGCCGGAATACCCGCCGGCGCCGCCCAAGGCCGAACCGCCACCGCCGCCGCCCAAGGAAGAAGTGATCACCCTGAACGAGGCCACTGGCAATGTGCTGTTCGCCTTTGACAAGTCCAACCTGACGCCCGCGGCCACCGCGCTGCTCGACGCCCAGCTCGACAAACTGCGCGCCGCCGACGTGGTCGCGATCAAGGTCGAAGGGCACACCGACAGCGTGGGCACCGACGCCTACAACCAGAAGCTCAGTGAGCGCCGCGCCGCCAGCGTGGTGAATTACCTGGTCGGGCATGGAGTGGCGCAGTCGAAGATCACCAGCGAAGGCTTTGGCGAGTCGCGGCCCGTGGCCGATAACGCCACCGACGCGGGCCGGGCGCAGAACCGCCGGGTGGAGATCCACATCAATCGCTAGAGGTGGCGCCGCCCACCTGAGGAGTGCAGATGCTGCTGGGGTTTTTCAAAGCGCTGATGCTGTTGTTCTGGTGGGTGGTGCTGGTCAACCTGTTCATGCCGATGGTCTGGCCGTTCCGCGCCTGGGTGAACCTTGCCGGCGCGGCCATGCTGGCGTTGCATGTGCTCGAGCTGTTCGCCTTCAACCGGCGCCTGCGCGAGCGCTCGCACAAGTTCATCGACCGGGTGCAGATCCTCCTGCTGGGGGCGTTTCACCTGCAGTCGATACCGGCGCCGGCCAAGCGCCGCCGTCAGTAGGGCCGCAGCGCGGCCAGCGCCACTACCAGCGTGCCCAGGGCCAGGTTGAAGCCCACCCAACGGCGCACCTGGGCCATCTGCGCGCCCGCGGCGGGCCAGTCTTCGGCCGCCACGGCCAGGCGCAGCGCGGGCAGGCGCAAGGTCGCCAGGCGGATGAACACCGCCACCATCACCAGGTAACCGCCCATCATCCATTGCACATAGCGTGGCGCGGTCTCGAAGCCGGTGAAGCGCGCCTGCAGCACGATCACCCCGCTCACCGCCAGCACCACCACGGCGCCCCACACCCAAGCGAAAAACCGTTGCAGCACCTGCAGCCACAGGCCCAGCCGCGCCGGCGCGGGCAATGCCGCGGCGCTGGCCGGGCGCAGCACCGCCCAGGCGAAGAACATCCCGCCGACCCAGAGCATGGCGGCCAGCACATGCACGGCGTAAATGATTGTTTGCAAAGTCATGCGGATCTCCGGTCGGCGCATGGCGGTGGAAGCGGGTATGATACCCCCCTCACCGATGCACTGAAAATTTATCCAGCTATACGCTGGCCCGGATTCCATGCTCAGCACTGAACTCAAAACCACTATCCAGGGCGCCTACTCGAAGTTTCTCGAGGCCAAGGGGCTCAAGCCACGCTATGGCCAGCGGCTGATGATCGCCGAAGTCGCCAAGGTGCTCGGCGCCATCGCCCAGGACGACGAAGGCCGCCGCTCGGGGGACCCGGCAGTGGTGGCGGTGGAGGCGGGCACCGGTACCGGCAAAACGGTGGCCTACAGCCTGGCGGCGATCCCCGCGGCCAAGGCGGCCGGCAAGCGCCTGGTGATCGCTACCGCCACCGTCGCGCTGCAGGAGCAGATCGTCCACAAGGACCTGCCCGACATCATCCGCAACTCCGGGCTCAACTTCAGCTTCGCCCTGGCCAAGGGCCGCGGCCGCTACCTGTGCCTGTCCAAGCTCGACGCCCTGCTGCAGGAAGGCCAGGCGCAGTCGGCCACCGCCCAGTTGTTCGAAGACGAAGGCTTTGCCATCGACGTCGACGAGGCCAGCCTCAAGCTGTTCAACAGCATGATCGAGAAGCTCGCCGGCAATAAATGGGACGGCGACCGCGACAGCTGGCCGGTGGCCCTCGAAGACCAGGACTGGGCGCGGGTCACCACCGACCACAGCCAGTGCACCAACCGCCATTGCCCGAATTTCCAGCAATGCGCGTTCTTCCGCGCCCGCGAGGGCATGGGCAAGGTCGACGTGATCGTCACCAACCACGACATGGTCCTGGCCGACCTCGCCCTCGGCGGCGGCGCCGTGCTGCCCGACCCACGCGACACGCTGTACGTGTTCGACGAAGGCCACCACCTGCCAGACAAAGCCATCGGCCACTTCGCCCATTACACCCGGCTGCGCAGCACCGCCGACTGGCTCGAGCAAACCGCCCGCAACCTGACCAAGCTGCTGGCCCAGCACCCGTTGCCGGGCGACCTCGGCAAGCTGGTCGAGCAGGTGCCGGAGCTGGCCCGCGAACTCAAGGGCCAGCAGCAGTTCATGTACGGTGCGTGCGAGCAACTGGCCGACTTCCACGCCGGCGAAGACATGGAAGGCCGCGAGCGGCCGCGCCACCGCTTCGTCGGCGGGGTGGTGCCCGAGCACCTGCGGGAAATGGGCACCGAGCTGAAAAAGGGCTTCGCCCGCCTGACCGACCTGTTCACCCGCCTGGCGGAGCTGCTCAAAGAGGGCATGGACGGCGAAAAAAGCATCGGCATCCCCAGCCACCAGGCCGAGGAATGGTACCCACTGTTCGGCAGCCTGCTGGCGCGTTCCCAGGGCAACTGGGAGCTGTGGACGGCCTTTACCGTCGAAGACCCGGAAGACAACCCGCCCATGGCCCGCTGGATGACCTTGGTCGAGGCCGGCAACCTGCACGACATCGAAGTCAACGCCAGCCCCATCCTCGCCGCCGACATGCTGCGCCGCACCCTCTGGAATGTGGCCTATGGCGCGCTGGTCACTTCGGCCACGCTCACCGCGCTCAGCCGCTTCGACCGCTTCCGCATGCGCTCGGGCATCCCCCGCGACGCGGTCACCGCGGTGGTGCCAAGCCCGTTCCACCACGCCGACGCCGGCGTGCTGCGGGTGCCCAACCTCAACGCGGACCCCCGCAACGCCGCCGAGCACACCGCGGCGATCGTGCGCGAGCTGCCAGCATTGGTCGAGGGCTCACGCGGCTCGCTGGTGCTGTTCTCCTCGCGGCGGCAGATGCAGGATGTGTTCGACGGCCTGGACCGGGATTTTCGCAAGCAGGTGTTCATCCAGGGCAACCTCTCGAAGCAGGAAACCCTCAACAAGCACAAGGCCCGGGTCGATGGCGGCGACAGCAGCGTGCTGTTCGGCCTGGCCAGCTTCGCCGAAGGGGTAGACCTGCCCGGCGCCTATTGCGAACACGTGGTGATCGCCAAAATCCCCTTCGCCGTGCCCGACGACCCGGTCGAGGCTGCCTTGGCCGAGTGGATCGAGGCCCGTGGCGGCAACCCGTTCATGGAAATCGCCGTGCCCGATGCCTCGCTGCGCTTGATCCAAGCCTGCGGCCGGTTACTGCGCACCGAGCAAGACCGCGGCACCATCACCCTGCTCGACCGGCGGGTGGTGACCCAGCGCTATGGCAAGGCAATCCTCGCCGCGCTACCGCCGTTCCGCCAGGAAATCGGCTACTAGCTGGCGCGGCGCGAACGGGGTATTTATTCCATTCACCCCGTTCACAAAAACGCCGCGTGCTGAAACAATGCCTGCCAATTTCGTGGCAGCCAGCAGGAACCGACGGGTGCAGATTCAGGGCCATTTCCAACTCGAGTTCGAACCGGTGCGCGACGCGTTCGCCGCCCTGTTCGATGACCCGCAGGAGCGCGGCGCCGCGCTGTGCATCCAGGTGGGCGGCGAGACGGTGGTCGACCTGTGGGCCGGCACCTCCGACAAAGACGGCCAGCAGGCCTGGCACAGCGATACCCTCGTCAACCTGTTCTCTTGCACCAAGGCCTTCACCGCCGTGGCGGTGTTGCAACTGGTGGCCGAAGGCAAGCTCAACCTCGACGCCCCCGTGGCCCGTTACTGGCCTGAGTTCGCCGCCGCCGGCAAGGCCGAGGTGAGTGTGCGCCAGTTGCTTTGCCACCGCGCCGGCCTGCCGGCGCTGCGCGCGCCGTTGGCCCCCGAGGCGCTGTACCAATGGCAGACCATGGTCGGCGCCCTGGCCGCCGAAACGCCGTGGTGGGCGCCGGGCACTGCCCATGGTTATGCCGCCATGACCTTCGGCTGGCTGGTGGGTGAGTTGCTGCGCCGGGTCGAAGGGCGCGAGCCGGGCGACGTGATCGTCGACCGCGTGGCGCGGCCGCTGGGCCTGGACTTTCACATCGGCCTGGCCGACAGCGAGTTCCACCGCGTGGCGCACATCGCCCGCGGCAAGGGTAACCCTGGCGACGAGGCGGCCAAGCGCTTGCTGCAGGTTACCCTGCGCGAGCCCGGGGCGCTGAGCACCCGTGCCTTTACCAACCCGCCGTCGATGCTTACCAGCACCAACAAGCCCGAGTGGCGGCGCATGCAGCAGCCGGCGGCGAACGGCCACGGCAATGCGCGCAGCCTGGCCGGGTTTTATGCTGGGTTGCTGGATGGCCAATTGCTCGAGCCCGAGTGGCTCAGCGAAATGGCGCGCGAACACAGCCGTGGCGAAGATTTGACGTTGCTCACCGATACACGCTTTGGCCTGGGCCTGATGCTCGACCAGCCGGATCGCGCCAATGCCACCTTCGGCCTCGGGCCCGGCGCCCTAGGGCACCCGGGGGCGGGCGGCAGTTGCGGCTTTGCCGACCCTGGCAAGGATGTTGCCTTCGGTTTCGTCACCCACACCCTTGGCCCCTATGTGCTGATGGACCCTCGCGCTCAGCGCCTGGCCCGTGCACTGGGTGAATGCCTGTGAAGCGACAAGCGGTCAACAATTAACCAGTTATTGCTCTACCATCACAATCAATAAGTTATGCGGGTTTTCTAACCCGCTTTATCAATCAACGCCTGGAACGCTCAATGTACGTCAAAAAATCCCTTGCTTTGGCCCTTTGCCTGGCCATCACCGGTTGCGCCACCAGCGGCGCGCCGGATGCCAAGACCGCGAGCGCAGACACCGGCCATAGCTGGTGGCCGTTCGGTGGTGAAGAAAAAACCGCCGCCAAGGACCCAGGCGTAGACAAGAACGTTGCCCAGGCAGTGAATGACCGCGTGGCCAAGGTGGATGCCAAGGAGCAGGCCGCCGAGGCCAAGGCCGGTGACAGCCACTGGTGGTGGCCGTTCGGCGGCGAAGACGCCAAGGCCGACGCCGCCAAGCCAGCGGCCGCCGCGGTGGCCGCTGTGCCGAAGGTAGACCCAGTCGCCACCAAGGCCTTCCTCGACAAGTACGAGCCCAAAGTGCGCGAAGCGGTCAAGGGCAGCAAGTTCCAGGTCGAGCGCCATGACGACCTGCTGGTGGTCACCGCCCCGGTAGACGCCTCGTTCAACCCTGATCGCCCTGCCATGCTGCTGCCGGTCGCGCTGGGCCCGATCACCAACGTGGCCAAGCTGCTTGAGCCTGACCAGCAAGGCGCGGTGCTGATTCTTGGCCACGCCGACAGCACCGGCGCGGCCGATGTGAACAAAAAACTGAGCCTGGAGCGCGCCCAGTCGATCGCCGCGATCTTCCGCCTCAGCGGCCTGGAGCGTACTCGCCTGAGCCTGCGTGGCATGGGTTCGGTAATGCCACGGGCGGCCAACGACAGCGCTGCTGGCCGTTCGCTGAACCGCCGTGTGGAAATGATCGTGACCCCACAGAACACCATGATCGCGCTGATGGCCAAGTACGACCTGCCGCCGACCTCGCTGCCACAGCTGGTGGCCCTGCAAGACGTCAAGGCCGAGCCTGAAGCCCCGGCCAAGCCGGCGGCCGCGGCGAAGAAACCCGTTGCGAAAAAAGCCGCGCCGGCCAAGAAAGCCGCCCCGGCCAAGGCCGCCGCCGCCGCCAAGAAGGCCCCGGCCAAGAAGCCCGCGGCTGACCAACAAGCGTCGAACTGAGCCGGGGGCCTGAGATGAGTTCATCGCTGGCCGACATGCGCCGCGACTACACCCGCGACGGCTTGAGCGAGGCGCAAGCCCCGGCCGAACCGTTCGCGCTGTTTCGCCAGTGGTTCGCCGAGGCGGTGAAAACCGAGCAGCCACCGGTCGAGGCCAACGCCATGACCCTGGCCACGGTCGACGCCCAGGGCCGGCCGCACCTGCGGGTGTTGCTGCTCAAGGCGCTGGACGACGAGGGTTTTACCTTCTTCACCAACTACGACAGCGCTAAGGGCCAGCACCTGGCCCTGAACAGCTTCGCCGCGATGACCTTCTTCTGGCCAGCGCTGGAGCGCCAGGTGCGGATCGACGGCCGGGCGCTGCGGGTGGCCCCGGCGGAATCCGAGGCGTACTTCCAGGTGCGCCCGCTGGGCAGCCGCCTGGGCGCCTGGGCTTCACCGCAAAGCCGGGTGATCGAGGGCCGCGGCGAGTTGGAAGGCCTGCTCGAGGCCACCCGCCAGCGTTTTGGCGACACCCCCCCGCACTGCCCCGAGCACTGGGGCGGTTACCGCTTGGTGCCCGACCGCATCGAGTTCTGGCAGGGGCGCCCAAGCCGCCTGCACGATCGCCTCAACTACCGGCTGGCCCACGGCCAGTGGCAGCGCGAGCGCTTGGCGCCCTGAGCGGCGCCTCGCGTATCACCTTGTTACAGGTTGGCAGCCTGTCTCCGCGCTGAACCGTTACCATTTTCTCCATCCGCCCCCGTGACACTTGCGGGGCGCTGGCGTCTAATGGGCACGAGTCCTCTGGAGTATGTTTCATGCGTAAATCTGCCTTGCTGGTTGCTACTTTTACCGTTTCGTCCCTGCTGTTGGGAGGCTGCGCCTCCAGCCTGCAGGGTGATGTTTATTCCCGTGATGAAGCCCGCCGGGTGCAGACCGTGCGCATGGGCACCATCGAGTCGCTGCGCCCGGTGCGCATTGAAGGCACTAAAAGCCCGATCGGCACCGGTGCGGGCGCCATCGTCGGCGGTGTAGCGGGTTCGGCGGTCGGCGGTGGCCGTGGCAGCATCGTCGCCGCGGTGATTGGCGCCGTGGCGGGTGGCTTCGCCGGTTCGGCGGCCGAAGAAGGCATCACCCGCACCCAGGGTGTGGAAGTGACCGTGCGTGAAGACGACGGCAGCATGCGCGCCTATGTGCAGGAAGTGCAGCCGAACGAGATTTTCCGCGTGGGTGAGCGCGTGCGCATCATGACCGTAGACGGCACCAGCCGCGTTTCTCACTGATTACTGCCTATCGCCCGCGGGGCGCCCTTCGGGCGCCGCCGCGCGCCAGGGGCCGGCCGGCCCCGCACTCAACGCTTGAGGTTGGCGCGTACCAAGGTATAACCCAGCAGCGCCGCCAGGCATGAGCCACTCAGGATCCCCAGGCGGTCTTCCCCGGCATACGGGCTGCTGCCCGCTTCAAAGGCCAACGAGCCGACGAAGATGCTGATCGTGAAGCCAATCCCGCAAAGTACCGCCACGCCCAGTACCTGGCCCCAGTTGCTGCCGGCTGGCAGGCTGGCCCAGCGCAGGCGTACCGCCAGCCAGGTCAGGCCGAACACGCCGACCGTCTTGCCTACCAGCAGCCCGCTGATGATGCCCAGTGGCACGCCATGGGTGAAGCTTTGCAGGCTTAACCCCGCCAGCGAGATCCCGGCGTTGGCGAAGGCGAACAGCGGCACGATGATGTAGGCCACCCAGGGGTGCAGGGCATGTTCCAGCACCACCAGGGGGGGGCGCTCGCCTTTCAGCGGGATGAAAAACGCCAGGGCCACGCCGGCCAGCGTCGCGTGCACCCCGCTTTTCAACACGCACACCCACAGCACCAGGCCCACCAGCAGGTACGGGCCCAGTGCCCGCACCCCCAGGCGGTTCAGCGCCAGCAGCAGCACCAGGCAGGCCGCCGCCATGCCCAACGCCGCTGGGGCCAGGTCACTGGAATAGAACAGGGCGATAATGGCGATGGCGCCGAGGTCATCGATGACGGCCAGGGTCATCAGAAACAGCTTCAGCGCTGGCGGCACGCGATTGCCCAGCAGCGCCAGCACCCCCAGGGCGAAGGCGATGTCAGTGGCCGTGGGGATGGCCCAACCGGCCCGCGCCGCCGGGTCGGCGTGGTTGATGGCGAGGTAGATCAGCGCTGGCACCAGCATGCCGCCCAGCGCCGCGGCGCCGGGCAGGGCGACCTGGGAGAACTTGGCCAACTGGCCTTGCAACAGCTCGCGCTTGAGCTCCAGGCCGATCAGCAGGAAGAACATCGCCATCAGCAGGTCGTTGATCCACAGCAGCGCAGGCTTGGCGATGTCCAGCGGGCCCAGGCGCACTTGCACAGGGGCATCGAGAAAGGCCTGGTACCAGGGGGCCAGCGGTGAGTTGTTGATGACCAGCGCCAGCACCGCGGCGCTGATCAACAGCAGCCCGCTGGCTGCTTCCATGGCGAAGAAACGTTTTAACGAATGACCCAGAGACATGCCCCAGCGCTCCATGACCGAACCTGAAAGGGCGCTTACCCTAACCCCAAGCCGAACGGATGAGAATCAAAACTATATTCTATTTTGGAATATGAGAATTTTCTGATTCCCGAAAACGCGGGTCGAACAGGGTGGGGTGTTGAATCCTTTCAAATCATTTCGTTATAAAAAAAGCGCCCCGTGGGGCGCTCGATCATTCGAAGCGAATTTCCGGCAACGCCGCCAGGTTGACCGTTTGCTGCTTGCGCGGGGCGATGATCTCGGCCACTCCGTCGACCACCAGCTCTTCGCGCTGGTTGAACACCTGGGTGGCGATGCGCACCTTGAACTTGGGCAGCTTCTCGAGGATTTCGAGGCGCACGGTGAGGGTGTCGCCCAGGTGCACCGGCTTGGCGAAGGTCATCTGCTGGCCGAGGTAGATGGTGCCCGGGCCAGGCAGTTCGCAGGCCACCGCGGCGCTGATCAGCGCGCCACTGAACATGCCGTGGGCGATGCGCTCGCGAAACGGGGTGCGGGCGGCGAATTCGGCATCGAGGTGCACCGGGTTGTGATCACCACTCATGGCGGCGAACAGCTGGATGTCGCGCTCTGCCACGGTCTTGCTATAGGAGGCGGTCTGGCCGACCTCCAGCGCTTCGTACGGCGTGTTGGTGACTTCTGACATGGGGGGTGGAAATCCTTCACGGTTCGGTATTCAAGTGCACAGTGTACCGCGCCTGCGGCCGCCGCGAGTGAAATCACGCGCCGCGAAGCGCCTGTAACCTGCTGAAACGACTCGCTTGCCAGGCCCCACGCCGTTGCGCTTTCGCCCCTCAATGTTGCCCATAGGCCGGGCAAGCCCGGACTAGAGCAACGCGGGCGGCTGGTGCAAAGGCTCTAAACGTGACCAATTTGAATCAGATGGTTCTGTAAGTGACTGATCGGGCGGGTATCGGCTCTAGGCGCCCCTAGGCAAAACTGCTACTCTCGGCGCGTTTTCCCTATATCAATAAGAACCGCCATCGAGGCGGTGCAGCCAAAGCAGTTGCGCGAGGAGCAGGCTTCCATGGTCGAAAACTTCTGGATGGACAAGTACCCGGCGGGCGTGCCGACGAACATCGATCCTGACCAGTACCCTAACGTGCAGGCGGTGCTCAAGGCGTCGTGCGAGCGCTTCGCCGCGCAACCGGCGTTCAGCAGCATGGGCAAGACGATCACCTACGGCGAGCTTTACCACCTCAGCGGCGCGTTCGCCGCCTGGCTGCAGCAACACACCGATCTCAAGCCCGGCGACCGCATCGCCGTGCAACTGCCCAACCTGCTGCAATACCCGGTGGCAGTGTTCGGCGCCATCCGCGCCGGGCTGATCGTGGTCAACACCAACCCGCTGTACACCGCGCGGGAAATGGAACACCAGTTCAAGGATTCCGGCGCCAAGGCGCTGGTGTGCCTGGCCAACATGGCCCACCTGGCCCAGGCCGTGGTGCCAAAAACCCAGGTGCGCCACGTGATCGTCACCCAGGTCGGTGACCTGCTCCCGCCGCTCAAGCGCCTGCTGGTCAACGCGGTGGTGCGCTACGTGAAGAAAATGGTCCCGGCCTACCACTTGCCCAACGCGGTGCCCTTCAACGACGTGCTGGCCCATGGCAGCGGCCGCTCGGTCAACGAGGCCAACCCGGCCGCCAACGACGTGGCGGTGTTGCAGTACACCGGCGGCACCACCGGGGTAGCCAAGGGCGCGATGCTCACCCACCGCAACCTGGTGGCCAATATGCTGCAGTGCAAATCGCTGATGGGCGCCAACCTCGATGAGGGCGGCGAAGTGATCATCGCGCCGCTGCCGCTGTATCACATCTATGCCTTCACCTTTCACTGCATGGCGATGCTGCTGATGGGCAACCACAACGTGCTGATCAGCAACCCGCGGGACCTGGCCGCCACCACCAAGGAGCTGGCGCGCTGGAAGTTCAATGGCTTCGTGGGGCTGAACACCCTGTTCGTGGCCCTGTGCAACAACGCCGACTTCCGCCGCCTCGACTTCTCCCATCTCAAGGTCACCCTCTCCGGCGGTATGGCCTTGCAGCAGCCGGTGGCCGAGCGCTGGCAAGAGGTGACCGGCTGCCCGATCTGCGAAGGCTACGGCATGACCGAAACCAGCCCGGTGGCCACGGTCAACCCGCGGGAGAACATCCAGGTGGGCTCGATCGGCATCCCGGTACCGTCCACCCTCTGCAAGGTGGTCAACGACGCTGGCGAGGAGCTCGGCTTTAGCGAGGTGGGCGAGCTGTGCGTGAAGGGCCCGCAGGTGATGAAGGGCTATTGGGAGCGCCCAGACGCCACGGCGGAAATCCTCGACGCCGAGGGCTGGCTTAAAACCGGTGACATCGCCCTGATCCAGCCCGACGGTTACATCCGCATCGTCGACCGCAAGAAAGACATGATCCTGGTCAGCGGCTTCAACGTGTACCCCAACGAACTCGAAGACGTCCTGGTGTCGTTGCCCGGGGTGATGCAGTGCGCCGCCATCGGCGTGCCGGACGAAAAAGCCGGTGAGCTGATCAAAGTGTTCGTGGTCATCCGCCCGGGCGCATCATTGACCAAGGAGCAGGTGATCGAGCACATGCGCGCCAACCTCACCGGCTACAAGGTGCCGCGCCAGGTGGAGTTCCGCGACAGCCTGCCAACCACCAACGTGGGCAAGATCCTGCGCCGCGAGCTGCGCGACGAAGAGCTGCGCAAGGCTGGCCTGAAGAAAACCGCCTGAGCCGGGGCGGGGGAGGCGGGCAGGTGGCAAATCTGCGACAATCCCGCCATCCCCGCCGCGCCGTAGATTTCCCCGCTGATGACTGATCAAGCCCCATCGTTCGACACGCTGCTCAATAACCTCGACCACGCCCAGACCGCCGACCGCCATCGGTTGCGCCGGCAACTGCACGCGCTGCAAAAGGCCCCGGACGAGGCCCGCCTGGCGCAGTGGCTGGAGCGCTATCAGGCGTCCTGCGCGCTGGTCGCCCAGCGCCGTGGCAGCGTGCCGGCGGTGCGCTACGACGACCAACTGCCAATCGCCGCCAAGCGCGACGAAATCAAGCGCTTGATCGCCGAGCACCAGGTGGTGGTGATCGCCGGCGAAACCGGCTCGGGTAAAACCACCCAGTTGCCGAAAATCTGCCTGGAACTGGGCCGCGGCCAGTTTGGCCTGATCGCCCACACCCAGCCGCGGCGGATCGCCGCGCGCAGCGTGGCCAGCCGGGTGGCCGAGGAACTGGGCACGCCGCTGGGGCAGTTGGTGGGGTACCAGGTGCGTTTCGAGGACCAGACCAGCCCGCAAAGCCTGATCAAGCTGATGACCGACGGCATCCTGCTGGCCGAAACCCAGCATGACCGCTTCCTCGAGCGCTACGACACGATCATCGTCGACGAGGCCCACGAGCGCAGCCTGAACATCGACTTCCTGCTGGGCTACCTGAAAACCCTGCTGCCGCGCCGCCCGGACCTGAAGCTGATCATCACCTCGGCGACCATCGACCTGGAGCGGTTTTCCCAGCACTTCGACGGCGCGCCGATCATCGAGGTGTCTGGCCGCACCTACCCGGTAGACACCTGGTACCGGCCACTGACCCGTGAACAGGACGAAGACGGCAACGCCGTGGAAGACGACCTCTCGGTCGACCAGGGTATTCTGGCGGCCTTGGACGAAATCGCCGCCCATGAGCGCAGCGAGCGCAAGGGCCCGGGTGACGTACTGGTGTTCCTGCCGGGCGAGCGCGAGATTCGCGACTGTGCCGAACTGCTGCGCAAGGCGCAATTGCGCCACACCGAGATTCTGCCGTTGTACGCGCGGCTGTCGCCGGCCGAGCAGCAACGGATTTTCCAGAGCCACCCCGGGCGGCGCGTGGTGCTGGCCACCAACGTGGCGGAAACCTCGCTGACGGTGCCAGGCATCCGCTACGTGATCGACAGCGGCACCGCGCGCATCAGCCGTTACAGTTACCGCGCCAAGGTCCAACGGCTGCCGATCGAAGCGGTGTCGCAGGCCAGCGCCAATCAGCGCAAGGGCCGTTGCGGGCGGGTCGAGCCGGGTATTTGCATCCGCCTGTACGGCGAAGACGACTTCAACGCGCGGCCAGCGTTTACCGACCCGGAGATCCTGCGCACCAACCTGGCGGCGGTGATCCTGCAGATGCTGCACCTGCGCCTGGGTGCGATCGACGCGTTCCCGTTCATCGAGCCGCCAGACGGCAAGGCGATCAGCGACGGTTTCAACCTGCTGCAAGAGCTCTGCGCGGTCAACCGCGAGCAGCAGCTCACCCCCCTGGGCCGGCAGCTGGCGCGCTTGCCGGTCGACCCGCGGCTGGGCCGCATGCTGCTCGAAGGCGCCGCGCAAGGCAGCTTGGCGGAGATTCTGATCGTCGCCAGCGCGCTGTCGGTGCAAGACCCGCGTGACCGCCCGGCCGAACGCCAGCAGGCGGCAGACCAAGCCCATGCGCAATGGAAAGACCCAGACTCCGACTTCGCCGCCCTGGTGAACCTGTGGCACGGCTTCGAGGCGCAGCGCCAGGAGCTGGGCGCCAATGCCCTGCGCAACTGGTGCCGCAAGCAGTTTCTGAATTACCTGCGCATGCGCGAATGGCGCGACGCCCACCGCCAGTTGGCGCTGATTTGCCGCGACCTGCAGTTGAAGGTCAACCCGGAGCCTGCGGACTTCCCCAAGCTGCACAAGGCCATCCTGGCCGGGCTGCTGAGCCAGGTGGGGCAAAAAACCGAAGAGGGCGACTACCTGGGCGCGCGCCAGCGGCGTTTCTGGGTGCACCCGTCGTCAGGCATCGGCCGCAAGCGCCCGCAATGGCTGATGGCCGCGGAGCTGGTCGAAACCACCAAGCTGTATGCGCGCATGGTCGCCAAGATCGACGTGCTATGGCTTGAGCCATTGGCCAGCCACCTGATCAAGACCAACCATTTCGAGCCGCACTGGGAGAAAAAACGCGGCCAGGTGGTGGCGTTCGAGCAGGTCACCCTGTACGGCTTGATCATCGTTGGCCGGCGCCCGGTGCACTATGGCCCGATCGACCCGCCAGTGGCCCGCGAGCTGTTCATCCGCGAGGCGCTGGTGCGCGGCGAGATCAACTCCCGGGCGCGCTGCCTGGCGGCCAACCGTGCTTTGCTCGAGCAACTCGACGCCCTCGAGGCCAAGGCCCGCCGGCGCGACATCCTCGCCGATGAAGACACCCTCTACGCCTACTATGACGCGCGGGTGCCGGCCGAGGTTTACCAAACCGCCACCTTCGATGCCTGGTACCGCAGCGAGAGCCAAAAGCAGCCGCAGCTGTTGATCATGCAGGAAGACGACGTGCTCGCCCGCGAGGCGTCGGAGGTCACCGCCAAGCAATACCCCGACACCTTGCAGTGGGGTGAGCTCAGCCTGCCGCTGAGCTACCACTTCGAGCCCAATCACCCGCGCGATGGCGTCACGCTGAGGGTGCCGGCGCCGTTATTGCCGGCGCTGCCCGGCGAACGCCTGGAGTGGTTGGTGCCAGGCCTGATCGAGGCCAAGTGCACGGCGCTGGTGCGCAACCTGCCCAAGGCCCTGCGCAAGAACTTCGTGCCGGTGCCGGATTTCGTCCGCGCCTCGCTCGAGCGCCTGGCCTTCGGCGATGGACCGTTGCCCCAGGCACTCGGCGCGCAGTTGCTGCGCATGACCGGCGCGCGGGTTGCCGATGAGGCCTGGGCCGAGGCGGCCGCGCAGGTCGAGGCGCACCTGAAGATGAACATCGAAGTGGTCGATGCCCAAGGCAAGCCACTGGGCGAGGGCCGCGACCTGGCCGCGCTCACCGCGCGCTTTGCCGAGGCCAGCCAGGCCGCGCTGGCGCTGCCGGCCAAGGCCGAGGGCCAGCCGCCGGTGCAGGCCAAGGCTTTCGGCAACGTGGCCGAAACCGCCCGGCAGAACATCGCCGGCCTGGAAATGACCGTGTACCCAGCCCTGGCCGAAGAGGGCGGTGAAGTGCGCCAGGCGCGCTTTACCACCGCCGCCGAGGCCGATTGGCAGCACCGCCGCGCGCTGCAGCGGCTGTTGCTGCAGCAGCTGGCGGAACCGGCGAAGTTCCTGCGCGGCAAGCTGCCCGGGCTGACCGAACTGGGCTTGCTGTACCGCGACATGGGCCGGGTCGAGGCGCTGGTCGAAGACATCCTGCTGGCCAGCCTTGACGCCTGCATTCTCGACGGCGAAGCCAGCCTGCCACGTGACGGCGCCGCGCTGGCGTCGCTGGCCGAGCGCAAGCGTGGCGCCTGGGCCGAACACGCCGAGCGCCTGGCGCGGCTCACCCTGGAAGTGCTCAAGCTGTGGCACGGCGTGCAAAAACGCCTGAAGGGCAAGATTGACCTGGCCCGTGCCGTGGCCTTGAACGACATCAAGCAGCAGGTCGGCGCACTGGTCTATGCTGGGTTCGTGCGGCAAACACCCGCGTTGTGGCTCAAGGAGCTGCCGCGCTACCTCAAGGCCATCGACATGCGCCTCGACAAACTCCCCGGCCAGTTGCAGAAAGACCGGATGTGGAGCGGCGAATTCGCCCAGGCCTGGGCGCAGTACAGCGCGCGCCTGGCCAAGCATGGCCAGGAAGGCAAGCACGACCCGGAACTGGAAACGTACCGCTGGTGGCTGGAGGAGTACCGCGTGTCGTTGTTCGCTCAGCAGTTGGGCACCAAGGTACCGGTCTCCGATAAACGCCTGGCCAAGCAGTGGTCGCAGGTCGAGGCCTGAACCCGGTACGGGCGTACCGGGTTGTGGCAAACTCCGGTGTGCCGGCCGCGTTGTGTGCGGCCGGCGCCCCTACAATCATGAGGATGGATCGTGCATAAGGCTGTTATCAGTGGCACCGGTTTGTACACACCGCCCCACAGCATCAGCAACGACGAACTCGTTGCCGCGTTCAACACTTACGTCAACCAGTACAACGACCAGCACGCGGCCGCCATCGAGCGCGGCGAGGCCGAGGCGCTGGCCGAGTCCAGCGCGGCGTTCATCGAGAAAGCCAGCGGCATTCAAAGCCGTTACGTGATGGACAAAACCGGCATCCTCGACCCGCAGCGGATGAAGCCGCGGTTGCCCGAGCGTGGCAACGACGAGCCGTCGATCCTCTGTGAAATGGCCGTGAGCGCCGCCCGCCAGGCGCTGCAGCGGGCCGGACGAACCGCGGCCGATGTCGACGCGGTGATCGTCGCCTGCTCCAACCTGCAACGGCCTTACCCGGCCATCGCCATCGAAGTGCAGCAAGCGTTGGGCATTGCCGGCTTTGGTTTCGACATGAACGTGGCGTGCTCGTCGGCCACCTTCGGCATCCAAACCGCATGCAACGCGGTGCAACTGGGCCAGGCCCGCGCCGTGCTGGTGGTCGACCCGGAAATCTGCACCGGGCATTTGAATTTCCGTGACCGCGACAGCCACTTCATTTTTGGCGATGCCGCCACCGCGGTGCTGGTGGAACGGGCTGACCTGGCCAGCTCGGCCCATCAGTTCGATATCGTCGGCACCAAGCTGCTGACGCAGTTCTCCAATAACATCCGCAACAACTTTGGCTTTCTCAACCGTGCCGAAGAGGGCCCCGCGCTGGCCGCGGAAAAGCTGTTCGTACAGGAAGGCCGCAAGGTGTTCCGCGAAGTGTGCCCGATGGTCGCCGAGCTGATTGGCCAGCACTTGGCCGAGCAGGGCATCGCGGTGGAAGCGGTACAACGCTTCTGGCTGCACCAGGCCAACTTGTCGATGAACCAGTTGATCGTTAAAAAACTGCTGGGCCGTGATGCCGAGCCCCACGAGGCCCCAGTGATTCTCGACCGTTACGCCAACACCAGTTCGGCGGGCTCGGTCATCGCCTTGCACCTGCATCAGGACGACCTGCCCAGCGGCGCGTTGGGTGTGCTCAGCTCGTTCGGCGCCGGTTATTCGATTGGCAGTGTGATCCTGCGCAAACGTTGAGGCTTACCCCAGGCGGATGTTCAGGCTTTGTGCCTGGCCTGCCTGGGCCGCCAACACCAGCTGTTGGCGGGCGGTGGTATTGAGCGGTGTTACCCAGCTCACCACGGTGTGGCTGTTGCCCAAGGCCAAGGCCTCGCACGCCAGCTCCAGGGCGGTTTGGCCCTGGCGCGGCTGCAGCAGGCGAATACGTTCGCGGTTGAGCCCCGCATCACGCAGCCAGGCGTGGGTCAGGCTGGCCGGCGGCGCAACCAGCGTTAACCAGCGCTGTTCGCGGGCCTGGCTCAGGGACTGCAGCACCGGCGCCAGCAGGTTCAGGCAGCTTCCCGCGGACCCCCGCAGTGCCAGCTCGCTGAACACTTCGGTGTCATCGACCTCGGCAACGCTGGCCCCGTAGGGCTCGCGCGGCTCGGCCACGAACAGTGGTTTACCGGCCGACGGTGCCATAAAAGCCTCGAACAGCGACAGTTGAGCCTGTTGAGGCCGGGTGGGGGTAGCGGGAATACACTGCATGACGCCTCCTCGTTAACGGCGGATCACGCCGACACTCAGCCCTTCGATCACCAGATCCTGCTCCCGCAGGTCGACCTCGATAGGGGCGAACTCCGGGTTTTCCGCCAGCAGGCGGACCTTGCTGCCACTGCGCTGGAAGCGCTTGACGGTCACTTCGTCGCCGATGCGCGCCACTACGATCTGGCCGTTGCGGGCTTCGCGGCAGGTGTGCACGGCGATCAGGTCGCCATCGAGAATGCCCACGTCCTTCATGCTCATGCCGTGCACGCGCAACAGGTAGTCGGCGCGGGGATGGAAGAACCCCGGGTTGATGTTGCAGGATTCCTCGATGTGCTGCTGCGCCAGGATCGGCGCGCCGGCAGCGACACGGCCGATGATCGGCAGGGTGTCGTCTGCCTTGGCGTCGCCGGTGCCACCCGGGATGCGGATGCCGCGGCTGGCGCCTGGGGTCATCTCGATGGCGCCCTTGCGGGCCAGTGCCTTGAGGTGCTCCTCGGCGGCGTTGGCCGATTTGAAACCGAGCTGCTGGGCGATTTCGGCGCGCGTGGGCGGGAAGCCGTTGTCTTCGATGCAGCGCCGGATGAAGGCCAGGATTTCTGCCTGGCGGGGCGTCAGTTTCAGCATGGTAGGGGCTCTGGTTTTTTGTACAGTGACTGGGATTATATACAGTGGAACGGTCTTGGCAACCCTCATTTTTGCCCGGGAACCTTGTAAAGCTTGACCATCTGGCCGGAAAATGCAGCGCCCGGCTTGACAGCCGAGAGGGCTGAAACGTAAGTTTCAAACACTTGTTTGCCTGCCGGAGTGACCATGGCCCAATCGGAGACTGTCGAACGCATCCTCGATGCCGCCGAACAACTGTTCGCGGAGAAGGGCTTCGCCGAAACGTCCCTGCGCCTCATTACCGGCAAGGCCGGGGTGAACCTGGCCGCGGTGAATTACCACTTCGGCTCCAAGAAGGCGCTGATCCAGGCGGTGTTCTCGCGCTTCCTCGGGCCGTTTTGCGCCAGCCTCGAACGTGAACTCGACCGCCGCGCGGCGTTGCCGGCGCACAAGGCCAGCCTCGAGGAGCTGCTCGAGGTGCTGGTCGACCAAGCCATGGTCGTGCAGCCGCGCAGCAACAATGACCTGTCGATCTTCATGCGCCTGCTGGGCCTGGCCTTCAGCGAAAGCCAGGGGCACCTGCGGCGCTACCTCGAAGACATGTACGGCAAGGTGTTTCGCCGCTACATGCAGTTGGTCAACGACACCGCGCCGCGCATTCCGCCGCTGGAGCTGTTCTGGCGGGTGCATTTCATGCTCGGCGCGGCTGCCTTCAGCATGTCGGGTATCAAGGCGCTGCGGGCGATTTCCGAGAACGACTTCGGCGTCGACACCTCCATCGAGCAGGTGATGCGCCTGATGGTGCCGTTCCTGGCCGCCGGCATGCGTGCCGACAGCGGCGTGACCGACCCGGCCATGCACGCCGCGCAATTGCGCCCGCGCAGCAAGCAGCCGCAGGCGGCGGCCAAGGCCTGAGCCGTGGCCGGCGCCTGCGCCATCCGTTAAAGTAGCGCCCCCACTGCTTTGAAGGATTGCCCATGACTGCCCGCTTGCAAGGCGCCTTGATGGTCGACGTGGCCGGTACCTGGCTCAGCGCCGAAGACCGCCACCTGCTGCGCCAACCCGAAGTGCGCGGCTTGATCATCTTCGCCCGCAACATCGAGCACCCGCGCCAGGTGCGCGAACTCACGGCTTCGATTCGCGCCCTGCGCCCGGACCTGATCCTCGCCGTGGACCAGGAAGGCGGCCGCGTGCAGCGGCTGCGCCAAGGCTTCGTGCGGCTGCCGGCGATGCGCCGCATCGCCGAGGCGGCCAACGCCGAATACCTGGCCGAGCAATGCGGCTGGGTGATGGCCAGTGAAGTGCTCGGGGTGGGCCTGGACCTCTCTTTCGCGCCGGTACTCGACCTCGACCACGGGCGCAGCGCGGTGATTGGCCAGCGCGCCTTCGAAACCGACCCGGCGCGCGCGGCGCTGCTGGCCGGTGCCTTTATACGTGGCATGAACCAGGCCGGCATGGCCGCCTGCGGCAAGCACTTCCCTGGGCATGGCTGGGCCGAGGCCGACTCCCACGTGGCGATCCCGGTCGACGAGCGCGACCTGGCGGCGCTGCGCCAGCAAGACCTGATCCCCTTTACCCGGTTGCTCGGCCAGTTGGCGGCGGTGATGCCGGCCCATGTGATCTACCCTCAGGTAGACGAGCGCCCGGCGGGCTTCTCGCCACGCTGGCTGCAGGGCATTCTGCGCGGCGAACTGGGCTTTGACGGGGTGATTTTCAGCGACGACCTGTCGATGGCTGGTGCCCATGTGGTGGGCGATGCCGCGGCGCGGGTCGAGGCGGCGTTCAGCGCGGGTTGCGACATGGGCCTGGTGTGCAACGACCGCGCCGCGGCCGAGCTGGCCTTGAGCGCGGCGCAACGCTTGAAGGTCACCCCGGCGCCGCGCATCGCGCGCATGGCCGGGCGCGCCACCCCGGGGCGGGAATACCGCCAGCATCCGCGCTGGTTGCACGCATTGGGCGCGCTGCGCGACGCACAATTGATCGACTGAGGGTTACCCATGGCGGTTTACGCAATCATCGGCGGCTCCGGGCTGGCACAGCTCGAGGGTTTGCGCATCCAGCGCACCCAGGTAGTAGAAACCCCCTACGGTGAGCCTTCGGCGGAGCTGGCGATCGGCGAGTTCGGCGGCCATGAGGTGCTGTTCTTGCCACGCCATGGCAGCCCGCACCGGCTGGCGCCGCACCAGGTCAACTACCGCGCCAACCTCTGGGCGCTCAAGCAGGCTGGCGCCGAGGCGGTGCTGGCGGTCAATGCCGTGGGCGGCATTCACCCGGCCATGGGCACCGGCCACCTCTGTGTGCCGCATCAGTTGATCGACTACACCAGCGGCCGCGAGCACACCTACTTCGCCGACCCGCTGGAGCCGGTGGTGCACATCGACTTCAGCGAACCCTACAGCGAACCCCTGCGCCAACGCCTGCTCGCGGCCCTGGCTGCCGAGGGCCATGCCCACAGCGCCCAGGGGGTGTACGGCTGCACCCAAGGCCCACGGCTGGAAACCGCCGCCGAGATTGCCCGGCTGGAGCGCGACGGCTGCGACCTGGTGGGCATGACCGGCATGCCCGAAGCTGCCCTGGCCCGTGAGCTGGGGCTGGCCTACGCGTGCCTGGCGCTGGTGGTCAACCCGGCGGCCGGCAAGGGCACCGCGGTGATCAGCATGGCGCAGATCGAACAGGCGCTGGAGGCGGGGATGGGCAAGGTGCGCGGCGTGTTGGCGCGGGTGCTGGGTACGCCTTGAGGGGCCCTCGGCTGAAATAAAAAAGGGCCAGCAAACGCCGGCCCTTCTTCACACCAACCAGCGCCTCAGGCGTTGGCTGCCTCGCGCACCCGCAGCTCATGGCGGTTGCCACGGAACAGCACCAGGGTAGCGATCAGCCCCATGATGGCCGCACCGGTCAGCCACAGGCCAGGCGCGGCCTGGTTGTCGAGGTAGTGGATCAGCCAGGTGCAGGCCGCCGGGGTGAAGCCGCCGAAGGTGGCGGTGGCCAGGCTGTAGGCCAGCGAGAAGCCGGTGGTGCGCACTTCTTTCGGCATGATCTCGGTCAGCGCCACGACCATCGCACCGTTATACGAGCCATACAGGAACGACAGCCACAGCTCGACCATCAGCAGGTGGCTGAAGCTTGGCGCGCTGACCAGCCACGACAGCAGCGGGTAGGCGGTCACGATGGCCAGGATGGTGGTGGCCAGCAGCAGCGGCTTGCGGCCGATGCGGTCAGACACCGAGCCCATCACCGGCAGCCAGATGAAGTTCGAGATACCCACGCACACCGTCACCACCAGCGCGTCGAGGTCCGACAAGTGCAGCACGCTCTTGCCGAAGGTCGGGGTGTAGGCGGTGATCAGGTAGAACGACACGGTGGTCATCACCACCAGCGCCATGCCGGCGATGACCAGGCCGAAGTTCTGGCCGATCGAACGCAGCACGTCGGCGAACGCCGGGCGATGGGTACGGGCTTCGAACTCCGGGGTTTCTTCCAGCGAGCGGCGGATCACGAAGATCGCCGGGACGATGGCGCAACCGACCAGGAACGGCACGCGCCAGCCCCATTCACCCATGTCTTGCGGCGACAGGAAGTGGTTCAGCAGCACGCCGAGCAGGCCGGCGAACACCACCGCGACCTGTTGGCTGGCCGACTGCCAGCTGACGAAGAAGCCTTTTTTGCCCGGGGTGGCGATTTCCGAGAGGTAAACGGAGACGCCGCCCAGCTCCACGCCCGCCGAGAAGCCCTGCAACAGGCGCCCGAGCAGTACCAGAATGGGCGACACCACCCCGAGTGTGGCGTAGCCGGGCACCAGCGCGATCAGCAAGGTACCGGCGGCCATCATTGCCAGGGTCACGATCAGGCCTTGGCGGCGGCCGTGTTTGTCGATGTAGGCGCCGAGCACCACCGCACCCAGCGGGCGCATCAGGAAGCCCGCGCCAAAGGTGGCCAGCGAGAGCATCAACGAAGCGAATTCGTTGTCCGAGGGGAAGAAGGTCTTGGCGATGGCGGTGGCGTAGTAGCCGTACACCATGAAGTCGAACATTTCAAGAAAGTTGCCGCTGACAACGCGAAAAATCGCCTTGCCCTTGCCTGTATTGGAGGCCATGAATGCACCTATTTGTAGTTGTTGGCTGTGCTCGATCCTTGATCTTGAGCGCTGCGCGGGTCCTGCACAGTGTGTGCGTCACTAACCGACGGTATTTGTAACGATATGTGTATCGTAAGACCGGAGCAACTAAAATCCGTTCAGTGGCCCTCTAGCGCGGTGCTTGCGGGCCGCCAATGTGGCAGGTTGCCGCACGGAAAAATGGCGTTTATCGCGACCAAGGGGTAATGTGCGCGTCACTCGCTGTTCACTAAAATGCTCGGGCCAGGTTTTTCGGTGCGCCGCGCACCGAACGCCGGAAACGGTTGGCGTTTCCGGCCCGTTCTAAGGAGTACGCATGGCTGTCTACAACTACGACGTAGTGGTGCTGGGTTCCGGCCCGGCGGGGGAAGGCGCGGCAATGAATGCCGCCAAGGCAGGGCGCAAGGTGGCGATGGTCGACAGCCGCCGCGAGGTCGGCGGCAACTGCACGCACCTGGGCACCATCCCGTCCAAGGCGCTGCGCCACTCGGTCAAGCAGATCATCCAGTTCAACTCCAACCCCATGTTCCGTGCCATCGGCGAGCCGCGCTGGTTCTCCTTTCCCGATGTGCTGCGCAGCGCCGAGCGGGTGATCGCCAAGCAGGTGGCCTCGCGCACCAGCTACTACGCGCGCAACCGCGTCGATGTGTTCTTCGGCACCGGCAGCTTCGCCGACGAGCAGACCGTCAGCGTGATCTGCGCCAACGGCGCCCAGGAAAAACTCGTCGCCAAGCAGATCGTCATCGCCACCGGCTCGCGCCCGTACCGCCCGGCCGACATCGACTTCAACCACCCGCGCATCTACGACAGCGACACCATCCTCAGCCTTACCCACACCCCGCGCAAGATCATCATCTACGGCGCCGGGGTGATCGGCTGCGAATACGCGTCGATCTTCAGCGGCCTGGGCGTGCTGGTCGAATTGGTAGACACCCGCGACCAACTGCTGAGCTTCCTCGACTCGGAAATCTCCCAGTCGCTGAGCTACCACTTCAGCAACAACAACGTGATGGTGCGCCACACCGAGGAATACGAGCGGGTCGAAGGCATCGAGAGCGGGGTGATCCTGCACTTGAAGTCGGGCAAGAAGATCAAGGCCGACGCCCTGCTGTGGTGTAACGGCCGTACCGGCAACACCGACCGCCTGGGCCTCGAGAACATCGGCATCAAGGTCAACAGCCGCGGCCAGATCGACGTCGACGAAGCCTATCGCACCAGCGTGCCGACCATTTACGGCGCCGGCGACGTGATCGGCTGGCCAAGCCTGGCCAGTGCCGCCTACGACCAGGGCCGCTCGGCCTCTGGCAGCATCGTCGAGAACGGCAGCTGGCGCTTCGTCAACGACGTGCCCACGGGCATCTACACCATCCCGGAGATCAGCTCGATCGGCAAGAACGAGCACGAACTCACCGAGGCCAAGGTGCCGTACGAGGTGGGCAAGGCGTTCTTCAAGGGCATGGCGCGGGCGCAGATTTCCGACGAGCCGGTGGGCATGCTGAAGATCCTCTTCCACCGTGAAACCCTCGAAGTGCTGGGCGTGCATTGCTTCGGCGACCAGGCCTCGGAGATCGTGCACATCGGCCAGGCGATCATGAACCAGCCCGGCGAGCTGAACACCCTCAAGTATTTCGTCAACACCACCTTCAACTACCCGACCATGGCCGAAGCCTATCGGGTAGCGGCGTACGACGGCCTCAACCGGCTTTTTTGAGGGGCTCCGGCCGGTGGCCTGAGCCGGCCGGAGAGGGGGTTTTCAGCGATTCCCGAGGGTGGCGCTGGCCAAACCGGGAAAGTCTGTAATCAGGCTGTCTACGCCGAAGTCGGCGAGCCGGCGCATCAGCGCCGGTTCGTTGACCGTCCACACCGACACATGCAGCCCCTGGCGCTGGGCCTTTTGCAGGCGCTCCGGGGTGCACAGCGTCCAGTTCAGCGCCAGCAGGTGGCAACCGTAGCTCTGGGCCACCTTCAGCGGGTCGAGCCAGGCGTATTCGGCCACCAGCCCGCGGCCCACATCCGGCACCAGCTCCTGCGCGGCGCGCAGCACCTCGCGCGAGCTCGAGGTGATCGTCACCTTGTCGAGCACGCCAAAGCGCTGCGCCAGCTCGCGAATCGCCAGCACCGTGCCGGCGGCGCGCACCCGCGACGCGCTCTTCACTTCCAACTGCCAATGCTCGAAGGCGCACGCCTCGAACAACTGCGCCAGGGTCGGCACCGGGCACGGCGTGAGCCAGCCTGGGCCGCCGCGGCGGGCGTCGAGCGCGGTGAGCTCGGCGGCGTTGTAGTCGGCCACCTTGCCGCGGCGCTCGGTGGTACGGCGCAGGGTTGGGTCGTGGATGACCATCAGCTCGCCATCGCGAGACAGGTGAAGGTCCAGCTCACAGCGTTTGACGCCGTGGCTCAGGCACTGCTGGAAGCTGGCCAGGGTGTTTTCCGGGGCTTCGCCCTTGGCGCCCCGATGGCCGTAGAGAAGGGTCACGTGGTGTCCTTAGCGTGTGGGAGAGGGTAATCAGGCCGTTTCCGCGGCGTGTTCGGCTTCCTTGGCCTGGCGCCGCTCGGCGGCCTGCTTTTGCAGAACATAGCGTGCCAGTAATTGCCGTTGCGCGTCAGTGGCGTCGATGAATTCCACGCCGATGTCGAACGGCCCCTCGGCGGTGGCATCGCAACGCACCACCCGGGCGCGCAGCATCACCCCCAGGGCCTGGGGCATCAGCGCCATCTTCACGTTCAACACGCTGCCGGGCGGCATCGCGCTGGCGCCGTGAAATTCCAGCCCGGCCTCGGACAACACCACCGGCTGCGGCTGGCCGATGCTGCCCAGGATCGACTGCGCCATCACCTGGGTGAGCAGCTCGATGCGTTTGTTCTGCGTGCGCAGAAAGGCCGAGAGCGCACGGTTGCCCTCGCCGACCTGGCGCAGCAGGTGTTGCGATTCGAAGTCGGACAGGTGCAGCTCGCAGAGCAAGCCGAACAGGCTCTGGCCGGTTTCCAGGAAGGTTTCATCGTCGGTGAAACCTGCCTGCAAAGGGGTGATTTCAAGTGCGATACGATCGTTGATGCGATAGTATTCGCGGCGTTCCGCGTCGTCTGTCGTCAGCATGGCGAACCCAACCTGGCAGTAATGGTCCGAGTGTAAGTTCGCGCGGGCAGTCACGCCATACGGGCGATCCCAACCACTGCGAACAAGCCCTTACATGTTCAGACCTCTTTTCGTTTACATCGGCGCCCGCTACACCCGCGCCAAACGTCGTAATCACTTTGTTTCCTTCATTTCCCTGACGTCGATGATCGGCCTGGCCCTGGGGGTTGTGGTGATGATCGTGGTGCTGTCGGTGATGAACGGCTTCGACCGCGAGATGCGTAACCGCGTGCTCGGCATGGTCCCGCACGCCACCATCGAGTCGCCCACGCCGATCGCCGACTGGCAAGCGCTGGCCACCAAGGTGCAGGCCAACCCGCAGGTCGCGGCGGTGGCGCCGGTCACCCAGATGCAGGGCCTGTTGACCCACGACGGGCGGGTGCAGAAGGTCTTGCTCAACGGTATAGAGCCTGCGCTCGAAGATAAGGTTTCGATCATCGACGCCTTTATTCGCGAGGGTAAGCTGGCCGACCTCGCCCCGGGTGAGTTCGGCATCATGATCGGCGACAAGGCCGCCAGCACCCTGGGGGTGAAGGTGGGCGACAAGCTCACCTTCGTCGCTCCGGAAGTGGCGGTCACCCCGGCCGGGGTGTTCCCGCGCATGAAGCGCTTTACCGTGACCGGTATTTTCCACGTCGGCGCTGGCGAAATCGACGGCTACCTGGGCGTGACCAACATCGAAGACCTCGGCCGCCTGCACCGCTGGCAGCCGGGCCAGGTGCAGGGCATCCGGCTGAAGTTCGGCGACCTGTTCGAAGCGCCGAAAATCGCCTGGCAACTGGCCCAGCAGTTGGGCGACGACTATTACGCCCGCGACTGGACCCGCACCCACGGCAACCTCTACCAGGCCATCCGCATGGAAAAGAACATGATCGGCCTGCTGTTGCTGCTGATCGTGGCGGTGGCGGCGTTCAACATCATTTCCACCCTGGTGATGGTGGTCAACGACAAACGCGGCGACATCGCCATCCTGCGCACCCTGGGCATGACGCCACGGCAGATCATGGGCGTGTTCATGGTTCAGGGCACGGTGATCGGTGTGGTCGGCGTGGCCGTGGGCGCGGCGCTGGGCATTCTCGCCGCGCTGAACGTGAGCAGCGCCATCGCCGGGCTCGAGCATCTGATCGGGCACAAATTCCTTAATCCGGATGTGTACTTCATCGATTACATCCCGTCGCAGGTCATGGCCGAGGACGTTTACCTCGTGTGTGGCGCGGCGCTGATCCTGAGTTTCTTCGCCACCCTTTACCCCGCCTGGCGCGCCGCGCGCACCCAGCCGGCGGAGGCGCTTCGTTATGAGTGAGCCACGTATGAACGACCAAGCCGTGTTGAGCTGCCGCAACCTGGGCAAAGCCTACGAAGAAGGCCCCGAGAAGGTGGTGGTGCTGCACAACCTGCAACTGGAGTTGTACGCCGGTGAGCGGGTAGCGATCGTCGGTACCTCCGGCTCGGGCAAAAGTACCTTGCTCAACCTGCTCGGCGGCCTCGACACGCCCACCGAAGGCAGCGTCTGGCTGGCCGGCGAACAGCTCTCGGCGCTGAACGAGCGGGACCGCGGCCTGCTGCGCAACCGCGCGCTGGGCTTCGTGTACCAGTTCCACCACCTGCTGGCCGAGTTCACCGCGCTGGAGAACGTGTGCATGCCGTTGCTGATCGGCAAGGCCTCGATCGCCGAGGCCCGCCAGCGCGCCACCGCGCTGCTGGAGCGGGTCGGCTTGGGCCATCGGCTGTCGCACAAGCCGGCTGAGTTGTCTGGTGGCGAGCGCCAGCGGGTGGCGATTGCCCGCGCGCTGGTCAACCGGCCGGGGCTGGTGATGCTCGATGAGCCCACCGGCAACCTCGACCAGCACACCGCCCAGGGCATCCAGGAGCTGATGCTCGAGCTGAGCCAGCAGCTCAATACCGCGTTCCTGGTGGTCACCCACGACCTCGCCCTGGCGCGGCAGATGGATCGCACCCTCAAGCTCGACGAAGGCCGCCTGGCCCCGCTCTGATTCCGAGGCGCACATGTTCAGACCTTTAGCGATCTTCATCGGCAGCCGCTACACCCGGGCCAAGCGCCGCAACCACTTCATCTCGTTCATCTCGATGACCTCCATGATCGGCCTGGCGCTGGGCGTGCTGGCGATGATCGTGGTGTTGTCGGTGATGAACGGCTTCCAGCAGGAAATGAGCACGCGCATTCTTGGCATGGTGCCCCACGCCACCGTGGGCGCCACCCAGCCGCTGGACGACTGGCGCCCGGTGGCCGCGGCGGCAATGAAAAACCCCGAGGTGCAGGCCGCGGTGCCCTTCACCCAGCTCGACGGCATGCTCTCGTTCAAGGGCGCGATGCAGCCGATCCAGGTCAGCGGGGTCGACCCGGCCCTCGAAGGCCAGGTGTCGATCGTTGCTTCGCACATCAAGGCCGGTGACCTGCAAGCGCTCAAGCCCGGTGAGTTCGGGGTGATCATCGGTGACATCACCGCGCGCCGGTTCCGCCTGCTGCCGGGTGACAAGATCACCCTGATCGTGCCGGAAGTCAGCGGCACGCCAGGGGGTATCACCCCGCGCCTGCAACGGCTGACGGTGGTGGGTATCTTCAAGGTCGGCGCCGAGATCGACAGCAGCCTGGCCTTGATCAACGTGCAGGACGCGGCCGACCTGCAGCGCTGGCAGCCCAACCAGGTGCAAAGCGTGCGGCTGAAGGTGCGTGACCTGTGGACTGCCCCCCAGGTGGCCAGCGACATCGCCAAGGGCCTGGGCAGCCAATACCGCCCCGAGGACTGGACTCACACCCAGGGCAGCCTGTTCAGCGCGATGAAGATGGAAAAAACCATGATCGGCCTGTTGCTGCTGATGATCGTCGCAGTGGCGGCGTTCAACATCATCGCCACGCTGGTGATGGTGGTGAACGACAAAGGCACCGACATCGCCATCCTGCGCACCATTGGCGCCACGCCGCGGCAGATTCTCGGCATCTTCGTGGTGCAGGGCTCGCTGATCGGCATCGCCGGGACGGTGATCGGTGGGGTGCTCGGGGTGATCGCCGCGCTGAACGTCAGCGCGATCGTCGGCGCGCTCGAGCGCTTGACCGGCCAGCACATCTTTACCTCGGACGTGTACTTCATCAGCAACCTGCCGTCGCAGCTGCAATGGAGCGACGTGGCGTTGATCTGCTTTGCCGGGCTGATGATGAGCTTTCTTGCCACGCTGTACCCGGCCTGGCGCGCGGCCCAGGTAGAGCCGGCGCAGGCGCTGCGTTACGAGTGAGCCGGCAGGGCCAGGGTGAAGGCCATGCCACCTTCGGCGGCTTCGGCCGTTAGCGTGCCGCCATGGGCCTGGGCGATCGAACGGGTGATCGCCAGGCCCAGCCCGGCGTGGTGGCTGCCCGCGGCCGCGGCGCGGGCCGGGTCGGCGCGGTAGAAGCGGTCGAACAGCCGCGCCAACTGCTCGGCAGGCACCTGCGGGCCGGTGTTGAACACCGCCAGTGTGGCCACCCCCTCGGTGTGCTCGATGATCACGCGCACCTCGCCACCGGCGGGGGTGTAGCGCAGGGCGTTTTCCAGCAGGTTGGCCAGCGCCCGGCGCAGCAGGCCGCGGTCCCCGGCCAGGTGTGCCTGGCCGTGCTGGGTCAGGCTGATGCCGGCGTCGTCGGCCAGCAGCCGGTAGTAATCGAGCAGCTCGGCGGCCTCGTCGGCCAGTGCCAGCGGCTGTAGCCCCGGGCGGATCAGGCCGTGGTCGGCCTTGGCCAGCAACAGCATGTCGTTGACCAGTTGCCCCAGGCGTTGCAGCTCCTCGAGGTTGCCGTGCAGGGCCTCGCGGTAGTCTTCCAGCGCCCGCGGCTGGGCCAGGGTGACCTGGGTGTGGGTGAGCAGGTTGGTCAAGGGGGTGCGCAGCTCATGGGCGATGTCGGCGCTGAACCCGGCCAGCCGCTCGAACGCCCCTTCCAGCCGTTCGAGCATGGCGTTGAAGGTGCGCGCCACCTCGGCCAGCTCCGCCGGCATGGCCTGTTCCGGCAGCCGCGCGGTCAGCGAAGTGGCCTGCACACTGGCGGCCACCTCGCCCATCCGCCGCAGCGGCGCCAACGCCTGGCGCGCGGCCCAGGCGCCGAGTAGCGCGGTGGCCAGCGCCGAGCAGCCGACCGTGAGCCAGATCAGCCGTTGCATGCGCTGCAAAAAATGCTGGTGGTGGGTGATGTCGAGCCACAATTCGAGCACGGGGGCCTCGGCGCCGCTACCCAACGGCGCGCTCAGCACGCGGAAGGCGCCAGCGCCGTTGTGCACGCTGGTCAGCCCCAGCGGAGCGGCGCTGGCCGGCGCTGGGCTGCGCTCGTCGAACCAGGCCGCGCCGTTGGCGCCGAGCAGGCGCAGGCCGAGATCCGGGGCGTGTGCCAGTTCCTGGCGCAGCGCCGGCAGCCGCGCGGGCAGCGCCGCCGGGCTGGCGACCCCCTCGAGCACCTGGCTCAGCGCTGCCAGGCGGTTGCCGAGCAGTTGTTGGTCGAGCTCAAGGAAGTGCGCCTCGCTGGCGCGGCTGAACAGCACCCCGGCCAGCAACGACACCACCGCCGTGCAGGCGGCGAACAGCAGGCCCAGGCGCGCCGCCAGGGTAGGGCGGCTCATGCCGGCCGCGCCTCGAGCACGTAGCCCATGCCGCGCACGGTGTGGATCAGCTTGGCCGGGTGCGGGTCATCGACCTTGGCGCGCAAGCGGCGGATCGCCACTTCGATCACGTTGGTGTCGCTATCGAAGTTCATGTCCCACACCTGCGAGGCGATCACCGATTTGGGCAGCACTTCGCCCTGGCGCCGCAGGAGCAGTTCAAGCAGGGCGAATTCCCGGGCGGTGAGGTCGAGCCGCTGGCCGCCACGCTCGGCGCGCCGGCGCAGCAGGTCAAGGTGCAAGTCGGCCAGGCCCAGGGTGGTCGCCAGGCTTGGGCTGGCGCCGCGGCGCAACAGGGTGCGCACCCGCGCCAGCAGCTCGGCGAAGGCGAACGGCTTGACCAGGTAGTCGTCGGCGCCCAGCTCCAGCCCATGCACGCGGTCGGCCACCGCGTCGCGGGCGGTCAGAAACAGCACCGGGGTGTCGAGCCCGGCGCCACGCACCGCCTGGAGGATCTGCCAGCCGTCGCGCCCCGGCAGCATCACGTCGAGAATCAACAGCGCGTAGCCGCCGGCCAAGGCCAGGTGCTCGCCGCTCAGGCCGTCTTCGGCCCAGTCCACGGCGTAGCCGGCTTCGCTCAGGCCCTGGCGCAGGTAGTGGCCGGTCTTGGCCTGGTCTTCGACGAGCAGCAGTTTCATGGCGGGCCTGTGAGCGGGGCGAGGGCAGTTATTTTAAGGAAACGCCGGTACAATACCCGGGAATTTTTTGACCAGGTTTTTCCATGCACCCCGCTGCCGAACACTCCCCACTGGGCAAGGCCAGTGAATACATCGCCGTTTACACCCCCGGGCTGTTGTTCCCGATCCCCCGCGCGGGCAAATGGGCCGAGCTCGGCGTGCAGGGCGATGCGCTGCCCTGGCAGGGGGTAGACGTGTGGAACTGCTACGAGCTGTCCTGGCTGCTGCCCTCGGGCAAGCCGGTGGTGGCCGTCGCCGAGTTCCGTATTCCGGCCGGCTCGCCGAATATCATCGAGTCGAAGTCGTTCAAGCTGTACCTGAACTCACTGAACCAGTCCCCTTTCGCCAGCGTGGCCGACGTGCAGGCGTGCCTAGAGCGGGACCTCTCGGCCGCTGCTGGCGCGCCGGTGCAGGTGAGCGTGAAGACGCTGGCCCAGGCCCAGGCTGAAGGCATCGCCGCGGTACCCGGGCAGTGCATCGATGCGCTGGACATCCAGGTCAATGCCTACGAGCACCCCAGCGCCACGCAGTTGCGCGCCGGCGAGGGCGAGGTGAGCGAGGCGCTGCACAGCCACCTGTTGAAATCCAACTGCCCGGTCACCGGCCAGCCCGACTGGGGCACGGTGGTGGTGGAGTACCAGGGCAAACCGCTCGACCACGCCAGCTTCCTCGCCTACGTGGTGAGCTTCCGCCAGCACTCGGACTTCCACGAGCAGTGCGTGGAACGGATCTTCCTTGACCTGCAGGCGCTGCTGCAGCCGCAGCGGCTCTCGGTGTATGCGCGCTACGTGCGCCGCGGCGGGCTCGACATCAACCCGTGCCGCAGCACCCACGCCCAGGCCTGGGGCAACGCCCGGCTGGCCCGCCAGTAAGGGCTAAACGCCCATGCTGCCGAGCTTGGTGACGATGTCGCGAAGCACCCCGGCCACCTTCGGGTATTCCAGTTCCAAGCGCTCTACCGCCAGGTTCAGCCCGTCGGTGAGGCTGTCGGGCTGCTGGGTGGCATCGGCCAGCTTGATCCGTGCTTCGATCTGCGTGGCCAGTTCCTGCAGGTGCTCGCGCTCCTCCAGTGACAACGGCGGGTTTTGCTCCAACTGGTCGCGCAAGGCGGCCAGTTCTTCTTCCAGTTCGCGCACAGGCATGGGTTTCTCCTTCAAAAGCAGGCACTTCCATTGACCCGCCGGGCAGGCTAAAGGTTCGCGGCCGATGACATCGGCTTGCCAGTGCGCGATCAGCCGCTGTTACTTATACTAGGGCGTTTTTCATGAAATATTCAGAAAGCCTTAGCCCTTCGAGGAGATGCCCGATGCGTTACAACCAAGCGCGCCGTTTCGGCCCGTTGGCCTGCCTGGCCGCGGGGCTGGTGCTCGCGCCGCTGGCTGCCCAGGCAGCCGAGCAAGACCCATGGGAAGGGGTAAACCGCACCGTCTTCCGTTTCAACGACACCGTCGACACCTACACCCTCAAGCCACTGGCCCAGGGTTACCAGTACGTCACCCCGCAGTTCCTGCAGGACGGCGTGCACAACATGTTCAACAACGTCGGTGACGTCACCAACCTGGCCAACAACCTGCTGCAGGCCAAGCCGGCGGCGGCGGGCAAAGACGTCGCCCGGTTGATCTTCAACACCACCTTCGGCCTGCTCGGCTTCTTCGACGTCGGCACCCGCATGGGCCTGCAGCGCAGCGACGAAGACTTCGGCCAGACCCTCGGCTACTGGGGCGTGCCCTCCGGCCCGTACGTGGTATTGCCGTTCTTCGGCCCGAGCGATGTGCGCGATGCCTTGGCCAAGTACCCCGACACCTACACCTACCCCTATCGCTACATCGACCATGTGCCCACCCGCAACACGATCTTCGGGCTGAACATCCTCGACACCCGCGCCAGCCTGCTGTCTGCCGAAAAACTGGTGCGGGGCGACAAGTACAGCTTCGTGCGCAATGCCTACCTGCAGAACCGCGAGTACAAGGTCAAGGACGGGCAGGTCGAAGACGACTTCTAAGCACACCCGTGGGTATCGAAAAGGCTGGGCTACGTAGCGGTTTCGATACCCGAATGTGTTCAAGAAGCGCGCGCGGCGGGCGAAATAGACAGGCAAGCGGCCAGAATTGTCTACACTGGCCACGTTTCAATCGGGCATTGGGAGCTACCATGCAGATCGAACCGCTGGAAAACATCCTGCTTGACCTCGAAGGCACCGCCGCGCACCTGGCCGCGCTGTCCAAGGTGCTCGAGGGGCACGCCGTGTACCTGCGGCACATGCCCGGGCCAGACAACGGCGCCGACATCGACTCGATCGAGCGCCAGCTCAATGGCCTGGCGTCGTCCATCTCCGACTTGCGCGGGGTGGCGCAGAAGATTTCCAAGGTGGCTTGAGGGGCTGTGCGGCCCCGGGGGAGGCTGGCCACGCCGGTTGAAGGGTCCTCAGCCCCGGCTCAGGCGATCTTCACCCCGTCCATCTCCAGAATCCGCAAGCCGAGCAACTGGCCGTCCACCCCGGCCGGCTCGACCCGCACCACCTCGCACAGCGCGTCGAGGTCGGCCAGCTCCGGGTGGCGCGAGGGGATAATCACGTTCATCTGCTCGCCTTCCTGGGCCGGGCAGCGGGCTTCTACCTGCATGCCGTTGCTCGACAGGTCGCGGCACACCCCGCGCAGGGTCTGGCCGTGAGTCCGCAGCGTGACCTCGGCGTCCATCGCCATGCGGATGAAATCGCGTTTTTCGCTGTAGTCGAGTCGGTTCATGCTATGCGTCCTGTTTGATTATGAATCTGAGGGCTACATCTGGGCATTCTTATAACGCCCAGCGATTTAGCCTGTAAAGTCGCGCCGCGACCATCGGTGCACGCTTGAAACGGCCAGCGGATGGGAGTACCGTCTGCGCCTTGAAGGGCACCTCTGCTCCGTGCGCCCCAGGCTTGCCGCCCGGGAGCCGCCGAGGGGCCAGAAGTGAATCCAGTAAGTGAGTTCAGCCACGGCCGAGCCCTCCTTATGCCAACCAATTTCTGGCGCCGTTTGCCCACATGCCGAACACCAGTGCAACGCTGCTTCTAATCGACGATGACGAGGTCGTTCGCGCGAGCCTGGCCGCCTATCTTGAAGACAGCGGCTTTCGCGTACTGCAGGCCAACAATGGCCAGCAGGGCCTTCAGGTGTTCGAACAGCAACAGCCCGACCTGATCGTGTGCGACCTGCGCATGCCGCAGATGGGCGGCCTGGAGCTGATCCGCCGCATCAACGAGCGCTCCAGCGACACGCCGGTCATCGTGGTGTCCGGCGCCGGGGTGATGACCGACGCCGTCGAGGCGCTGCGCCTGGGCGCGGCCGACTACCTGATCAAGCCGCTCGAAGACCTCGCCGTGCTCGAGCATTCGGTTGCGCGGGCATTGGACCGCTCGCGCCTGGTGCGCGAGAACCAGCGCTATCGCGAGAAGCTCGAGACCGCCAACCGGGAGCTCGAGGCGAGCCTGCACCTGTTACAGGAAGACCAGAACGCCGGGCGCCAGGTTCAGATGAACATGCTGCCGGTAAACCCTTGGGTGACCGACGGTTTTCGCTTCGAACACCAGATCATCCCGTCCCTGTACCTATCGGGTGATTTCGTCGATTGCTTCCGGGTAGACGAGCACCGCCTGGCCTTTTACCTGGCCGACGTGTCGGGCCATGGGGCGTCTTCGGCGTTCGTCACGGTGCTGCTGAAGTTCATGACCACGCGGCTGATGTTCGAGTCCAAGCGCGCGGGCGGGCTGCCGGACTTCAAACCCTCGCAGGTGCTGGCCCACATCAACCGCGGCCTGCTCAACTGCCGCCTGGGCAAGCACGTGACCATGGTCGGCGGGGTGATCGACCAGCAGCGCGGAGTGCTGACCTACAGCATTGGTGGCCACTTGCCGCTTCCGGTGATCTACACTGACCAAGGCGCGCGCTACCTGCAAGGGCGCGGCATGCCGGTGGGCCTGTTCGACGAGGCCAGCTACAGTGACCATGAAATCGAATTACCCGAGCGTTTCAGCCTGACACTGTTCTCCGACGGCATTCTGGACCTTTTGCCAGGCGAAACACTCAAAGACAAAGAGGCTGCCTTGCCTGAAATCATCAAGGCAGCGGGCGGCAGCCTGGATGGCTTGCGCCGCAGTTTTGGATTGGCCACCCTGGGCGAGATGCCGGACGATATCGCGCTCATGGTGCTAAGCAGGAATTTTGAATGAGTACCGGTAGAATCCAGTTCGCCGAGCAAGACGGCACGTTCGTGCTGAAATTCGTCGGTGAGGTGCGCCTGACGCTCTGCTCGGCGCTGGATGCGACGATCGAAAAAATCTTCTGCGCGCTGGATTTTTCGGCGATCGTCATCGACCTCACCGAAACCCGCAGCATCGACAGCACCACCTTGGGCTTGCTGGCCAAGCTGTCGATCCTGTCGCGGCAAAAGGTTGGCCTGCTGCCGACCGTGGTCACCACCCATGAAGACATCACCCGGCTGCTGCAGTCGATGGGTTTCGATCAGGTGTTCAACATCGTCGAAACGCCGATCCCGTGCCCGGAATGCCTGACCGACTTGCCGTCCCAGGACCAAGACGAAGACGTGGTCAAATCCAAGGTGCTCGAGGCGCACAAAATTCTCATGGGGCTGAACGACTCCAACCGCGAGGCGTTCCATGACTTGGTCAACGCCCTGGAGCGCTCCTGACCGCCCGCCGATGAACCCACCATGAAAAAGGGCGGCCCCTCGCGGGGCCGCCCTTTTTTGTTGCCCGGTGTGATCAGCCTTTGTATTCGCTGATCAGCTTCTCGAGCTTCTCCTGGTCGCGGGCGAAGCCGCGGATGCCTTCGGCGAGTTTCTCGGTGGCCATGGCGTCTTCGTTGTTCAGCCAACGGAAGGTGCCTTCGTTCAGCGCCAGCTTGGCCTCGCCGTTCTTGTTCGGCGCCAGGGCGCGGGCGAGGGTGCCTTCGTCAGCAGCCAGCTTGTCGAGCAGGTCGGGGCTGATGGTCAGGCGGTCGCAGCCGGCCAGGTGTTCGATCTGGCTGGTATTGCGGAAGCTCGCGCCCATGACCACGGTGTTGTAGCCGTGGGTTTTGTAGTAGTTGTAAATGCGCGTGACCGACTGTACGCCTGGGTCTTCGGCGCCGGTGTAGTCGGTGTTGTTGGCTTTTTTGTACCAGTCGTAGATGCGCCCCACGAACGGCGAGATCAGGAACACGCCGGCTTCGGCGCAGGCAACGGCCTGGGCGAAGGAGAACAGCAGGGTCAGGTTGCACTGGATGCCATCGCGCTCGAGCTGCTCGGCGGCGCGAATGCCTTCCCAGGTAGAGGCCAGCTTGATCAGCACGCGGTCACGGCCCACGCCGTTCTTCTCGTACAGTTCGATCAAGTGGTTGGCTTTTTTCAGCATGGCCGGGGTGTCGAACGACAACCGTGCGTCGACCTCGGTGGAGATGCGGCCGGGGATAGCCTTGAGGATTTCACCGCCGACCGCTACGTTCAGCGCGTCGCTGGCCACTTCGACGTTGCCGTTGGCGGCGCCGATGGCTTTTTTCACCAGCTCCGCGTAGCCGGGCAGTTGCACGGCCTTGAGCAACAGGGACGGGTTGGTGGTGGCATCCTGCGGCTTGAGGCGCTTGATCGCATCCAGATCGCCGGTGTCGGCCACGACCGTGGTGAATTGCTTGAGTTGTTCCAGCTTGGAAGTCATGAGCGTTCTCTGTCCTGTTGGAATAGCGACATTAACCCAGCGCTGCCTGCCCCTCAATGGGGCGGGGCAGCGCTACCTGAAAGCGTAGGTTTGTTGGAGTTCGGTGGCGCTGCGAGGTTCCGGCCGGTTGTGAGCTTAGCGGCCCTCGACGATCGCCGCCGCCTGGTCATACAGCGCCAGCGGGTCGGCGGCCTTGTGGATGTCTACCGAGAGCAACTGGCGGAACCGCCGCGCGCCCTTGAAGCCTTGCGCCAGCCCGAGCATGTGGCGGGTGATGTGGTGCATCGCGCCGCCCTCGGCCAAATGCGCCTCGATGTACGGGCGCATGCCTTGCAACGCGCCGAAGCGGCTGACCGGCGGCTGCGCCGCGCCGAACAGCGCCGCGTCGACCTCCGCCAGCAGGTAGGGGTTGTGATACGCCTCGCGGCCGAGCATCACGCCGTCGAAGGTATTCAGGTGGCCAAGGCACTCGCCCAGGGTTTTGATGCCGCCGTTGAGCACCAGCTCGAGGTCCGGGAAGGCCGCCTTCAATTGCGCGGCCACGTCGTAGCGCAGCGGCGGGATTTCGCGGTTTTCTTTCGGCGACAGGCCTTCGAGGATGGCAATCCGCGCGTGCACGGTAAAGCTGCGGCAGCCGGCCTCGCGCACCTGGCCAACGAAATCACACAGCGCCTCGAAGCTGTCGCGGCCGTTGATGCCGATGCGGTGCTTGACCGTCACCGGGATCGACACCGCATCGCGCATGGCCTTTACGCAATCGGCCACCAGCGCCGGGTGGCCCATCAGGCAGGCGCCGATCATGTTGTTCTGCACCCGGTCGCTGGGGCAGCCAACGTTGAGGTTCACCTCATCGTAGCCGGCCTGCTCGGCCAGCCGCGCACAGGCGGCGAGGTCGGCCGGCACACTGCCGCCCAACTGCAGCGCCAACGGGTGTTCGCTGTCGTTGTAGCGCAGGAACCGCGCGGCATCGCCGTTGAGCAAGGCACCGGTGGTGACCATTTCGGTGTACAGCAGCGCGTGCTGGGACAGCAAGCGGTGGAAATGCCGGCAGTGGCGGTCGGTCCAGTCCATCATCGGCGCCACGGAGAAGCGGCGGGACGGTTCAAGGCGCGGGGTTACTGGGTTAGAGGCGTATTCGATGATCATACTTGGCAACATGTTTTGGGGCGATTTGTCTCAGTTTTCCGTGGTTTTGAGCCCTCACTGGCACACTGTATCAGTGCGAAACTCCCATGTACCGGTGATTCATGGCATCGATCAGAAAGCGTCAACGCAGAGACTGCTCGTATGGATATACGACGGAATTCGGTTGTTTAGGCAACGTGAGCGAGTCTATCAGGAAAGCCAAACCGTTGATCGTCAGCAGTGAGCCAAGGCCTGGGCGAAACGCTGCGGATACTCCCAGAGCGGCTAGGGTGTCTGGCCACCGGGATTGGGACTTTCTGAGGCGCTACACGCATTGGCGTGGCCGAAATGATCCTTATGCGGCTTGGAGAGGGTAGGTGCCAGTACTCGGTTCCATAGTAGAACTGGGGCTGAGTCAATAAAGTTTTGGCCCGCAAGTAGGATAGGGTTCTGCCAGAAGCATCCAACAGCTATTGCGGAGTTGAGCGAGTAGTGCTCAACTCACGGCGTTATACCCGTCCCGGTTGCTACTGGGGATCGAGCAATTCGATAGTGATGCCGAAACATGCAGCGATGCGCAAGCGAAGCGCATCCATAAAGTCTTGGTCGGTGACTTGGCCGATGAGTTCGGCTTGGCGCGCCACTGGATCCACCGCGCGCATCTGCGTCACAATGGCAGTCCCGTAGACGTTGCAATTATTCTGGTGCGTCTCAAGCTTAGGAAACAGGCGCATGATGGCACCGCTGCCGCTTGTCAGCGGTACCACCTGCACCGTAGTGCTCAGTTGGTTAAGACCGCCTTCACTGATTACAATGCACGGGCGCCATTTTTGCGTTTCATGCCCAGCAGTCGGATTAAGGTTGATATTGATAACGTCGCCGGGAACCAGCGCCGCGCGCCTGTTGCTATCAATTTGAATCTTCATCGCTATTTGTTGCCTCTGCGCCATATGCGCCTGGGATTAAGTCATGTGCGACATCCCGGAAGTCTTCGAGCAGCCAGTCGAGCGAGATTTCTCGGCTTCCCCGTCTTCCAGATGTCCGATGCCGCCTGATACTTAGGGTTCCGTCTACCACGGCCATATCTATTTCCGTACCTATTGCGAACTGCACCTCCTTAAGCATGACGGTGGGTATAACAACGCCAGCGCTATTACCTATCCTTCGAATCTGAGTGATCATGGTTAAACATCTCCAACACCGCGTGTTCAGCGGATGTAGTGCGGTTGAGGGTGCCGCTGCCTGCGTAGTGATTAGGTGGGATCGCCCTCCCTCATCGGGGCGTGGGAACAATGTAATACAGAATGCTCGTTATTACAACGTGGTAACGCGGGTTGCCTCTGGGGCGCATAGACCCGAGCCGCAGCGCCCTTTGCGTGCGCATCAGTCCGCGCGCCGATACGCTCGGCTTTGCAGCTTGGCACTCTCCGCCCTGGCCTGATCGCGCCGCGCAGAGATCTATCAAGCGCCCTTGTGCGTAGGTGTCATCTGCACCATTGGCAGGTTGACGTCTCCGCTCATGAGCTTTCGCTGAAATGATCCAGGTGCTACCTAGGCTGAAGTCGTCCGCGCAGACCAGCTCGAGTGGGGTTGCCGCACGTGCGTTGTTCTGGGCCATCGACAAACACGCGGCGTTGGTGTGATTTCCCCAACCCCTTACTGTGCGAATGGGACGCGAGCCCTCGTCGATTTCCAGAGCTTGGACGCCGTGGTGATAGTCGGTGGGCATGAGCACTGTTGCTGCCTGGTTGCTTTCGTGGCGTCAGAATACAGAGTCAGGCTTAAAAACTGCGACAGTGCGGCATTGAACAGTATGTAGTGACAGTGGGGGGCGCCGTGAAGGAGGCGTGGCTTGAAGAGCCTCTCCCGATGAGGGCTCTTGTTTACTGAAATAATCTTTCGAATAGCAAATTGTGGCAGCGCAGTGCGATACAGCCAAACAGCCAGGCCACGACGGCGAAACCACCCACGGGAAGAAGGCAGATGGCCAAGTTTACGGTGAAACCTAGGTGAATAGCGCTTTTATCGATCTCCGGCCATAGCTGTGTGATGACATACAAAAAGAAGCTCGAAACCAAAAAGGCAGGAGCGCCTAATGCGGCAAGCCCCCACTCGCCAAGCTGGTCAAACCTTTGCTTCTTGCCCAAGGTAGAGGCGTACACTATAGGGTTGCTTGCACTCATTATTCGTTCCTAAAAAGCAGATAGGCGTGGATAGTTACCTAACTCGCCGGCGTTTGCAAATTCTCACACACGGAGCCGTCTAGCTGATTTTCGATTCGAGACAGAGCGGCCACTCCGAATTTGCATGAAAGGTTATTTGGGCTGAGGTTAGCGGGCAACTTCGCCGCCCCACCGCGCTGCTTGCGCCTTGCTCGGCCAAGTCCTTCAGAATCTCCAACTCGACCTTTGGTGATCCGATCAACGCCGTGGTCTGCTCTACTCGTATGGCCCGTTCTGCCTCAAAAATGGCATTGAGCCTGGCAGCGCTTGGCTCTGCTATTTTTCAATAGTGGCCAGCTTGCTCGGGGTTTCATCGAGCGCTTCGTTCAACACTTCACCGGGATGAGGCGGGTTGTGCACAGGCATGGCTGCCCCCTCTGTGGTAGTCGAGATAGCCAAGCAGTTCACGGTGGAGGTGTTGCCCAGGAGACCAGGAACCACACAAGTCGGGTGGGGGCCGGCTGTGGCGGGCGAGGGGCTAGTCAGGTAATACGCTCAGTGGCGCCACCGAAGCAGATCAGGGCTTTTCACCATCGATTTGGTGCTCTGATTGTTTGAACGAACAATGTTACGGCACAGCCCCCCTCCTAAAGTACCGGCCCAGACACATCACTTTCATTCGACATCGGATCCATCGATCCATATGATTCTCTTATGACTGTTTGATGACATGGGCCGAGCCCCAAGGAGCACCGTATGGACAAGAAGGTAAGCATCAAGGCAGAGGCCAAGGGCCAGCGGCCCTGGCGGGTGACGGTCGGCAGTGTGTCGGCGTCGTTCCGCACCGAGCAGGAAGCCACCACCTATGCCAGTACCCTGGAGCAGCGGCTGGCGCCGGGGCTGCCGGCGTTCCAGCCCAAGGGTGGCACGCTGCGCTGAACGGGCAACGGCCAGGCTGCCGAGCTAGCCCGCGACCGTAGGCAGCCCGTTCCGCCAGATACCGCCGGGCACTGCCTAAGCCTGCCGCTTCGAGGCGCTGTGCCAGCCAAGCGCCCAAGCACATCCTCGCGTAGGGTTTCGCCGTTATAGCACGGGTTACACATTGGCATGGGGAGTGCGCCTGATGCCAGGGTTTAGGCGGGGCATTATCCCCACGCTCGCTCCCTCGGGCAGCGCTTCTTTCTTTACACAATCTTTATCCCCCCGCCCCACCCCCCACCTCGTTTCTTTACGCCACCCTTGCCGACAATCTCGCCACGGCCATATCGCCTGGGAGGGGTTACGCACATGAGCATCATGCAAGGGGTTTCAGGGCTGCTGGCCATAGGGTTGTTCGGCTACCTGCTGGTGGCGCTGCTGCGCGCCGGGCGGGAGTAGGGGGCGGCCATGCACACGTACGATATCGCGCTGGTGCTGGGGTTCCTGGCCTTGGTGCTGGCGCCCGCGCCAGCGCTGGGGCGGTTTTATTACCGGGTGATGGAAGGCCAGCGCACCTGGCTGCAGCCGCTGCTGGGCCCGCTGGAGCGGGGCTGCTACCGGCTGGCGGCGGTGGACCCGGCGCAGGAGCAGAGTTGGCAGCGCTACGCCTTGGCCCTGCTGGCGTTCAACGCCGCCGGGTTGCTGGTGCTGTGGGCACTGTTGCTGCTGCAAGGTGTACTGCCGCTGAACCCCCAGGGGGTGCCGGGGCTGGAGCCGGCGTTGGCGTTCAACACCGCGGTGAGTTTTGTCACCAACACCAATTGGCAGGCTTACAGCGGTGAGGCCTCGCTCAGCTACCTGAGCCAGATGCTCGGCCTGGCGGTGCAGAACTTCGTCAGCGCCGCCACAGGCATTGCCGTGCTGGTGGCATTGTGCCGCGGCATCGCCCGGCGTTCGGCGCGCAGTGTAGGTAACTTCTGGGCAGACCTCACCCGCGCCACCCTGTACGGGCTGCTGCCGCTGTGCCTGGGGCTGGCGCTGCTGCTGGTGTGGCAGGGCGTGCCGCAAACCTTTGCCAGCTATGTGGATGCCCACACCCTGCACGGCGGCACCCAGAGCCTGCCGTTGGGGCCGGTGGCCAGCCAGGTGGCGATCAAGCAACTGGGCACCAACGGCGGCGGCTTCTACGGGGTGAACTCGGCGCACCCGTTCGAGAACCCCACGGCCTTGAGCAACCTGCTGGAGCTGGCGGCGATCTTGCTGATCCCGGCGGCGCTGGTGTTCAGCTTCGGCCATTACGTCAAAGACCTGCGGCAAAGCCGCGCGATCCTCGCCACCATGTTGGTGTTACTGCTAGCCGGTGGCGCGCTGGCGCTGTACAGCGAGCAGCAGCCGCTGCCGGGGCTGGCCAGCGTGGTGCAGCAGGCCGCGCCGCTGGAGGGCAAGGAAACCCGCTTCGGCGCCACCGCCACCAGCCTCTGGGCGGTGGTCACCACGGCCGCCTCGAACGGCTCGGTCAATGGCATGCACGACAGCCTCAACCCGCTCACCGGCCTGGTGGCGATGGCCAACATGATGGTCGGCGAAGTGATCTTCGGCGGGGTGGGGGCGGGCTTGTACGGCATGCTGCTGTTCGTGTTGATCGCCGTGTTCCTGGCCGGGCTGATGATCGGCCGCACCCCGGAATACCTCGGTAAGAAGCTCCAGGCCCATGAGGTCAAGCTGCTGGTCGCGACCCTGCTGGTAATGCCCCTGGGCGTACTGGTACTGGGGGCGATCGCCGCCTGCCTGCCCGGCATCGGCGCGGCGCTTGGTAACCCCGGCGCCCATGGCTTCAGCGAGTTGCTGTACGCCTACACCTCGGCCACCGCCAACAACGGTTCGGCCTTCGGCGGCTTCGCCGCCAATAGCACCGTGCACAACCTGATGCTGAGCCTGGCGATGCTGCTCGGGCGCTTTGGCTACATCCTGCCGGTGCTGGCCCTGGCCGGCAGCCTGGCGGCGAAAAAGCCCATGCCGCTGGGGCCGGGCAGCTTCCCCACCCACGGGCTGTTGTTCGTAGTGCTGTTGGCCGTGACCATTCTCCTGGTCGGCGGCCTGACCTTTCTGCCCACCCTGGCCCTCGGGCCCGTGGCAGACCACCTCAGTAACCGGGGCCTGTGATGAACCTACCCGTTGATGTAAGCCAACCCGTGTTGCGCCCCATCGGCTTGCTGGCGCTGTGGCGGCCGGCGCTGCTGCAGGCGTTCGTCAAGCTCGACCCGCGCCAGCTCAAGCGCGCGCCGGTGATGCTGGTGGTCGAACTGACCGCCGTGCTCACCAGCGTGCTGTGCCTGGTGCCCGAAGCCGGCGTGCCGTTCGCCGTGGGGCTGCAGATTGCCCTGTGGCTGTGGTTCACGGTGCTGTTCGCGAACTTTGCCGAAGCCCTCGCCGAAGGCCGCGGCAAGGCCCGCGCCGACAGCCTGCGGGCCAACAACCAGGGCCTCACAGCGCGCCGCCGGTTGGCCAGCGGCGGCTTTGAGCGGGTGCCGGCCAGCGCCCTGCGCCAGGGCGATGTGGTGCGGGTGGAGGCCGGCGAGATGATCCCCGGCGACGGCGAGGTGCTCGAAGGCATTGCCGCGGTGGACGAAGCGGCGATTACCGGCGAATCCGCGCCGGTGATCCGTGAATCGGGCGGCGACCGCTCGGCGGTGACCGGCAATACCCGGCTGGTCTCGGACTGGCTGCTGCTGCGCATCACCGCCAACCCGGGGGAGTCCACCCTCGACCGGATGATCGCCTTGGTCGAAGGCGCCCGCCGGCAGAAAACCCCCAACGAGGTGGCGCTAGACATCCTGCTGATCGGCATGACGCTGATCTTCCTGCTGGTGGTGGTCACCCTGCAGCCCTTCGCGCGCTTTGCCGGTGGCGAGCTGCCGCTGGTGTTTCTGGTGGCCTTGCTGGTGACGTTGATCCCCACCACCATCGGCGGCTTGTTGTCGGCCATTGGCATCGCCGGGATGGACCGCCTGGTGCGGCTGAACGTGATCGCCAAGTCTGGCCGGGCGGTGGAGGCCGCTGGCGACGTGCACGTGCTGCTACTGGATAAAACCGGCACCATCACCTTCGGCAACCGCCGCTGCACCGCGTTGTTCGCCGCGCCTGGGGTGAGCCAGGCCGAGCTGGCCGAGGCAGCCTTGCTCGCATCGCTGGCCGATGGCACCGCCGAGGGCAAGTCGGTGGTGGCGTTTATCGAAGCCCTCGGCACCCCGCGCCGGGCCGTGGAAGAGGGCGCGCAGGCGGTGGCGTTCAGCGCTGAAACACGGTTGTCTGGGCTGGATGTACACGGCCAGTGCTACCGCAAGGGCGCGGTGGATGCGTTGCTGGCCTACTTGGGCCAGGCGCGCGCGCAGTTGCCCGCGGCGCTGGCCGCAGAGCTGGCGCGCATCGCCCAGGCCGGCGGCACGCCGCTGCTGGTGTGCCAGGGCGCGCGGCTGCTGGGCGCGATCGAGTTGACCGACGTGGTCAAGCCGGGCATTCGCGAGCGCTTCAGTGCTTTGCGCGAGCTGGGCATCCGCACGGTGATGGTCACCGGTGACAACCCGCTGACCGCCGCCGCCATCGCCGCCCAGGCCGGGGTCGACGACCTGATCGCCGAAGCCACGCCGCAGAAGAAGCTCGAACGCATCCGCCAGGAGCAGGACGACGGCCGCCTGGTGGCGATGTGCGGCGACGGCGCCAACGACGCCCCGGCGCTGGCCCAGGCTGACGTAGGCATGGCCATGAACGAGGGCACCCAGGCGGCCCGCGAGGCGGCCAACCTGGTCGACCTCGACAGCGACCCGACCAAGCTGCTCGAGGTGGTGCGCATCGGCAAGGAGTTGCTGGTGACCCGCGGCGCGCTGACCACCTTTTCAGTGGCCAACGACGTGGCCAAGTACTTCGCCATCCTGCCGGCGCTGTTCGCCTCGATCTACCCGCAACTGGGCGTGCTCAACCTGATGCAGTTGCACAGCCCGCAGAGCGCGATCCTCTCGGCGATCGTGTTCAACGCGCTGATCATCGTGGCGTTGATCCCGCTGGCCTTGCGTGGCGTGCGCGTGCAGGCGCGGGATGCCGCGCAGTTGTTGCGGCGCAACCTGCTGATCTACGGCCTGGGAGGGATCGTGGTGCCGTTCATCGGCATCAAGGCCATCGACCTGTTGCTCACCGCCCTGCACCTGGTTTAAGGAGTGCTCACCATGCAAACCCTCGTTCGCCCCGCCCTGATGTTGTTGCTGGCGCTGAGCCTGATCACCGGCGTGGCCTACCCGTTGCTGGTCACCGCGGTGGCGCGGCTGGCCTTTGCCGAACAGGCCGGCGGCAGCCTGCTGCGCGATGCCCAGGGCCAGGTGATCGGCTCGGCGTTGATCGCCCAGCCCTTCACCGGCGCCGGTGAGTTCCAGCCGCGGCCCTCGGCCGGCGATTACGCCACCGTGGCCAGCGCCGCCAGCAACCTGGCACCGAGCAACCCGGCGCTGGCCCAGCGCATCAATGCCGCGGCCGCGCAGTGGGCGCCCCAGGGCAGCGGGCCGGTACCGCTGGCGCTGCTGACCACCTCCGGCAGCGGCCTGGACCCTGACCTGCCGCCTGAGGCCGCCCTCTGGCAGGCCCCGCGCATCGCTGCGGCGCGGGGCTTGCCGGTGGCCGCCGTCGAGCAGGTGGTCACGGCAAACACCCGCACCCCCTGGGTCGGCCCGCCGGTGGTCAACGTGCTGGCTTTGAACCGCGCGCTGGATCGGTTACCGTCGCAGCCTCAATGAACAGGAAGCGCGCCCCATGAGTGATGCCGGCCGTGCCGATGCGCTGTTGGCGGGCCTGCCCGGCAATGGCCGCGGCCGCCTGAAGGTGTACCTGGGCGCCGCCGCCGGGGTGGGTAAAACCTGCGCCATGCTGCGCGCCGCCCACCATCTGCAACGGCAAGGGGTCAAGGTACTCGCGGCGGTGGTCGAAACCCACGGCCGCGCCGGCACCGAAGCGCTGCTGGTGGGCCTGGCGCGCCAGCCGCTGGCACGCCTGCGCTACCGCGAGCGCACCCTCGAGGAGCTTGACCTCGACGCGGTGCTGGCGGCCCGCCCGGCGCTGGCGCTGGTCGATGAGCTGGCCCACAGCAACGCCCCGGGCAGCCGCCACGGCAAACGCTGGCAAGACGTTCACGAACTGCTCGCCGCCGGCATCGACGTGCACACCACGGTCAACGTGCAGCACCTCGAAAGCCTCAACGACCAGGTGCGCGGCATCACCGGTGTGCAGGTGCGCGAAACCGTGCCCGACTGGGTGCTGCTCGAGGCCCATGAACTGGTGCTGGTCGACCTGCCACCGCGCGAGCTGCTCGAGCGGCTGCGCGAGGGCAAGGTGTACATGCCCGAGCAGGCCCGCGCCGCCATCGAGGCGTTTTTCACCCCCACCCACCTCAGTGCCCTGCGTGAGCTGGCCATGCAAACCGCGGCCGCCCAGGTCGATGGCGATCTGGCCCAGGGTTACCGCCGCCAGGGCGTGGCCGCGCCCAGCGTGCGCGGGCGGCTGCTGGTGGCGGTCAACGGCGATGGCCAGGCCGAGCGCCTGGTGCGCCATGCCAGCCGGGTGGCGCAGCGCCGGCACTTGCCCTGGAGCCTGGTCTACGTAGACACCGGCCAGCCCGGTGACCCAGCCCAGCGCCAGCGCCTGCAGGCGGCCCAGCAACTGGCCGAGCGCCTGGGCGGGGAAGTGGTGCTGCTGCGCGGCGCGAAGGTCGCCGCGGCGCTGTTGCGCCATGCCGGCGAGCGCCGCGCCAGCGTGTTGCTGCTCGGCACTGCCCGGGCCCGCCGTTGGCGCCTTGGCGTGCCGGGGCAGGTGCTGCGCGCGGGCCCGGGCCTGGAGGTGGCGCTGCTGGGCCGCGACTCGGCTGCCCACGCGCAGCCCGCGCGCCGGCCCTCGCCGGCGCGGCCGCGGGAGTACCTGCTGGCGCTGCTGGCCCCGGCGCTGGCGGCGGCGCTGGCCTGGGGCGTCAACCAGTGGCTGGCGTTGCCCAACCTGTCGCTGGTGTTTCTGATGGCGGTGCTGCTGGTGGCGGTGCGCGGCGGCCTTGGCCCGGCGCTGCTCAGTGCCGGGCTGTCGTTTTTGCTCTACGACTTTCTGTTTATCGCACCGCTGTTTTCGCTGAGCATCAACCTGCGCGAAGACCTCCTCACGCTGTTGTTCTTTTTGCTCATGGCCACCGTCACCGGCAACCTCGCCACCGCCCAGCGCCGCCAATGGCGCGCCCTCGGCGCGAGCCAGGCGCACACCCACGAGTTGCTGGAGCTGTCGCGCCGGCTGGCCGCCGCCACTGACCGCGCCCAGGTGCTGGAGGCCGCGCGCCGGCATTTCGAAGCGTGGCCGCAGGTGAGCGTGGTACTCGCCGAGCGCGGCCCTGGCAACGAACTGGCGTTGCCGCCGGGGGCCAGCGCCGCCGACCACGCCGCCGCCGCCTGGGCCTGGCAGCATGGGCAGGCGGCCGGGCAGGGCAGTGCCACCTTGCCGGCCAGTGCCTACGCTTGGTGGCCGTTGCTGGGTGAGCAGGGCACCCTGGCGCTGGTTGGCCTGCGCAGCGCCGCCGGGCCACTGAGCGATGAGCGCCGGCGTTTGCTCGCCGCCCTCTGCCAACCACTGGCCCAGGCCCTGGCCCGCGCGCACCTGGCTGAGCAACTGGAGGCCGCGCGCCTGCACGGTGAAACCGAACAACTGCGCAGCGCCTTGCTGGCGTCGGTGTCTCACGACCTGCGCACGCCGCTCACCGCCATGCGCGGCAGCATCGAAAGCCTGCAACTGCTGGGCGCCGCCCTGAGCCCGGCCGACCGCGATGAGTTGCTGGAAAGCACCCGCCTGGAATGCGAGCGGCTCGACCGCTACATCCAGAACCTGCTCGACATGACCCGCCTCGGCCACGGCGCGCTGGCCCTGGCCCGGGACTGGGTGGCGGTGGCCGACATCGTCGCCTCGGCCACCCAGCGCCTGCGCGCGGTGCTCGCACCGCTGCGGCTCGAGGCGCAGTTGGCCGAGCCGTTGCCGTTGCTGTACGTGCACGCGGCGCTGATCGAGCAGGCGCTGGTCAACGTGCTGGAGAACGCCGCGCGGTTTTCCCCGGCCGGCGGCCTGGTGCGGGTCAGCGCCCAGGTGCAGGCCGGCGAGTTGCGGCTGGCGGTGAGCGACCAGGGCCCAGGCATCCCGCTGGAGGAGCGCGCGCGGGTGTTCGACCTGTTCTACACCGCCGCCCGCGGCGACCGCGGTGGGCAAGGCACCGGGCTCGGCCTGGCGATCTGCCAGGGCATGGTCGGCGCCCACGGTGGGCGCGTCGAGGTGGCCGACGGCGACGCTGGCCGCGGCACCTGCATCGCTTTATGCTTGCCGCTTCATCCCGGCCCCGCCGCGCAAGGCACCCCATGAGCACCGCACACCCGGCGACCGTGCTGGTCATCGACGACGAAGCGCAAATCCGCAAGTTCCTGCGCATCAGCCTGGCCGCCCAGGGCTACCGCGTGCTCGAGGCCGAGAACGGCGCGCAGGGCTTGGCCCAGGCGGCGCTGGCCCAGCCCGACCTGGTGGTGCTCGACCTCGGCTTGCCGGATCAAGACGGCCAGCAGGTGCTGCGCGAGTTGCGCGAATGGGCCAGCGTGCCGGTGCTGGTGCTGTCGGTGCGCGCCAGTGAAGCGCAAAAGGTGCAGGCGCTCGATGCCGGCGCCAATGACTACGTGACCAAGCCATTCGGCATCCAGGAATTCCTCGCCCGGGTGCGCGCGTTGCTGCGCCAAGGCGCCGGCCAGGCGCAGCCCGGCGCGGCGCTGGAGCTGGGCGAGCTGCGCATCGACCTGGCCGCCCGCCAGGTGCGCCTGGCCGGCGCCGAGGTGGCACTGACCCGCAAGGAGTACGCGGTGCTCGCGCAGTTGGCGCGCCACCCCGGGCGGGTGGTCACCCAGCGCCAGTTGCTGGTCGACATCTGGGGCCCGAGCCACGGCGAAGACAGCCACTACCTTCGCATCGTGGTCGGCCATCTGCGGCAAAAGCTCGGCGACGACCCGGCCGCGCCCCGTTACCTGCTGACTGAAACCGGCGTGGGTTATCGCTTGCGAGCCGGCCAAGCCTGATTGACCAGTGGTTTATTTATGGTCTGAATCTAGTCTATAGTGCGCCCATATGGCGGGTACCCGCCCCGCAGGAGCCGCTTACATGCGCGTTGAAACCATCAGCTTTCTGAAGAAGCACGCGGCCGATCTGCCGCTCGATGAGCCCATGGTCGTCACCCAAAATGGCGTGCCGGCCTATGTTGTGGAGTCTTACGCTGAGCATAAGCGCCGTGATGAGACCATTGCGCTGGTCAAGTTGCTGGCGATCAGCAGCCGTGAATATGATCAAGGCAAGCACAGTTCCGGTGGTGACCTGAAAGCTCGCCTGGCCAAGCGGTTCGCCGATCAGTGAACTGGGTTATGCCATGAAGCAGTACAGCCTGCGTTATACCGAAGTGGCGCAATCCAGCATTGAAGATCAGGTCGAACACCTCGCGATCTACCACGGCTACCAAACCGCGCTGAACAAGGGTGAAACCCTGATCGATGCCATCGAGGCCAGCCTGGCAACGCTGCCGGACAAGTTCCCGGTCAGCCCACAACTGAGCGAGTTGGGCGTGCTTCAATACCGTGAACTCAACCTCAATGGCTACCGCGTGTTCTACAGAGTGATCGAGCCTGCCTCGGTGGTTTCCGTCGAGCTGTTGCTCAGGGGCAAGCGGGACGTCCAGCAAGCCCTTATTCGTTATTGCCTGCTCCAGCCGCTTTAGGGGAGGGGCCACAGGCCCGACGAAACCGCGGCGCCGCCGTGTTACCATCGCCGCCTGCAAAAAGGAGCCCCCCATGGCGTTGAATACTCCGGGCGATCGTTGGGTCGTCCTCGATACCGAAACCACCGGCATGCCGGTCACCGACGGCCATCGGGTGCTCGAGATCGGCTGCGTGGAAGTGGTGCGCCGGCGCCTGACCCAGCGCAACTTCCACGTGTACCTGCAGCCTGACCGCGAGAGCGACGAGGGCGCGATCGGCGTGCACGGCATCACCAGCGAGTTCCTGCGCGGCAAGCCACGCTTCGCCGAGGTCGCCGACGAGTTCTACGAGTACATCAAGGGCGCCACGCTGATCATCCACAACGCGGCGTTCGACGTGGGCTTCCTCAATAACGAGTTCGCCCTGCTCGGCCAGCATGACCGGGCCGACCTGTCGCAGTACTGCACGGTGATCGACTCCCTGGCGGTGGCCCGCGCGCGCCACCCGGGCCAGCGCAACAGCCTCGACGCCTTGTGCAAACGCTACGGCATCGACCTCTCCGAGCGGACCTTGCACGGCGCCTTGCTCGACTCCGAGTTGCTCGCCGACGTGTACCTGGCCATCACCGGCGGGCAAACCACCTTGTCGCTGGCCGGCAATGGTGCCGACGGCGACAGCGGTGGGCGCGAGGGCAGTGAAATCCGCCGCCTGCCGGCCAGCCGCCAGCCGTCGCGGGTGATCATGGCCAGCGAGGCCGAGCTGGCCGAGCACGCCGCGCGCCTGGAGGCGGTGGCCAAGGCCGCGGGTGGGCCGGCGTTGTGGGGGTAGGCATCTAGGGCCCTTCGCCCGGCACAGCCGGAGTGCCGGACCACGGCCTCCCACCAGATTTGCGTAAGTGATTGATTTACTTGGCAACATAGAACCCGTGGGAGGCCGGCTGTGCCGGGCGATGGGCCCTGAAGCTCATGCACAAAATCAGCAGGGCTCACAGATCGATCCCCTCCATGAAGTCCTGAAATGGCTTAAGTGAACAGCACTCCGGCTGTGCCGGGCGATGGGCCAGTCAGGCCCTTACCGTTCACGCAACGCCTCCCGCGCCCGGTTCAGCGGCTTGATCAGGTAATCCAGCACGGTTTTCTCGCCGGTGCGGATGTCTACCGTGGCAACCATCCCCGGCACGATCGCGAAGGCCTTGCCGGCCTTGTTGCGCAGGGCGTTGGCGGTGGTGCGGATGTACACCCGGTAGTAGAACTCCTCACGCTTGACCTCATCCTGGATGGTATCGGGCGAGATCGTCACCACTTGGCCGTCAAGGCTGCCGTACACCGAATAGTCGTAGGCGCTGAGCTTCACCTTGGCCTCTTGCCCTGGGTGGATGAAGGCGATGTCGCGGGGCTGGATGCGGGTTTCGATCAGCAGGTTTTCGTCCATGGGCACGATCTGCATCAACTGGCCGTTGGGCGGTACCACCCCGCCCACGGTGTTCACCTCGATGCCCTTGACGATCCCCCGCACCGGCGAGCGCACCGTCAGCCGTTGCAGCGAGTCGTTGCGCCCGCGGATCACCGCCGCTTGCAGGCTGGCCTCGGCGTTGGCCTTGGCCAGTTCTTCGCGGGCGCGCACCATGTAGTCGGATTTCGCCTCGGTGGCCTTGAGCTGCAGCTCCGAGCGCTGGCGGTTCAGGCGCAGCACTTCGACGCGGCTGGAGGCGCCGATCTTGGCGAGGTTTTCGGTGATCGCCAGCTCGTCGCTGACCAGCTTCAGCGAACTGGCGATGCCGGCCAGGGTAGCGTCCAGGCCGCGCTTGCGGGTGTTGTACAGCTCGGTTTCGGCGCGGGTCAGCTGCGGCCAGGCGGCCAGCGCTGGCGGGAACGCCAGCGGCGTGCCGCCGACCTCGGCCTGCAGCCGCGCCACGCTGGCCAGGGCGGCGCGGTAGCGGGCCTCGCTTTCGCCCACGGTCGACTCGGTTTTGGTCGGGTCGAGCTGGGCCAGCACCTGGTCGCGCTCGACCAGGTCCCCCTCGTGCACGTTCAACTGCGCGACGATGCCGCCTTCGAGGGACTGGATCACCTGCTCGCGGGAGCTGGGGATCACCTTGCCGGTGCCGGTAGACACCTCCACCACCTCGAACCAGGCGGCCCAGGCCAGAAAGCAGGCGAGCATCGCCGCGCACAGGCCGATCACCCGGCCCGCGCCGGCCAGCGCGCGGTCGTCGTCGCCGTCGAGGTAAGAACCGCCGCCGGTGGCGCGGGGCGGCTGGGCCGGCAGCGTGGCCGGCGCGCTGAGTGGGTTCATGGCTGGCCCCCCTGTGCGCCGCGCAGGCGCGCCAGGGCAGCGTCGCGCGGGCCGTCGATGGCCACCTGGCCGTTGTCTAGCACGATGACCCGGTCGACCCGCTGCAACACGCTCAACCGGTGCGTGGCGATGATCAGCGTGCGCCCTTGGCTCCAGGCCCAGAGGTTATCGAGCAGGCGCCGCTCGCTGACGTCGTCCAGCGCCGCGGTGGGCTCGTCGAGCAGCAAGATCTGCGGCTGGCGCAGCAGCAGGCGCGCCAGCACCAGGCTCTGCCGCTGCCCACCCGAGAGCCCCAGGCCGCCTTCGAGGATCAAATGGTCCATGCCCTTGGGCAACTGCCGCACGAACTCCAGCGCGCCAGTGGCGTTGAGCGCGGCGAGGATTTCCTGGTCGCTGGCCTGGCCGGCGCCGGCGCTGAGGTTCTCGCGCAGGGTGCCGTGGAACAGCCGCGCATGCTGTTGCAGCAGGCCGACGTCGCGGCGCAGGTCGGCGGGGTCGAGGTGGGCGAGGGCGATGCCGTCGAGGCTGATCTCGCCCTGGGCGAGGTCCATCGCGCCGCCCAGGGCCTGCAGCAGGGTCGATTTACCCGCACCGTTACGGCCGAGCACGGCGATCCGCTCGCCGGGGGCGATGTCCAACTGCGCTACCCGCAGCGCCGGCGCCGCCTCAGGGCTGTAGCGAAAGGCAATGTCGCGCAGCCGGTATTCGCCGTTGATCGCCGCCAGGTGCACCCGGGCGCTGTGTTCGGGGTGGTCGACCGGCGCCTGCATCAGCCGGTTCAGCCCTTGCAGGGCGACCTTGGCCTGCTGCCAGCGGGTCAGCACGGTGGTCAGTTGCGCCAGCGGCGCCATCATCCGCGAGCTGAGGATCGACGCCGCCACCAGCGCGCCGGTGGTCATGTCGCCGTGGATCACCAGCGGCGCGCCGACCACGATGACGATCGCGTACACCGCGCCCTGCACGCTTTGCGTCCAGGCCACCAGGGCGTTGGTCAGCCCGCGCAGTTGCAGGCCGCTCTGGGCGCAGGCGGCGTTGTAATGGTTCCACTGCTGCTGGAAGCGCGCCTCGGCCTGCAACGCCTTGATGTCGTCCAGGCCCTGGATGCTCTCGACCAGCAGCGCATTGCGCAGCGCCGCCTCACGCATCGACGCGTTGGCCAGCCGCGCCAGCCGGCGCTGGGCCAGCAGCCCCGGCAGCAGCATCGCCACCAGGGCGAACAACGGCACCAGCACCAACACCCCGCCGATCAGGTAGAACACCCCGAGGAACATCAAGAAGAACGGCAAGTCCGCCAGCGCGGTGGCGGTGCTGGAGGTGATCAGGTCGCGGATCTGCTCCAGCTCGCGCAACTGGGCGATGAACGAGCCAGTGGACTTCGGCCGCGCCGAGTTGCGCAGGCGCAAGGCATGGCCGAACACCAGGTCGCTGACCCGCAGGTCGGCGCGCTTGCCGAGCAGGTCGGTGATGCGCAGGCGCAACAGGCGCATCAGCAGGTCGAACAGCAGCGCCAGGAACACCCCGCCGAACAACACGTAGAGGGTGGGCAGCGACTGCGCCGGGATCACCCGGTCGTACACCTGCATCGAGAACAGCACCCCGGCCATCGCCAGCAGGTTGGCCACCAGCGAGGCGAGCATCACCTGCGCGTAGGGGCGCAGGTCGCGCAGCACGATGCGGCGGAACCAGTGTTCGTCGTAGGGCGCGGTGTAGTCGTCGGTGCGCACGTCGCGCAGCGGCCGCGCCGGGCGCAGCACCGCCACGCGCAGGGTGCGGGCGAGCAGCGCTTCGGGCTCGGCACGGCTTTGCAGGCCTTCGTCGCCACTGAAGGCCAGGCCCAGCGCGCCGTCGGCGGCGATGCTTTCGAGCACGCCGATCTGGCCCCCCTCGCACTGCACCACCAGCGGCAGCCGCCAGGGGCTCAGCGCCTCGCGGTCGAGGCGGGTGAAGCGCACCGACAGCCCGGCCTGGCGGGCCATGCGCCGCACCCCTTCGTCTTCGCCGGGGGCAGCGGCGGCGGCCAGCTCGATGCGCTGCGGGGAGACATCCAGGCGGTAATGCCCAGCCACCCGCAAAATCGCCTCGAGCCAGGGCCCGAGGGCAGGCACATCGCTTCCGGGCCCGGCGGGGGGCAAGCGTACAGCGTCGTTCATGGCAGGATCTCCACGCCTTGCACGGCCTGGCCTTCCAGGCCCAGCACACGGCGCAGGGCGCCACGGTTATACAGGCAGTCGACATTCAAGCGTTGCTGGTCGGCCAGGGTGTTGGCCAGGTCGAAGCGCGCCTGGTGGATCTCCTGCTCGGCATTGAGCAGGTCGAGCAGCGGCCGGGTGCCGAGGTCGAGGTACTGCCGCTCGTACAGCGCGCGCGCCTCGCGGATGCTGCTCTGGCGCGACTGCAAGGCCTGCAGGCGCAGGCCCAGCCCGGCGGTTTGCGCCTGCGCCTCGCTGAGCCCCTGGCGGGCTTGCAGGCGCGCGGCGTCTTCGGCCGAATCGGCCGCGCTCAGGGCATGGCCGGCGGCGCGGCTGCGCGCGCTGGTGGCGCCGCCCTGGTAGATCGGCACCTCCAGGTTCAGGTAGATCCCGGCCTGGGTGCGGTCGATGTAAGGGTTGTCGCGGTCGTAGTCGTTGTCCAGGTAATGGTTGACCGTCGGCTCCAGCGACAGCGTCGGGAACGCCTGGGCCTTGGCCTGGGCCAGTTCGGCGCGGGCTTCGCTGCGCTGGGCCAGGGCCGCCAGCACCGCGGGCTGGGTGTCGCCGGCGCCGGGTTCGGCGGCGCAGGCCTGCTGCAGGGCATTGGCCGGTGCCGGGCTCAGCGCCGGCAGGTAGCTGCGCCCCAAGAGGTTTTGCAGGGTCGCCTGCCAGCGCGCGGCCTGGGCCTTGTACTCCTGCAGCAGCGCCCGCGCGCCGTCGGCGCGGGACTGCGCCTGCACGGCATCGGAGCGGGTGCTGGCGCCCATCTCGGCGCGCTGCTCGGCGAGGGTCACGATCGCACCGATGCCGCTGACCTGTTCGCGGGCTTCATCGAGCAACTGTTCGTAGCGGCGGGTTTCGATAAAGGCGTAGGCGGTGTCGCGGGCCACCTGGTCCACCGCCAGCAGGATGTTCGCCTGGGCCCGCGCGGTCTTGGCCCGGGCCACGTCTACCCCGCTGCGCACTTTGCCGAAGTCGTAAAGCATTTGCTTGAGCGACAGCGACAACGCCTGGGTGCCGCGGGCACCGTTGTAGCCGCTGTCGACCCCGGCTTTGATCCCACCGCTGACCTGCGGGTAGTAGCCGGCTTCGGCCACGTTGATGCCCTCGCCCTGCTGGTTGAGGGTGCCGATCGCCTCGGCGATGCTCGGGTGCCACTGCGCGGCCAGGGCCACCGCCTCGGCCAGGCTCAACGGTTGCTCGCCGGCGCTGCCGCTGGCGTGCGGCGGCGGGCGCGCCGGTACCTCGGCCGGGGCGCCGTGCAGTTGGCTGGGGCTGAGCCGGCGCAAGGCCGGGTCAAGGGTGTCGGCCGCCCGCGTGGGGTGGCTGTGAAACAACGGGAACAGGCACAGCAGCAATGTAGAAGCGTTCAGCGTGCGAGCGGGTTTCACAAGGCGTCCTTACTGATGGAAACGCCCCGGCGCCGCGGCACCGGGGAGCTTGCGAGCTAGACAACGTGAATGCCGTTCTGCACCCACAGGTGATGGGTCGGGTCCTCTTGCGGGGTGTATTGGGTGTAGGTCAGGCCGTCGGCGGTTTGCGTGCCGTCGGCGGCCCAACTGCCGCTCATGTGCACACTGTCGCCGGCGTTGCCCTTGATCAGCAGGGTGCTGCGGTCGGCCTCGGTGATCGCCACCAGGTCGGCCAGGCTGAGGGTGAGGTTCACCGAGCTGGTGGTGTTGAGGTCGAGCACTTCGATGTTGTGGATACGGCTGGCCAGGTTGCCCAGGTCGATGCTGGCATCGCCGCCGGCCCACAGCAGGGTGTCGGTGCCGCTGCCGCCGTCGATCGAAGCGAACTGCTGGTCGACGATGATCAGCGTGTCGTTGCCGGCGCCGCCATTGAGGGTGATGTGCCCACCTTGGCTGCCGTCGAGGGTGTCGTTGCCGTCGGTGCCCTGCAGCACCGCCTCGCTGCTGCTGGCGGCGGCCACGGCGGCGTGCGCGGCGCCGTCGTCGGCCAGCGCCAAGGCGGCGAAGCTTTGGCTGGCGAGGGCGGCGCCCGCCTGGTTGAGGCTGATGGTCAGGGTAGCGACGTCGCTGCTGCCGTTGGGGTGGGTCAGCTCGTAGGTGAACACGTCCTGGTGGCCGATCACGCTGCTGTCCAGGCCGCTGTTGAGGGTGTAGCTGTAGCTGCCATCGGCCTTCACCAGCAGGGTGCCGTAGGTGCCGCTGATGCTGGTGCCGTTGTAGCCGGGCACCACGTAGTTGCCGGCCACCAGCACGCTGAGCACGGTGAACGGCGAGCCGAGCAGGTCGGCGCCGCCGCCAGCGGTGTCGGTGAGCAGGTTGCCGGCCACCGGGGTGTAGCTGCTGACCACCTGCTGGCCGGCGTAGGTGGCGTGGTTGGAGAGGCTGGCGGTCACGCTGCTGAGCACGCTCAGGCCGCCGCCGCTGAGCTTGATCTGGTAGTTGCCCGCGGCCTGGCCGCTGAAGGTCGCGCCATAGCTGCCGCCGCCCAGGGCCAGCAGGTTGTTGCCGCTGTAGGTGCGCACCAGGTCCCAGCCGCCGCTGGCGTTCTGTTTGTACAGGCTCAGCGACAACCCGCCGAGCACGCTGAGCAGGTTGCTGGCAGTGAGGTTCACGGTCAGGTCGCTGACCGCGCCAGTGGCCACGCTGGTGCTCCAGGTTTGCGTGGCGCTGCCCAGCAGTGGCAGGTTGAGGGTGCCCAGCGCGGTGCTGCTGGTGACTTCCCGGGCGGCCAGGCTGATGGCCGTGCTGGCCACATCGTAGGTGGCGTCGACCACCGTGGCTGGCGCCGCCAGGTCGCTGTTGCTCCAGATTTCCGTGGCCTGGGGGCTGTCGATGCGCACATAGAGGGTGGCGGTGGCGCTCAGGCCGTTGGGGTGGGCCAGGCTGTAGCTGAACACATCGACCTTGCCCACGCTGCTGGCGCTGCCGTTGGGGGTGTAGGTGTAACTGCCGTCGGCGTGCAGGGTGAGGCTGCCGTACAGCCCTTGCACCACGGTGCCAGCGGCAGTGGCGGCGACATAGCTGCCGCCCTTGAGCACTGCCAACTGGGCGCCGTTGTCCGGGCCGGTGACATCGCGGCTGCCGTCAGTGCCCGGGTCGGTGATGACGTTGCCGCTCACCGCGGTGCCCACCCCGGTGAACTGGGTCAGGCTGGTGATGGCGGTCTGGAAGGTGGTGCTCACGGTGGTGAGCACGCCAATCCCGGTGCTGCTGACCACCAGGCGGTAGTCCCCGGCCAGCAGGGTGCCGATGTCTACCCGCACGCCCTGGCTGCCGAGCGCGACCAGGTCGAGCAGGCCGCCGCTGCCATTGACCGACAGGGTCACCCAGTTGCCGCTGGCATCCTTGACCTGCAGGGTATAGACCACGCCGTTGAGCAACGACACCAGGCTGCCGGCGCTGAGGGTCAGGGTGGGGTCGATGCTGTTGCCGGCGGCCACGCTGAAGGTGAAGGTTTTCGAAAAGCCGCTGAGCACGGTGGTGAAGCTGTCGGTGTAGGTGCGGCTGGTACTGACCGGGGTGAGCACCACCTGGGCGGTGGTGAGGTTATCGCTGGCCACCACCGGGGTGTTGGCGTCGATGTCTGGCGCGCTCACGCTGGCGGCACTGGAGAGGTTGCCGGCGGCGTCGCGCAGGGTCACGGTCAGGGCTTCGCCGTTGACCTGGGCGCTGCCCAGGGTGACCGAGAACACGCCATTGCTGGCCACCGTGGCGGTGCCGAGCACGCTGCCACTGGCGCTGCGCACGGTGACCGTAGCGCCGGCTTCGCCGCTGCCGGTCAGGCTCAGGCCGTCGGCGCCGACCACCAGGGCGCTGGCGGCGGCCGGCGGGGTCAGGTCCGGGGCGATCACGCTGGCTGCGGCAGAGACGTTGCCGGCGGCGTCGGTGAGGGTCACGCTCAGCGCCTGCAGGTTGATCTGCGCCGCCGCCAGCGCCACGCTGAAGCTGCCGTTGGCCGCCACCGTGCCGGTGCCGAGCAGGGCGCCGCTGGCACTGCGGATGGCCACGCTGGCGCCGGGCTCGCCGCTGCCGCTGACCAGCGTACCGCTGGCGTTGATCGCCACCGCGCTGGGCGCCGCGGGCGCGGTGGTGTCGAGGGCGGTGACGGTGCTGGCCAGCGAGGTGTTGTTGGCGCCGTCGACCAGGCGCACGCTGAGCACCTGGCCGTCGAGCTGGGCGCTGGGCAGGGTGATGCTGAAGGTACCGCTGGCGTTCACGCTGCCACTGGCGAGCAAGGCGCCGCTGGCGCTGTACACCCGCACGCTGGCGCCGGCCTCGCCGCTGCCGCTGAGCAACAGGCCGCTGGCATTGATCGCCAGCGCGGTGGCGGCGTTGGGTGGGGTGATGTCGGGCGCGCTGACGCTGGCGCTGGCCGAGACGTTGCCGGCGGCATCGGCCTGGCTGGCGCTGAGCAACTGGCCGTTGGCCTGGGGCGTGCTCAGCAGCAGGCTGAACGTGCCATCGCTGGCGACCACCGCGCTACCCAGCGCCGCGCCGTTGCTGCCGCGCACGGTCACGGTCGCGCCGGCTTCGCCCTTGCCGGTGAGCAAACTGCCGTTGGCGCTGACCGCCAGGTCGGCCAGGGCCAGCGGGGCGGTGCTGTCGGGGGCGAGGAAAGGGCTGCCCACCGAGCTCACGGCGCCGCTGCTGGCCACCACGTGCAGGGCCTGGCCGTTGAGCTGGGCGTTGCTCAAGTTCACTGAAAAGGTGCCCAGCGCCGAGGTTTGCGCGCTGCCCAGCGCGGTACCGGCGGCGTTATACACGGTCACCGTGGTGCCGGCTTCGGCCAGGCCGATCAGGTTCAGGCCGTCGGCGCTCAAGGCCAGCCCGGTGGGCGCGGCCACCACCAGCGCCGGCACGTTGAAGCCGACCCCGGCGTTGCTGTTGCCGGCCGTATCGGTGAGGGTCACCTGCAGGGTGCTGCCGCCGGCGGCGGCGCTGCTCAGGGTCACGATGAACGCGCCGCTGGCATTTACCGTGCCGCTGCCGAGCAGGGCGCCGTTGCTGCCGCGCACACTCACCGTGGCGCCGGCCTCGCCCACGCCTGCCAGTTGCAGGCGGTTGGCGCTCAAGGCCAGCAGGCTGGCTTCGGCCGGTGGGGTGGTGTCGGCGGCCGTATACAGGCTTGGCAGCGAGAGGTTGCCGGCGGCGTCGGCCTGCACCACGGTGAGCACCTGGCCGTTGAGCTGGGCGGCGCTCAGGCCCACGCTGAAGGTGCCGTTGGCGGCCACCTGGGTGCTGCCCAATTCCACCCCGCTGGCGCTGCGCACTACCAAGGTGGCGCCCGCCTCGCCGGTGCCGCTGAGGGTCAGGCCGTCGGCGCTCAGCGCGGTGGCCACTGGCGCGGCAGGGGCGGTGAGGTCCGGGGCGGCCAGGCTCAGGGCCGTGGAGGTGTTGTTGCTGGCGTCGGTGAGGGTCACCGCCAGCACTTGGCCGTTCTGTTGCGGGCTGCTCAGGGCCACGCTGAAGCTGCCGTCGGCGGCCACCGTGGCGCTGCCCAGCAGGGTGCCGTCGGGCGCGCGCACATTGACCGTGGCGCCCGCCTCGCCGCTGCCTTCGACCTGGCTGCCGCCCACGGCCAGCACGGCCACCGGCGGCAGCGGCGCGGTGGTGTCCGCCGCGGTCAGGCTGGCCAGGGCCGACACGTTGCCGGCGGCGTCGGTCAGGCTCACGCTGAGCCGTTGGCCGTTGCTTTGCGCCGGGCTGAGGCTGACGCTGAACGTGCCATTGGCGGCCACCACGCCGCTGCCCAGCAGGGTGCCGGCGGTGCTGTACACGTTCACCGTGGCGCCGGCCTCGCCGCGCCCGCTGAGCTCGCTGCCGGCGTCCAGCCGCAGGCCCAGCGCGGCGTCGGGCGGGGTCAGGTCGGGGGCGCCGATCGCCACCGAGCTGCTGATGTTGCCGGGTGGGTCGGCCTGCTGCACGCTGAGCACCTCGGCGTTGATCTGCGGCGGCAGCAGGGCCACGGCAAAGCTGCCGTTGGCCAGCACCACGGTACTGCCCAGCAGTACCCCGGCGGCGTTTTTCACGGTCACCGTGGCGCCGGGTTCACCGCTGCCGGTAACCAGCGCGCCGGCGGCGTTGATCGCCACGTTCAGCAGTGGGTCGGGGGCGGTCAGGTCGGGTGCGCTGAGGGTGGCGCTGGGCGATACGTTGCCGGCGGCGTCGGCCTGGCTGAGGGTGAGCAATTCGGCGTTGGCCAGCGGCGTGCCCAGCACCAGGCTGAAGCTGCCGTTGGCCGCCACCGTGGTGCTCCCCAGCGGGCTGCCGAGGCTGTTGTACACGGTCACCGTGGCCCCGGCTTCGCCGCGGCCGTTGATCGTGGCGCCGTCGGCGGCGATGCTCAGGTCGGTCAGTGAAGTGGGCGCGGTGGTGTCTTGGGCGACCCAGGGGGTGCTGGCGCTGACATTGCCAGCGGCATCGGTGAGGGTGACCGCCAACGCCTGGCCGTTGGCCTGGGCCGGGCTGAGGGTGACCTGGAAGCTGCCGTCTACCCGCACCGTGGCGCTGCCCAGCAGCGTGCCATCGGCGCCGCGCACGTTGACCGTGCTGCCGGCCTCGCCGCTGCCGCTGAGCAGCCCGCCGCCGGCGCTCAGGCTGAGCACGCTGGGGGCGAGTGGGGCGGTCAGGTCTGGCGCGTTGAGCGTAGCTGCCACCGACTCGTTGCCGGCGGCATCGGCCTGGGCCGCGCTCAAGCGCTCGCCGTTGAGTTGGGCGCTGTTCAATACCAGGCTGAAGCGGCCATCGTCGCCCACCTGCGCGCTGCCCAGCAGGCGGCCGCCTTCGCCGAGCACGGTGACCGTGGCGCCGGCTTCGCCGCGGCCGCTGAAGCTCACGCCGTCGTTGGCCAGGGCCAATTGGCTAAGGGCGCCGGGGGCGGTGAGGTCGGCTGCGGTGAGGTCGGCCGGCAGCGAGGCACTGCCGTCGCCGGCGCTGGCGGTCACGCTGAGCCGTTCACCGTTGAGCTGCGCGCTGCTCAGGTTGATGCTGAAGCGGCCGCTGCTGTCGGCCACGCCCTGGCCGAGCAGGGCACCATTGGCGCCGCGTACTTGCACGCTGTTGCCGGCTTCGGCGCTGCCGCTCAGGGCCAGGCCGTCGCTGCTCAGCGCCAGCTCGCTGGGGATGCTCGGCGCCAACGCGTCAGGGGCGGTTACGCTGGCCGGCGGCGAGCTGTTGCCGGCGGCGTCGCTGGCCACCACGGTCAGGGTGCTGCCGGCGTTGGTGGCGGTGTTCAGGGCCAGGCTGAAACGCCCGTTGGCGCCGACACTGCCGTTACCGACCACGCTGCCGTTGGCGTCGCGCACCACCAGTTGCGCGTTGGCCTCGCCGAAGCCGGCCAGGGTCAGGCCATCGGCGCTCAGCGCCAGGCCAGTGACCGCAGCCGGCGCGGTGCTGTCGCCTGCGTTCAGGCTGCTGGGGCTGGACACATTCCCCGCAGCGTCGGTGGCGGTCACGCTCAGCAACTGGCCGTTGAGCTGGGCGCTGCTCAGGCTGAGCTGGAAGCTGCCATCGCTGCCGGCCTGGCTGCTGCCGAGCAGGGCGCCGTTGGCGCTGCGCACCTCCACGGTGCTGCCGGCTTCGGCGCGCCCGCTCAGTTGCAGGCCGCTGCTGGCCAGGCTGAGGTCACTCGGCGCGGCGGGCGGGGTGAGGTCCGGCGCGCTGGCGCTGGCCCAGGCCGAGAGGTTGCCGGCGGCGTCGGCCTGGCGCGCATCGATCAGCTCGGCATTGAGCTGGGCCGGGCTCAGGTTGAGGCTGAAACTACCATCGCTGGCCACGCTGGCGCTGCCCAGCAGGGCCCCGCTGTTGCTGTAGGCGGTCACCGTGGCGCCGGGTTCGCCGTGGCCGCTGAGGGTGCCGCCGTCGGCGCTGACCGCGAGGTTTTGCAGCGGCGCCGGGGCAGTGATGTCCGGGGCTTGCACGGCCGCCGCCGGCGAGGTGTTGCCGGCCGCGTCGACCTGGTTCAGCGCCAGCGCCTGGCCGTTGGCCTGGGCCGGGCTCAGGGCCACGCTGAAGGTACCGTCGGCGGCGACCACGGCGCTGCCGAGCAGGCTGCCGTCGGCGCCGCGCACAGTGACCGTGGCGCCCGGCTCGCCGAGGCCGCTCACGGCGCTGCCGGCCGCGTTGATCAAGGTACCGGCGGGGGCATCCGGGGCGGTGCGGTCGGCGCTGGCGATCAACGCCTGGGCCGACGCATTACCGGCGCCATCGGTGAGGGTGACCGCCAGGCTGGCGCCGCTCAGTTGCGCCGCCGGCAGGGTGACCTGGAAGTTGCCGCTTTGGTCCACCACGCCGCTGGCCAAGGGGTTGCCGGCGGCGTCGCGCACGGTGACCGTGGCGCCGGCTTCGCCACGGCCGCTGAGCACCGTGCCTTCGGCGTTGAGCGTGAGGTTCTCGGCGGCGCTGGGCGGGGTGAGGTCGGGTGCGTTGAAGCTGGCCGGCAGCGAGGTATTGCCGGCCGCGTCGGTCAGGCTGGCGGTGAGCGCCTGGCCGTTGGTTTGCGGGCTGCTCAGGGTAACGCTGAACAGGCCGTTGGCGCCTACCGTGCCGCTGCCCAGCAGGGTGTTGCCGGCGCTGATGGTCACGCTGCTGCCGGGCTCGCCGCGGCCGCTGACGACACTGCCGCCGGCGCTGAAGGCAAGGCCTGCCGGTGCGTCCGGGGCGGTGCTGTCGGCGGCGGTGAGGGTCGTAGCGGTGGAGGTGTTGCCGCTGTCGTCGCTGGCGCTCACGTGCAGGGTTTGCGCGTTGAGCTGGGCCAGCCGCAGGTTCACCCGGAAGGTCCCGTTACTCAGTACCCGGGCGCTGCCCAGGCTGCTGCCGTCGGCGCTGAACACGGTGACGGTGCTGCCGGCCACGGCCACGCCGGTGAGGCTCAGGCCATCGGCGGCCAGCGCCAGTTGCGACGGCGCCGCCAGCTCGGTGCCGGTGAAGGTCACGCTGGCGGCCTCGGAGGCGTTGTTGCTGGCATCGATCGCCACCACCTCAAGCGCATCGCCGGCGTTGGCGGCGCTGCCCAGGGCCACGCTGAAGCTACCATCGGCGCCCACCGTGGCGGTGCCGACCACGCTGCCACCGGCGTTGCGCACCTCAACGGTGCTGGCCGGTTCCGCGCGGCCGGTGATGGTCAGGCCGTCGGCGCTGATCGCCACCTCGCTCGGCGCCTGCGGCGCGGTGCTGTCGGCCGCCTGAATGGCCGCGGCGCTGGAGGTGTTGCCGTTGAGGCTGGCGCTGACCTCGAAGCGTTCGCCGTTGGCATAACCCGGCAGGGCAATGCTGAAGCCGCCATCGGCGCCGCTGCTGCCGCTGGCGATCACGCTGCCGTCGGCGCCGCGCACCTCAACGCTGGCGTTGGCGCTGGTCACACCGGTGAGCAGGGTGGCCTCGGCATTGAGCAGCAACTGGCTGGGGGTGGCGGGCGCGGTGAAGTCCGGCGCGTTCACCGCGGTGGCGGCGGAGGTGTTGCCGGCGGCGTCGGCCTCGCTCACCGTCAAGGTTTGCCCGCCCACCTGGGGCGTGCTCAGGGTGAGGCTGAACACGCCGTTGGCGGCGACCGTGGCGCTGCCCAGCAGGCTGCCGTCGGGGCCACGCACGGTGACCGTGGCGCCGGCCTCGCCGCGCCCGCTGAGGACGCTGCCGTCGGCGCTGAGGGCCAGCGCGCTCGGCGCCGGCGGGGCGGTGACGTCTGCGGCGGTATAGGCGGTGCTGGCCGAGAGGTTGCCAGCGGCGTCGGCCTGGCGCACCTGCAGCACCTCGCCGTTGAGCTGGGCGGCATTCAGGCCCACGCTGAAGCTGCCATCGGCGCCCACCGTGGCACTGCCGAGCAGGGTGCCGCCGGCGCTGCGCACGCTTACCGTGGCGCCGGCTTCACCGCGGCCGCTGAGGGCCAGGCCGTCGCCGCTCAAGGCGTCGACCGTGGGCGGGTTGGGCGCGGTGAGGTCGGCCGCGTTCAGGCTGGCGGCGGCTGAGCTGTTGCCGCTGGGGTCGGCCTGGGTCACGCTCAGCGCCTGGCCATTGAGCTGGGCGCTGCTGAGGTTGACCACGAAGGTGCCGTTGGCCGCGACCAGCGCCGTGCCCAGCAGGCTGCCGTCGCTGCCGCGCACCGTGACGCTGGCGCCGGCTTCGCCGCGGCCGCTGAGCACCAGGCCGTCGCCGCTCAAGGCCAGCGCGGTGACCGCCGCCGGCGCGGTGTTGTCTGCCGCGGCCAGTGCCGCGGGCGGCGAAACATTGCCGGCGGCGTCGGCCTGCACCACGCTCAGGGCCTGGCCGTTGAGCTGCGCGGCGCTCAGCGCCACGCTGAAGCTGCCGTTCGCGGCCACCGTCGCGCTGCCCAGCTCAGTGCCGTTGGCATCGCGCACACTGACCCGCGCGCCGGGCTCGCCCTGGCCGCTGACTTCAAGCCCGCTGGCATCCAGGGCTAAGCCGCTGACCGCCGCCGGCGCCGAGGTGTCGGCGGCGGTGAGGCTGGCCTGGGCGCTGTCGCCGGCACTGTTGTTGGCGCTGACCGCCAGGGTTTGGCCGTTGTTCTGGGCACTGCCCAGGGTAAGGCTGAACTGCCCGCCAGCGCCGGCCTGGGTGGTGCCCAGCAGGTTGCCGGAGGCGTCGCGCACCTGCACGGTGGCGCCGGCCTGGGTCAGCCCGGTCAGCACCAGGCCGTCGCTGCTCAGGGCCAGGCCGCTCAGGGCCAGGCTGCCGTCGAGGTCCGGGGCGCTCACGGTGGCTGGGAGGGAGGTGTTGCCGGCGGCGTCGGTCAGCGCCACCTGCAGGGGTTGCCCGTTTGTCTGCGCCGTGGCCAGGTTGACCGCGAAGCTACCGCTGGGGTTGACCACCGCGCTGCCGAGCAGGCTGCCGTCGGCGCTGCGCACGCTCACCGTGGCGCCGGGTTCGCCGCGGCCGCTGAGCAGCAGGCCATTGCTGCTGACCACCAGGCCCGTGGCGGCGGCCGGGGCGCTGCTGTCGGCGGCGTTGACCGGGGTGGTCACCGAGGCGTTGCCATCGCCATCCAGCGCGACCACGTCGAGCACCTGGCCATTGGTTTGCGCGCTGGGCAGCGGCACGTTGAAGTTACCGTTCGCATCCACCGTGGCGGTGCCGATCACCGTGCCGCTGGCATCGCGCACCTCGATGGTTTGCCCTGGCGTGCCGGTGCCGGTCACGCTGTTGCCATCGCTGCTCACCGCGACGTTGGCGGGGGCTACCGGGGCCAAGCCGGTGGCCGTGGCCGCGGTGCTTTCAGAACGGTTACCGGCGGCGTCGGCCTGTTCCACGGCCAGCGTACTGCCCTGGGCCGCGGCGGGGGAGAGCGCCAGTTCGAAGGTGCCGTTGGCCAGCACCGTGGTGGTGCCGAGCAGGTTACCGGCGGCGTCGCGCACGCTCACCGTGGCGCCGGCTTCGCCGCGGCCGGAGAGCGAGGCGCCGTCGGCGGCGACCACCAGTGCGGAGACCGGCGCCGGCGCGCTGGTGTCGGCGGCGCTGATTGCGCTGGGCGCCGACTGCGTGCCGGCGGCATTGGTGGCCGTCACGTCGAGTGCTTCGCCGTTGAGCTGGGCGCTGTCCAGGGCCACGCTGAAACGGCCATCGGCGCCGGCGCGGCCACTGCCGATCACCCGGCCCAAGGCATTGCGGACCAGAATGCGCACGCCGGCGCCGCTCACCCCCGACAGGCTCAGGCCGTCGGCACTGAGCAGCAAGTCGCTGGGCGCGGCCGGCACGCTGAGGTCTGGCGCGTTGACCGTGGCATTGCCCGAGGTGTTGCCGGCGGCGTCTTGCAGGGTCACCTGCAACGGCTCACCGGCCTGTGGCGGTGGCGCCAGGTTGATGAGGAATCGCCCATCGGCGCCGACCACGCCGGTGCCCAGCACGCTGCCATCGGGCGCGGTGGCCTGCACGCTGGCGCCCATTTCGCCGCGGCCGCTGAGCTGGCCACCATTGGCGCTGACCGCCAGCTCGGTGGCCGGCGCCGGCGCGGTGGTATCGCCCTGGCCGGGGGCGGTCACCACCGGCGCGGTCACCTCGGCGGCAGGCGAAGGGTTACCGGCGGGGTCTACCGCCGTGATGCTGAGCACCTGGCCATTGGCTTGCGGCGCGGCCAGGGCCACGCTGAAGCCGCCGTCGGCGCCGGCCACGGCACTGCCCAACACATTGCCAGCGGCGTCGCGCACCTGCACCGTGGCGCCTGCTTCGGCGCGGCCGCTGACGCTGTTGCCATCAGCGCTCACGTTGAGTGAATCCGGGGCGGGGGGGGCGGTGGTGTCGGGGGCGCTGAGGTTGCCCGGCGGGGATTGGTTACCGCTGCTGTCGGTGAGGTCTACCGTCAGGTTTTCGCCGTTCTGCTGGGCGCTGGGCAGGCTGACCTGGAAGGTGCCATCGGCGCCCACCACCGCGCTGCCCAGCAGGTTGCCGGCGGCATCGCGCACGCTGGCGGTGGTGCCGGCTTGGCCACGGCCGCTGACGGTCAGGCCGTCGGCCGAAAGGGCCAGGCCAGTCGGGGCCTCCAGCCCGGCCGCGGCGCCGCCGCCCGCCCCGCCACTGCTGCCGCCACTGTTGGCCACCGCTGCCCCGGCCGCGGCGGCGCCACCGGCACCGAGCAGGCCAAGGCCGGCGATCGCCCATTCCGGGGTGGCGCTGCCGATCACCCCGGCGCCGGCCAGCAGTTCGTCGATCGAGGTGATTTCTTCGAAGGTAAAGCCGTTGAAGGCCTGGGTGTCGTACTGCGCTTGCCACAGGGTGCCGTCGTCGCTCTGGAACACCATGTCACTGGTTTGCCCGGCGGGGTTGCTGGCGAAGAAGTTGTTCACCGTGGTGCGCTCGCCGGTTTTCAGGGTGACCACCAGGTCTTGCCCGTTACGGGTCACGCTGGCCACTTGCTGGGGCGAAACCGGCATCCGCACCACGCCGGGGCCGTTCAGTTGCACATTGCCCCAGGTGGCTTGGGTCACTTGTTCGGTGGCTTTATCGGCGACGACGATATTGTCCATTATCACTCCCTGCCTTTTCCGGCTTCCTATGGGGAAACTTCCCGGAAACACCTTTTTGCAAAGTTGGATCCTTGGTCAGGTATAGCAGGGTGACTTTGCTTGGCCAGTTAATCAGGAGGCTAATGGTTGGGGTGCTAATGGTTGCGTCGGGCGGTGTTGCCGGGTGCCGATGGCCCTTCGCCCAGCAGCGCCGGGGTGCCGCGGCAGGGCCTCGCCAACGTTGCGTGGGCGAGCGGGCCAGAAGGCTATGTGTTGGTTTTGTTACGAATTATGTTGGGGTGCAGCCGAGCAACGCATGCTCCACCCACCCGCGCACACGCTCGGCTTCGGGCAACGCTTCGGCGAACATCACCCGGTACACCACCGGCGCGGCCAGGCGGTCGACCAGTTGCTCGGCGCTGGGGCAGGCTTCGCCACGGGCCAGGGCGCGGTCGACGATGCACTGCAATTGCCCACGCAGGATGTTCGAGCACTGGCAGCCTTGGTCGCTGGTCACGAAGTCCCGGATCATCGCCCGGCCTGGCGCCGAGCCGAGTTCGTCTACGTATTGCTCGGTCCAGGCGAGCAGGTCGCCGCGCAGGCTGCCGGTGCTGGCTGGCGGGGTGTCGGGGCGCAGCCGCTCGAGGCTGGCGTCGGCCAGCAGGCTGGCCAGGTCGCCCCACCGGCGGTAGAGGGTTGACGGGGTAACCCCGGCGCGGGCGGCGATCATCGGCACGGTGAGGCTCTCGCGCGGTTCGCTGGCCAGCAGCTCACGCACGGCCTGGTGGACCGATTGTTGCACGCGGGCACTGCGCCCGCCGGTGCGGATGGGTTCTCGAATAGCCATGCGTGCCACCTTATCACAAAGCGTTTGCGTTAAGCGGCGGAATGCGCGCACACTTCCGGTTAACGCAAACCTTTAGCTTTTATGGAAGCATGATCATGTCACCGCGGCTGTCCTTGGCTTACCTGGCCTTTATCCTGCTGTGCTTCTTGGCCGCCTCCAGCGCGCCCACGCCGTTGTACCCGCTGTACCAGCAGGCCTGGAGCTTTTCGCCGGCCATGTTGACGCTGGTGTTCGGCGTGTACGCGCTGAGCCTGCTGCTGGCGCTGCTGACCGTCGGCAAGCTGTCCGACCACCTCGGCCGGCGCCCGGTGGTCGGTGGCGCGCTGCTGCTAGAGGTGGCGGCGATGGGGCTGTTTCTCCATGCGCCGAACGTGGCCTGGTTGCTGGCCGCGCGCACGCTGCAGGGCTTTGCCACCGGCATGGCCACCAGCGCGTTGGGCGCGGCATTGATCGACCGTGACAAAACCAGCGGGCCGCTGCTCAACAGCGTCGCGCCGTTGCTCGGCATGGCCGCCGGCGCGCTGGGTTGCAGCGTATTGGTGGAGTACGGGCCGTGGCCGATGCGTTTGGTCTACGCGCTGATGGCGCTGCTGTTCGCCTTGCAACTGCTGGCGTTGCCGCGCCTGGGCGAGAGCGTGAGCCGCGCCCCGGGGGCGCTGGCCTCGCTCAAGCCGGCGGTGCAGGTGCCGCCGCAGGCACGCAGCGCGTTGTGGCGGGCGTTGCCGGTGGATGTCGCCTGCTGGGCGCTGGGTGGGTTCTTTCTCTCGTTGGCGCCCGGCCTGGTGCGCGCCACCACCGGGGTGAACAGCCACCTGTTGCCCGGGGCGCTGGTGGCCACCCTGACCCTGGCCGGCGCCGCCGCCATCTACCGCCTGCGCCAGCACCCGCCGGCCTGGGTGCTGGGCTTTGGCACGCTGATGCTTGGGCTGGGCCTGGTGCTGCTGTTGCTGGCGGTGCACAGCGGCCAGGCGGGGCTGTTCTTCATCGCCACCCTGGTTGCGGGGGCGGGCTTTGGCTCCGGCTTTGCCGGGGCGGTGCGCAGCGTGATGCCGCTGGCCCACGCCCATGAGCGGGCCGGGCTGATGGCGGCCTTTTATGTGCTCAGTTACCTGGCGTTCTGCCTGCCGGCATTGCTGGCCGGGCTGTTGGTCAAGCAGTTCGGCCTGGTGCCCACCAGCGAGGGTTACGCGAGTTTGTTACTGGCGCTGTGTATGCTGTCGGCGCTGGCAATGTGGCGCGTGCGCGGTGCGGCGCGTTCCAATGCCTGACCCCTAAGGCAACCTGAGCACCCAAGGACCATGAGTTCACAAGCCGGCCTGCTGCGCACGCGGCGTTTTCTTCCGTTCTTCATTACCCAGTCACTGGGGGCGTTCAACGATAACCTGTTCAAGCAGTCGTTGATCCTGGCCATCCTTTACAAGCTCGCCCTGGAGGGCGATCGCACGGTGTGGGTCAACCTCTGTGCGTTGCTGTTCATCCTGCCTTTCTTTCTGTTTTCGGCCTTGGCCGGGCAGTTGGGCGAGCGCTTCGCCAAGCACCGCTTGATCCGCGCGATCAAGCTGGCGGAGGTGGGCATCATGGCGGTGGGCGCGGCGGGCTTTGCCTTTGGCCACCTGGCGCTGATGCTGGCGGCGCTGTTCGCGATGGGCATGCACTCGGCGCTGTTTGGCCCGGTGAAGTATTCGATCCTGCCCCAGGCGCTGCACCCCCATGAGTTGGTGGGCGGCAACGGCCTGGTGGAAATGGGCACCTTCCTGGCGATTTTGCTCGGCACCATTGGCGCTGGCGTGCTGGTGAGCCATGAGCACTACGCCGGCGCGGTGGCGCTGGGCATCGTCGGCACCGCGCTGGCCGGCTTTGCCGCCAGCCAGTTCATCCCGCCGGCAGCGGCGGCCAACCCGGGCTTGGCGCTGGATTGGCACATCCCCCGGCAAACCTGGCGCACGCTCAAGTTGGGCCTGGGCCAGACCGAAGCGGTGTCGCGGTCGATACTCGGCAACTCGTGGTTCTGGTTCGTCGGGGCGATCTATCTCACGCAAATTCCGACCTACGCCAAGGATTGGCTGCACGGCGACGAAACCGTGGTGACGTTGATCCTCACGGTGTTTTCGGTGGGCATCGCCGCCGGCTCGTTGCTCTGCGAGCGGTTGTCGGGGAGCAAGGTGGAGATCGGCCTGGTGCCGTTCGGCTCGTTCGGCCTGACCCTGTTCGGCCTGCTCTGGTGGTGGGCCTCGGGCCATGTGCCGGCGGCGGCGGCGCCGTACGGCTGGCTGCAGGTGCTGGCGATCGGTTCGGCCTGGTGGGTGATGCTGGCGATTCTCGGCCTGGGGGTGTTTGGCGGCTTCTATATCGTGCCGCTGTATGCGTTGATCCAGTCGCGCACCGCCGAGGGCGAGCGGGCCCGGGTGATCGCCGCCAACAACATCCTCAACGCGCTGTTCATGGTGGTCTCGGCGATCGTCGCGATCCTCTTGCTGGCCGTGGCCAAGTTGTCGATCCCGCAGTTGTTCCTGGTGGTGTCGCTGATGAACATCGCCATCAACCTGTACATCTTCAGCATCGTGCCGGAGTTCACCGCGCGGTTCTTGATCTGGCTGCTCAGCCATTCGATGTACCGGGTCAGCCATCATGGCCTGCGCCACATCCCCGACGAAGGCGCGGCGCTGCTGGTGTGCAACCACGTGTCATTCGTCGACGCGCTGCTGCTGGCCGGTGCCATCCGCCGGCCGATCCGCTTCGTGATGTACTACCGCATCTTCAACATCCCGGTGCTCAACTTCGTCTTCCGCACTGTCGGCGCGGTGCCGATCGCGGGCCGTGGCGAAGACCTGGCGGTGTACGAGGCCGCCTTTGCGCGGGTGGCCGCGTACCTGGCCGCCGGTGAGCTGGTGTGCATCTTCCCCGAGGGCAAGCTGACCACCGACGGTGACATCAGCGAGTTCAAGGGCGGGGTGAACACCATCCTCAAGGCCAGCCCGGTGCCGGTGATCCCGTTGGCGCTGCAGGGGTTGTGGGGCAGTTTCTTCAGCCGCGCGCCGCACAAGGGCCTGTTCCGGCGCTGGTGGTCGAGGGTGGCGGTGGTGGCGGGGGCACCGCTGGGCAGCGACGAAGCCGTGCCCAGGGTGATGCGCGAGCGCGTGATGGCGCTGCGCGGCGAAGTGCGTTGATCAGTCTTTGAGGCGGCGGAAGAAGGTCGAAAGCAGCGCGCCACTGATGTTGTGCCACACGCTGAACAGCGCGCTGGGCACCGCTGCCAGTGGCGAGATGTGCGCCGCCGCCAGGGCGGCGCCAAGGCCTGAGTTCTGCATGCCGACCTCCAGCGCCAGCGACTTGCGCTGGGCCAGCGGCAGGCCGAACAGCCGCGCGGTGCCGTAGCCAAGCAGGTAACCGAAGCTGTTGTGCAGGATCACCACGGCCATGATCAACAGGCCGGATTCAGCGATCTTCGCCTGGCTGGCCGCCACCACCGCGCAGACGATCAGCACGATGCTGACCACCGACACCAGCGGCAGCACATCCACCGCCAGTTGCACCTTCTCGCCCAGCAGCCGCTGGGCCACTACGCCCAACACGATCGGCAGCATCACGAACTGCAGGATCGAGATGAACATCTCCCAGAACGACACCGGCATCCACGCCGAGGCCAGCAGCCAGATCAGCGCCGGGGTGGCCAGCGGGGCGATCAGGGTGGTGACCGCGGCAATCGCCACGCTCAGCGCCAGGTCGCCCTTGGCCAGCCAGGTCATCACGTTGGAGGAAGTGCCGCTTGGGCAGCAACCGACCAGGATCACCCCCACGGCGATTTCCGCCGGCAGGTGGAACGCCTGGCACAGCAGCCAGGCCACCCCCGGCATGATCACGAAGTGGGCCACGCAGCCCAGGCCAACCCGCCACGGTTGGCGGAACACCGCGGCGAAGTCATCGAGCTTGAGGGTCAACCCCATGCCGAACATCACCAGCCCCAGCAGCGGCACGATGGCCGCCTTCAAACCGATGAACACGCCAGGGTAGAAAAACGCCAGCACGGCGAACAACAGCACCCACCAGGCGAAAGTGTTGCCGACGAAGCGGCTGAGGGCGGCCAGGGCACGCATGGATGATCCTTATTATTGACGGTAAGGGCTTAGATGCCCTGCGGGGTTTCTTCGCCGCCCAGGGCTTCGAACAGCGCCGGGAGGAATTCGTTGAAGGTCAGCATCATCAGGGTGAAGCTGGCATCGAGCTGGCCAAGGGCCTCGTCGCCGCCGTCCTGTTCGGCCTGGTCTTGCAGCAGGTCTTCGAAGCGCAGGCGCTTGACGGTGAGTTTGTCGTCGAGCACGAAGGCGATCTTGTCTTGCCAGGCCAACGACAGTTGGGTCACCAGCTTGCCGGTGTTCAGGTGCAGCTGGATTTCATCGCTGGTCAGGTCCTGGCGCTTGCAGCGCACGATGCCGCCGTCTTCGCCGCTGTCGCGCAGCTCGCATTCGTCGAGTACGTAGAAGTCTGGCGCGGGCTGCTGGGCCTTGACCCAGTCGGTCATCACCGCGGTGGGCGCCATCTTCACGTTCAGCGGGCGCACCGGCAGGGTGCCGAGCACTTCGCGCAGGGTGGAGAGCAGGTCTTCGGCGCGCTTGGGGCTGGCCGAGTTGACCAGCACCAGGCCGGCCTTGGTGTCGATCGCGGCGAAGGTCGAAGAGCGGCGAATGAACGCACGGGGCAGGAAGGCCTGGATGATCTCGTCCTTGATCTGGTCGCGCTCCTTCTTGTAGACCTTGCGCATTTGCTCCAGCTCGATCTCGTCGACCTTCTCCTTGACCGCGTCACGCACCACGCTGCCAGGCAGGATGCGCTCTTCTTTACGGGCGCTGACCAGCAGGTAATCGCCGCTCACGTGCACCAGGGGCGCATCGGCGCCTTTGCCGAAGGGGGCGACAAAGCCATAGGTGGCCAGTTCCTGGCTGGCGCAGGGGCGGGCGGGCTTGCTCGCCAGGGCGTCTTCCAGTGCTTGCGGGTCGAAGGGGATGTCCTGGGTCAGGCGGTAGACCAGTAGGTTCTTGAACCACATGGGGCGTGCGTCCTCTTAATACATAAGGGGCGCATTATTCTCCGCAACCGGTGCCGCCGCCAACCTCTAAGGTGGCCAAACAGCCCTGCGGCTAGGTCTTTGAAAGCACTGCAAAATTATTTTGAAAAAGTGCTTGCCATAGGGAAACGCCCTCCGTAGAATGCGCGCCACACCGAGAGACGAAGGGTGATTAGCTCAGCCGGGAGAGCATCTGCCTTACAAGCAGAGGGTCGGCGGTTCGATCCCGTCATCACCCACCACTCGCTCACGAGGTGTATCGCGCAGCGGTAGTTCAGTCGGTTAGAATACCGGCCTGTCACGCCGGGGGTCGCGGGTTCGAGTCCCGTCCGCTGCGCCATATATAGAGCATCAGGTCCCACTGAACAATCTGATGCTTACAACGAAGGCGACCTTAGGGTCGCCTTTTTTGTGCCTGGCGCTTGGGCCTTTCACCCGGCGCTACCGGGCGAAAGGCCATCAAGGCCGCTCAACCCTCAGTCAACGTCCCCGCCCTGAAATCGCGCATCGCCTGCTCGATCTCTTCCCGGCTGTTCATCACGAACGGCCCGTACTGCATGATCGGCTCGCCCAGCGGCCGCCCGGCGATCAACAGCACCTTGGCGCCCGCTTCGCTACCCAGGCGCACCTCGCCCTGCTCGCTCAGGCGCAGCAGGCGCCCCGCCGGCACCGGCTGGGGGTGGCCTTCGAGGCTCAGGCTGCCTTCGTACACGTACAGCAACACCCGGTGCCCATCGGCCACCGCTGGGGCTACGGCGCCGCCGGCCGGCAGGTGCAGGTCTAGGTACAGCGGCTCGGTGTCTGGGCGTTGTACCGCGCCGGCTTGCTCCACGCCGCTGGCGCGCAGTTGGCCGGCAATCACCACCACCTCCACGCCGCCCTCCAGGCGCACCCGGGGGATCTCGGCCGGTGGGATGTCGCGGTAGCCCGCCGGGCCCAGCTTGGCCTTGGCCGGCAGGTTCAGCCACAGCTGGAAGCCGCGCATCACGCCTTCTTCCTGTTCGGGCATTTCGCTGTGGATCACCCCACGGGCGGCGGTCATCCATTGCACGCCACCGGCGCCGAGCAGGCCGACGTTGCCCATGTGGTCTTCGTGGCGCATGCGCCCTTCGAGCATGTAGGTCACGGTCTCGAAGCCGCGGTGCGGGTGCGCCGGGAAGCCGGCGATGTATTCATCGGGGTTGTCCGAGCCGAATTCGTCGAGCATCAGGAACGGGTCAAAGCGCTCGGGGCCCGGGCCGCCGAACACGCGGGTCAGGCGCACCCCGGCGCCATCGGAAGTGGCCTGGCCGATGTGGGTGTCGAGGACGGTACGCAAGGTCATGCAAACAGCTCCGGCTATATCACGGTGGTGACCATGCTACGCGGGGCGAGGGGCGGGCGGGGTGAAAAATCCTGCCGGTACCGATCGAAGGCTTCGATCGGTACCGCGGGCGGGAAAGGGGTTACTCGGCGATCTGCAGCTTGCGCGACTCGGTGTACACGTAGCGCACCTTCTCGTACTCGAACGGCGAGTTCAACTGGCCGTAGCGGAAGCTGTTGGTGTAGCGCTTGTCGATGCCACGCAGCAGGAGGATTTCCGGGTGGCGGCCGCTTTCCTGAGACACATTGAGGAAGTTGATCTGCGACTCCGCGCCGAAGTCGGCCAGCAGCCCGGTGGTGTCGCGCAGGTTCGACGGGCCGAAGATCGGCAGCACGATGTACGGGCCGTCGGGCACGCCGTAGAAGCCCAGGGTTTGCCCGAAGTCTTCGGTCTGCTTGGGCAGGCCGAGCTTGGTGGCTGGGTCCCACAGGCCGGCGATGCCGACCGTGGTGTTGACCAGCAGCCGGCCACCGACCTGCAGCGAGCGCTTGCCCTTGAGCTGCAGCGCCGAGTTGAGCAGGTTGGTCACATCGCCCAGGTTACTGAAGAAGTTGCTCACGCCGCTGCGCACGAAGCGCGGGGTGATGAACTCGTAGCCATTGACCACCGGCAGGAACACCCACTCGTCGAAGCGGTAGTTGAAGTGATACACCCGGCGGTTCCACGACTCGATCGGGTCGTACACTTCCAGCGCGCTGAGGGTGGAGCGCTCGAACTCGCGTTGGTCCAGCCCCGGGTTGAACTGCAGCTGCTTGAGCGGTTCCTTGAACCCGTCTGGGTCCGGCGCGCTGGCGGGCGCGGCCTGTGCGGCACCCGCGAACAGCAGGGCGGCCAGTAGAAGGTATTTCTTAGCCACGGAACCACTCCAGCATGGCGTCGGTGTTGACGCGGTAATTAAGGTTGCCGCAATGGCCGCCATAAGGGTAGACGGTCAGGCGGTCGCCAAAGGTTTTACGCAAGAAACCCAGGTCGCCCGGGCCGATGATCACGTCGTCGGCGTTGTGCATCACGGCGATCTTGGTGCTGCTGTGCAGGTAGTCCTTGATGCCGTACAGGCTGGCCTGGTCGATCAGTTGCAGCACGCTGCCGCCGTCGGTGCGCGCGCGCCACATCGGGATGACCTGGTCGGTCATGTAGCAGTCGAAATCGCACTGCATCGCCCGGCGCATGAACTGGGTCAGGCTGGTGCCCTCGCGGATCGGGTACTTCACCGGGGTGATCAGCCCACGCCGGTTGATCAAATCCGAGGTAAAGGCGATGTCGGCCGCCGAGAAGCGGAACGACACGCCGATCAGCATGGCCATCTGCTCGTTGCTCAGGTGCTGCTTGGACTGCTGGAAGTCGTACAGCAGGGCATCGTTGAGGTCGATGTAGCCCTTCTGCTGGAAGTACCGGGTGAGCTTGGCCAGCACCAGTTCATAGAAGGTGGTGGAGTTGTCGATGCCCTTGACCCGGGTTTGCACCAGTTTGTCGAGGTTGTTGATCGAGGTGTAGAGGTTCACCGGCGGGTTGAGCAGCAGCACCTTCTTGAAGTTGAAGCTGCGGCGGGTTTCATCCAGCTTGCTGACGAACGCGGCATCGAGCGCGCCGAGGCTGTAGCCGGTGAGGTAGAAGTCGGTGACCTGCAGTTTCGGATGCTGCGCGCGCACCGCTTGCATCACCCGGTAGAGGTCTTCGGCGTCTTCGGCGGTGATGCCCGGGGTGGCGAAGCGCGAGGCGGCGCTGATGAAGTCGAAGCTGGTCGGCGACGACAGTTGCACCACGTTGTAGCCGGCGTTCCAGTAGAGCTTCTTCAGGCTTTCGTTGATCGTGGAGTTGTACGCCGCGCCGGTGCCGGCGATCAGGAAGATCAGCGGCGCCGGCTTGCTTTGTTTGGCCAGGCGATAACGGAGTTTTTTCACCGCCCAGAAGTTGTCGGGCAGCACCTGCTCGCGCTCGGGGCGGATGTTCAGGGTGTAGTCGGCCTGGTCGATGTCTTCATCCAGCGGCAGCTTCGGGCGAAGGTCCGGTGGCGTGGTGGCGATGGTCGCCTCGAACGGGTTGGTCAACGGGTAGCCGTAGCTGGCCGGGTCGATGTCCTGGGCCTGGGCCGGGGTAAGTGCAAGGGCACCCATCACCAGCCCGCCGAGCAGGGCGGCGCAGCGCAAAGGTCGAAGCATGTGGAAGTTCCTGAGGCAAATGCTGCTGACTAGACAACGCCCCTAATGGCAAGTTGCCAATCCCGTACGGTGTTTTTTCTAGGGCGGGATTACCGCACAGAAGATACACCGAAAAGCGAGGCGGTATGTAGCGCTAAGCGGCCGGTTTTGTGACGCTTTTACTGCATTTTGCCGTGGGCCGAAACGGTGCGGCGGTGGGCGCCGGGGGGCCTTTTCAGCCCTGCGGTTGTGCAAGGCCCATGGGGCGGGGCTTTGCTGGCGTTGTGATGTCGTTCCCGGGTGCCTGGAGGTCGCGGCTGGATCAGGCTGCCCCCCGCAGTCGGCCGATGATCGGTCCGTCAGGTTCACTGGCACGCCGGACCACCAAGAAAACACACCATTACGCTCGGCGTGGCCGAGCCAGCCTTTTCGGGGAGTCAAGCATGAAATTCACACGTATTCTGGGCGCGGGCGCCGCGCTGGCGTTCGCCGTGAGCGCCACCTTCGCACAGGCCAAGACCGAGCTCAGCATCGGTTACGTAGACGGCTGGTCCGACAGCGTTGCCACCACCTTCGTGGCCGCGGAAGTCATCAAGCAAAAGCTCGGCTACGACGTCAAGCCGACCGCCCTGGGCGCCGGGATCATGTGGCAGGCCGTGGCCAGCGACAAACTCGACATGATGCTTTCGGCCTGGCTGCCGGGCACCCATGGTGAATACTGGAAGAAGTACGGCGACCAGGTGGTCGACTACGGCGCCAACTTCAACGATGCCAAGATCGGCCTGATCGTGCCGGGCTACGTCAAGGCCAAGAGCATCGAAGACCTGAAAACCGACAAGAGCTTCGACGGCAAGATCACCGGTATCGACGCCGGCGCGGGCGTGATGCTCAAGACCGACCAGGCGATCAAGGACTACGGCCTCGATGGCTACAAGCTGGTCGCCAGTTCCGGCGCCGGCATGACCTCGCAGTTGGAGCGTTCGGTGGGCCGCAAGCAGTCGATCGCCGTGACCGGCTGGGTGCCGCACTGGATCTTCGCCAAGTACACCGGCGACAGCGCCCTGCGCTTCCTGGATGACCCGAAAGGCGTCTATGGCGGCGCCGAGCACGTCGACAGCGTCGGCAGCAAGGGCCTCGAAGGCAAGGCCCCGGAAGTGGTGGCGTTCCTGAAGAAATTCCAGTGGAAAGACGCCGCCGAGATCGGCGCGGTGATGCTCGACATCCAGAACGGCAAGAAGCCTGAAGAAGCCGCCAAGGCCTGGGTTGCCGCCAACCCGGCGCGCGTGGCCGAGTGGACCGGTAAGTAAGCGTCAGGCCGCGCCTTCGCCCGGCACAGCCGGCCTCCCACCAGATTTGTGTAAGCCATTGATTTACGAGGCAACACAGAACCCGTGGGAGGCCGGCTGTGCCGGGCGAGGGGCCTTTCAGCCTTACAAGCCCGATCATTTCCCCGGCAGCGGCTCGAACAACGCTTCGATGTCTTCCGGCTGCCAGCGCCAGTCTCCAGTCGGCCCACCGTCCAGCACGCCCGCGGCCAGCGCGCTCTTTTCCTGCTGCAATTGGGCGATCTTCTCTTCCACCGTGCCGCGGGTGATCAACTTGTAGACGAACACCGGTTTGTCCTGGCCGATGCGGTAAGCGCGGTCGGTGGCTTGCTGTTCGGCGGCCGGGTTCCACCACGGGTCGTAGTGGATCACCGTGTCGGCGGCGGTAAGGTTCAGGCCCACGCCACCGGCCTTCAGGCTGATCAAGAACACCCGCTTGCGGCCTTCCTGGAAGTCTTTCACCGGCGCGCGGCGGTCGCGGGTGGCGCCGGTAAGCAGGGTGTAGTCGATGTTGCGCGCCTTTAGCTCGGCCTCGATCAGCGCCAGCATCGAGGTGAACTGCGAAAACAACAGAATGCGCCGGTCTTCGCTGGCCAGCCGCTCGAGCATGCCCATCAGGCTGTCGAGCTTGCCCGAAGAGCTGCCGCGCGCCGGTGCCTCGCCGGCCAGGCGCAGGTCGCAGCACACCTGGCGCAGCTTGAGCAAGGCCTCGAGGATGATGATCTGGCTGCGGGCGATGCCGCTGCGCTGGATCTGCTCGCGGACCTTGCGGTCCATGGCCAAGCGCACGGTTTCATAGAGGTCGCGCTGGGCATCGTTGAGCTCGACCCACTGGATGATGTCGGTTTTCGCCGGCAGCTCGGTGGCCACCTGTTCCTTGGTGCGGCGCAGCATGAACGGGCGGATGCGCCGGTTCAGGTGGGCCAGGCGCTGTTCGTCGTCGTGGCGCTCGATCGGCACCCGGTAGTCGGCGGCAAAGGCCTTGGCATCGCCCAGCCAGCCGGGCATGAGGAAATGAAACAGCGACCACAGCTCGCCCAGGTGGTTTTCCAGCGGGGTGCCGGTCAGGCACAGGCGCTGGCGCGCGTCGAAGCGGCGCGCGGCCAGCCCGGCCTTGCTGCCCGGGGTTTTGATGTACTGCGCCTCATCGAGCACCAGCACGTGCAGCTTGAGCCCGGCGATGTGCTCGATGTCTTTGGGCAGCAGGGCATAGGTGGTCAGCAGCAGGTCGTAGCCGGCCAGCTTGCCGAAGTGCTTCTTGCGGCCCACCCCCTGCAGCGCCAGCACCTTCAGCGACGGCGCAAAGCGCGCGGCTTCGTCGAGCCAGTTCGGCACCAGGCTGGTGGGCATCACCACCATGGCCGGGCGGTCGAGGCGCCCGGCCTGTTGCTCGCACAACAGGTGCGCCAGGGTTTGCAGGGTTTTGCCCAGGCCCATGTCGTCGGCCAGCACGCCGCCCACCTCCAGCTCGCGCAGGTTCTGCATCCAGTTCAGGCCGTCGAGCTGGTAGCCGCGCAGGGTGGCGCGCAGGCCTTCGGGCTGGGCCACCTGCTGCGGCGCGCAGCGGCGCAGGCGTTCGGCAAAGCGGCGCAGGCGCTCGCCACCTTGCCATTGCAGCTCAAGGCCGCTGAGGGCCTGCAACTGGCTGGCGTCCGGGGTGGGCAGGCGCACCCGCTGCTCGTTGCCGGCCAGCTTGTAAACATCGCCCAGCGCCGCCAGCACCGGCTTGAGCCGCCCGTAGGGCAGCGCCACCTGCTTGGCGCGGGCGTTCACCCCGGCCGGCAGCGGCACCAGCAGTTGCTCGTCGTCCCGGCGCCGCGCCAGTTGCTGCGGGCGCAGCCATTCGGGGTGCTGGCGCAGCACGTTGAGCAGGATCGGCAGCAGGCTCAGGCGCTGGCCGCCGACCACGATGCCCACTTCCAGGTCGAACCAGTCGCGCGCCGGGCCTTCGTCGATCACCGCGTACCAGCCCTGCACCGGCTCCAGGTCGAAGGCGAAATTCTCGGCGAACTCGATCTGCCAGCCCTGGGCGCGCAGCGCGGGGACGTCGCTTTGCATAAAGCGCAGCCAGGCGCTTTCGCCGGCCAGTTCGAGCAGCTCGCCGGCGCTTTCGGGCAGGGCCTTGCTTTGCCGGGTGGCGATCTTGAAGCCCAGTGCCAGCAACTGCTCGCGCAGTTGCCGCTCGGCGCCGGGCTGGCGCGCCAGGCGCTGGCGCTGGCCGGCTTCGTTCTCGATCAGCGGCCCGGGCTGGGTGGCGTGCACGAACTGCCCGGCATAGCCGAACGCCAGCGCGGCACGGTGCTGCACCTGGCGCTGCATGCGCCCATTGCGCGGCTCGAACGCGCTGAATTCGACGCTGCCCAGGCACAGCCGGGGTTGCGGCGGCGGCGCCTGGGGCAGGGGAGTGTCGGCCGTCATCGCCTCAAGCTGCCTTGGGTTCCAGGCGTTCGAGCAACGCCTCGAGCACGTTGAAGCGCTCTTCGGCGCGCTCCATCGGCACGCTGAAACGGAACAGCGTGGCGCCTTCGAACTTGTAGCGGTTCGGCTGGCTCTGGATCAGTTTGATCAGCGTGAGCGGGTCGACCGGGGTTTGCCCGCCGAATTCCAGGCGCCCGCCCTGGGGCCCGGCATCGATCTTGACGATGCCCAATTGCTCGGCCTTGAGCTTGAGCAGTGTCAGGCGCATCAGGTGCTTGCTCGGCTCGGGCAGCAGGCCGAAGCGGTCGATCATCTCGACTTGCAGGTCTTTCAGGGCGTCTTCGTCCTGGGCCGAGGCGATGCGCTTGTAGAGGATCAGCCGCGCGTGCACGTCGGGCAGGTAGTCGTCGGGGATCAGCGCCGGCACCCGCAGGTTGATTTCCGGCCCGCCGCCCAACGGCTGCTCCAGGTTCGGCTGCTCGCCCTTCTGGATGGCCTTGACCGCGCGTTCGAGCATTTCCATGTACAGGGTAAAGCCCACGGCCTGGATCTGCCCGCTCTGGCCCTCGCCGAGCAGCTCGCCGGCGCCGCGGATTTCCAGGTCGTTGGTGGCCAGCACGAAGCCGGCGCCGAGGTCCTGGGTGTTGGCGATCGCCTCGAGGCGTTTTTCCGCGTCGGCGGTGATCGCCTGGCGCGACGGGGTGAGCAGGTAGGCATAGGCCTGGTGGTGGCTGCGCCCCACGCGGCCGCGCAACTGGTGCAACTGGGCCAGGCCGAACTTGTCGGCGCGCTCGATGATGATGGTGTTGGCGCTGGGCACGTCGATGCCGGTCTCGATGATGGTCGAGGCCACCAGCACGTTGAAGCGCTTGTGGTAGAAGTCGCTCATCACCTGTTCCAGCTCGCGCTCGCGCATCTGCCCGTGGCCGATGCCGATGCGCGCCTCGGGCACCAGCTCGGCGAGGTCGGCGGCGCATTTTTCGATGGTTTTCACATCGTTGTGCAGGAAGTACACCTGGCCGCCGCGCAGCAGTTCGCGCAGCAGCGCCTCCTTGATGGTGCTTTTGTTCTGCTCCATCACGAAGGTGCGCACCGACAGCCGCCGCGCCGGCGGGGTGGCGATGATCGACAGGTCGCGCATGCCGGCGATGGCCATGTTCAGGGTGCGCGGGATCGGCGTGGCGGTCAGCGTGAGGATGTCGACCTCGCTGCGCAGGGCCTTGAGCTGTTCTTTCTGGCGCACGCCGAAGCGGTGTTCTTCGTCGATGATCGCCAGGCCCAGGTTCTTGAACTTGACGTCGTCCGAGAGCAGCTTGTGGGTGCCGATGACGATGTCGATCTTGCCCTCGGCCAGCTCCGCCACGGCGGCATCGACTTCCTTGGCCGACTTGAAGCGGCTCATGACCTCGACCCGCACTGGCCAATCGGCGAAGCGGTCGCGGAAGCTGTTGTAGTGCTGCTGGGCGAGCAGGGTGGTGGGCACCAGCACCGCCACCTGGCGGCCGCTGTGCACGGCGATGAACGCCGCGCGCATGGCCACTTCGGTTTTGCCGAAGCCCACGTCGCCGCAGACCAGGCGGTCCATCGGCTTGGGCGCGAGCATGTCGGCGCGCACCGCTTCGATGGCGGTCTGCTGGTCGGGGGTTTCCTCGAAGGCAAAGCCGGCGCTGAAGGTGTCGTAGTCCAGCGCCGGGTCGCTGAACGCATGGCCCACCCGCGCAGCGCGGCGGGCGTAGATGTCGAGCAGTTCGGCGGCAACGTCGCGCACCTGCTCGGCGGCCTTGCGCTTGGCTTTCTGCCAGGTTTCCGAGCCCAGCCGGTGCAGCGGCGCCAGGGCGTCGTCGGTGCCGGTGTAGCGGGCGATCAGATGCAGGCTGGTGACCGGCACGTACAGTTTGGCCTCGTCGGCGTACTGCAGGGTGAGGAACTCGGCGGCCTGGTTGTCGACCTCCAGGGTAGTCAGGCCGAGGTAGCGGCCGACGCCGTGATCGATGTGCACCACCGGCGCGCCTTCGCGCAGCTCGGTGAGGTTCTTGATCACCGCGTCGCTGGCGCCGTCGTTGCGTTTGTCGCGGCGGCGGCGTTGCATCACCCGGGCGCCGAACAGCGGGCTTTCGGCCACCAGCGCCAGGGCGGGGTCTTGCAGGCACAGGCCTTCTTCGAGCGGGGCGATGGTGATCGCCAGGCGCGCGCTGCTGTGGGTGAAGGCTTCCCAGCCGTCGACCACCGCCGGGCGCAGTTTCAGCCGTTCGAGCAACTCCAGCAGCACCTCGCGGCGCCCGGCGCTCTCGGCGGTGAACAGCACCCGCCCGGGGAATTCATCGAGAAACCGCGCCAGCTTGCCCAGTGGCTGGCTGGCCTTGGCTTCGATGGCCAGGTCTGGCAGCGGCTGGCTGGCGAGGGTCAGCTCGGCGCGCGGCGCGTCTTCGCGGCTGAGCACCACCCGCGGCCAGCCCTTGAGCCGGGCAAAGCAGTCTTCCACCGGCATGAACAGCTCGGCCGGCGGCAGCAGTGGCCGCAGCGGGTCGATGCGGCGCTCTTCATAGCGCCCACGCACATCGCTCCAGAACTGCTCGGCGGCGCCTTCGATGCCCGGCAGCGACAACACCTGGGTGTTGGCCGGCAGGTAGTCGAAGAGGGTCGCGGTCTCTTCGAAGAACAGCGGCAGGTAATACTCGATGCCCGCCGGGGTGATGCCGCTGTTGAGGTCCTGGAAGATCGGGCTGCGGCGAAAATCCACGTCGAAGCGCTCGCGAAAGCGCGCCTTGAAGCGGGTCACCGCTTCTTTTTGCAGGGGGAATTCCCGCGCCGGCAGCAGCCGCACCGAGTCGACCTTGTCGACCGAGCGCTGGGTCTCCGGGTCGAAGGTGCGCAGGGTTTCGATTTCGTCGTCGAACAGGTCGATGCGGTAGGGCGCCTGGCTGCCCATCGGGAACAGGTCGATCAGCGCGCCGCGCACGGTGAACTCGCCGTGCTCGTACACGGTGTCTACATACCGGTAGCCGGCGGCCTCCAGGCGGCTGCGCATGGCGTTGACGTCGAGCTTCTGGCCGGCGTCCAGGACCAGGCTGCTGCCGAGCAGAAAGGAGGTCGGCGCCAGCCGATGTAGGGCCGTGGTGATCGGGACTACCAAAACCCCGTGGGCCAGCTCCGGCAGGCGATACAGGCTGCTGATGCGCTGCGAGACGATGTCCTGGTGCGGCGAGAAGAGGTCGTAGGGCAGGGTTTCCCAGTCGGGGAAGTGCAGCACCGCCAGCTCCGGGGCGAAAAACCGCAGCTCTTGCTCCAGGCGGTCGGCGCTCTGGCTGTCGGCGGTGAGCAGCAGGGTGAAGCGCCCGGCGCCGCGCGCGGCCTCGGCGATCGCCAGCGGCAGGGCCGCGCCGTGCAGGCCGGCCCAGGTCTGTTTGCCGGAGGCTGCGGCGGCGGCAGCGGTGGGTAGGGCGGGTAGGCGCAATACGGGCACGGTCGGGGAGCACTCCTGAAACGAACGGGCAACGACGAACAATCGACAATCATAACGGCGCGGAGTGCCACCTGTCAGTTCTGGGCGCGCGGGCGCGAACTTGCGGGGCGCTGGAAGGGTCTATGGCGCCGTGGTGACGGTCGTACGTTGCTATTCAAGGATGGGCGAAGTCATAATGTAGCCCTGTTTTTCATCCCCTACATATGGAAGGTTCACCGTGACTCAGAAGCCCGACCAGTGCCTTGGCGAATGGATCGACCGTGAAGCGCTCGCCGAAGCGATGATTCCGCTGATTGGCTCGCTTTACCGTAACAACAACGTGGTGACCTCGATCTACGGCCGCAGCCTGATCAACCGTTCGGTGATCCAGATCCTCAAGGCCCACCGCTTCGCCCGCCACCGCCAGGCGGATGAAAGCGAGTTGTCGGTGCACGAAACCTTCCCGCTGCTCAAGGCCATGAGCGAACTGAAACTCGGCGCCGCCTCGGTCGACATGGGCAAGCTGGTCGAGAAATTCAAGGCCGAAGGCAACGGCCGCAGCGCCGACCAGTTCGTGCGCGAAGAAATGGCCGACGTGGTCGGCAAGCAAACCACCACCGTCGGCGTGCGCAAGGGCCAGGACGTAGTGCTGTACGGCTTCGGCCGCATCGGCCGCCTGCTGGCGCGCATCCTGATCGAAAAAACCGGCGGTGGCGACGGCCTGCGCCTGCGCGCCATCGTGGTCCGCAAGGGCTCCAACGACGACCTCTCCAAGCGCGCCAGCCTGCTGCGCCGCGACTCGGTGCACGGCACCTTCGAAGGCACCATCCTGGTCGATGAAGAGCACAACACGCTCAACGTCAACGGCAACCTGATCCAGGTGATCTACGCCAAGCAGCCGAGCGAGGTCGACTACACCCAGTACGGCATCGAGAACGCCCTGCTGGTCGACAACACCGGTGTATGGCGTGACGCCGACGGCCTGGCCCAGCACCTGGGCTGCCCAGGCGTGGGCCGCGTGGTACTGACCGCGCCGGGCAAGGGCAAGCTGAAGAACATCGTGCACGGCATCAACCACGGCATCATCACCGACGACGACCAGATCATCTCGGCCGCCTCGTGCACCACCAACGCCATCGTGCCGGTGCTCAAGGCCGTGAACGACCGCTTCGGCATCGTCAATGGCCACGTCGAAACCGTTCACTCGTACACCAACGACCAGAACCTGATCGACAACTTCCACAAGGGCGAGCGCCGTGGCCGCAGCGCCGCGCTGAACATGGTACTGACCGAAACCGGCGCCGCCACCGCCGCCGCCAAGGCGCTGCCGGAGCTGGCTGGCAAGCTGACCGGCAACGCCATTCGGGTGCCGACGCCAAACGTGTCGATGGCCATCCTCAACCTGAACCTCGACAAGGCCACCAGCCGCGACGAGATCAACGAGTACCTGCGTGACACCGCGCTGCACTCTGAGCTGTCCAAGCAGATCGACTATGTCGATTCCTCCGAAGTGGTCTCCACCGACTTCGTGGGCTCGCGCTACGCCGGTGTGGTCGATGCCCAGGCCACCATCGCCAATGACAACCGCGTTGTGCTGTACGTGTGGTACGACAACGAATTCGGCTACAGCTGCCAGGTGGTCCGCGTGATGGAAGAAATGGCCAAGGTCAACCCGCCAAGCTTCCCGCGTTAAGCGTTGTCTGAAATGAAAAACCCGGCCTGGTGCCGGGTTTTTTTATGGGTGGTTGAAGGCCGGCTGCGCCGTAATGCTGTGCACTTAAGCCTTAAGGATGGGATCAATCTGTGAGCTCTGCTGATTTTGTGCATGAGCTTCAGGGCCCATCGCCCGGCACAGCCGGCCTCCCACGGGTTCTATGCTGCCTCGTAAATCAAGTACTTACACAAATCTGGTGGGAGGCCGTGGTCCGGCACTCCGGCTGTGCCGGGCGATAGGCCCTACAGCCCCTCCGCTTTATCCGTCACGATCTCCAGCAACGCCCGCGCCGCCGCGCTGGGCTCGTGGTCGCGCCGCGCCAGGGCGTACACATGCACATCGATCGCCGGCGAAATCGGGCAGGTGTCGAGCCCGGCGTTGCGCGCCGCCTGGGCGGTGAACGGGTCGACCAGGGCCAGGCCTTCGCCGGCTTCGACCATCGCCCGCAACAATTGGTAGCTTTGCACCCGCACGTGCACCCGCGGCGCCGGTGCCAGTTTGCGCAGGCGTTGCTCCAGGGCCAGCCCAAGGCCATCCGGGTGTTCCAGCCCCAACAGGCCTTGCCCGGCCAGTGCTGGCAAGCCCACATGGCGCTGGCGCGGCCCCAGCCAGCCGTGGGGGGCGATCAGGTGTACCTTGCCGGCCGCCAGCGCGGTGCTTTGCACCTGCGGGTGCTCGGCCGGCTCCAGCGCCAGGGCCAGGTCACAGTCGCCCAGCAGCAGCCCGCGCACTAGCTCGGCGAGGGTGGCGCTGCGCAGTTGGCACGTGCAATCGGGAAAGCGCCGGCGCAACGCGGCGACGCTGTGGGGCAGCAAGTGCGCCACCAGTGGCTCGCTGGCCCACAGGCGCAGGGGGGGCGCGCGGTGCTCGCGCAGTGCCTCGACCTGCCGCCGCACGCTGTCGAGGCGGTCAAACAGCGGCTGCGCCAGGGGCTGCAGGGCGAGCAGGTCGGGGGTGGGTTGCAGCCGGCCACGGCTGCGGGAAAACCACAGCAAGCCGCTGTCGCGCTCGGTTTCAGCCAGCAGGCTTTCGACCTCCGGCGGGTTCAGCCCCAGCCATTGGGCGGCGGCTTGAACGCTGCCGGTGCGCAGCAGGGCGTCGATCACTTCGAGGTGGCGCAAGTGCATGGGCGGGTTCCTGGGCGGACCTTAAGCGGGCCGCGCCCATGCTAGCGCATGGCCGCTTATCGAATCATCAGGGAATGCGGATGATTTCCACGCCGCTTTGCACAAGCTGGAAACGGTCATCGCCCAGATGGGTCACGCGGTCGCCAATGGCCAGGCGGTAGGTGGTGACGGGCGTGGCGGCGAAGCTGCCGTCCGCGCCCTGTGGGACTTCGTGGAATTCGTGAACCGGGTAAATGCGCCCCTCGGCATCACGTGCGTGGAATTGCCCAACCAAAATGGCGCTCATGTAAACCTCAACCTCTGCGAACGATCCGCTACCTGCCGTGTGCGGGTAGACCCTTGTTTTTACAACAAGTTTTACGGGGCATGAAAAATAGTCGCCGGGTGCTCAGCCGCGGTGCTGGAATCAGAATGCTCTGAAAAGGGGCGGGCGGTGAATCGATGCTGCCGCTGGCGCCCCGCAAAGGTGCGTTTTTGCCGGTTTTACGGTAGGCTGGCCGCCCTTGGCAGGGGCCTCCACAAGAAGCCGCCGCGCCACGCGCCCGATCCGGGTGCGCCCATGCCGTTCACCCACAAGGTCAAGGTCCCTTCCCAGACTTTTATTCCCCCGCAGTGTGGTTTCGCAAGCAATGAACGTGTTGAAAGGCCAGGACATCCTGGCACTCGGTTTTATGACCTTCGCGCTCTTCGTGGGCGCTGGCAACATCATCTTCCCGCCCATCGTCGGGCTGCAGGCCGGGCCCCATGTGTGGCTGGCCGCGGCGGGGTTCCTGATCACCGCCGTGGGCCTGCCGGTGATCACCGTGGTCGCCCTGGCCAAGGTCGGCGGCGCCATGGATGCCCTCAGCTCGCCGATCGGCCGCGCCGCCGGCACCTTGCTGGCGGTGGTCTGCTACCTCGCGGTGGGGCCGCTGTTCGCCACGCCACGCACGGCGACGGTGTCGTTCGAGGTGGGCGTCGCGCCGCTGGTGGGTGAGGGGCCGCTGCCGCTGTTCCTCTACAGTGTGGTGTATTTCGCGCTGGTGCTGTTGGTTTCGTTTTACCCAGGGCGCCTGCTCGACACCGTTGGGCGTTTTCTCGCCCCGCTGAAAATCCTCGCCCTGGCGGTGCTCGGCGCGGCTGCCTTCATGGCGCCGGCCGGCCCGGTGGGGGAGGCCACCCCGGCCTACACCGCCGCGGCGTTCTCCCAGGGCTTCATCAACGGCTACCTGACGATGGATACCCTCGGCGCGCTGGTGTTCGGCATCGTCATCGTCAATGCCATTCGCTCGCGCGGCGTCGAGGCGCCACAGTTGGTCACCCGCTACGCGGTGATCGCCGGGCTGATCGCCGGGCTGGGCCTGGTGCTGGTGTATGTCAGCCTGTTCCGCCTGGGCGCTGGCAGCCACGCGATCGCCGCCGGTGCCAGCAACGGTGCCGAAGTATTGCGCCAGTACGTGCAGGTCACTTTCGGTTCGCTGGGCAGCCTGTTCCTGGCGCTGCTGATCGCGCTGGCCTGCCTGGTGACCGCGGTGGGCTTGACCTGCGCCTGCGCCGAGTACTTCGCGCGCCTGCTGGGCGCGCCGTACAAGGCCCTGGTGGTGGCGCTGGCGGGGTTCTCGCTGCTGGTGTCGAACCTGGGGCTGACCCAACTGATCCACGTGTCGGTGCCGGTGCTCACGGCCATCTACCCGCCGTGCATCGTGCTGGTGGCGTTGAGCTTCTGCCACGGGCTGTGGCGCTCGCCGCGCACGGTAGTCGGCCCGGTGATGCTGGTGGCGTTGGCGTTCGGGGTGGTCGATGGGCTCAAGGACGCGGGGCTGGCGATGCCGATGGCACTCAAACACCTGCCGCTGGCGGAGCAGGGCATGGCCTGGCTGGTGCCGGCGGTGGTCACCCTGGCGTTTGCGCTGCTGTGTGACCGTGTACTCGGTGCCCAGGCCCTGCGCAAGGCCTGAGCCCGTGGCCGCCAGGTGCTCGCCTGGCGGCTGAGGGTGTTACTGCTGCTTTTGCGCGGCCGGGTTGGCGGCGTCCGGCGCCGGTGCCATGGTGCCGGCCGGGGCGCTTTCCTGCTGGGCCTTTTGCTGCGCTTCGGCAGCGTCTTTGTTGCCCTCGGCGTTCTCTTTGGCCGCGTCGTTCACGTGCTCCTGGGCTTTGTCCATCTGCTGCTGGGCAGCTTCCTTGTGCTGCTGGGCGTCCTTGGCTTTGTCCGAGGCGTTGTCGCAGGCGGCGAGGCCCAGGGAAGCAGCAAGGATCAAGGCAGTGGCGAGGGTCTTTTTCATGGGGTGTTTCTCCTTATGGGTGATCTGCACCTTCAGAACCTGAGCGCGCGCGTTGGTTCCGTTTACCCAATAAAGTAAACCGTGGATCCGTAAGGAAATTTTCGTCACCTCCTGCCCCTTGAAATCCGTTCGGCTGGGCCCCATCTGCTTGTCATCGCGCCGGGTAAACCGGCATTGACCTGAACTGCCAGAGCCATCAGATCGGAGTGACAACCATGAGTGTGGAGACTCAAAAAGAAACCCTGGGCTTCCAGACCGAGGTGAAGCAACTGCTGCACCTGATGATCCATTCGCTGTATTCCAACAAGGAAATCTTCCTTCGCGAATTGGTCTCCAACGCCTCGGACGCCGCCGACAAGCTGCGTTTCGAATCCCTGGCCAAGCCTGAACTGCTCGAAGGCGGCGATGCCCTGCGCATTCGCGTGTCGTTCGACAAAGACGCCCGCACCGTTACCCTCGACGACAACGGCATCGGCATGAGCCGCGAAGACGTCATCGCCCACCTGGGTACCATCGCCAAGTCCGGCACCGCTGACTTCATGAAGCACCTGAGCGGCGACCAGAAAAAAGACTCGCACCTGATCGGCCAGTTCGGCGTGGGCTTCTACTCGGCCTTTATCGTCGCCGACAAGGTCGACGTGTACAGCCGCCGCGCCGGCCTGCCGGCCAGCGAGGGCGTGCACTGGTCGTCCCGTGGCGAAGGCGAGTTCGACGTCGCGACCATCGACAAGCCCGAGCGCGGCACCCGCATCGTGCTGCACCTGAAGGCCGACGAAGCCGAGTTCGCCGATGGCTGGCGCCTGCGCAACGTGGTGAAGAAGTACTCCGACCACATCGCCCTGCCCATCGAGTTGCCCAAGGAGCAAGCCGCCGCCGAGGGCGAAGAAGCCCCGGCCGAGCAGGAGTGGGAAACCGTCAACCGCGCCAGCGCGCTGTGGACCCGTTCCCGTTCCGAGGTCAAGGACGAGGAATACCAGGAGTTCTACAAGCACATCGGCCATGACTTCGAGAACCCGCTGGCCTGGAGCCACAACAAGGTCGAAGGCAAGCTGGAGTACAACTCGCTGCTGTACGTGCCCGGCCGCGCGCCGTTCGACCTGTACCAGCGCGAAGCGCCCAAGGGCCTGAAGCTGTACGTGCAGCGTGTGTTCATCATGGACCAGGCCGAGTCGTTCCTGCCGCTGTACCTGCGCTTCATCAAGGGCGTGGTCGATTCCAACGACCTGTCGCTGAACGTCTCGCGGGAAATCCTGCAGAAAGACCCGATCATCGACTCGATGAAGTCCGCACTGACCAAGCGCGTGCTCGACATGATCGAAAAACTCGCGCAGAACGAGCCCGAGAAGTACGCGGGCTTCTGGAAAAACTTCGGCCAGGTGCTGAAGGAAGGCCCGGCCGAGGATTTCGCCAACAAGGAAAAAATCGCCGGCCTGCTGCGCTTTGCCTCCACCAGCGACGACAGCGGCGAGCAGTCCGTTGGCCTGGCCGCCTACCTGGCCCGCGCCAAGGAAGGCCAGGACAAAATCTACTACCTCACCGGCGAAAGCTACGCGCAGGTCAAGAACAGCCCGCACCTGGAAGTGTTCCGTAAAAAGGGCATCGAGGTGCTGCTGCTGACCGACCGCATCGATGAGTGGCTGATGAGCTACCTCACCGACTTCGACGGCAAGGGCCTGGTCGACGTGGCCCGTGGCGACCTCGACCTGGGCAACCTCGACAGCGAGGAAGACAAAAAAGCCCAGGAAGAAGTGGCCAAGAGCAAGGAAGGCCTGGTCGAGCGCCTCAAGGGTGCGCTGGAGCAGAGCGTCAGCGAAGTGCGCGTGTCGCACCGCCTGACCGATTCGCCGGCCATCCTCGCCATTGGCGAGCAAGACCTCGGCCTGCAAATGCGGCAGATCCTCGAAGCCAGCGGGCAGAAGGTGCCAGACTCCAAGCCGATCTTCGAATTCAACCCGGCCCACCCGCTGATCGAGAAGCTCGACGGCGAGCCGGATGAAGACCGCTTCAACGATTTTGCCCACATTCTGTTCGACCAGGCCGCGCTGGCCGCCGGTGACAGCCTCAAGGACCCGGCCGCTTACGTGCGCCGGCTGAACAAGCTGTTAATCGAGTTGTCGGTGTAAAGCCGCTACGCTACAAGGCCCGCTTCGGCGGGCTTTGTATTTGGGATGTTTTTTTCGGGGTTTCTTAGGAGCAACCAATGAGCACGATCACCCTTGAATCGCTGGTGTATCAGGTCGCTGGCAAAGCGTACGAAAGCCGCCTGGTGTTCGACGCCGACATCAGCTCGCCGCGCCCGGGCCTGGTCATGGCGCCTAACTGGATGGGTATCTCCGAAGGTGCCGAGCGCATCGCCCAGGCCGTTGCCTCGCAGGGCTACGTGGTGCTGTTGGCCGACCTCTACGGCCAGGGCGTGCGCCCGACCAGCGCCGATGAAGCGCTGGCCGCGATGATGCCGCTGAAGAACGACCGTGGCCAGTTGCGCACCCTGATGAACGAGGCCCTGAGCCAACTGCAAAGCCAGAGCAGCGCCACCGTCGACACCGCCAACCTGGCGGCGTTTGGCTTCTGCTTCGGCGGTTGCTGCGCCCTCGACCTGGCCCGCACCGGCGCGCCACTCAAGGCGGCGGTGTCGTTCCATGGCACGCTCGATGCCACCGACCCGGCCGAAGCCAAGAATATCAAGGGTTCGGTGCTGGTGCTGCACGGCGAGGCAGACCCACTGGTGCCGCGCGAGCAGTTGCCAGCGTTCGTCGATGAAATGAACGCCGCCGGCGTGGATTGGCAGTTGGTCAGCTACGGCGGCGCCTACCACTCGTTTACTGACCCGGAGGCCAACAACCCGGGCAAGCAGATGTTCGACAAGAAGGTCTCTGACCGGGCGTTCCAGGCCATGTACAACCTGCTGGGCGAGGTGTTCCCGCCCAAGGCGTGAAGGCCTTTTGGCAGGCAATAAAAAACGGCGCCCTCAGGCGCCGTTTTTTATGTCACTTACCTTGCCAGCGCTTGAGCACCAGGGTGGCGTTGGTGCCGCCGAAGCCGAAGCTGTTGCTCATCACGGTGTCGATCTTGGCGTTTTCGCGGGTTTCGCGCAGGATCGGCAGGTCGGCCACTTCAGGGTCGAGTTCGTCGATGTTGGCGGAACCGGCGATGAAGTTGCCTTCCATCATCAGCATGCAGTAGATGGCCTCGTGCACGCCAGCGGCGCCCAGCGAGTGGCCCGACAGGCTCTTGGTCGAGCTGATGGCTGGGGCCTTGTCGCCGAACACGGCGCGTACGCCCTTCATCTCGGCCACGTCGCCCACCGGCGTGGAGGTGCCGTGGGTGTTCAGGTAGTCGATCGGGGTGTCGACGGTGGCCAGCGCCTGCTGCATGCAGCGGATGGCGCCTTCGCCGCTCGGGGCGACCATGTCGTAGCCGTCGGAGGTGGCGCCGTAGCCTACGATTTCAGCGTAGATCTTCGCGCCGCGGGCCAGGGCGTGTTCCAGCTCCTCGACCACTACCATGCCGCCGCCGCCAGCGATGACGAAACCGTCACGCTTGGCGTCGTAGGCGCGGGAGGCTTTTTCCGGGGTGTCGTTGTACTCGGTGGACAGCGCGCCCATCGCGTCGAACAGGAACGACTGCGACCAGTGTTCTTCTTCACCGCCGCCGGCGAACACGATGTCTTGCTTGCCCAGTTGGATCTGTTCCATCGCGGTGCCGATGCAGTGCGCGCTGGTGGCGCAGGCCGAGGCGATGGAGTAATTCAGGCCCTTGATCTTGAACGGGGTGGCCAGGCAGGCCGACACGGTGCTGCTCATGGTGCGGGTCACGCGGTACGGGCCCACGCGCTTCACGCCTTTTTCGCGGAGGATGTCCAGCGCTTCCATCTGGTTCAGCGTGGAGGCGCCGCCGGAACCGGCGATCAGGCCGGTGCGCGGGTTCGACACCTGCTCTTCGCTCAGGCCCGAATCGTCGATGGCCTGCTGCATCGCCAGGTAGGCGTAGCCCGCGGCGTGGCCGACGAAGCGATAGACCTTGCGGTCGATCAGCTCTTCGAGGTTGATGTCGACGGAGCCAGATACCTGGCTACGCAGGCCCATTTCCTTGTACTCGGGATTGGAGCGGATACCCGGACGGCTTTTACGCAGGTTGTCGGAAACGGTCTGTTTGTCATTGCCCAGGCAGGAAACGATGCCAAGGCCGGTGATTACGACGCGACGCATGCCAATAACCCTTAGAAGTTTTCAGTGGAGGTGAACACGCCGACCCGCAGGGCTTCGGCGGTGTAGATCTCGCGGCCGTCGACACTGACCGAACCATCGGCGATGGCCATGTTCAGCTTGCCCTTGAGCACGCGCTTGATATGAATGTTGTAGGTCACCTTCTTGGCGGTGGGAAGCACCTGGCCAAAGAATTTGACTTCGCCCGAGCCCAGAGCCCGGCCGCGGCCCGGCAGGCCTTGCCAGCCGAGGAAGAAACCGACCAGTTGCCACATGGCGTCGAGGCCCAGGCAGCCTGGCATCACCGGGTCGCCCTCGAAGTGGCAGGCGAAGAACCACAGGCTCGGATCGATATCGAGCTCGGCGACCAGTTCACCCTTGCCGTACTTGCCTCCCTCGGCGCGGATGTCGGTGATGCGATCGACCATCAGCATGTTGGGGGCGGGCAATTGCGCGTTACCTGGGCCGAACAGCTCACCGCGACTGCAGCGCAGCAGGTCTTCCCGAGTAAAGGCGTGTTGTGTGGTCATGCGAGCTCCTCAATAGTCCCTGCCTGTGCAGGGCGAATCTTTCCGCCGGCCATCCCCGTATCGCGTTACTGGCCGTTATGCACAGTCATAGACTATTGCGTATTGTTTAAAGTCACAGCGCCAGGTGCAGACGATGTACACCTGTGCACTGAAATTGTATCGCCACGCCGCTGCCTGCGGCGGGCAAGCCCATGGGCCGCAGCACTTTACCACCGTTCCCGGCATGATTCGACCGTCTCTCTACGTTCAGGCCAGCCAGCGTTGCAGCAAGTGCTGCAGGTCGGTGCGCTTGAACGGCTTGGCCAGGTAATCGTTCATCCCGGCGGCCAGGCATGCCTCGCGGTCGCCCAGCAGGGCATTGGCGGTCAGGGCAATGATAGGCAATGCGCCACAACCCGGTAGCAGGCGGATTTGCCGGGTACTCTCGTAACCGTCGACCACCGGCAAGCGGCAATCCATCAGCACCGCGTCGAAGCGCCCGTCGCGTACCTGGGTCACCGCTTGCGCGCCGTCGCTGGCCACGCTCACTTCATAACCCAGGCTGCGCAGCATCGCTTCGATCACCGTCTGGTTGACCGGGTTGTCCTCGACCAACAGTACATGTTGATTGTGACCGGCAAGTGCCGCGGTGGTTCGCCCCGGCCCGGCCAGGGCCTGTTCGTGGCGCGCCGGCGGCGGCTGCAAGGCCAGGGGCATCTCCAGGGTGAACACCGAGCCCTGGCCCTGCTCACTGCGCGCCTGCAGGGTGCCACCCATGCGTTCGGCCAGGGTGCGGGCGATCGGCAGGCCCAGGCCGGTGCCGCCGTAGCGGCGGGAAATCGAGCTGTCGGCCTGCTGGAAGGCGATGAACATGCGCTCGAGGGTTTCGGCGGCAATGCCGATGCCGGTGTCGGCCACCTGGCAGGTGAACCAGATCAACTGCGCGTCGAGCACCTGGCAGTCGGCCTGGATGCGCACGCTGCCCTGGTCGGTGAACTTCAGCGCGTTGCCCACCAGGTTGACCAGGATCTGGCGGATACGGGTCGGGTCACCGGCCACCTGCCAGCGCTCGAAACCCTCGGCCAGTTGCAGGTCCAGGGCCAGGCCGCGTTGCTGGGCGGCGTGCACGAAGGGGCTGGCGCTGTCGCGGATGAGCTCGGCAAGGTTGAACGGAATGTGTTCGATCTCGACGTTGGCGCGCTCGATGCGGGAGAAATCGAGGATGTCGTTGATCACCTTGAGCAGGTGTTCGGTCGACTGAGTGGCGAGCATCGCGTATTCGTGCTGTTCATCGTTCAGCGGCGTGGTTTCAAGCAGTTGCAGCATGCCCAGCACGCCGTTCATCGGTGTGCGCAATTCGTGGCTCATCATCGCCAGGAATTCGCTCTTGGCATTGTTGGCGCGTTCGGCTTCCTCGCGGGTCTGGATCAACTGCGCCATCGCTTCGCGTTGCTCGCGGCTGGCCTGTTCCAGGCCCAGGGCGAGGTCATTGATGTGCCGCGCCAGCTCGCCCAGCTCGCTGCCCTGTTCCTCGGGCAGGGTGGTGCGAAACTCACCGCGGCGGATCGCCTTGACCGCCTCGCTCATGTCGCTGATCGGCTGCGACAGGCTGCGCGCCAGGCGCCGCGCCAGCAAGAAGGTCATCAGCAGGGTGAACAGCGCCAGCACCCCGGCCTTGAGGAGGATTTCCTGCTGGCGCTCGTTGAAGGCGTCGTCGCTCATGCCCACCAGCACGCGGCCGAGGTAGTCGTCTTCGCGCAGCGGTTCGCCGCCGGGGTGGTCACGGTCGCTGGTGAGGTAGCGCTGGGCGCGGATCGGCGCCTGGAACAGCTCGATTTTCGGCGCCCGCGGGCCGGCCCCGGGCTGCTCGACGTAGACCAGGGTGTTGCCGGCGTGGTCCTGTACTTCCAGGAAACGCACATGGGGGATGCTCAAGGTGGCCCGCAGCAGGCTGTCGAGCACGCCGTCGTTGGCCGAGACCACGCCATATTCGGCGGCCGGCGCCAACTGGTTGGCGATGAGCTGGCCGGTGTGGTTCATCTCCTGGCGCAAATCCTGGATGCGCACGAAGGTGAAGAAGCAGATCAGCAGCAGCGTCAGCAGCAGGGCCGGGCCCAGGCTGATGATATGGGTGCGGGCATGGATGTCGCCGCGCCACCTTAAACTCATGGAAACGATTCTCCGAAGGCGCGGTCGAGAGCAGGGTGGACGGCCATGTTACCCGGCTTTTAGGGGCGCCGGCCATGCGCGGCTGACCGAAAGCGCAACGGCATGGGGCTGGCCGTGCCCGGCCGGCGCCGTATAATGCCCGCACCCTCTCGCAAGAGCGTTCTACTGGACTGATTTATGACTGAACGGCAACCGATCGCGGTGCTTGGAGGCGGCAGCTTCGGCACCGCGGTGGCCAACCTGCTGGGCGAGAACGGCCACGCCGTGCGCCAGTGGATGCGCGACCCCGAGCAGGCCCGCGCGATGCGCGAGCAGCGCGAGAACCCGCGCTACCTCAAGGGCATCAAGCTGCACCCGGCGGTCGAGCCGGTCACTGACCTGGCCGCGACCCTGCGGGGCGCCTCGCTGATTTTCGTCGCACTGCCCTCCAGCGCCCTGCGCGCGGTGCTGGCGCCCCATGCCGGGGTGCTGGCCGGGCGCATGCTGGTCAGCCTGACCAAGGGCATCGAGGCGCACACCTTCATGCTGATGAGCGAAATCCTCGCCGAAATCGCCCCCCAGGCGCGCCTGGGCGTGCTTTCCGGGCCGAACCTGGCGCGGGAGATCGCCGAGCACGCGCTCACCGCCACGGTGGTCGCCAGCGAAGACGACGCCCTCTGCCAGGCGGTGCAGGCCGCCCTGCATGGGCGCACCTTCCGCGTGTACGCCAGCGCCGACCGTTTCGGCGTTGAACTGGGCGGCGCGCTGAAGAACGTCTACGCGATCATGGCCGGCCTGGCCGCGGCGTTGAACATGGGCGAAAACACCAAGAGCATGCTGATCACCCGTGCGCTCGCCGAGATGACCCGCTTCGCCGTGAGCCAGGGCGCCAACCCGATGACCTTCCTCGGCCTGGCCGGGGTGGGCGACCTGATCGTCACCTGTTCCTCGCCGAAAAGCCGCAACTACCAGATCGGCCAGGCGCTGGGCCAGGGCTTGTCGCTCGATGAGGCAGTCACCCGCCTGGGCGAGGTCGCCGAAGGCGTGAACACCATCCGCGTGCTCAAGGCCAAGGCCGACCAACTGGGCATTTACATGCCGCTGGTCGCCGGGTTGCACGCGATCCTCTTCGAAGGGCGCACGCTGGCCCAGGTGATCGAGTTGCTGATGCGTGGCGAGCCGAAAACCGATGTCGACTTCATTTCCCTCGACGGCTTCAAATAACAAGGAGGCCCAGATGGCCGGCCCACGTGATACCGATGCCCGCGAGTCGATCCTGCTGCGGGTGATCTGGATGCTGCTGTACCTGCTGGTGTGGCAGGCGGCGCAGATGCTGTTGGGGGTACTGGTGGTGGCGCAACTGGTGTACCGCCTGATCTACGGCGCGCCCAGCGGCACGATGATGACTTTCGGCGACAGCCTCAGCCGGTTTCTCGCCCAGATCGGCCGCTTCGGCACCTTCCATACCGAACAGAAGCCCTGGCCGTTCGCCGACTGGCCAGCGCCCCGCGCGCCCCAGGGCGAGGCCCCGCACCGGGTACCGCCCGCGCCGCACCCGGTGCGCGACGAGGAGCCCAAGCTATGAAACTGTGGGTGCTGCGCCACGGTGAGGCCCAGGCCCAGGCGCTCACCGACGCCCAGCGCCGGCTCACGCCGCGTGGCCGCGAGCAGGCGCTGCAAAGCGCCGGGCGCCTGCTCGGCGTGCCGCTGGCCGGCATTCTCGCCAGCCCCTATGCCCGCGCGCAAGAAACCGCGCTGCTGGTGCGGCAAGCGCTGGGCGGCGAGCTATCCTTGAACACCGTGCCCTGGCTGACCCCCGACAGCGACCCTGCCGCCACGCTGCTGGGGCTCGACGAGCACGGCCCGGGCGACTGGCTGCTGGTCAGCCATCAGCCACTGGTGGGTTGCCTGTTGGGTTGGCTCGAGCGCGGCGAGCGCGCGGCGCTGCACCCCATGGGCACCGCCAGCCTGGCCGAGCTCGAGGGCGAGGGCGCGCTGGCGGGGCTGATGACCCTGCGCAGCTTGTATCACCCCACTCACTGACAAGGACCGGCCCATGAGCCTGTGGCACGATACCCCCGACATAGACGCCATGAACGCCAAGCAGCGCAACAGCATCGGCGAGGTGCTCGGCATTCGCTTCGAGGCCTTCGACGAGCACTCGCTGACCGCCAGCATGCCGGTCGACGCGCGCACCCACCAGCCTTATGGGTTGCTGCATGGCGGGGCGTCGGTGGTGCTGGCTGAATCCGTAGGGTCTTCGGCCAGTTACCAGTGCATCGACACCAGCCGCTTTTATTGCGTGGGCATCGAGGTCAACGCCAACCACCTGCGCGCGGTGCGTACCGGGCGGGTGACTGCCACCGCCCGGCCGGTGCATATAGGCCGCAGCACCCATGTATGGGATATTCGCCTGACAGACGACAGCGGCAAGCCCAGTTGCATTTCACGGCTCACCGTGGCCGTGGTGCCGCTGGGTGAAACCCCGGCGGGGCGCTGAGCCCAGTAGTGAGGCGCCCGTAGTGAGGCACCCGTAGTGAGGCAAGAGGTAGCGCATGAAGCAATCGCAAGCCACGATTCAGCCGTTGCATGGCCCAGTCGAACCGGTCGATGGCCCGGCGCAGTTCGTACGTTTTCAGGTGCTGCGCGACGGTGCCGAAGCCGAGCTCGACGCACTGTTGCGCCAGTACGACGATCACCCTGAGTTGCTGAGGGTACAAGAGGCCTCCCGGGTGCTGGCGCGGGCCCTGCAAGCCGCCTGCCTCGACCTGCGCCGGCAGAACCCGGCAAGCCAGGCCGAGGTGCGCCAGGTGCTCGAAAACCAGCTCGATTACCTGCAGGCCTGCCTGAAGCGTTCGTTCAGCGATTACTGACCTGTTCGCCCTAGGCCTTGGCCATTGCGCGCATTGCCGGCGCCGGGGCCAAGGCCAACAATGGCGGCACTTCGTTGACTTTCCAGGGCGGCAGCATGGCCGACACGCTGTTCTTCGCGCACGCCAATGGCTTCCCCTCGGGCAGCTACGGCAAGCTGTTTCGGGCCCTGGCGCCGCAGTTCGAGGTGGCGCACCTGGCGCTGCATGGGCACGACCCACGCTTCCCGGTCACCGATAACTGGCCCCACCTGGTGCAAGAGCTGATCCACCACCTGCAGGCCCAGCCCGGCAAGGTGTGGGGCGTGGGCCATTCGCTGGGCGGCGGGCTGCACCTGCACGCTGCGCTGCTGCGGCCTGACCTCTACCATGGCTTGATCCTGCTCGATGCGCCCTTGCTGACAGCCTGGGAGCGCTGGTTGCTGGGCTGGGCCAAGCGCGCGGGTTGGATCGACCGCATCACCCCGGCCGGGCGCACCCTGGGCCGGCGCGAGCGCTTCGCCAACCTGGCCAGCGCGCGCCGTTATTTCGCGGGCAAGGCGCTGTTCCGCGGGTTCGACCCCGACTGCCTGGAGGCCTACCTGCAGCATGGCTTGTGCGAAGATGAACACGGCCTGCGCCTGCGCTTTAGCGCGGCCATCGAAATCAGCATCTACCGCAGCTTGCCGCACCGAATACCCGCGCCGCTGCGGCGCCTGCAATTGCCCGTGGCGCTGGTACGCGGCGAGGCCTCCAGGGTGGTAGCGGCGTACCATGGGCGGCAGGTGCGGCGCTTGCCGCGCGGGGAGTGCTACCGGGTGCCGGGTGGGCATATGTTCCCGCTGGAACAGCCCGAGCACACTGCGGCGTTGATCACACAGGTTCTGGGCCGCTGGCGCGCGCCCGCTAATACAGGAGGCTGACCGTGGCCGAGCTGGAACCCTTTCATCTGAGTTTGCCGCACATCGAACTGGCGGGGTACTTCAGCGGCCCCGTGGGCGGCCGCCCGGCGTTGTCGTTGCACGGCTGGCTGGATAACGCCGGCAGCTTCAGCCGGCTGGCGCCGCGCCTCGAAGGGGTGCGCGTGCTGCACCTCGACATGGCCGGGCATGGGTTGTCTGGCCACCGCGCGGCGGGCGCCGACTACCCCTTATGGGCCTATGCCGAAGACGTGCTGCACGTGGCCGAGCACCTGGGCTGGGCCCGTTTCGGCCTGCTCGGCCATTCCCTCGGGGCGATCGTCGCGGTGCAGTTGGCCGCGGCCTGCCCGCAGCGCATCGAGCGGCTGGCGTTGATCGACGGCCTGCTACCGCACACTGAAGCCGCCAGCGAGGGGCCGGCGCGGCTGGGCCAGGCCCTGGCCGAGCGCTTGGCCCTGGCGAGCAAGCGGCGGCCGCTGTATGCCGAGCGCGAACAGGCCATTGCCGCGCGCCTGCGCGGGCGCCTGGCCGTCACTGAAAGCGGCTCCGCGCTGCTCGCCGAGCGTGGCCTGCAAGCAGTACCGGGCGGCTTTACCTGGCGTACCGACAGCCGCCTGATGCTGAGTTCACCGGTGCGCCTGAGCTTCGAGCATGCCGTGGCTTATGCCCGCGCGGTGCAATGCCCGGCGCTGTTGATTCTGGCGGATAAAGGCGTGTTGATGGCCCACCGCGAGGCCATTGGCGGGTTGGCCATGGAGCAGGTGGTATTGCCCGGGGGGCATCATTTGCACCTCGACGACGAGGCTGGCGCAACCCTTGTAGCAGACTGTATCAATCGTTTTCACGCCGCGACTTGACTTGCCAGGGGCAACTGCCGAGGCTTGGCGCCCTGTTCAGGAGATCGCCATGCCGTTGCCCATTGCCCTTGCCGTCAAATGCGCCCGCTGCATTGCCCACCTTGGCCGCGCGGCGCTAGCCCTGGGCGTGCTCGCCGTGGCCGGCGCGGTACAGGCCGCGCAACCCCTCGAGGCACTGCTGCCCCAGGCCGATGGCCAGGTGCTCGAACAGCGCCCGGCGCAAGCGGCCGAGCGCCTTTACCCCTTGGGTGCGCTGCGCAAGATCAGCGGCCAGTTGCGCATGGAAGGCCGCGTGCTGGCCCAGGGCACGGTGAGCTCGATCACCTACGAACTGCCGCCGGAGCGCTCGGTGGCGTCCACCTTCGCCCAAGCCCGCGAGGGCCTGCGTGACCCGCAGGCGCAGGTACTGTTCTGGTGCCAAGGCCGTGATTGCGGCGAGAGCAGCCTGTGGGCGAACGAGATTTTCGGCAATGCGCGCCTGCTCGGCAGCGACGGCCAGCAGGCCTTCCTGCTGGTGCGCCAGGGCCCCAGCACCTTGCTGGCGGTGTACGCGGTGACCCGCGGTAACCGCCGGGTGGCGCTGCACCTGGAGCGTTTCGAGGCCAGCCAACCCTTGGGTACGCTGCTGCCAACCCCCGCCACGTTGCTGCGTGAATTGCGCGAAAGCGGCCAGCTCAACTTCGCTGAACTGGGCAATGGCCCCGACGCGCCGTGGGTCAGCGTGATCGCCCGGGCGTTGAACCTCGACAGCGCGCTGCGGGTGAAGGTCAGTGGCACCGGCGCGCAAGGGTGGAGCGAGGCGCTGGAAGCGCAGGGCGTGCGGGCAGCACGCCTGGAGAGCGACGAACGCACGGGCCCGTTAGCGCTCCAATGGTTGCGGTAAACGTGCCGCGGTGATTTTCAGGATATTTCAATGATCAATACTGACCGGCTACTGGTGCAGATCCTGCTGTTGGTGCTGCTGGTGGCCTGTGTGTGGGTGCTGATGCCGTTCGCCTCGGCGTTGCTGTGGGGGGCGATCCTGGCCTATGCCAGTTGGCCGCTGATGCGCGGGCTCACCCGCCTGCTGGGCGGCCGCGCCACCCTGGCGGCGGCGGTGCTGACGCTGGGGTGGGTGCTGCTGGTGCTGCTGCCACTGGTGTGGCTGGGCTTCAACCTGGTCGACCACGTTCGCGATGCCACGGCCTTCGTACGCGACGTGCAGGTCGACGGCCTGCCTGACGCCCCGGCCTGGCTCGGCCAGGTGCCGCTGTTCGGCGAGCGCCTGGTGGCCTGGTGGAACACCCTCGATCAGCAGGGCGCGGCCATGCTGCAATCGCTCAAGCCGTACATGGGCCAGTTGGGCAACTGGCTGCTGGCGCGCAGCGCGCAACTGGGCGGTGGGGTGCTGGAACTCACCCTGAGCCTGGTTTTCGTGTTCTTTTTCTACCGTGACGGGCCACGGGTCGAGGCCTTTGTGCTGGGGCTGCTGCAGCGGCTGATCGGCGAGCGCGCCGAGCATTACCTGCAACTGGTGGCCGGTACCGTGCAGCGGGTGGTCAACGGGGTGATCGGCACCGCGGCGGCGCAGGCGGTGCTGGCGCTGATCGGCTTCCTCATCGCCGGCGTGCCGGGCGCGCTGGTGCTGGGCATCTTCACCTTCCTGCTCAGCCTGATCCCCATGGGCCCGCCCTTGGCGTGGATCCCCGCCACCGCCTGGCTGTTTTGGAACCAGTCGTGGGGCATGGGTATCTTCCTGGCGGTGTGGGGCACCTTCGTGATCAGTGGCGTGGATAACGTGCTCAAGCCCTACTTGATCAGCCGTGGCGGTGACCTGCCGCTGGTGATCGTGCTGCTCGGGGTGTTCGGCGGGTTACTGGCGTTCGGCTTCATCGGCCTGTTCATTGGCCCGACCTTGCTCGCGGTGGGCTACAACCTGCTCACCGACTGGACCCGGGGCCAGGGCGTAAAAACACCCTGACCCACGGGCTTAGGCGGCGGTGCTAACGGTGCTGCCGCTGCTGCTGGTAGCGGTGCCGTACTGCTTGTTGAGGTTGGCGATCATCCGCTGCAGTGCCTGCGCGGCCAGTTGCTGGCTGCTTTGCGAGCTGCTGCTGGTGCTGCTGCCACTGCTGCTGGCCTGCACGCTGTCGTCGCTGTTGCTGCTGCTGAAGGCATCCGCGGCGGGTGGCGGCGGGGGCGGCATCATCGCCGCGGCCAGTTCGCTTTCGCTGATCGCGCCGCTGTCGTCGCTGTCCAGTTCGCTGAGCAGGTCGGCCACCTGGCTGCTGCTGGTGCTCGAGGTGCTGTCGCTGCTGCTTAGCGCGCTGGTGAGTTCGTCGCTGCTGATTTCCCCATCGCCGTCGGTGTCCAGGCTGCTGAACAGGTCGTCGACCGAGTCCTGGCCGCTTGGCGGTGGCGGTGGCGGCGCCATGGCCGAGAGCTCGTCAAGGCTCAGGCTGTCATCGCCGTCGCTGTCCAGCTCGCTGTAGTTCTGGCTGAGGCTGACCAGCACGCCGGCCTTGCCCTGGTCGCCACTTTGCTCGGCGCTGTCTAGCGCGGTGGTCAGCTCGCTGCTGCTGACCTTGCCGTCGCCGTCGGTGTCGAGCTCTGCAAGCAGTTTTTTCTGGAACGAGGTATCGCTGGTTTTCGCCGAGGTACTGCTGCTCGAGCTGTTGTAGTAATAGCTCGAGGAACCACTGACGCCACTGATCATGGGGCTGCTCCTGTGTTGTGCCTGCGCTGTTACGCAGGCTTCGCACGCTGCCGGAGCCAGGTGTCGGGGGTATCTAGACTTTGTAACGGGGGTTATATCTGCCTAGCGCGGCAAGCGCACCGTCGCGGTCAGGCCGCCCCCGGGGGTTTCCTCCAGGCTCAGCGTACCGCCCAGGCGCTGCGCGGCCTCGCGGGCGATGGTCATGCCCAGCCCGACGCCGCCGGAGTTGCGGTTGCGCGAGCCTTCCAGGCGGAAGAACGGCTCGAACACCGCCTCGCGCTTGTCGGCGCTGATGCCCGGCCCGTGGTCGATCACCCGCACCACCAGCTCGGTGGGGCTGTCCTGCAGGGCCACCAGGGTGGCGCCACCGTAGCGCAGGGCGTTGTCGAGCAGGTTGGAGATGCACGAGCGCAGCGCCATCGGTTGGGTCACCAGTGGCGCGCATTCACCCTCGGCCTGGGCCGGGCTGCCGTTGTCCTGGGCGTTTTCGCACAGCGACTCGACCAATGCCTGCACGTCGTAGCGTTGCAGCGCCTCGCTGGTGCGCTGCTCGTGCAGGTAGGTCAGGGTGGCGTCGAGCATGCCGATCATGTCGTCCAGGTCCTGGCGCATCTGGTTTTGCAGTTTTTCCTCGGGCACCTGCTCGAGCCGCAGCTTGAGCCGCGACAGCGGCGTGCGCAGGTCGTGGGACACCGCCCCGAGCATGCGCGCGCGCTGTTGTACCTGCTCGCGAATGCGCCGTTGCATGCGGTTGAAGGTTTGCGCGGCCTGGCGCGCTTCGCGCGGGCCGACGTCTTCGTCCAGTGGCGCGCTGTCGAGGTTTTCAGACAGCCGCTCGGCCGCCTCGCTGAAGCGGCGGATCGGCCGGGTGAGGAACTTGGCGCCATACCAGGCGGCAACCACCAGCGTCACCAGTTGAAACAGGAACGGCACGATCGGGCCGCGCAGCGGGCCCGGTGGCGGCGGCCGGAAGCGCCCTTCATCCTCGCCGGGCGCGCCGTCGTGGTCGCCGGCGAACGGGCCGTCGCGGTCTTCACCGGGGCGATGCTCCGGCGGCCCGGCGAACGGCCCTTCAGCGCCCATCATGTGTTCCGGCGCGGGTGGCGGGGGCGGGAAGCCATACTGCTGGAACCACAAGAAGGCGAGCACATGGGCCAGCACGATGGCCACCAGCGATACGCCGAACAAACGAGCGAACAGCGTATCGGCGCTGCGCATCAGCTGATGTCTCGGGCGTCGAACAGGTAGCCTTCACCGCGCACGGTCTTGATCAAGGCAGGAGATTTTGGGTCATCGCCGAGCTTCTGGCGCAGGCGCGAGACCAGCAGGTCAATGCTGCGGTCAAAGGCTTCGATCGAACGGCCGCGGGCGGCATCGAGCAGTTGCTCGCGGCTCAGCACCCGCCGTGGGCGCTCGAGGAACACCCACAGCAAGCGAAATTCGGCGTTGGACAACGGCACCACCAGGCCCTCGACCGACACCAATTGGCGCAGCACGCTGTTCAGCCGCCAGTTGTCGAAGCGGATGTTGCCGCGCTGGTCGCTGCGGTCGTCGCGCACCCGGCGCAGGATGGTCTGGATGCGCGCCACCAGTTCGCGGGGTTCGAAGGGCTTGGCCATGTAGTCGTCGGCGCCCAGTTCCAGGCCGATGATGCGGTCGGTGGGCTCGCAGCGGGCGGTCAGCATCAGGATCGGGATGTCGGATTCCGCGCGCAGTTGGCGGCACAGCGCGAGGCCGTCTTCACCGGGCAGCATCAAGTCGAGCACCACCACGTCGTAGCTGTCTTGCTGCATGGCTTCGCGCATGGCCACGCCATCGGTCACGCCGTGGCCGAGGATGCCGAAGCGCGCGAGGTAGTCGATCAGCAGTTCGCGGATCGGCACGTCGTCGTCCACGATCAGCGCGCGGGTGTTCCAGCGTTTGTCATCGTCGAGCGTGCTTTTGGCATCGCCGGGGGCGGTTGTTTGCATGCTTAGGTTCATCTGCCCCAGGGGGCGCCCGTGAAGGAGAATGGAAGGATAAGCCCTGTACGGCAAGGCCGAAAGGGCTGGAGTGGCGGCAGGCTAAGCGGGCAAGGTGTAGGGGGGATTTCCTGAAGGTATCGGCCTTGATACAAAGTGTGTTTCAAGCTGCATAATTGGGAGAGGTAGAGCAAGTTTCCAGTTACAAGGGGCAAGTCACAGCCACTTGAAGCTTGCCGCTTGCTCCTTGCCTCTCTCTTCCCCCCTCAGTCCTTCGCGATCACATTCCCAGCATGCAACCCACATTCCTTCTGGGTAGCTTCTTCCCACCACCAGCGGCCTTCGCGCTCGTGTTGGCGCGGCAGCACCGGGCGGGTGCAGGGTTCGCAGCCGATGCTGATGAAGCCGCGTTCGTGCAAGCTGTTGAACGGCAGTTCGAGCATGCGGATGTACATCCACACCTCTTCGCTGGGCATTTGTGCCAGCGGGTTGAATTTGTACAGCGGGCGCTCGGGCGTGGAGAACGCGCCGTCGATTTCCACCGCGGCCACGTGGCTGCGGGTGCCCGGGCTCTGGTCGCGGCGCTGGCCGGTAGCCCAGGCGCGCACGCCGGCGAGCTTTTTGCGCAGCGGGGCGATCTTGCGGATGCCGCAGCATTCGCCGTGGCCGTCTTTATAGAAGCTGAACAGGCCTTTTTCCTTCACCAGGGCCTGCAGCGGCTCGGGCTCCGGGGAGAGTACGTCGATGCTGATGCCGTAGTGCTCGCGCACCTGGTCGATGAAACGGTAGGTTTCCGGGTGCAGGCGGCCGGTGTCGAGGCTGAACACCTTGACCTGCTTGTTCAGCTTGTAGGCCATGTCGACCAGCACCACGTCTTCGGCGCCGCTGAACGACACCCACAGCTCATCGCCGAAGTGCTCGAACGCCAGCTTGAGGATGTCTTGCGGGCTTTTGTTTGCATACGCCGCCGCGGTCTCGGCAACATCGAAAGGATGGTTCATCAGGCGGGTTCCTAATCAGGTTGGCGCTTAGGCGCTCGAATGGCCAAATGGTAACAAAAAGTCACGGCGCCGGGTGCGCCAGCGCCTCCAGCAGCACCCGCACCTTGTAGTAAGACTCCTCGAACTCCGCCTCGCAGGTTGAGTCGGCCACCACTGCGCCGCCACCCCAGCAGTGCACGCGGCCGTGCTTGACCAGCAGCGTGCGGATGGCGATGGAGCTGTCCATTTCGCCGCGTACGTCGAGGTACAGCAGCGAGCCGCAGTAGATGGCGCGCTGGGTCGGCTCGACCTCATCGATGATCTGCATGGCCCGCACTTTGGGCGCGCCAGTGATCGAGCCGCCGGGGAAACTGCCGGCGAGCAGCTCGAGGGCGTCGCGGCCGGGCGCCAGCTCGCCGCGCACGCAACTGACCATATGGTGCACGTTCGGGTAGCTTTCGAGGGCGAACAGCTCCGGTACCTGCACGCTGCCGATGCGGCAGTTGCGGCCCAGGTCGTTGCGCAGCAGGTCGACGATCATCAGGTTTTCCGCCCGGTCCTTGGGGCTGGCGAGCAATTCGGCGGCGTTGGCGCGGTCTTGCTCGGCGCTCGCGCCGCGCGGGCGGGTGCCTTTGATCGGGCGGGTTTCGACCTGGCCGCCGTGCACGGCGATGAACCGCTCTGGCGACAGGCTGAGCAGGGTGCTGCCATCGGCCAGCGGCATGTAGGCCGAGAACGGCACCGGGCAAGCCTGGCGCAACTGCCGGTAGGCGGCCCAGGGCTCGCCTTCGCAGTGGCCGCTGAAGCGCCGGGTGAGGTTGATCTGGTAGCAATCGCCAGCCGCCAGGTAGGCCTGCACCTGGTCGAAGGCCTGGCGGTACTGCGCGGCGTCGATATCGCTGGCCATCGGTGCCAACAGGCGGAACGCGGCGTTGCTGGGCGCCGCCTCGGCGGTGAACAGCGCGCGCAGGCGCTCGCCCTCGGCCGCCGGCAGGCTGGGGTGCAGCATCAGTTGGCTGGTGCGCGCCTGGTGGTCAGTGATCAGCGCCCAGGCATACAGCCCGAGGGTGGCCTGGGGCAGTTGCAGGTCATCGTGGTTGGGCTGCGGCAGCGGCGCCAGGCGGCGGCCGAAGTCGTAGGCCAGGTAGCCGATCAGGCCGCCGGCGAAGGGCAGCGCGCAGCCGCCGGGCAGTTGTGCCTCGCCCAGCTCGGCCAACGCCTGCCGGGCCCGTTGCAGGAACGCCGCGCCCGCCTCGCCGGTGGCGGGCTGCAGCACGGCCCGTGGCCAGGCGCTGAGCAGATCGAAGCGGCCTCGCTCGGCGGCCGGGCGGCCGCTGTCGAGCAATACCGCGCCCGGGGCGTGGCGGATGGCTTGGAAATACTGGGCCGGGTCGGGCCGGTAGGGCAGGGGCAGCAGGGTACACACAGGCATGGCGGCGGGAGAAGCACTCAGGGGCTGACGTGGCCGAACAGGGTTTGGGTGAATCGTACCCGTTCTTCAGGCGTTTGGCTGGTGCCGTGTTGCGCCAGTTCCAGCAGGTGCCGCTCCACCGCTTCGGTGCGATGGGTCAGCCCGCAGTCGTTGGCGATCTGGATGTTCAGCCCGGGGCGGGCGTTCAGCTCGAGGATCAACGGGCCTTGGGCTTCATCCAGCACCATGTCGACGCCGATGTAACCCAGCCCGCACAGCTCGTAGCAGCCGGCCGCCAGTTGCATGAAGCCGTCCCAGTAGGGCAGTTGCACGCCATCGACGGCATGGGTGGTGTCGGGGTGCTTGCGGATGATCTTGTTCAGCCAGGTGCCGCGCAGCGTGACCCCGGTGCTGAGGTCGACACCCACGCCGATGGCGCCCTGGTGCAGGTTGGCCTTGCCGCCGGATTGCCGCGTGGGCAGGCGCAGCATGGCCATGATCGGGTAGCCCATCAGCACGATGATGCGGATGTCGGGCACCCCTTCGTAGCTGATGGCGCGGAAGATCGGGTCGGGCTTGACCCGGTATTCGATCAGCGCGCGGTCGCGGTGGCCGCCCAGGGAGTACAGCCCGGTGAGGATGCTCGAGATCTGGTGTTCGAGGTCGGCGCGGCTGACCAACCGCCCCGACACGGTGCGGTAGTGCTCCTCGAAGCGGTCGGCGATCACCAGGATGCCATCGCCGCCGGCGCCCTGGGCCGGCTTGATCACGAAATCGTCGCGCCCGCCAATCAGCTCATCGAGCCGGCTGATCTGTTTTTCGGTGCTGATCACCCCATACAGCTCGGGCACCCGCAGGCCGGCGGCGAGGGCGCGCTCCTTGGTGATGATCTTGTCGTCGACCAGCGGGTACAGGCGGCGGTCGTTGTACTTGAGCACGTAGTCGGCGTTGCGCCGGTTGATGCCCATGATGCCGCGGGCGCTGAGGGCCTTCCAGGTGTTCCAGAAGCCGAACATTACAGGTCGGCCTCGCGGTCCTTGAGGAAGGCCTTGAAGCGCACCAGTTCGCTCAGGCGGTAGCCGCGGTACCTGCCCATCGCCAGCATGAAACCGACCAGGATCAGCAGGATGGCCGGGAAGGTGAACACGAAGTAGACCATTTCCGGCACGGTCATGATGATGTGCGCCAGCGAGGCGGCGAACAGCGTGCCGATCGCCACCTTCATGGCATGGCCGGCGCCGCGCTCCTCCCAGGTGATCGACAGCCGCTCGATGGTCATGGTGAGGATCACCATCGGGAACAGCGCCACCGACAGCCCGCGCTCCAGCCCTAGCTTGTGGCTGAACAGGCTGATGGCGGCGATCATCACCACCACGAAGGTCAGCACAACAGACAAGCGCGGCAGCATTTGCAGCTTCAGGTGCTCGAGGTAGGAGCGCAGCGACAGGCCCAGCGCGGTGATCAGGCTGAACAGCACGATGCCGTAACCCAGCTGGGTTTCGCGGAAGGCCAGGGCGATCAGCACCGGGGTGAAGGTGCCGAGGGTTTGCAGGCCGATCAGGTTGCGCAAGATGAGGATCACCAGCACGCCGATCGGGATCATCACCATGATCATGAAGGTTTGCTGGGTTTGCAGCGGCAGGCTGTACAGCGAGTATTCGAGAAAATCCGCGTCGGTGTTGGCGTCGGTCAGCTTGGCCAGGCGGATGGCGTTCATCTCGCTGTTGTTGAGGGTGAAGGTCACCAGCGACTTGCGCCCGCCCTCCACGCTGATCAGGTTGTCATCGCCCGTCCACCAGATCAGCCGGTCGGCCGGCAGGCCCTGCTCGCCGGTTTCCGGGTTGAAGTACAGCCAGTCGCTGCCATTGAAGCTGCGCAGCCACAACTCGGGGGTTTGCGGCACTTCGGCGGCCAGGCGCAGGGTGTGCACGCGCTCGATCGGCACGTGGGCGACCGACAGCAGCAGGTCGACCACCCGCGCCTTGTGCGCCGGCGAGGCGTCGCCGCCGAGCAGCAGCTTGACGTTGTCGTCGGTGGTGGTGTTCACCCGCTTGATGGTCTCGCCGATGAAGGTCTCGACATCCGCCGAATGCTGGCGGATGGGGGCCAGCAGCGCGTCGGCGGCGATTTTCTCCGGGCCTTCGAGCACCACCGAGTCGCGGAAGATCGGCCCCTTGGCCTTGGTTTTTTCCGTGCTGTAGCGTTTGGTCAGCACCAGCCGGTAGTACAGCGTCTGGTTGCCGCTGGCGCGCCGGGCCGACCAGGTAACCTTGCGGTTGCCGTCGATGCGGTTGACGTTCACCCCGTAGTTGTTGGAGATGAAGCTCTCGTTGAGGCTCACGTAGTCGCGGGTCAGTGGCGGCACGAACATCTGCACCTTGACCGGGGTGCTGGGGCTGGCGACGAATTCGATCTTGGCGTCGATGTTCCACAGGTCGTCGGTTTCATCCTCGCTGACCGGGATGCCGAGCACGAAGATCTGGTAGCCGGTGATGCCCGCGCCGAGCAGCACCAGTACGGTGATGAGGATCTTCAGGTGAAGGTTCAGCGAGCGCATTGTTATTACTCTGACGTGGGCGCGGTATTGGCGCAGGCGGGTTTGCCGGCGCTGTACTTCACGCTGGGATCGACCATGGCGTTGAACCGTTTCAGCCCTTCGGCGCCGATCAGCAGCGGGTATTGGAATGCGCTACGGTCGGTCAAGTTCACCTCCAGGGTGCGTTGCACGTTGCCCATGCACACGTTCAGCGCCACCACCGGCCGCGCGGTGTAGGCCTCGCCTTGGCGCGGGTCGTAATCGCCGGCGCGGCGCTTGATGCGGCTGACCCGCGCCAGTGGGCGTTCGATGGGGTGGGAGTGGGCGTTGTCGATCGCCAGGTAAAAGCGTACCCAGGGTTGCCCATCGCGCTTGAAACGCTGGATGTCTCGGGCGCTGAGCGAGGCGGTGACCGCGCCGGTGTCGAGCTTGGCGGCCACTTCGAGGTCGATGTCGAGCCGGGCGTACTCGTTGAGGCCATACACCACCTTGCCCTGGGCCAGGCTCAGGCCAGGTAGCCACAGCAGGCCAAGCAGGGGGAGGAGGGTGGCGTAGTTCATGAGTCCTTGGAGGCGGCAGGCTGCCCGTCAATGGGCGGCGGATTCTAACATGATGGTTTTATGGCGCCAGCGCGGGCGGCCCGCTGGGGGCCGCCACGTGGCGAATGGCGGTTTGGCCGGTTTTTGACGGTTTTGTTCCCATTGCCCGGCGTTCGCCTTATTTGAACCGCCGTTCGACGCCCATATCGGCGAGAATCCGTGTAGAAATCTCCTCCACGGAAAAGTGTGTCGAATTGATATTCGGAATGTTCTCGCGGCGGAACAGGTTCTCCACCTCGCGCACCTCGAAGTCGCACTGGGCGAAGCTCGAATAGCGGCTGTTGGGCTTGCGCTCGTGGCGGATGGCGGTCAGGCGGTCGGCGTCGATGGTCAGGCCGAACAGCTTCTGCCGGTGCGCCTTTAGCGCGTTGGGCAGTTGCAGGCGTTCCATGTCGTCTTCGGTGAGCGGGTAGTTGGCGGCGCGGATGCCGAACTGCATGGCCATGTACAGGCACGTCGGGGTTTTGCCGCAGCGCGACACGCCGACCAGGATGATGTCGGCCTTGTCGTAGTAGTGGGTGCGGGCGCCGTCGTCGTTGTCGAGGGCGAAGTTGACCGCCTCGATGCGCTCCATGTAGTTGGAGTTGCGCGCGATCGAGTGGGACTTGCCCACCGAGTACGAGGAATGGTCGCCCAGCTCCTGCTCCAGTGGCGCGAGGAAGGTGGAGAAGATGTCGATCATGAAGCCGTTGGAGGTGGCCAGGATGTCGCGGATGTCGCGGTTGACGATGGTGTCGAAGATGATCGGGCGGACCCCGTCGCGCTCTGCCGCGGCGTTGACCTGGGCGACCATGGTGCGCGCCTTGTCGATGCTGTCTATATACGGCCGGGTGAACTTGTTGAAGGTAATGTTTTCAAATTGTGCCAGCAGGCTCTGGCCCAAAGTTTCGGCGGTGATGCCGGTACCGTCGGAAATGAAGAAGGCTGAACGTTTCATCTGCGTAGGGGGCCTGTAGCGGCTGATTGTTTGCGGCTATGATACGCCCGTTTCGCCGGTAGCCGGTGCCCTTCTCACAATAACAGAGGGCACGCTATCCCGATGCCAGGAGGCATTCGTTGCCTCTTCTGGCCCTGAGTTGTTCCAACCCCGTCAGTGGAGAGATCACCTTGGTAGAGTACGTAGTTTCCCTCGATAAGCTCGGCGTCCATGATGTAGAGCACGTGGGGGGCAAGAACGCATCCCTGGGCGAGATGATCAGCAACCTTGCCGGCGCTGGCGTGTCGGTGCCCGGGGGCTTTGCCACCACCGCCCAGGCCTACCGCGACTTCCTCGAGCAGAGCGGCCTGAACGATCGCATCCACGCTGCCCTCGATGCGCTGGACGTCGACGACGTGGTCGCGCTGGCCAAAACTGGCGCGCAAATCCGCCAGTGGGTGATGGAAGCCGAATTCCCCGAACAGCTCAACAGCGAGATCCGCCAGCACTTCGCCGAGCTCTCCAAGGGCAACCCGGACGTCGCCGTGGCGGTGCGCTCCTCGGCCACCGCCGAGGACCTGCCGGATGCCTCGTTCGCCGGCCAGCAGGAAACCTTCCTGAACATCCGTGGCGTCGACAACGTGATCCGCGCCGCCAAGGAGGTGTTCGCCTCGCTGTTCAACGACCGCGCGATTTCCTACCGCGTGCACCAGGGCTTCGACCACAAGCTGGTGGCGTTGTCGGCCGGCGTGCAGCGCATGGTCCGTTCGGAAACCGGCGCCGCCGGGGTGATGTTCACCCTCGACACCGAATCGGGCTTCCGCGACGTGGTGTTCATCACCTCGTCCTATGGCCTGGGCGAAACCGTGGTGCAGGGCGCGGTCAACCCGGACGAATTCTACGTGCACAAGGCCACCCTGCAGGCCGGGCGCCCGGCCGTGCTGCGCCGCAACCTGGGCAGCAAGGCGATCAAGATGATCTACGGCGACGAGGCCAAGGCCGGCCGTTCGGTGAAAACCGTCGACGTCGAGCCCGCCGAGCGCGCGCGCTTCAGCTTGACCGACGGCGAGGTCAGCGAGCTGGCCAAGCAGGCGCTGATCATCGAAAAACACTACGGCCGGCCGATGGACATCGAGTGGGCCAAGGACGGCGACGACGGCCAGCTGTATATCGTCCAGGCGCGCCCGGAAACCGTTAAAAGCCGCGCCAACGCCAACGTGATGGAGCGCTACCTGCTCAAGGAAAAGGGCAAGGTGCTGGTCGAGGGCCGTGCCATTGGCCAGCGCATCGGCGCCGGCAAGGTGCGGGTGATCCACGACGTCAGCGAAATGGACAAAGTCCAGCCCGGCGACGTGCTGGTGTCGGACATGACCGACCCGGACTGGGAGCCGGTGATGAAGCGCGCCAGCGCGATCGTCACCAACCGCGGCGGGCGTACCTGCCACGCGGCAATCATCGCCCGTGAGCTGGGCATCCCGGCGGTGGTGGGCTGCGGCAACGCCACCCAGTTGCTCAAGGACGGCCAGGGCGTGACCGTCAGCTGCGCCGAGGGCGACACCGGTTTCATCTTCGAAGGTGAACTGGGCTTCGACATCAAGCAGAACTCGGTCGATGCCATGCCCGACCTGCCGTTCAAGATCATGATGAACGTCGGCAACCCCGACCGCGCCTTCGACTTCGCCCAACTGCCGAACGCCGGCGTGGGCCTGGCGCGGCTCGAGTTCATCATCAACCGCATGATTGGCGTGCACCCCAAGGCGCTGCTCGGTTATGCCGACCTGCCGGCCGAGGTCAAAGACAGCGTCGACAAGCGCATCGCCGGCTACGCCGACCCGGTGGGCTTCTATGTCGAGAAACTGGTCGAAGGCATCAGCACCCTGGCCGCGGCGTTCTACCCGAAAAAAGTCATCGTGCGCCTGTCGGACTTCAAGTCCAACGAGTACGCCAACCTGATCGGCGGCAAGCTGTTCGAGCCGGAAGAAGAAAACCCGATGCTGGGCTTCCGCGGCGCCTCGCGTTACATCAGCGAGAGCTTCCGTGACTGCTTCGAGCTCGAATGCCGCGCGTTGAAGCGGGTGCGTGAAGTGATGGGGCTGGACAACGTCGAGATCATGGTGCCGTTCGTGCGCACCCTGGGCGAGGCCAGCCAGGTGGTCGAGCTGCTCGCCAGCAACGGCCTCAAGCGCGGCGAGAACGGCCTGAAGGTCATCATGATGTGCGAGTTGCCGTCCAACGCGCTGCTGGCCGATGAGTTCCTCGAGTTCTTCGACGGCTTCTCGATCGGCTCGAACGACCTGACCCAGCTCACCCTGGGCCTGGACCGCGATTCGGGTATCATCGCCCACCTGTTCGATGAGCGTAACCCGGCGGTCAAGAAGCTGCTGGCCAGCGCCATCGCCGCCTGCAACAAGGCCGGCAAGTACATCGGCATCTGCGGCCAGGGCCCTTCGGACCACCCGGACTTGGCCAAATGGCTGATGGAGCAGGGCATCGAAAGCGTGTCGCTGAACCCCGACACCGTGCTGGAAACCTGGTTCTTCCTCGCTGAAGGCCAGGCGTGAACCGTGCCCCGGGGCAACCCGGGGCGCACAGTTTTGACAGGGCGGGCCCACACACCCGCCCTTTTTCATGCAAGAGCACCATGCAGAGCAGTAGCCAATTGTTTCCCGTCGCCTTGATCAGCGCCGAACGCCGGGGCGACCTGAGCGAAGACGTGTACCTGATCAAGGCCAACAACAGCCTGGACTTCACCACCGAGCTGGCGGTCACCCGCCTTGGCCTGGCCGATCGCGCCGGGCCACCGGGCGCCGCGGTGGTGCTGGTGCATGGCAGTTTTTCCAACCGGCGCTTCTGGTATTCGCCCAAGGGCCAGGGCCTGGGGCCCTGGCTGGCGCGCGCCGGCTTCGACGTGTGGATCGCCGAAATGCGCGGCCACGGGCTGTCGCCGCGCAACCAGGGCTATGCCAGCAACCGCCTCGACGACTACGCCCGCTATGACCTGCCCGCCATTGGCGCGTTCGTCGCTGAAATGAACGGCCACCCGGCCTACTGGGTGGGCCACTCGATGGGCGGCACCACCCTGGCCATGGCCTTGGGCCTGGGCACGCTGGCAGGCGCCCGCGGCGTTGCGGTGTTCGGCAGCCAGGTCAGCCGGCGCTACGCCGGGCTGCGCCTGCCGCCACTGAACTGGGCGCTGCGCCGAGTGCTCAAGGGCTTCGGCCGGGTATCTGGGGCGCGGTTCAAGCGTGGCCCGGAGGATGAACCGGCCGGCATCGCCATCGAACTGCTGCGCTGGCAAAGCCTGCTCGGCCGCCCCGGCGCCTGGTGGGCGGGGCTGGCGCAGAGCCAGGCGCCGGTGTTGGTGGCCGCGGGCAGCGCCGATGAGCAAGACCCAGCCTGGGCCTGCCGCGCACTGTTCGAGCAACTGGGTGGCGAGCACAAGCAGTTCATCGAGCTGGGCCGGGCCCAGGGCCTGGCCCAGGATTTCGGCCATGTCGACATGCTCCACGGCCCCCAGGCCCAGGCCGAGGTATGGCCGTTGCTCGAACGCTGGTTGCGCCAGCCCGAGGCACCGCTGCTGCGCGAGGCGCCGGCGGCCCCTGGGGCGCCGATAAGCGGCTAAGCTGTTGCCTTCACCCGCCTTTTTGGAGCCTGCCATGCACTACAGCACCCCGGACCTGTGTGACGCCTACCCCGAGCACGTGCGCGTGCTCGAGCCGATGTTCAGCAACTTCGGTGGCCGCGATACCTTTGGCGGGCAGATCGTCACGGTCAAATGTTTCGAAGACAACTCGCGGGTCAAGGAGCAGGTCGAGCTGCCCGGCCAGGGCAAGGTGCTGGTGGTCGATGGCGGCGGTTCGCTGCGCTGCGCGCTGCTCGGCGACATGCTCGCCGAAAAAGCCGCGCACAACGGCTGGCAGGGCTTGGTGATCTACGGCTGCGTGCGCGACGTAGACGCCCTGGCGCAAACCGACCTGGGCGTGCAGGCGCTGGCCTCGCACCCGCTGCGCACCGAAAAACGCGGCCTGGGCGACCTCAACGTGGTACTCAACTTCGCTGGCGTCACCTTTCGCCCGGGCGAATTCATCTACGCCGACAACAATGGCGTTATCGTATCGGCGGTGGAACTCAGCCAGCCTGAATAAAAGGAAGCAGTGGTCAGGATGTTCGAAGACGAAAACGCCCCTTACGGCCTGGTGTACGCCCTGGTCCTCGATGGCCAGGGCGGTGCCCGCGGGCTGCGCTACAGCGAACTGGCCAGCCTGCAATTGGCCCCCGAGCAAAGCCTGTGGTTGCACTGGGACCGCAGCCACCCCGAAGCCCAGGCCTGGTTGCGCCGTGACAGCGGCCTGAACGAGTTCGTTTGCGACCTGCTGCTGGAAGAAAACACCCGGCCGCGGCTGGTGCCGCTGCCAGAGTCGGAACTGCTGCTGTTCTTGCGCGGGGTCAACCTCAACCCCGGTGCCCAGCCTGAAGACATGGTCTCGGTGCGCATCTACGCCCAGGCCCAACGGGTGGTGTCGCTGCGCTTGCGGCAACTGCGCGCCACCGACGAAATGATCGCCCTGCTGATGGCCGGCAAAGGCCCGCGCACCGCCTCGGAGCTGGTGCTGTACATCGCCCAGCGCCTGACCGAGCGGGTGCAAGAGCTGGTCACCGGCCTGACCGAAACCCTCGACAGCGAAGAAGACCGCATCGACGCCGACGAATGCTACGAGCCCGAGCACGGCAGCCTGCTGCAGTTGCGCCGGCGCGCCGCCGGGCTGCGGCGCTTCCTCGCGCCGCAGCGCGACATCTATGGCCAGTTGGCGCGCATTCGCCTGCCGTGGTTCGTCGAAGACGACGGCGACTACTGGAACGAACTCAACAACAGCCTGACCCGCCAGCTCGAAGAGTTGGAACTGTCGCGTGAGCGCGTGGCGCTGTTGCTCGAGGCCGAAGACCGCCGCCTGGGCGAGCGCATGAACCGCACCATGTACCGCTTCGGGGTGATCACCGGGATTTTCTTGCCGATGACCTTCCTCACTGGCCTGCTCGGGATCAACGTCGGCGGCATTCCGGGCTCCTCCAGCCCCTATGGCTTTTTTGCCACCTGCGCCTTGCTGTTGCTGCTGGCGGCGGGGCAGTGGTGGATGTTCCGCCGGTTGCGCTGGCTGTAGCGGCGATGAAACTTCGCTCAGCCCATGTGACCTGCCGGCGGCCGGCCTCGTCTCCCGTTGACCTTTAACGAGGAGTGCCACAATGCACGATCCGTTCGAACAATCGCTGCGCGACATGCTCAATGCGCCTGGCAACCAGCAAGACCACGGCAAGCGCCTGGGCCGCGTGCTGAAAACCGCCAACCGGCAGGTGGGCGCCACCGACCTGTTCGGCCTGATGGGGCGTTGCCTGAAGGCCTGCATGATCGCCGTGAACAATGGCTCGGCCCATGTGGCCCCCGTTTCCCGTCGTACCGACCGCGCCAAAGGCGCGGATAAGGCTGATTGAACATGGAACTCGATCTCTGGACGCAAAGCCTGGTGACGGCAATGACCGCGCTGTGGACCAAAATCGCCCAATTCATCCCCAACCTGCTCGCCGCGCTGGTGGTGATCCTGCTGGGCTTCGTGGTAGCCAAGCTGCTCGATGCGCTGCTCTCGCGGCTGCTCGCCAAGGTCGGCCTGGACCGCCTGATGGCCGGCACCGGGCTGACCAAATTGATGAGCCGCGGCGGCATTCGCGTGCCGATCTCGGCGCTGGTGGGCAAGATCGTCTACTGGTTCGTGCTGCTGGTGTTCCTGGTCTCGGCCGCTGAGTCGCTGGGCATGACCCGCGTGTCGGCCACCCTCGACGTGCTCGCGCTGTACCTGCCGAAGGTGTTCGGTGGTGCGCTGGTGCTGCTGGTGGGCGTGCTGCTGGCGCAACTGGTCAACGGCATCGTGCGCGGCGCCGCCGAAGGGGTAGGGCTCGATTATTCCGCCAGCCTCGGGCGTATCGCCCAGTGGCTGGTGATCATCATCAGTATTTCGGTTGCGATCAGCCAGCTCGAGATCAAGACCGACCTGCTCAACCACGTGATCGTGATCGTGCTGGTGACCATCGGCCTGGCCGTGGCGCTGGCGCTGGGCCTGGGCAGCCGGGATCTCGCTGGGCAGATCATCGCCGGCATCTATGTGCGCGAGCTGTTCGAGGTGGGCCAGCACGTGAGCCTGGACGGCGTCGAGGGCCACATCGAGGAAATCGGTACGGTCAAGACCACCCTGCTCAACGACGCGGGTGAGCTGGTATCGCTGGCGAACAAGCGTTTGCTCGAGCACAACGTGACTAGCCGCTGAGAGGGCAAATGCTGGTAGTATGCCGCCCCGAAAAATGCCCGCTGGCGCGGGCATTGGTGGATGTGAACCTGACCCGGCCCAACCCGACTTGACTAACGTGCCTGCGCCCCCTCAGCGATACGACCCGCGAGCGCTCTCCGACGAGGAGTTGGTGGCGCGGTCGCATGACGAATTGTTTCATGTAACGCGCGCGTACGAAGAGCTGATGCGGCGCTATCAGCGCACCCTCTTCAACGTCTGCGCGCGGTACCTGGGGAACGATAGGGATGCTGACGATGTCTGTCAGGAGGTGATGTTGAAGGTGCTGTACGGCCTGAAGAACTTCGAGGGTAAATCGAAGTTCAAGACCTGGCTCTACAGCATCACCTACAACGAATGCATCACGCAGTATAGGAAGGAACGGCGCAAGCGCCGCCTGATGGACGCCCTGAGCCTCGACCCGATCGAGGAGGCATCCGAGGAGAAGGCGCCGAAGCCGGAGGAGCGAGGAGGACTTGACCGCTGGTTGGTGTATGTCAACCCGATCGACCGTGAAATTCTCGTGCTGCGCTTTGTCGCGGAGCTGGAGTTTCAGGAGATCGCTGACATCATGCACATGGGGTTGAGCGCTACCAAAATGCGATACAAACGTGCCCTGGACAAGCTGCGAGATAAATTCGCAGACATGTCTGAAACTTAAAACGGCACGGCTATCTCTAACGGGCGTCAAGTTCTGCTAGAATTGACGCCGAGTTGCCCCTCCAACGCATTTGGGTAGGGGCCGCTTAACAATCACCATATGGGGATTTAACGGATGAAATTGAAAAACACCTTGGGCCTGGCCATTGGCTCTCTTGTTGCCGCAACCTCGTTCGGCGTATTGGCACAGGGCCAAGGCGCAGTCGAGGGTGAGCTGTTCACCAAGAAGTACTACACCGACAGCTCGCGCGACCTGGACAACGGCAACCTGTACGGCGGTTCGGTCGGTTACTTCCTGACCGACGACGTCGAGCTGCGCCTGGGTTACGACGGCATCCACAACATGCGTTCGAACAACGGTACCGGCAACCAGAAGATCCACGGTGGCGACGCCGCGATCGACGCCCTGTACCACTTCGGTACGCCTGGCGTTGGCCTGCGCCCGTATGTTTCGGCTGGCTTCTCCCAGCAGAGCATCAGCAACGTGCAAGCTAACGGCCACAGCGGTCGTGACCACTCCACCTTCTTCAACGCAGGTGCCGGTGCCAAGTACTACTTCACCGAAAACCTGTACGCCCGTGCTGGCGTAGAAGCCATGTACAACATCGATCGCGGCGAAACCGAATGGGCGCCGAGCGTAGGTGTTGGCGTGAACTTCGGTGGCGGCACCAAGAAGGTCGCTGCTGCTCCTGCCCCGGCTCCGGTCGCTGACGTCTGCTCCGACGCCGACCAAGACGGCGTGTGCGACAACGTCGACAAGTGCCCGAACACCCCGGCCAACACCCCGGTTGACGCTGATGGCTGCCCAGCCGTCGCTCAAACCGTTCGCGTTGAGCTGGACGTCAAGTTCGACTTCGACAAAGCTGTGGTCAAGCCCAACAGCTACGCCGACATCAAGAACCTGGCTGACTTCATGAAGCAGTACCCACAAACCTCCACCACCGTGGAAGGTCACACTGACTCCGTGGGTACCGACGCTTACAACCAGAAGCTGTCCGAAAAACGTGCCGCTGCTGTTCGTAACGTGCTGGTCAACCAGTACGGCGTTCAAGGCAGCCGCGTGAATTCGGTTGGCTACGGTGAGTCCAAGCCGGTTGCTGACAACGCCACCGAAGCCGGTCGCGCTGTTAACCGTCGCGTAGAAGCTGAAGTAGAAGCCCAAGCCAAGTAATTGGTAAGCGCTTGAAAAAACCCGGCCTCGGCCGGGTTTTTTCGTTGTTGGGTTGCGTGGGTGCCCTTCAAGCAACCCCCTTTCTAACCCCCTCCCACAGCCCATTCAGATACACCGCGCCCAGCGCCCGGTCGTACAGGCCATAGCCCGGCTTCCCCTGCTCACCCCAGATCATTCGCCCATGGTCCGGCCGGTAATACCCCTCGAAGCCCACCTCCACATAGGCCTTGACGATTTCGCCCATGTCCAGCGAGCCGTCTTCGGAGCGGTGCGCGGTTTCGTGGAAATCCCCAGCGGCGTTGACCTTCACGTTGCGCAAATGGGCGAAGTGAATGCGCCCCTGGGCGCCGAACTCGCGCACCAGCGCCGGCACGTCGTTGCCCAGGTCGGCGCCGAGCGAGCCGGAGCACAGCGTCAGGCCGTTGGCCGGGTCATCGACCATGGCCAGGATGGTGGCCAGGTCCTGGCGGTTCTTCACCACCCGCGGCAGGCCGAAGATCGGCCGGGGTGGGTCGTCCGGGTGCAGCGCCATGCGCAGCCCCACCTCGCGCGCCACCGGGATGATCCGCTGGAGAAAGTACTCGAGGTTGGCCCGCAGCGCGTGCTCGTCCACGCCCTGGTAGGCCTGCAGCAGCTCGCGCAGCGCCTCGGGGGCGTAGCTCATGTCCCAGCCGGGCAGGTGGATGCCCTGGTCGGGCCGCACCTCGGCGGCCAGGCGGGCGTCGAAGGCGAGGGTGGTCGAGCCGTCTGGCAGCACTTTGGCCAGTTCGGTGCGGGTCCAGTCGAACACCGGCATGAAGTTGTAGCACACCACCTTCACCCCGCATTGGGCCAGGTGGCGCAGGGTTTGCCCGTAGTGCTCGATCAACTGGTCGCGCTCGGCGCCGCCGAGCTTGATCGCCTCGTGCACTGGCACGCTCTCGATCACCTCCATGGCCAGCCCATGGGCCTCGACCTTGGCCTTGAGCGCCTGGATGTGCGCCAGTGGCCACACCTCGCCAACCGGAATGTCGTAGATCGCCGTGACCACGCCGGTCATGCCGGGGATCTGGCGGATGTAGCCGAGCGGGACGGGGTCGGTGTCGCCGAACCAGCGGAAGGTCATCTTCATCGGGGTGGGCCTTTTGTTGTTATGGGTGCCCAGCAGTATAGATTGGTCAGTCCAGTTGCGCGGGCGAACCGCCACTGAGCGATGAAAGGCCGGCTATTTTACGGGCGTTTCTTTGCGCTATTGCCCTGGCGGCACTAGGCTCTGACCTAGCCCAAGAGAAGAGGTCAGGCCAATCTGACCGCTTGCGGTAGTCACATCGAGTCTTGCGCATAACAATAACGACGGAGAACTCGCCATGCAGAAGAAGGGTCGTTGGCTCGTCATCTTCCTGTGCTTCCTCGCAGTAGCCATCAACTACATCGACCGCGCCAACCTGGCTGTGGCCGCCCCCTACATCCAAAAAGAACTGAACTTGAACGCCGGTGAAATGGGCCTGCTGCTGAGCGGGTTTTTCTGGACCTACGCCTTGATGCAAATGCCCTTTGGCTGGTTCGTCGACCGCGTGGGCGCGCGCGTGGCCTTGCCGCTGGCGGTGGGCTGGTGGTCGCTGTTCACCGCGGTCACCGCCGCGGCCCACAGCATGCTCGCGCTGTTTGGTTGCCGGCTGTTGTTGGGGATTGGCGAGGCGGGCGCCTACCCCTCGTGCGCCAAGGTGGTCAGCCAGTGGTTCGACGTGAAAGAGCGCGCCTTTGCCACGTCGATTTTCGACAGTGGCTCGCGGGTCGGCTCGGCGCTGTCGATCCCGGTGGTGGCGCTGATCATCGAGCACTGGGGCTGGCGCGCCTCGTTCGTGATCACCGGGGTGGTCGGGGTGGTGTGGATCCTCGGCTGGATGATGATCTACCGCGAACCCGCCGCGGTCGCCGAGCGCGACCAGCGTGAGGCGGCCGCCGGGCAACCGGCGCTGGCCCCGGCCTACCCCAAGGTGCGCTGGGCGCAGCTGTTTCGCTACCGCACCCTGTGGGGGATGATGCTGGGGTTCTTCTGCCTGAACTTCGTCATCTACTTCTTCATCACCTGGTTCCCCACCTACCTGGTGCAGGAGCGCGGCTTTTCACTGAAATCGCTCGGCACCCTGGGGACCTTGCCGGCGATCTTCTCGATCGCCGGCGGCTGGGTCGGCGGGCTCACCTGCGACGCCCTCTACCGGCGCGGCTGGAGCCTGACCAAGGCACGCAAGACCTGCATCGTCGGCGGCATGCTGACCAGTTCGTGCATCGCGTTGTCGGCGTTCACCGAGAACACCTACATGATGCTCGCGCTGTTCGCCCTGGCCTACGCCAGCCTGGCCTTCGCCGCCGCCGGCATCTGGAGCCTGCCGGCCGACGTGGCGCCGACCCCGGCCCACGTGGCCTCGATCGGCGGCATTCAGAACTTCGCCTCGAACCTGGCCGGGATCTTCATCACCACCTTCACCGGGCTGATGCTGATGCTGGGTAATGGCTCGTTCGCCGCGCCGTTGATGACCGCCGGCGGTTTCGCCGTGCTTGGGGCGTTCAGCTACCTGTTCATCGTCGGCAAGATCGAGCCGCTGCCGCCGCTGCCGGAGAAGGGCAGCGCTGAAGTGGCGGCGAGTGCTCGGGGCGCAAGCTAAAAGGACGAACGGCGTGCGCGGCGTCAGATTTCACGGGCGCCGCGTGCTGGCTGTGGGAGAATTGGCGGTTATTGTCCGCCGCTCAATTGGTCCTGCTCGTGCCGTCCACCCTGCCTTTCAATTCGTTTTGCCAAGCCATTGCCCAAGCCCTGTGTGACGACGGCGTGGCCTGTGACGCCGTGCGCCTGCGCCACGGTGTGCATGCCACGCTCAAGGCCATGGGCCTGTATGGGCGCACCGAGCCGTTGCCGGCGCCGGCGTTGTTGATCCAGCCGTTTCTGGAGCGCTGGGTGCCGCTGCTCGAAAGCGAACTGGGCCTGACCAGCGATGGCCAGCAGGACGAAGTGCGCTTTCGCGACATGCCCGCGCTCAACGCGCGCTTGGCCCAGCTGCGCCAGGCGGCGCCGCGCAAGGCGGTACGCATGGAGCTCGACCTGCCGAGTTTTTGCGAAGGCCTGAGCCAGGCCCTGGCCGCCGATGGCGTGCAAGTGCCGGCGCGCTGGGTCGAAAGCACTTGGCTGGCGGTGGTCGGCGCCGAGCACGGCGAGGCCCAGGGCCTGCGCCGTGAAGACGGCCGCTGGAAGCTCGAACTGGGCACCCTGGCCCAGCACTACCCGGCCTGGTTGATGCGCCTGGCGGCGGTGCTGGGCGTGGCCGGGCAGCCGGCCGGCTGGCTGCATGCCTGGCCCCACGCCCAAGCCAAGCTCGAGCAACTCGAACAGGTGCTGCACACCCAGTTGGAACTGGCCGGCGGCAAGGTCGGCGGTTTTCGCGGCTGGGTCGGCCAGGCGATCGCCGCCGCCGCCGCCGGCGAGCCCGCCGAGCAGGTCAATGCCCGCGTGCACCGCGCCCGTTTTGGCCTGCGCGCGGTCCAGTGAAGCGCCGCCGCGGGGCTTCTGCTATGCTCCGCGGCCGTTTGCCTAGCCCCCTGAGTGTGTGCGCCCGATGAAGCCCCAGTTGCTCGAACTCATCACCCTGATCAGCTCCGGCTGCCTGCCCGCCGAGGCCATCGAGCGGATTGCCAGCGAGGCCCACGAGGCCCGCGAGGGCGCCGACGCGTTCCTGGCCGCCAACCCCGACATCAACTACGACGCCAGCTTCCCGTTCCCATTGTGGCAGTGGGTGGTGGTCGGCAGCCTGCCCGACACGGTGTTCTTCCAGGCCGACACCTACTCGGAACTGTTCGAGCAGATCAGCGCCTCGTTCGGCGCCCAGGTCGACATCCACCTCAAGCCCAAGCAACTGGCGCGCACCGAGCCGCTGGCCGCGCTCAACCGCATCCAGACCCAACTCTCGGCCCTGAGCAAGGACCTCGGCGGCTACGTGCTGGTGGATTTCGCCGCGCCGCTGGATTTCGACCTGCAGGCAGTGCTGGTCTTTGGCCAGGACCTGCCGCGGGTGCTCGAGCTGTGCGAGGCGCTGGGCATCGCCGCCGCGCCGTCGCTCGAAGCCCTGCGGGTGGCGCTGCACCAGTAGGGAACCGAGGCGGCCCGGGGGCACCTAACAGGTACCGACAACCGCAAGGAGTGCAGCATGGGCGCAACCTTCAACAGCCTGGTGGGCCTGGTGATCCTGGCCCTGGATATCTGGGCGATCATCAATGTGCTGAAGAGCCGGGCCGAGATCGGCATGATGGTGCTGTGGATCCTGCTGATCGTACTGCTACCGGTGCTGGGGCTGATCATCTGGGCCGTGGCCGGCCCGCGCGGCAACGTTCGCTTATAAACCCCTGGGTTCTATTTCCTCCCGCAAACCCCTTAAAATGCCGACCTCCTGCCCATGGCCCGGTACTGGCCGCGGGCAAGGAGGGCGCGAGCCTGCCTGATTCACAACGAATTTTTCACCGGCGATCACTGAGAATCGCCGGCTAGCCACGCGCGGCCTCTTTACACCTGGGCCCGCGCACTCCCATTACATCCGCGCACGGAACCACACCCTACATGGCCACACAGGACGCCCTGAGCCCGAACCGCCAGCCACCCCGGCGGCGCCAGCCCACCCTGAAGTCGCACCTCGCCTACCTGTTGCTCTGCGCCATTGCCCTGCTGTTGCTGCAGGCTGGCCTGCGCCTGGCCCTGTTGATGTACAACCGCGACCAGATCGGCGACACGCCCGCCTCGACCTTTCTCGAGGCGTTGTTCAACGGCGCCCGGTTCGACCTGAAAATCGCCGTGTTCCTGCTGGTGCCGGTGCTGTTGGCCACGCTGTTCGCCTTTACCCTGCGCTGGCGCGGGCTGTTCCGCCTGTGGCTGACCGCCACCTCCAGCCTGGTGCTGTTCCTCGGGGTGATGGAGCTCGACTTCTACCGTGAATTCCACCAGCGCCTGAACGCCCTGGTCTTCCAGTACATGAAGGAAGACCCGAAAACCGTGATGAGCATGATCTGGTACGGCTACCCGGTGGTGCGCTACCTGCTCGCCTGGGCGCTGGTCACCTGGTTGCTGAGCCTGGTATTCAAGGGCATCGACCGCCTCACCCTGCGCCGTGACGCGCTGGAGGCCGACCTCGGCGGCCGCCGCGTGGCGCCCTGGTACGGCCGCGTGGTGGTGTTCCTGGTGCTGCTGTGCGTGGCCGTGGTCGCCGCCCGTGGCACCCTGCGCCAGGGCCCGCCCCTGCGCTGGGGCGATGCCTTCACCACCGATTCGATCTTCGCCAACCAGTTGGGCCTCAACGGCACCCTGAGCCTGATCGAAGCCTACCGCACCGCCAACGGCGAAGACCGCGCCAATATCTGGAAGGCCACGCTGCCCCAGGCCCAGGCCACCGCCGAAGTGCGCAAGCTGCTGCTGACCCCGAACGACCAACTGATCGACGCCGATTCGGCGGCCGTGCGCCGGGTGTTCACCCCGCCAGTGGAAAACACCCTGCCAGGGGTGAAGAACGTGGTGGTGATCCTGCTCGAAAGCTTTGCCGGGCACTCGGTCGGCGCGCTGGGCAGCGACGCCGGCATTACCCCGTATTTCGACGCGCTGGCCAAGCAGGGCCTGCTGTTCGACCGGTTCTTCTCCAACGGCACCCATACCCACCAGGGCATGTTCGCCACCATGGGCTGCTTCCCCAACCTGCCGGGCTTCGAATACCTGATGCAAACCCCGGAAGGCAGCCACAAGCTGTCTGGCCTGCCGGCGATGCTCAGCCCGCGCCACTACAGCGACGTGTACGTGTACAACGGTGATTTCGCCTGGGACAACCAGTCCGGCTTCTTCGCCAACCAGGGCATGACCACCTTCATCGGCCGCAACGACTTCGTCAACCCGGTGTTCTCCGACCCCACCTGGGGCGTGTCCGACCAAGACATGTTCAGCCGTGGCAACCAGGAGCTCGACAAGCTCGCGGCCACCGGCAAGCCGTTCTACGCGTTGCTGCAGTCGCTGTCGAACCACGTGCCATACGCCTTGCCGCCGCAACTGCCGGTGGAGCGCGTGACCGGCCACGGCAACCTCGACGAGCACCTCACCGCCATGCGCTATTCCGACTGGTCGCTGGGGCAGTTCTTCGAGAAGGCGAAAAAATCGCCGTACTACAAGGACACCCTGTTCGTGATCGTCGGCGACCACGGTTTCGGCACCAACTACCAAGTGACCGAGCTGGACCTGGCGCGTTTCAACGTGCCCATGCTGATGATCGCCCCGGGCATCCAGGAGAAGTTCGGCGCGGTGAGCCACACCGTCGGCACCCAGATCGACATCGTGCCGAGCATCATGGGCCGCCTGGGCGGCGCCGCCCAGCACCAGTGCTGGGGCCGCGACCTGCTCAACCTGCCCGCCGGGGACCCAGGCTTCGGCGTGATCAAGCCCTCGGGCAGCGAGCAGACCATCGGCATCGTGCGTGGCGACCGCTTGCTGATCGAATCCAAAGAGCTTGACCCGCGCCTGTACCAGTACACCCTCGGCCGCCACTTCGAGGCGCAGAAGGTCGAAGACCAGGCCACCGTCGACAGTTGGCGCCTCCAGCTTGAAAGCTTCATCCAGACGGCGACCAAGAGCCTGCTCGACAACACCGCCGGTGCCCAGCAAAGCACCCGGGAATAAAAAAAGGCCCGGCAAGTTATTGCCGGGCCTTTTTTGTGTGTACGGGGTTGGGGCCCTTAAGCCCCCTTCCCGAACCCGGTCAAACGCAAGCCACTGGCCAGCGCCCCCACCAACGCAAAGCCACACCCCAACCACAGGGCCACCTGCGGCCCCGCCGTGGTCGACAGGTGAAAGCACAGCGCCACCAGCGAAGCCCCCAGGGTTTGCCCCACCAGCCGCGATGTCGCCACCACGCCGCTAGCCCCACCGCTGCGGGCGGGCGGGGCGCTGGTCATCAGCGCCTTGAGGTTGGGCGACTGGAAGAAGCCAAAGCCCGCCCCGCACAGCGCCATGCGCCAGCCGATGTCCCAGGCGCTGGCGCCCGGTTGCAGCAGCGCCAGGCTGGCCATGCCCAGGCACAGCCCGAGCAGGCCGATGCCGCCCAGTAGCCCGGGCGGGTAGCGGTCAGACAACCGCCCGGCCACCAACGCCATCACCGCCACCACCGCCGGCCACGGGGTGATCAGGTAACCGGTGGCCACCTGGCTGTGGCCGAGTTGGTATTGCAGCATGAACGGCAGCGACACGAACGCCAGCCCCTGGGTGCAGAACGAGCACACCGCGGTGAGCGACGACAGCGCGAACAGCGGCCGGCGGTACAGGTCTTGGGCGAGGATCGGCGCCGGGTGCCCGGCCTGGCGGCGCACCAGCGCCACCCCACAGGCCAGCGCCAGCAGCAGCTCAGCCACGGTGAGCCAGGGCGACACGCCATGCACGCCAGTGGTCAGCGCCAGGGTCAGGCCGCCGAACAACAGGCTGCACAGCAGCGCCGCGCCGCGGTCGTAGCTGTGGCTGGAGCGTTCGAGGGTGGGCAGGTTGCGCCGGGCCATCCACCAGGCCGCCACGCCGATCGGCACGTTGATCAGGAACAGCCAGTGCCAGGAGGCAAACGAGAGGATCGCCGAGGCCACGGTCGGTCCCAGGGTGAACGACATGCCCACCACCAGCGAGTTGATGCCCATGCCGCGGCCGAGCATGTGCGAGGGGTAGATGAAGCGCAGCAGCGCAGCGTTCACGCTCATCAACGCCGCCGCGCCCAGCCCTTGGGCAACCCGGGCGATGGCCAGCGACGGCAGCGACCAGGCCAGGCCGCAAAACAGCGAAGCGAGCACGAACACCCACAGCCCGCCCAGGTACACGCGGCGGTGGCCGAGCACTTCACCCAGCGAGGCGAACGGCAGGATGGTCGCGACCATCACCAGTTGGTAGGCGTTGACCACCCAGATCACCGACGCCGAATCGGTGTTCAAGCCTACGGCCATGGTCGGCAGGGCGGTGTTGACGATCGCGGTGTCCAGCGTGGCCATACCCACGGCCAGGCACACGGCGATTACGGCGGGGATCAGGCGCTCACGGGGCAACCCATCGTCTAGGGCGGGCATTGGTGTCCTTAGCTAGCTACGTAACGGAATCGCTAGCGTAGCAGCTTGCCGGGGCCGTTTCGGTAGATTTTTCAGGGGGCTCGCGGGCCGCGCGCCGGGGCCATGGAACTTGCCGAAAGCCGCCAGGCTCTGAGCGCTAACCCCCTGCAGGATTCGGCCATGGCCACCGCCCCTGATGTTTCCCCCCGCGCCTTGCGCGCGCTGGATGCGTTGAACTTCTTCCTGGCCGATGTACGCGATGGCCTGGGCCCGTACCTGGCGATTTACCTGCTGGCGGTGCGTGGCCCGGAGCAGGGCTGGAATGAGGCCACCACGGGCGTGGTGATGACCCTCGCCGGGTTGGCCGGGCTGGCTGCGCAGATGCCGGCCGGGGCGCTGCTCGACCGCTGGGTGCGCAAGCGCGCGGTGGTGATCGCCGCGGCGCTGGTGGTCACCGCCGGCTGCCTGCTGCTGCCGTGGGTCAATGGCTTCTATGCCGTGGCCGCGACCCAGGCCGCCGCGCAAATCGCCGCGGCGTTCTTGCCGCCGGCGTTGGTGGCGATCACCCTCGGCGTGGTCGGCCCCAAGGCCCTGGCGCGGCGCATCGGCCGCAACGAGGGCTTCAACCATGCCGGCAATGCCACCAGCGCCGCGTTGGCGGCCGGGCTGGCCTGGTACTGGGGGCCGCAAGTGGTGTTCTGGTTGATGGCGCTGCTGGCGCTGTTGTCGATCGTCGCGGCCAGTGGCTTGCCGGCAGCCTCGCCGGTGCCGCATACCGCCAGCGAGGCCGCGCCCGCGCAGAACCCGCTGCGCTGGCTCAAGCAACAACCCACGTTGGTGCTGTTCGCTTGCCTGGCGGCGCTGTTCCATCTGGCCAACGCGGCGATGCTGACGTCGGTGAGCCAGTTGCTCGCCCGGCAGGTGGGGCAGGCCAGTGCCACCTCGCTCACGGCGATTTGCATCGTTGCGGCGCAGTGCGTGATGGTGCCGGTGGCCTTGCTGGTGGGGCGTTATGCCGAGCGCATCGGGCACAAGCCGATCTTCCTGTTGGGCTTCGCCGTGCTGGCGCTGCGGGGGCTGTTGTACCCGCTCTCGGACAGCCCCGGCTACTTGCTGGCCGTGCAATGCCTCGACGGCATTGGCGCGGGCATCTATGGCGCGTTGTTCCCCTTGGTGGTGGCGGCACTGTGCCCGGGGCGGCGCTTCAACTTTGCCCAGAGCGTGGTCGGCACGGCCCAGGGCCTGGGCGCGGCGGTCAGCGCCAGCCTGGCCGGCGGGGTGATCGTCGCCGCCGGCTATGGCCCGGCGTTCTGGATGCTCGGGGGGATAGCCGGCGCCGGCGCGCTGCTGTACCTGTGGCGCATGCCAGAGACGGCTAATCGTTCACGGCCAACGCCGCCGGTTGCATCATCTGCCGCACCACCGCCAGGGCCTTCTCCACGCCCCGGCCATTGAGGTGGTCGTTGTCTTTGTACCAGGACTGCTGGTCGCCGATCAGGCAGCGCTGGCTGTCGCAGAATACGGGGTCCATCGAGAACAGGCGGATCTGCCCGGGCGCGGCCAGGGCGCCAAACACCTCGCGGGTAAAGTGCTGCATGTGTTCGTGCTCGGCATAGGGCACCGACAGGGTGCGCACGGTGTCGAGCTTATCGCCCTCGCTTTGCTCGGTCTGGTGCGCCAGGCGGTAATACAGGTTGCGCGGGCTGGCCAGTTGTTGCGGCGCCTGGGCGAGCACATCCACCTGCACGCCAAGCGCGCGGTAGGCCGCCACGGTGCGTTGCAGGCCGGCGCGGAACACCTCCCGCGAGGTGGCGAGGTCTTGCCCGCTGTGTTCGGCGTCGGTGAGGAAATAACGCACCTTGCGCTGCTCCTGATAGCCGCCGTCGGTGTACAGCGCCCAGCGGGCGATCAGCACCACGTGGCGGGTGTTGTGCGCCTTGATGTAATCGTACTGGCGCTGGGCAAGGTTTTCGCAGGCGCCCTGGGCATAGTTGCCGGCCACCACGCTCACCCCCAGCAGCGGCGGGCAGCCGCCCACGCCCAGGTGCACCACGCTCAGGCCCAGGCGCTCGCCCAACTCGGCGAAGGCCGGCAGCATGGCCTCGGAATGGCTGTCGCCGAACACCGCCAGGTCCGCGCCGCGGTCGCCCACCGGCGGGCCGAAGAAGCACAGGTCGATGCCAAAGCCAGTGCCGTTGTAGCCGCGGTCGCAGCCCTCGCGGATGGTCGGGTCGTCGAAGGCGGTGAGCATGGCGGGGTCGACGTTATAGCGCTGCGGAAAGCCCTGCTTCAGGTAGCCCACCAGCCCCACGCCGACGAACAGCATCGATGCCAGCGCGCCGGCGGTGAAGATCTGCCGGCGGCTGACCCGGCGTTTGTCGCGAAAGGGTGTTTCGATGTACTTCCAGCTCAGCCACGCCAGCACCAGCGACAGCAGCGCCAGGCCGAGCATCACCGGCAATGGCGGCGGCACCAGGCTGCGGTTGCGCGCCAGGGCGAACAACGGCTGGTGCCACAGGTAGGCGCTGTAGCTGATCAAGCCGATGAACACCATCGGCCGCCAGGCCAGCGCGCGCCCGACCAGCGTGTGGCGGCTGGCGCAGGCGATGATCAGCGCCGCGCCAAGGGTGGGCGGCACGGCGTGCAGGCCAGGGAAGGGGGTGGCGTTGCCGTAGCTGAACAGCGCAAAGGCAATCAGGCCCAGGCCCAGCAGGCCGCCGGCCTCGTGCAGCAGGCCCTGGGGTGTGGGGCGTTGCGGCCGGGCGACCAGCCAGAACGCCAGGAACGACCCCAACAGCAGCTCCCAGGCCCGCGAGGGCAGCAGGTAGAACGCCGCGCTCGAGGCCGCCTGGGCGCCGGTTTCCGCCCACAGCAGGCTGGCCACCGCCAGCACTGCCAAGGCCGCTACCAGCAGCCGGCGGCCGGCCTTGAAGCCGAGCATCATCAGCAGCGGGAACAGCACGTAGTACTGTTCTTCCACGGCGAGTGTCCAGGTGTGCACCAGCGGCTTGAGGTCGGTGCCGCTGTCGAAGTAGCCGGTTTCCATCCAGAACAGCGCATTGGAGGAAAAAAACGGCACCGCCACCAGGCTTTTGGCGAAGCCGCGCAAGGCGATGGGGTCAAGCCACTGCCAGGCGAACGGCAGGCAGAAGGCCAGGACCACGAACAACGGCGGCAGGATGCGCCGCGCTCGGCGTTCGTAGAAGGTCACCAACGAAAAGCGCTGCTGGCTCAGCTCGGTGGCGATGATCGAGGTGATCAGATAGCCGCTGATCACGAAGAACACGTCTACGCCCACGAAGCCGCCGGCCATTGGCTCGAAGCCGGCGTGGTAGAGAATCACGGCAAGCACGGCAATCGCGCGCAAGCCGTCGACCTCCGCGCGGTAGGCCACGGAGGGGGCGTGTTGGGCATTGTTCATGGTCAGAACCTGCAGGAGGGGCAAACGCCGGGCGCGCCCACGCTACCGCCACTGCACGGGGCAGGCGGGTGGGAACATGTCGGGGGAGATACGAACAGGTTTTTACGCCTGTTCGCGGGGGATGTCGAGGGGGCAGATGCGGGCGAGGGGCCGCGCGGGCTTACTGCGGCTGGTAGATCTTGTCGAAAATCCCACCGTCGGCGAAGTGGGTTTTCTGCACGGTGCGCCAGTCACCGAAGGTTTTTTCCACGCTGATCAGCTCGACTTTCGGGAAGCGGTCGGTGTACTGGGCGGCCACCGCCGGGTCCCGCGGGCGCAGGAAGTTCTGCGCGGCGATGTTCTGCCCTTCCGGCGACCACAGGTACTTGAGGTAATCCTCGGCCACGGCGCGGCTGCCTTTCTTGTCGACCACTTTGTCGACCACCGCCACCGGTGGCTCGGCCTCGGCCGAGACGCTGGGGTACACCACTTCGAACTGGTCGCGGCCGAACTCGCGGGCGATCATTTCGGCTTCGTTCTCGAAGGTCACCAGCACGTCGCCGATCTGGTTCTTCATGAAGGTGGTGGTGGCGGCGCGGCCACCGGTGTCGAGCACCGGCACGTGCTTGAACAGTTGGCCGACGAACGCCTGGGCGGCGGCGGCGTCACCGCCGTGCTTGAGGGTGTAGGCCCAGGCCGAGAGGTAGGTGTAGCGGCCGTTGCCGCTGGTTTTCGGGTTGGGCACGATCACCTGCACGTCGCCCTTGACCAGGTCGGGCCAGTCTTTCAGGCCCTTGGGGTTGCCCTTGCGGACGATGAACACGGTGGCGGAGGTGAACGGCGCGCTGTTGTTCGGCAGGCGCGCGGCCCAGTCTTGCGGCACCAGCCCGCCGTTGTCGGCAAGGGCGTTGATGTCGGTGGCCATGTTCATGGTGATCACGTCGGCGGGCAGGCCGTCGATCACCGAGCGCGCCTGCTTGCTCGAGCCGCCGAACGACAGCTGCAGGTTCAGCCCGGCATCGGGGTGCTCGGCGCTCCAGTGCTTCTGGAAGGCGGCGTTGTAGTCGCGGTAGAAATCGCGCATCACGTCGTAGGAAACGTTCAGCAAGGTGGTGGTGGCGGCCAGGGCGGTACCGCTCACGGCCAACCCGGCGGCCAGCAGGGAGGCGCTTAACAGTTTATTCACGTGCGTAGGTCCAGGTGATGTGGCAGGGCAGACAACGCACGCGACTATAGCGGGCCGCCGCCCGCGCCGAAAGCACCGAAACTGCTGACCTTATGCCGGTTTTACAGGTGCCGCAGCGGCGCGCTGCGCAGCAGTTCGCTCACGTAGCCCACCGGGCTGGGGCTGTTGACGATGTCATACATCATTTCGCGTTTGGCCCGTGGCAGTTTTTTGGCCACCCGGCGGGCGGTGTCGGCCACGGCTTTCTCGTTGCCATGGATGGCCATGGCCAGGCTCACCGAGAGGAACGCGTCGGTCAGGCTGTAGGCCGGTGCCTTGGAAGAAGAAGGGGCCAGTTGGCCGAAGCGTTGGGCAAGCGTACGCAGCATCGCAAAGCTCCTTGGGTGAACGGGGTTAGTCCTGTTGGGTATCTCGGGAAAACACCAGGTCCAGCGCGGGCAGGGCGAACGGGCTGGCGGCGAGGGTGGCGAACGAAGCGATCAATAAGGTCAGCAAGGGCAGGGACATGGCGGCGGCCTCGGTTGCGGTGGGCGGTGTGAGGGTAATCCTACGCCCGGCGCCGTTTGGCGGAAGTCGTTTGCCATGATGGTGGCTATTGACGCGAATGATGGACGCCGCCACCGGTGGTATAGTCCGCGCTTTTGCCAAGAGGCTTGCGATGAAACCGTACCTTGTTGCCGCCGCCCTGCTGGCCCTGACCGGCTGCGCGGGCATGAAGATGGGCCACGCCCGCGACGCTGGCGCGATCGCCAGCCTCGACTCGGCGCGCCCGGCCGCGGACCTGGCGCAGTGCGTGGAAGTCACCTGGGCCAGCCAAAGCCTGTTCGGCGCCGAGGCCGACGCCTTCACCGAGCGCTCGGGCAAGGGCTTGTACACCGTGTCGGACCACGCCTCGGACTACTTCGCCGACATCACCGCCAGCGGCGCCGGCAGCCAGGTGAAGTTCTACGGCAACCCGCGCAGCGGCGACCAGGCGCGCAAACGCCAGGCCACCCTGGCCACCTGCCTGTAACCCCGGCACGCCACGGTGGACCTGTTCCAGGCCATGGGCGTGTTCGTGCAGGTGGTCGAGCGCGGCAGCCTGACCGCCGCCGCCCAGGCCTGCGGGCTGTCGGTGACGATGGTCGGCAACCACCTCAAGGCGCTCGAACAGCGCCTGGGGGTCAGCCTGCTCAACCGCACCACCCGCCGCCAGCGCCTGACCGAATTCGGCCAGGCCTATTACCGCCAATGCCAGGAGGTGCTCGGCCTGGTCAGCGCCAGCGAGCAACTGGCCGAACAGGCGCGCAGCGAGCCGCGCGGCCGCCTGCGCCTGGCCGCCCCGCAAACCCTGGGCGCCGAGCAACTGGCCCCGGCCCTGGCCCGCTACATGCAGCGCTGCCCGCAGGTGGAAGTGGAACTGGTGCTGAGCAACCTGAAGGTCGACCTGCTCGAAGACGGCTTCGACGCGGCCATCCGCTTGGGCCCGCTCGGCAACCCCGGGGTGATCGCCCGGCCGCTGCGCGACTACACCCTGACCGTGTGCGCGGCACCCGAGTATCTGGCCCGGCGTGGTACGCCGCGGCACCCGCAAGCGCTGGCCGAGCACGACTGCCTGGCGTTCATCTACCCGGCCGGGGATGACTGGAGCGAACAAAGCCAGTTATGGCTGCTCGGTGGGGAGCGGGTCAACGTCGCTGGCCGGTTGCGGCTGAACAGCTCGCAGGGCTTGTACCGCGCCGCCCGCGCCGGCATGGGCATCGCCATGCTGCCCACGGCGTTGGTGGCGGCCAGCGTCAGCGACGGCAGCCTGGTCGCGCTGCTGCCCGATTACCCGTGCCCGACCCGGCCGATGCACCTGGTGTACCCGGCCGACCGCTACCGTTCAGCCAAGCTGCGCAGCTTCGTTGATTACCTGATCGAGCTGTGGGGCAAGTGAGCCGCCGAGCAGCGCCGCCAGGCCGGCGACCAGGGTTGCCGCCTCGGCATCGCTGAGGTTCAGCGCCGGCGCCAGGCGTATCAGCCGGTTTTCGTGCACCGTGAGCAGCAGGTTCTGCTCCTGCAGCGCCCGGCGGGCCAGCCCGGGCACCACCTGGGGCAGGGCCAGGGCCAGGTGTAGGCCCTCGCCGCGCACCTCCACGCCGCTGCCGCTGAAGCACGCCCGCAGCGCTTGGCGCAGGCCCGCCTGGCCGGCGCGTGCCGGCAGCCCCTGCTGCGCCATCACGCCGAGGGTTTCCCAGCCCAGCCGGCAGGCGAGGGCGCTGACGCCGGGCACTTCCAGGCCGAGGTCACAGAAGCGCGCCAGCCGTGGCGCCACCAGGCAGGCGCCCCAGGGTGCGCCTTCACTGAGCCCACCGGCCACGCTGAGAACATCCGGGCGCACCCCGGCGCCCTGGCAACTGAACCAGTGGCCGGTACGGCCGATGCCAACCTGGGTGTCGTCGAGCATCAACAGCCAGCCTTGGCGCTGGCACAGCGCCGCCACCGCCGGCAGCCAGCCGGCCGCGGCCGTTGGGCCCTGCAGCGGCAGCCCGGGCAGCCACACCGCGGCGATCCGCGTGCCGTGCTCGGTGGCCGCCGCCTGCAGCGCGCCGAGGTCGCCGTAGGGCACCCGCACGCTCTCCCCCGGCGCGCCGCCCAAGGCCAGCCGGTGGTCGTCACTGGCGCTCAGGGTGGCCAGGGTATGGCCGTGGTGGGCGCCGCCGAACACCAGCACCTGGGGCTGGCCAATGCCCTTGTACCAACCCCAGAGCCGCGCCAGCTTCAGCGCGGTTTCGTTGGCGTGGCAGGCGCTGGGGGTGAGCACCGCCCGCTCGGCCTCGGCCAGCTCGCAGAGGCGCTGGGCCAGCCGGCCGTGCCAGGGTTGGCCGAGCTGGGCCGGCGGGTTGAGGCCCTGGCGGGCGTGCTCGCTGAGCGCTTGCATCAGCACCGGGTGGGCGTGGCCGAGGGGGCCGGGGGTGGTGTCGAAGTAGGCCTGGCCTTCGGCGCTCCAGGCGGTACTGCCCAGGGCATGGGGGGAGGGGAGAGCGTGCATGGTCGGCGTCCTGGCGAGGTGTGGGGCCAGTATCCGCAAGGGTGCCAGGGTGGATAAACGCGGGTTTGCTGCAAGGATTTTAAAGTTGGGGTTGATAATCGAGGGCCCTTCGCCCGGCACAGCCGGAGTGCCGGACCACGGCCTCCCACGGATTTGTGTAAGTACTTGATTTACGAGGCAACACACACCCCGTGGGAGGCCGGCTGTGCCGGGCGAAGGGCCCTGAAGCTCATGCACAAAATCAGCAGAGCTCACAGATTGATCCCTTCCTAAAATCTGTGAGATTGCTTAAGTGAACAGCATTACGGCTGTGCCGGGCGATGGGCCCGCCAGCCTTACCCCTTGCGCCGCGGCCTGGACACCACCGACTCGATATTCTTGCGCCCGATCAGCGGCGCCCGCTCATGCTCCGGGGCCTCCAGCCACTTGTACATCACTAGGCAATCGACCAGGCCCAGCGCCCCATGGCGGTAGGCCTTGGGCAGCCGCCCGACCTCCTCGAAGCCGAGCTTGCGCCACAGCGCCACCGCCACCTCGTTGGTGGCCACCACCGAGTTGAACTGCATCGCCAGAAACCCCGCCGCGCGGGCTTGTTGCTGGGAGTGCTCGCACATCAGCCGGGCCACGCCCTTGCCGCGGGCGGCCTCGCAGACCATGTAGCCGCAGTTGCTGACGTGGCTGCCGGGGCCGCTGGCGTTGGCCTTGAGGTAGTAACTGCCGAGCAGTTCGCCGGCCTCTTCGGCGACCCAGGTTTGCAGGGGCAGGCCCAGCCATAGGTGTTCAGCCTGTTCACGGGTGGTGTCGGCGGCGTAGGCGTAGGTGGCCTGGGCTGTGACGACCGCTTCGAACGTGGGCCAGAAGCGGTCGAAGTCGCAGGCTTGCATGGGGCGCAGGGTGATCATCGGGCGGGCTCCGGGTGGCGAAGCCGCCGATGATACCTGCCTGGGGCTAACCGCGCAGCCGCGCGTCAGGGCGCACGGCGGGAGCGCCGAGCAGGTAGCGCTCGGCCAGCCAGCCGAAGGCGATGCCCACGCCGCCCCACAGCGCCAACTGGATGCCCAGCGCCACGGTGCGGAACTGCCACAGCAGGGTGGCGCTGAAGTGCTCGGGCACCTCGTTCACCGCCGGGAACGCCGCGCCAGCCACCGCCATGATCAGCGCGTACAGCAGCGCCGCCAGCAGTGTGGCGTTCCAGCCGCCCAGGCGTGGCAGCAGGCTGCGCGCGGCATTCACCGCCAGCACCATCGCCGCCACCGACACCAGCACCATCAGGAAGAACAACCGGGTGCGTTGGGCAATGGTTTCCGGGCTGCCCACCGCCGGCGGGTTGGCCGGGTACTTCAGGGCCGGTACCAGGTACACCGCGATGATCGCCAACAGCGCCAACAGCGCCGCCAGCCCGCGCGGGCTGAGCTTGAACGCGCCGAGGCGGCCCATGGCGTAGGCAAACACCAGGGCGAACAGCCCGCCCATCGACAGGCTGTAGACCATCACCCCGGTGAACAGGCCAACGCCGCCCTGCACCTGGCGGCTGAACACCTCGGGCTCTTCTTCTTCGGCGGCGCTGGGGTCGCCATGGCTATGGCTGTGGCCGGCGCTTTCTTCGAAGGCGATGGCGCGATCCACCTGGGGCTCGCCGAACACTTTCGCCACGGCGAACGCCAGCAGGCCGGCCAGCAAACCTGCGATCAGGCCGCGTAGCAGCAAATTACCAGTCATGTGAAGCTCCGGTCAGTGGCAGGGAAAGCCCAGCAAGTGGCGGCCATCGTGCACGAACTCATGCACCGCGGTACCGGAGAACATTGCCGTGGCGCCTTGCTCGGCACCGACGAAGTACAGCGCCAGCATCAGCAGCAGGCCGGCAAAAACGGCCCAGGGCAGAATTTGCCCCAGCGGCAGGGTGGGCAGCGACAGGTCATCGCTGAGGGGGGCACTGGAGGTGCGGGTGGTCATAGAAGCTCCTGGGAATACGCGTCCCGGCAAAGGCGAAGTGGAACGAAACAGGGTCTGGCTCTCGTGGTGACGATTACAGTGGCGCGACCGCGCCGGGCTTGCACCGGCTTCCTGCGTCGAGGGCCAAGGATAATGGGCTTGGCCGGTTAGCGCCAGAAGCAGCAAGTTTCAAGTTCACCTTGGTAAGTGAATGTTACGCTACGGTTTACCTTCGACCTGCCGTTGAGCGCCGCTAACCCCATGATCGAATTCAACAACGTTTCTGCCTTTCAGCAACAACACCAGGTGTTCGAGCACTTTTCCCTGACCATCGGCGAGCATGAGCGGGTGGCCATTCTCGGCCCCAACGGCGCCGGCAAAAGCACCCTGCTCAAGCTGGTGACCCGGGAGATCTACCCGGTGGTGCGCGACAACAGCTACCTCAAGCTGTTTGGCGACGAAACCGTGAACCTCTGGGCCCTGCGCGCCAAGCTCGGGTTTGTCTCGCAAGACCTGCAAGAAGACTACACCCCCTTCACCACCGCCCTGGAGGTGGTCACCTCGGGCTTTTTTGGTGCCATCGGCGCCCACGGCCACCTGCAGCCGAGCGCCGAGCAGATTGCCCAGGCCCGCGCCATGCTCGCCACGGTGGAAATGGCCGAGTATGAAGGGCGTATGTTCCAGCGCTTGTCGACCGGGCAAAAGCGCCGCCTGTTGCTGGCGCGGGCCTTGGTGCACGGGCCGCGGGCGTTGATTCTCGACGAGCCGGCCAACGGCCTCGACATGGGCGCCAGCCTCGGCATGCTGGCGTTGATGCGCAAGTTTTGCGGCCAGGGCCGGGGGATGATCATCACCACCCACCACATTGATGAGATCATCCCGGAAATTGATCGGGTGGTGCTGCTTGATCGCGGCAAGATCGTCGCCGATGGCCCCAAGGCCGAGGTGATTACCAGCGAAAACCTGTCGAAGCTGTACCACACCCCGCTGCGCATCAGCGAAGAGGGCGGCTGGTACCGCTGCTGGCACGCCTGAGCTCAGCGGCGGAATTTCCCCCGCCGGCGCGGTTCTGATCCTCACATGCCATCGCTTCGAGGACCGCGCCATGACCGACCACCCCCGCCTGGCCAACCGCTGCACCGGCAGCGGCCCGCATAACCTCAACAGTACCGAGCGCAGCCTGTACCTGGCCGCCGGCGCCGCGTTGGCCGCCGATGGCGTGCGCCGTGGCGGGGCGGGCGGGCTGCTGCAGCTGGCCGCGGGCGCCTGGGCTGGCTGGAACGCCTACCGCGGCCGCTGCCCGCTCAAGGCCCGCCTGTGCCCCGCCGAGGCCCCGGTGGATGCCGCCCTGGCCAGCGCCGTGGCGGTGCGCAGCCTGACTGTGAACGCCGCGCCGGAGCAGGTGCTGGCGTTCTTGCAACACCCGGCCAATGTCGGCGAGCTGCTGCCTTGGGTCGATACCATCGAGGAAGTTGCCGGCGGCCACTACCGCTGGGCGATTCGCGGCCCGGCCGGGCGCACGCTGCACTGGTTGCTGGAGCAGGTTGCCGACGGCGACACCTTGCACTGGCGCACCCCGGCTGGCAGCCGCTGGGCGGTGCACGTGCAGGCCAGCCTGAGCACGCCACGGCACGGCCGCGGCACCCAGGTCAGGGTGCTGCTCAGCGCCGACCCGTTCCCCGGCAAGGCCGGCCAGCTGTTTGCCGGGCGCCTCAGCCAGTTTGCCGACGGCGCCTTGCTCACCCTCCTGCAGCGGGTCAAGCAGCAGCTGGAAACCGGCGAGGTGAACGCCCAGGACGCTGAGGCCAACGACTTTTTGTTCGTGCACCCGGCCAACCCTGAGCAGCCTGGCGGCTAAACCCGCCGGCTGCGGCCGATTGTCTCATTCAGGGAGTTTCATTTAGCCCTGGGGCTCGCTATGTGATTTTTTATATAGCGAATACCTCGGGGCTTTTCGATGCGTCTATTTCAGCACTTTGCGCGCGCCACGCCGTGGCTCGCGGGGCTTGGCCTGGCCGGGCTGGTGGGCCTGTCGCTGCTGCTGGGGCGCTACCCGCTGAGCGCGGCGCAGGTGCTGGCGGCGCTGGCTGGCCAGGCCGACGCGCTGACCCGCCAGGTACTGTGGGGCACGCGTTTACCGCGGGTGCTGGCGGCGCTGTTGGTGGGCGCCGGGCTGGCGGTGGCCGGCGCCGCCTACCAAGGGGTGTTTCGTAACCCGCTGGTGTCGCCGGGTTTGCTCGGGGTGTTGGCCGGTTGCGCCTGCGGCGCGGCGGCCGGCGTGCTGCTGGGCGCGGCGCCGGCGGTGGTGGCGCTGCTGGCCACCCTCGGCGGCTGGCTGGCGGTGGGCCTGGCGCTGGCTATCGCGCACTGGGCCGAGCGCGGTTCGATGCTGGTGCTGCTGCTCGCCGGCCTGCTCAGCGCGGCGTTGTTCAACGGTGCGCTGTCGTTGCTCAAGTACCTGGCGGACCCTCAGGAGCAATTGCCGTCGATCGTGTACTGGCTGCTGGGCAGCCTGGCCAGCGTCGACACCCACCTGTTGCGCTGGGTCGGGCCGATGCTGCTGGCCGCGACCCTGGCGCTGTGCGCCATGGGCCGGCTACTCGATGCCCTCAGCCTGGATGACGACGAAGCCGCCAGCCTCGGCCTGGCGGTGCGGCCGTTGCGCCTACTGGTGATCGTCCTGGCCACTGCCACCAGCGCGCTCACCGTGACCCTCGCCGGCATGGTCGGTTGGGTCGGCCTGCTGGTGCCGCACCTGGCGCGGCTGTGGTGGGGCCCGGCCCACGGCCGCTTGCTGCCGCTGTGCGCGCTGCTCGGCGCTGGCTTTGTGCTGCTCGCCGATGACCTGGCGCGCAGCCTGGGCCCGGGCGAGATTCCGCTGGGCATCGTCACCGAGCTGGCCGGGGCGCTGGTGTTTGTGCTGCTGCTGCCGCGCTTGCGCCGGGGCTGGGCATGAGCCGCCTGGTGGCACGTGGGCTGGCCGCCGAGGTGGCCGGGCGAGTGGTGTTCAGCGGCGTGGACCTCGCACTAGGCGCGGGCGAGTTCGCCGTGCTGCTGGGCGCCAATGGCGCCGGTAAAAGCACCTTGCTGCGGGTGCTCGCCGGGTTGCTGCCGGCCCACGCCGGGCAGCTCGTGCTCAATGGCCAGCCGCTGGCCAGCCTGGGCCGGCGCGCCATCGCCCGGCAGTTGGCCTGGGTGCCCCAGGCCCACGTGCCGGCTTTCCCGTTCAGCGTGCGTGAGTGGGTCACCCTTGGCCGCTTGCCCAGCGCCGGGCCCTGGCGCCGGCCCAGCGGCGAAGACCGCGAACAGGTTGAGCAGGCCCTAACGCGGATGGCCGTGGCCCACCTGGCCGAGCGGCCGTACACCCAGCTTTCCGGTGGCGAGCGCCAGCGCGTGCGGCTGGCCCGGGCGTTGGCCCAGGCCGCGCCGATCCTGCTGCTCGACGAGCCGGCCAGCCACCTGGATTACGGCCAGCAATGGCGCTTGCTCGAACACCTGCGGGAACTGGCCGGGGAGGGCTACACGGTGCTGGCCGCCAGCCATGCCCCGGAACAGGCGCTGGCCTGTGCCAGCCGCGCCCTGGCCTTGCACCAGGGCCGGCTGGTGGCCGATGGCGCCCCCGCCGAGGTGCTCGATGCCGCGCGGGTGCGGCAGTTGTACGGCGTGCCGCTGCGCCAGCTGGACCACCCCCCTTACCGTTTTTTCGCCCCTTGAGGTTACCCCTGTGAACACCATGCCCTGGCGCCACAGCCTGCTCGCGCTGGCGATTGCCGCGCCGCTGGCGCAGGCCGATGGCAGCACCGTGCTGCTGGCCCCGCTGACCACCACCGCCAGCGCCCCGAGCGCCGCCGAAGCCGCCCACGACAAGGCGCGCAACCGCCGCGCCAGCGTTGGCCCGCTGGGCTCGCGCAAGGTGCTCGACACCCCCTACAGCGTCAATGTGGTCGGCCACGGCCTGCTCGAAGGCCAGCAGTTGAAGAGCATCAAGGACGCCTACCGCTACCTGCCCTCGGTGCAGGGCGATGGTGCCCGCCCGCAAAGCCGCGGCATGCAGGGCAGCGTGGTGCAGAACAGCCGCCTCGATGGCCTTAACGTGGTCTCCACCACCGAGTACCCCGCCGAGCAGTTCGACCGCGTCGAGGTGCTCAACGGCCTGGCCGGCTCGCTGTACGGCCCGGCCAACCCAGCCGGGACCTTCAACCTGGTGAGCAAACGGCCCACCGACTTCACCCGCAACCGGCTCACCTTTGGCCTTGGCACCGGCCTGGCGTGGCAGAAAGCCGCCGACCTGTCCGGCCCCTTCGACCCCGCCGGGCGCTTGAAATACCGCCTTAACCTGCTCGATGAGCAAGGCCACGGCTACGCCCCCGGCAGCACCCTGCGCCGGCAACTGGTGAGCCTGGCGCTGGATGCGCGCTTGAGCGAGCAGGACGTACTGGAAACCCACTTCAGCCATTACAACTATTTGGGCAAAGGCCTGCCCGGCAACTTCGCCCTGGCCAGCGGCCAAGCCTTCCCCCACGCGCTGGACCCTACCCGCAACCACCTGGGCCAGGATTACGCCGGCAACAACGACACCACTGATACCGCCAGCGCGCACTGGAAGCACGACTTTGACGGCAACTGGAAGCTCGACCTGGGCCTGCTGCGGCAGATCGCCGACCGCGAAAGCACCGCGCTGACCAATACCCTGAGCAACGCCCAGGGCGCCTACACCACCACCGCCTCGACCAGCACCGCCAGCCGTTTCACGATCGACAGCTACCTGCTGAACCTCAGCGGCCATGCCGACACCGGCTTCATCGGCCATGACCTGGGCCTGGGGTTGACTGGCTTTGACTGGAAAAACTACAACCCGGTGGCCGGCGCCGCGGTGACTGTGGGCGAGGGCAACCTGAGCGCCCCGGCGGGGTTTGCCGAACCGGCCTACCCAGACTTCACTGACCGCTACCATTCGGCCACGGCCACCCAGCGCTCGCTGGTACTGGCCGACACCCTGGCGTTCAGCCCGCAGTGGAGCCTGATGCTCAGCGCCAGCCAAAGCCACCTGGCCGCCTCGAACTGGGCCAGCACGGGCGCGCGCAAGCCTGGCGCCAGCGCCAGCGGCTGGAGCCAGGGCGAAAGCCTGATCTACAAGCCCATCGACGATGCCACCCTGTACCTCACCTACGCCGACAGCCTGCAGCAGGGCGACACCGCCAGCGCCGGCAGCGCCAATGCCAATACGGTGCTGGCGCCCTACCGCAGCCGGCAGTGGGAGGTGGGCGCCAAGTACGCCCTGGGCGGCGCCAACCTGGCGCTGGCGCTGTTCCAGATCAAGCGCCCCTATGCCTACACCCAGAGCGATAACGTCTATGCCGTGGGCGGCGAGCAGCGCAACCGCGGGGTGGAGTGGATGGTCGATGGCCAGGCCACGGCCAACCTGCACCTGTACGGCGGCCTGACCTGGCTGCAACCCCTGTTGTTCAGCCACGACCCGAGCAAGGACGGCACCCAGGTGGTTGGCCTGCCCAAATACGCCGGCAACCTGCTGGCGGTGTATCAACTGCCAGCGCTGCCAGGGGTGGCGCTGAACGCCAACCTGCACTACGTGGGCAAGCGCCCCACCGACAACCAGAATGACCACTGGGTGGCGAGCTACAACACCCTCGACCTGGGCGGCAGCTTCACCACCCGGGTGCTACAGCGGCACACGGTCTACCGGCTGCAGGTGACCAACCTGGGCAATGCCCATTACTGGACCAACATCGTGCCCGGCGCCCTCAACGGCTACAGCGGCGTGGGCAACGCCAGCGCCCAACTGGGCGCGCCACGGATGCTCCAGGCCAGCGTGCAGGTCGACCTGTGAAGCGCCACGCCCTGCTGGCGCTGCTGGCCTGGCCGCTGTGGGCGCAGGCGCTGCAGGTCACCGATGACCTCGGCCAGGCCGTGGAGCTGCCGGCGCCGGCGCAGCGCATCGCCGAGGGCTGGTACGCCCACCAGGTGCTGCTGCTCACCCTCGGCGCCGGCGGGCGGATCGTCGCCACCGTCAACCACGCCCACGACCACCCGTGGATGTTCCGCGTGCAACCTGCCCAGCGCCAGGCGCTGCAGGTCGAGGGGCGAACCTTCAACGTCGAGCAACTGCTGGCCCAACGGGTAGACCTGGCCTTTCTCAGCGGCAACGACCGCCAGGGGCCCGCGCTGCAACAGGCCGGCATCGCCGTGATGCACATGGGCTTCGACGACTTCGCCGGCCTGCAGCGCTCATTGCTGGCCACTGCCCATGCCCTCGGCGATGGCCCGGCCTTGGCGCGGGCCGAGGCGTACAACGCCTGGCTGGCGCAAACCTTGGGCGAGGTGCGGCAACGCCTCGGCCCCCTGACCCCGGCGCAACGGCCACGGGTGCTGCACCTGGCCTCTCTCGAGCCGCTCAAGGCCGACGGTGATGGCACCTTGGTCGAGCAGTGGATTCAACTGGCCGGCGGGCGCAACGCCGCCGAAGGGCTGCACGGCAACCTGCAGGCGGTCAGCGCCGAGCAGGTGCTGGCGTGGAACCCGGACGTGATCATCGTCGCCGCGCAGGCCAGCAACGCGCTGGGCAAGCCTGGGTTCGCCTGGCTCAAGCTCACCGGCGCCGGGCAGGCCGGCAAGCTGCTGCGCAACCCCGAAGGGGTGTTCCCATGGGAGCGTTACGGCACCGAGGTGGGCCTGCAAGTGCCCTGGGCGGCGCAGCAGTTGCACCCGGCGCGGTTCGCCGGGCAGAACATGGCCGCGCTGGCGCAAGGCTTCTATCAACGGTTTTTCGATTACCCGCTGACTGCCGAGCAGGCCGAAAGCCTGCTCACTCCAGCCGGGTTTCGCCGCTGAACACCAGGGTTTGCCGGCAGCGCCGGCACAGGTAGCGGCGGCCCTGGCGCACCAGGCTGTGGCGCTGCGGGCTGAAGGGGAATTCGCTGGTGCAGGGGCAGCGGTAGATGTAGCGGGTGACCTGGCGGCGCTGCACGGCGTAGCTGTGGCAGCGGTTCGGCGGTAGTTCATAGACCCCGCGCATGATCAACTGCCACTCCTCGCCATGGGGCGCGATGCGGTCGCCGAACAACTGGTGCGCCACCAGGTGGGCCACTTCGTGAGGTACCGTCTGGCGCAGGAAGTCTTCGGTGTTTTCCTGCAACAACTGGGGGTTGAAGCGCAGTTTGTTCTCGTGCAAATGGGCAACGCCGGCCTTTTGCCCACGCAACTTGAGGCTCACGTGCGGGCGGGCAAAGGGGCGCTTGAAAAAGGTCTCGGCTTGCACGAAGCAGCTTTCGACCCGTGCGAAAAGGCTATCTGACATGGTTCACTTCGCTCCAGAGAGCCGAATTATGCGCCCAAGCCCGCCGCCTTGCCGAGCCGCTTGTCTCGTGCCGGGCCGTTTTTACCGGGCAATACCCACCGCTTGTCCCCGCTGGCGCGGCCCTGCTGCGCCCTTTGGCGGTTACGGGTAGAATGCGCGCCTTCACGTTTTCATATGCGGATTCAATCAACGCCATGGGCACCCTTTCGGTCAACCAGAACAAACTGCAGAAGCGCCTGCGCCGCCAGGCCGGCGAAGCCGTCGCTGACTTCAACATGATCGAGGACGGCGACAAGGTCATGGTGTGCCTGTCGGGCGGCAAAGACAGCTACACGATGCTCGACGTGCTGCTGCACCTGCAGAAAGTGGCGCCGATCCGCTTCGAAATCGTCGCGGTGAACATGGACCAAAAGCAGCCGGGCTTTCCCGAGCACGTGCTGCCGGCCTACCTCGAGGCGCTGGGTGTTGCTTACCACATCATCGAGAAAGACACCTACTCGGTGGTCAAGGAGCTGATCCCGGAAGGCAAGACCACCTGCTCGCTGTGCTCGCGCCTGCGCCGGGGCACGCTGTACACCTACGCCGACCAGATCGGCGCAACCAAAATGGCCCTCGGCCACCACCGCGACGACATCGTCGAAACGTTCTTCCTGAACATGTTCTTCAACGGCTCGCTGAAGGCCATGCCGCCCAAGCTGCTGGCCGACGACGGCCGCAATGTGGTGATCCGCCCGCTGGCCTACTGCGCCGAGAAAGACATCCAGGCCTACTCGGACATGAAAGAATTCCCGATCATCCCGTGCAACCTCTGCGGCTCGCAAGAGAACCTGCAGCGCCAGGTGGTCAAAGACATGCTGGTGGAGTGGGAGCGCAAGCACCCCGGGCGCACCGAGAGCATCTTCCGCGGCCTGCAGAACGTGGTGCCGTCGCAGTTGGCCGACCGCGACCTGTTCAACTTCAACGACTTGCGCATCGACACCAGCGCCGCGCCGCGCTTTGTGGAGTTGATGAACCTCTAGCGTGGCGCTGTAACCCTTGCTTACACCTGCACCCTGGCAGCGTTTCCAGGGTGCGCTAGGGTTACCGGGCGGCCCAGGACGGGCCCCATTCATTTGCCAAGGAGCATTCCCATGCGTACCACGTTGTTGTCCTCGATGTTCGCCCTCGCGCTGGCCATTTCCCCGCTGGCGGCCACCGCCAATACTGCCGCCACGCCCCCGGTGGTGGCCGTCAACCTCAACACCGCCGACGCCGACACCCTGCGCCAGGCCTTGGCCGGCATCGGCCAGGCCAAGGCCGAGGCGATCATTGCCCACCGCGAAGCCCATGGCGCCTTTACCTCGGTAGACGAACTGCTGGAGGTCAACGGCATCGGCAAGGCCTTGCTGGAGCGCAACCGCGAGCGCCTGGCGGTCAATCCGTAAGCGGCCGGGTACCGCCCGGCCGCTTGGGCCGGGCGGTTTTGCTACGGGCAAACCACAAGCGCCCTAGCGCCCGCAGCGTTTTGCCATTCCAGCCCTTGAGCGGGATGGCCCGCAACAGCTCCCGGGCCAACACCTTGTCGCGGTTGGCATACTTGAGCAGCATCGAGTTGCGGTAGTTCAGGCACACCTGTTCATAGCCGGGGTGGTCTTTGAAGCGTGCGTAGGTTTTCAGCACGTTGTTGACCATGAAGCGGCCATTCTTGAAGGTGTTCGCCGGGTGGTCACGGTACTGCGCCAGGACCACGCCGAGCACGTCGATGAAGTACCCGGCGTGGGCGATGGCCAGGGTGATGTACACATCTTCCAGGGCGATCTTCGGGTCGTAGCCACCCACGAAATCCAGCGCGCCGCGGCGCAGCATCAGCGTTGCGGCGTTGCCGCCTGGCTTGCGGTCCATAAAGGCATCGTCGAAGTTCAACCGGCGAAACGGCAGGTTGCGCTGGCGCTGGTCCCGCGCGGGCATCACCTGGCTGCGCTGGTCGATGGTTTCGGCGTTGGCCGCGCAAATGCCGGTTTCGGGGTGGTACTCCAGGTACTCCACCTGGGTGGCGATGCGTTCCGCCAGCATCACATCGTCCGAGCCAAACGGCACGATCAGGCTGCCACGGCTGCGGGCAATGGCTTCGTTGAGGGTGATCGACAGCCCGCGGTTGGTTTGCAGGCGCAGGTCGAAGCCCAGCTCCGCTTGCAGCGCCTCGAGTACCTCGGGGCTGCTGTCACGCGAGCCGTCGTCGATGACCAGCAATTCGATGTGCGGGTAGGTTTGCGCATACACGCTGCGAATGCTCTGCTCCACGTAGGCGGCGTGGTTGTAGCAGGCGATGATAACGGTGACCAGCGGTGGGGTGGGGGTGTGCATCGGGCGGCCATGAATAAGCGTTCAAGGCGCCCATGGTCACACGCAGGCATGTACGGTTGTAGCCGTTGGGTTTGCTACAAATGCCTGCGGTTTTGACACATTAGCTGCACATTTTGCCGGTTCAGCAAGCCGGGCAGAGGTGCTTGCCGGCGTCGCCGCGCCAGCCAAGCTCGGCGATGCGCGCTTCGGCGGCGCTGGCCTTGGCGCTGTCGCCGAGGGCGGCGTCTACCGCGAATTCGAAGTCCAGGTGCTTGCCACAGGCGTCGCAATCCACGCCCCAGGTGTGGATCGCCAGTTCCTTGAAGGCCGGGCCGCTGGCCACGGCGGTCCATTGGCCGATCGGGTTGATCAGGTGGCGGGCCTTGTCGACGGTCAGGCGCATGAACAGCTCGCGGCTACCTTTGAGGGTGACCAGCAGTACATCGCCGGGGCGAATCGCGCCGCCATTGCCGGTGAGCTGATAACGGCCGGGCGTGATGGCGCGGCACTCGATCAGGGTGTGGTGGGGGGTGAGCAAGCTGTAGCGGAAATCGTGTTCGACCATGGGGCCTCCGGAAGGGGCGCGCAGTTTAGCACAGCCTGTGGGCCCGTCGCCCGGCTGGGCCAGGCGAAGGGCCGAGGCGCCGATCACGCATTGAACCGCGCATGCTCCGCCAGCCTGACGATCGCCTGGTCCAGTTCGTCCAGCGCCAGGGCCGCGGCCGGGCTGGCCTGTTTGAGCAGGGTTTCGCTGCGCTGGCAGGCGCCGCGCAACTGCGGCACGCCACAATAGCGAGTGGCGCCGTGCAGGCGGTGGACCCGGTCGATCAGGGCGTTCTGGTCCTGATTGTGGCGGGCCTGGCCGATGGCCTGGCGGTCGTCGTCCAGCCCCGCCAGCAGCATGGCCAGCATGTCGGCGGCCAGGTCTGCCTTGCCGGCGGCCAGGCGCAGGCCTTCGTCGTGGTCGAGCACGCGCTCTTCGGCGGCGCCGGCGTCGGTTTCCTCGCGGCCATGGCCGGGCGCGCGCAGGGCCAGGCCGGTCCATTTCAGTACGGTTTGCGCCAGTTGCCGCTCGCTGATCGGCTTGGTCAGGTAGTCGTCCATGCCGCTGTGCAGCAGCGCGCGTTTTTCGTTGGCCATGGCGTGGGCGGTCAGCGCGACGATCGGCAGCGCGCCGCTGGCCTGTTCCTTTTCCCAGGCGCGGATCGCCTCGGTGGCCTGGCAGCCGTCCATGTCGGGCATCTGCACGTCCATCAGCACCAGGTCGAAGCCGCCTCGCTGGGCGGCCTGGGCGGCGGCGCGGCCGTTGTCCAGGGCCACCACCTCGGCGCCCATGTCTTCGAGCAGGGTTTGCACCAGCAGCAGGTTGGCGGGGTTGTCGTCCACGCAGAGGATGCGCGGCGCGCGGCTGTCGTCGCTGCTGGCCGGCAGGCTGCCGCCACCGGGGTGCAGGCGGTTGACCAGCGCGCAGAGGGTGCGGCGCAGGGTGCGGTTGTACGGCGGCTTGGGCTGCAACTGGTTGTGTGGGTCCGGTACGACCGGGTGGAACACCGCCAGGTCGTTGGTGGGGCACAGCACCAGCACTTGGCAGCCCTGGGCGTCGAGCTCGCGCAGGTAAGCCTTGAGCCGCTCGGCGGTGATGTCTGCCTCGCGCACCCCCAGTACCGCCAGCTCGAACGGCTGGCCGGCCTCGAACGCCGCCACCACGCTGTCGGCCAGGCGTTCCAGGGTGGGCAGGGCGGTCACCTGCATGGCGCAGTCTTCGAGCTGGTGTTCCAGCGCCTGGCGGGCCAGGTCGTGGGGCTCGTACAGCGCCACCCGGCGCCCGGCCAAGGCGGCCGGCGGCAGGTCTTCGGCGTCTTCGCTGGCCTTGGGCAGCGGCACGCTGAACCAGAACGTCGAGCCTTCGCCCGGGGTGCTGTCGACGCCGATCTCGCCGCCCATCTGCTCCACCAGCCGCTTCGAGATCACCAGCCCCAGGCCAGTGCCGCCAGGCTGGCGCGACAGCGAGTTGTCGGCCTGGCTGAAGGCCTGGAACAGCGCCTGGATGTCTTGCGCGCCCAGGCCGATGCCGGTGTCTTGCACGCTGATGCGCAGTTGCGCGGTGTCGTCGGTTTCGTCTTCGAGCATGGCGCGGGCGACGATGGTGCCCTCGCGGGTGAACTTGATCGCGTTGCTCACCAGGTTGGTGAGGATCTGCTTCAGCCGCAGCGGGTCGCCGACCAGCGCCAACGGGGTGTCGCGGTACACCAGGCTGACCAGCTCGAGGCCCTTGGCGTGGGCGGCCGGGGCGAGGATGGTAAGGGTGTCTTGCAGCAGGTCGCGCAGGTTGAAGGGGGTGGCGTCGAGCACCAGCTTGCCGGCTTCGATCTTCGAGAAGTCGAGGATCTCGTTGATGATGCCCAGCAGGCTGTCGGCGGATTTTTCGATGGTGCCGAGGTAATCCTGCTGGCGCTGGGTCAGGTCGCTGCGCTGCAACAGGTGGGTGAAGCCCAGGATGCCATTGAGCGGGGTGCGGATTTCATGGCTCATGTTGGCCAGGAACTCCGATTTGATCCGGCTGGCCTCTAGCGCTTCGCGGCGCGCCATGTCCAGCTCGATGTTCTGGATTTCAATGGTTTCGAGGTTCTGCCGCACGTCTTCGGTGGCTTGGTCAACGCTGTGCTGGAGTTCTTCGTGGGCCTCGCGCAGGGTGGCCGCCATGCGGTTGATGCCGAACGCCAGGGCGTCGAGTTCCTGGCTGCCCATCGGCGCCAGGTGGGTGTCTAGCTTGCCGTCCTGGATCTGCGCCACGGCGGCTTTGATCCGCCCCAGGGGCAGGGAAATACTGCGGGCGATCTGCAGCGCCACCAGCAGGATCAGCAACAACCCGGCGCCGATCAGTAGGGTGCTGGCGAACATCATCCGGTAGCCACGCAGCAGGGTGTTGGTGTGCGACATTTCCACTTCGACCCAGCCCAGCAGGCGGTCGTCTTCGTCGGGTACGTCTACCCCCGCCAGCGCCCGGTGGCGGCCATACACGGGCTGCAGGTAACGGGTGGCATCGTTGCCGCTGACCTGCTGCAAGTGCGCGCCGTCGCCATCGGGCATGGCGTTGAGCATGCTCGGCCCGGCGTGGGCCAGCAGCGCGCGGCCGCCGGCGAGGAACGACACGCTGCGCACATCTTGTTGTTCCAGGGCCTCGGCGGCGATGCGCTCGAGCCGCCGGGTGTCGTTGCCAGCCAATGCCGTGGCCGCCATCGGCGCCAGTTGCTCGCACACCAGTTGCCCGCGGCGCAGCAGTTCGGCGCGCAGTTCACCCTGCTGTAGCCAGGTGAAGTACCCGCCCAGCACCAGCGCCATGCCGCTGGCCGGCAGCATCGCCAGCAGGATCACCCGCCCGCGGATTCCAAGTTTTCTCAACACTGCCTGTCCCCAGCCCTGGCCCATGGGCCGCAGCCTAGCATTCTAACGCCAGGCTCAGGGCTGCACACCACTGGCCAGTGCCACCTCGCGGGCCATTTCCACCACGCTTTCGGCCAGTTCGATCCCCGACCCCACCCGCCAGGAGGCGACGATGTCCATCGGCGGTGGCGGGCTGACGCCCTCGATCAGCGTGAGCGCGCCGGCGGCGGCTTCGATCGGCACCAGCGCCAGTGGCAACGAGCCCACACCGAAGCCGTCGCGAATCAGCCGGGTGATCGCCGAGGCGGAGTTCACGCAACTGATGCGCGCCGCCAGCACGTCGCCCTCGTGCAGCAGGTTGAGCAGGTCCTGGTGCGGCCGGGAGTTGCGCGAGAAGGTCACGATGCGCTCGGCGGCCAGTTCTTGCAGTGAGGCGAAGGGGCGGTCCAGCGCGGTGCCGCGTGCCACCACCCAGTGCATCGGGTAGCGCCCGAACAGGGCGTTGCGCACCGTATCGAGGCGCACCATGTCGGTCTGGAAGATCACATCCTGGTAGCCCTTTTCCAGTTGGTCGCAAAGGTTCAGCGCGGTGTCGGCGGTGATTTCAATCTCCAGCGCCGGCCAGGTCTCGCTGATGCGCCGCACCAGCGCGCTGAGCCAAGTGTGGATCACCGTGTCCATCGCGCCGATGCGCAGGTGGCGGCGCGCCAGGCGGGGGTCACGCAAGGCGTTCTTCAGCGCGCCCATGGTGGCCATCATTTGCTCGGCGTACTCCAGCACCCGTTGGCCTTCGGGGGTGAGCGCCACGCCGCGGGAGTCCCGCACGAACAAGCGGGCGTCGAGCTCGTCTTCCAGCGCGGCGATGCGGCTGGAGATCGACGCCTGGGTAGTGAACAGCTTTTCCGCGGTGAGGCGGAAGCTCTTCAGCCGCGCCACCCAAACAAAAGTTTCGAGGAATTTCAGGTTCATCGCCACCACCCATCCAGTGCAATCCAGGTGCAAGGTTTAGCACCTCGCGTGCCAGCCCGGTTCAAGTTTTTCTTATGGGGTGCCCGGCATTTTTCTCGTTGGACGCCGCCGCTTACGGATTTGAACAATGGCCCGGTCAGAGGCAGGCGGGTGGTTCGCTACCCATAGACCAGGCCCGAGGCCGGCACTACGCCGGCCCATAACAACAATCGCGCTCTGCCAACCGCCGGCGAACGAACCGCCGCGGGCGCCCGTGAACGGGACACCTCGATGAAACGCACGCACCTGAACCTCGCCGCGCTCAGCGCCGGCGCCTTGCTGTGCCAGCACGCCCAGGCCGCCTTTATCGAAGGCAGCCAAGGCCAGCTGGAGCTGCGCAACTTCTACTTCAACCGTGACTTCCGCCAGAGCGGCGCCCGCGACAAAGCCGAGGAGTGGGCCCAGGGCTTCGTGCTGCGCCTGCAGTCCGGCTACACCGCGGGTACCGTGGGCTTTGGTTTGGATGCCTTGGGCATGCTCGGGCTCAAACTGGATTCGGGCAGTGGCACCGCCGGTACCGGGCTATTGCCGGCCGACCTCGGCGCCGGCGGTTCGCAGGATGAATACAGCAAGCTGGGCCTGACCGCCAAGGCCAAGGTCGGCGCCACCGAACTCAAGGTGGGTACGTTGTTCTTCCGCGACCCGGTGATCAGTTCGAACGACACCCGCCTGTTGCCGCAAACCTTCCGCGGAGGCCTGGTGACCTCCCAGGACATCACCGGGCTGAAGCTGATCGGCGGCCATATCGACCGCATCAAGGCCAACAGCTCGAGCGATTTCACTGCCATGACCGCCAACCGCATCGGCGGCCAGAGCAACGGCTTCGACTTCGCCGGCGGCGACTACGCGCTGACCCGCCAGCTCACCACCAGCCTGCGTTACGCCAAGCTCGACGGCGTGTACCAGCAGTATTACGGCGGGCTGCTATGGAACCTGCCGGTGGCCCCCGGCCAGGCGCTGAAAACCGACCTGCGCTACGCCAGCAGCCGTGAAGATGGCAACTTCCGTGACCTCGACAACCGCGCCCTGGGCGCCATGCTCACCTACAGCCTGGGCAGCCATGCCTTCGGCGCGGGCTACCAGCGCATGAGCGGCGCCGACCCGTTCCCGTACATCAGCGGCAGTGACCCGTACCTGGTCAACTTCGTGCAAATCGGCGACTTCGCCAACGTTGACGAGCACTCCTGGCAACTGCGTTACGACTTCGACTTCAGCGCACTGGGCCTGCCCGGGCTGACCTTCATGACCCGCTACGTGAGTGGCGACAACGTCGAGCGCAGCGCACCGGGGCAGGGCAAGGAGTGGGAGCGCAACACCGACCTGGGCTACGTCATCCAGAGCGGGCCACTGAAGAACCTCGGGCTGAAGTGGCGTAACGCCACGGTGCGCTCGAACTTCGGCAACGACCTTGACGAAAACCGCCTGATCGTGAGCTACAGCGTGCCGCTGTGGTAGGCCGGCACGATCACTGCTAGCCCAGCACAGTGCCTTTACCTCTGTGCCCTTACCTCAGTGCCCATACGAGACCTTGACCATGCAAGATGCCCTGAACCTCTGGCCGCTGCTCGGCGTGGCGGCGATCATCGCCGGTTTCGCCCTGCGCCTGAACCCGCTGCTGGTGGTGGCCCTGGCCGCCCTGGTGACCGGCGTTGCCGCGCACATGCCGCTCGAAACGCTGCTCGCCGCGATCGGCAGCGGCTTTATCAAAACCCGCACCCTGCCGTTGATCATCCTGCTGCCGCTGGCGGTGATCGGCCTGCTCGAGCGCCACGGCCTGCGTGACCATGCCCAGCGCTGGATCGGCCGCTTTCGCAGTGCCACCGCCGGGCGCCTGTTGATCGGCTACCTGTTCGTGCGCGAAACCACCGCCGCGCTGGGCCTCACCAGCCTGGGCGGCCACCCGCAGATGGTCCGCCCGCTGCTCGCGCCGATGGCCGAAGGCGCCGCGGTGAGCCGCCACGGGCCGCTGCCGGGGCCGGTGCGCCAGCGCTTGCTGGCGTTCTGCGCGGCCACCGACAACATCGGGTTGTTCTTTGGCGAAGACATCTTCGTCGCCTTTGGTGCCATCGCCCTGATGCACACCTTTCTGCTCGGCGCCGGCATCGACGTCGAACCGCTGCACATCGCGGTGTGGGGCATCCCCACGGCGATCAGCGTGTTCATCATCCACAGCCTGCGCTTGTGGCGGCTAGACGCTTACCTCGCCCGCCATCACCAGGCCGCGGCCGCCAGCACCTCGGAGGTTACCGCGCCATGATCCTGTCTATTCAATACCTGTACTGGCTGGCCGGCGTGGTGTTGGCCATCACCGCCGGGATGATCCTGCTCGACCGCAGCCACCCCAAACGCTGGGCCAGCGGGCTGTTCTGGGCGTTGTTTGCCGTGGCGTTCCTGGTGGGTGAGCGCCTGCCGCCGTTACTGGTGGGGGTGGGCGTGTTGCTGCTGGCGGCGCTGGCCGGCTTCGGTGGCGTGGGCGTAGGCCGCCACCGCGCACTGGCCGATGGCGCGCGCCAGGCCAGCGCCCAGCGCCTGGGTAACCGCTTGTTCGTGCCGGCGCTGGCCATCCCGCTGCTGACGGTAGCACTGGCCTTGGGGCTGAAGGGCGTGCACATCGGCCCGCTGGCCCTACTGGACCCGGCCAACGCCACCTTCGTGGCGCTGGGCGTGGCCAGTGTGCTGGCGTTGGCACTGGCCTGCCGCACCACCGGCGACTCCCCGGTGCAGGCCATGCGCGAATCACGCCGGCTGACCGAAGCCCTGGGTTGGGCCCTGGTGTTGCCGCAAATGTTGGCGATGCTCGGCCTGGTGTTCAACGACGCCGGCGTCGGCAAGGCGGTGGCGCACCTGGCCACAGCCTACATCGACATGGACCTGCGCCTGGTGGCGGTGATCGTTTACGTGCTGGGCATGGCGCTGTTCACCGTGGTGATGGGCAACGGCTTTGCCGCCTTCCCGGTGATGACCGGCGGGGTGGGGGTGCCGATTCTGGTCGGGGTGTTCCACGGTAACCCGGCGGTGATGGCCGCTATCGGGATGTTCTCCGGTTACTGCGGCACGCTACTCACGCCGATGGCGGCCAACTACAACATCGTGCCGGCGGCGCTGCTGGAACTGCCCGACAAGTACGCAGTGATCAAGGCCCAGGTGCCCACCGCGTTGGCGATGCTGGTGGTGAACGTGGTGTTGCTGTATGGGTTGATGTGAGGTGTTGGGGCCCTTCGCCCGGCAGTGCCGGGCGAAGGGCCCTCAGCCTTTACTGATCATCGAAAAACCGCTCGTTCCACTCCACGATCGGCTGCGGTGTATTGAGCTTCTCGCCATAAATGACCGCATAACTCAGCACGTTCTGCACGTACTGCCGGGTTTCATCGAACGGGATCGACTCCACCCACACATCGAACGGCAAGTGGTTGGCGCCACGCAGCCACTGCCGTACCCGGCCGGGGCCGGCGTTGTAGGCGGCGGAGGCCAATACCCGGTTGCCGTTGAACTGGCCCTGCACCTGGCTCAGGTAGGCCGCGCCCAACTGGATGTTCTTGTCGGGGTCGATCACCTGCTGCGGGCTGGCCAGCGGGATGCTGAACTTGCGCGCGGTTTCCTTGGCGGTGCCAGGCATCAGTTGCATCAGGCCCATGGCGCCAACGCTGGAGCGGGCGTCGTCCATGAAGGCGCTTTCCTGGCGGGTGATGGCGAACGCCCAACTGGCGTGCAGGCCGCGCAGGCGCGACTCGCGCACCAGGGTGTCGCGGTGGGCCATCGGGAAGCGGATGTTCAGGTCGTCCCAGTACTGGGCCTGGCTGATGGTGCGGATTGCCGGGAAGTACCAGCCCAGGTCGTAGCCCAGCTTGGCCTGGGCGACCATTTCGTCGCGGCTAAACAGGCGGGTCACGTGGTACCACTCGCGGCGCCCGGCGACCACGTCGCCACGCTCGTACAACTCCAGCGCGCGGCGGATGCCCGGGGCCCGGCGCACCTTGGTGACCGTGGCCTGGGTCAGCGGCAGTGGGCGGTTGGCCAGTTGGTACGGCTCTTGCGCGCGGTCGGCGGCGAGGAAGCCATAAAAGTCGCGCTCCTTGGCCAAGGCCCGATACAACTGCTGGGCCAGCGGGTTTTGCGGCTGCGCCAGCTCCAGGCTGCGCGCCTGCCAGTAACGCCAGCGGTTGGTTTCACCCAGCGACGGCGGCAACTGGCGGGTGAGGCTGTAGGCATCCTGCCAGCGGCCCAGGCGCAGCAACAGGCGCAGGCGCCATTCGCTGACGGTGTCGTCTTTCAGGCCCGGGTCGTAGGCGGTCATCAGGTCGAGGGCGCGCGGGTCGTACTGGCGCGCCAGGGTGAGGCCGATTTCCCGGGCAATGGCCACCTTTTCCATCACAGAAAAGTGCATGTTCGCCGCATAGCCATCGAGCAGGCCCATGGCTTGCTCAGGGTCTTGCTTGGCCAGGCGGCGCAGGCCGTAGCTGACCACATCGCCCATGGCCTCATCGACCGGCTGGAACAGCCCCGGCTGGTTGAGCAGCTCGGGCTTTTGCGCCACGTTCAGCAGCAGCCGGCCCTGGTTGGAGAGGGTGACCAGGCCCTTGCTGAGGTTATTGGCCAGGCTGAAGTTGCGCGCCTGCACCGCCAGCTTGACCCGTTCCCAGCGTTTTTGCTCGGTCAGTTGGCCTTCGCCGGCCCAGCGGGTGAAGAGGTCGTCGCAGGTGCTGGGGCGGTCTTTGCCGCTGAGCCAGAGTTTTTCAGTGTTGGCGTAGGCCTCGGCGCGTTGGCTGGGCTGGGTGAGCTGGTACTGCGCGTGCAGGCAGTCGAGCTCGGTGAAGTTCAGCTTGGCGTCGTAGTAGCGCTCGAAGGTTGGCCATTCGCCACGGTCGGCGAGCAGGCGCAGCCAGCGCAGTTTCATCCAGTTGGCCTGGGGCAGGTCGCCGTGTTCGGCGAGAAAGCCTTCGACCTCCTGGTTGCTCGCCGCCGGCAGCCGCGCGGTGAGTTCGTCGTACGCCAGGTAGGGCTCCAGCGGGTAGTCGGCGAGGGCCGTGCGGGCCTGGAAGTACGGCGCGCTGTTGCCATTGGCCAGGGCTTTTTTGGCCTGGTCGTAGAGCTGGCGTTGGGTGGCGAGGTCGGCGGCCTGGGTGGCGCTGGAGGCAACCGCTGAAAACAACAAGGCACAGCAAGCGAAACGGGACAGTCGACTGCGCATGAGACTTCCGGAGCAATACGGGTGAAGGCGGCAGGTAAAAAGATAAAGGGCCGCGCGATGCCGGCTAGCTTAGCGGGTTGGGGGTGCGGGGTGAAAGCGTTCCGGGGTGTATATAACGGTAACCGGATGTTTGGCACGCGCGGTGCCCAACGGGCGGCCCAACTCGGCTAGAATGCGCGCCCGGTTTCTGGAGAATCTCATGACTTTGCTCAAACTCAGCGACGTTTCGCTTGCCTATGGCGCCATGCCGTTGCTGGATCAGGTGTCTTGGCAAATCGCCCGCGGCGAGCGGGTGTGCATCATTGGCCGCAACGGCACCGGCAAGTCCAGCATGCTGCGCCTGGTGCGCGGCGACCAGAAGCCCGACGACGGCGAGATCTGGCGGGCACCGGGGCTGAAAATCGGCGAACTGCCGCAAGAGCTGCCGCGGGCAGACGACCGCACGGTATTCGACGTGGTCGCCGAGGGCCTGGCCGGGGTTGGCGAACTGCTGGCGCGTTTTCATCACCTGAGCCAGAACATCGTCACCGACGACGACCTCAACGAAATGATGGAAGTGCAGCACGAGCTCGAGGCCCGTGACGGCTGGCGCTTGCAGCAACTGGTAGACAGCACCCTGAGCCGCCTGCAACTGCCGGCCGAGAAAACCCTCGCCGAGCTGTCTGGGGGCTGGCGCCGCCGCGTGTTGCTGGCCCAGGCGCTGGTCAGCGAGCCCGACCTGCTGCTGCTTGACGAGCCCACCAACCACTTGGACATCGGCGCCATCGCCTGGCTCGAGGAAGCCCTGAACGGTTTTACCGGCGCGGTGCTGTTCATTACCCACGACCGCTCCTTCCTGCAGAACCTGGCCACGCGCATTCTTGAACTGGACCGCGGCCACCTGATCGACTGGAACGGCGATTACGCCAGCTTCCTGGTGCACAAAGAAGCCGAACTGGCCGCCGAAGAAACCGCCAACGCGCTGTTCGACAAGCGCCTGGCCCAGGAAGAAGTGTGGATCCGCCAGGGCATCAAGGCCCGCCGCACCCGCAACGAAGGGCGCGTGCGCGCGCTCAAGGCGCTGCGCGTCGAACGTGGCGAGCGCCGCGAACGCCAGGGCAAGGCCAACATCCAGCTGGGCATGGGCGATAAATCCGGCAAGCAGGTGATGGAACTGGAAAACGTCAGCTACGCCCACCCCGGCGGCCCGATGCTGGTGAAGGATTTCTCCATGGTGCTGCAGCGCGAAGACCGCATCGGCCTGCTTGGCGCCAACGGTACCGGTAAAACCACCCTGCTCAAGCTGATGCTCGGCGACCTGGAGCCGGTCAACGGTTCGGTCAAGGTCGGCACCAAGCTTGAAGTGGCCTACTTCGACCAGTTGCGGATGCAGCTCGACCTCGAAAAAACCGTGATCGACAACCTCGCCGAAGGCCGCGACTTCATCGAGATCGACGGCCAGAGCCGCCACGTGCTCAGCTACCTCGGCGACTTCCTGTTCAGCCCGCAACGCGCGCGCACGCCGGTCAAGGCGTTGTCTGGGGGCGAGCGCGCGCGCTTGCTGCTGGCCAAGCTGTTCAGCAAGCCGGCCAACCTGCTGGTACTCGACGAACCGACCAACGACCTCGACGTTGAAACCCTCGAGTTGCTCGAAGAGGTGCTCGCCAACTTCAAGGGCACCGTGCTGATGGTCAGCCACGACCGGGCCTTCCTCGACAACGTGGTCACCAGCACCCTGGTGTTCGAAGGCGACGGCGCGGTGCGCGAGTATGTCGGCGGCTACCACGACTGGCTGCGCCAGGGCGGTTCGCCCAAGCTGTTGGGCGTGAAGGAAAACAAAAGCGGCAAGGCCGAGTTGAACAGCGCCGTGGTCGCGCCGGTGGAGCCCGCGCCAGCCCCTGTGGCCGCGGCAGCGGAGCCGAAGAAGAAACTCAGCTACAAACTGCAGCGTGAGCTGGAGGCGTTGCCGGGGCAGATCGATTCAGTAGAGGGGCAGATCGCCGCGGTTCAGGCTGAAATGGCCGGGGCTGGCTTCTACCAACGCCCCGCGGCGGAAACCACCGCTGTGCTGGCGCGCCTGGAGCAACTGCAGGCTGAGCTGGATGGGCTGGTAGAGCGCTGGGCTGAGCTCGATAGCTGAAGGCAGCGGGCCTCCCACTCACCCTCGTGGGAGGCCCGCAGCGCCGGGCCTAGGGCCCTCGATCAGAACGCCGTGCTGCCCGGAATATCATCCTGCGGCTTGGCTTTTTCCGCCGCGCTGGCTTCCTTCAAGCGCACCGCCAGCACATCGCAGGGGGCGCCGTGGAGCACGTCGTTGGAGGTCGAGCCGAGCAACAGCTTCAGGCCGTGGCGGCCATGGCTGCCGACCACGATCAGGTCGATCCCGTTGTCCTTGGCCAAGGTGTGGATTTCCTGGCGAGGCTGGCCGTAGGTCAGGTGGGCGTCGTCGCGCGACAGGCCGGGGAATTTCGCCAGGAGTTTTTCCAGCCGCTCCTTGGCCTGGTCGAATTGCTGTTGTTGCAGTTGCGAGAGGTCCATGGGAACGTCGCCGCCGAAGGCCATGGCCATCGGCTCGACGATGTGCACCAGCGACAACCGGGCGCCGGTACCTTCTGCCAGCGCGCGGGCGCGCTTGACGACCGGGTCGCATTCCTCGGTCAGGTCTACGGCGACCAGAATGTGTTGATAGGACATGGCAAGTACTCCAGCAATGGCGTGAGTTAAGTATGGTCGTTATCTGTACAGGTGTTTTGACACCCTTTTGCGTGGCTAGTTAGATATGACGGTATTGATAGCGTTGTCAATCATTGCGCTGATGCTCAGCCCGCTGGCCTGGCTGAAACCGTCGCGCCGGCAGAGCGGGCGGATTGCCGCGCGCCTGGAAGCGCGGCGGCTGGGTTTGGCCATGCAGCTCATGCCGCAGCCCTGGCCGCACTGGATGCAGCCCACGCCGCCCGAGCCCTGCCCGCAATACGCGCTGCCGCGCCCGGCCGGCGCCCGGCAGTGGTGCTACTGGCAGCCCAGCCCGGGCCAATGGGTGAACCAGTGGCGTGAGCCCTGTGAAGATGAAACTTTGTTGCAGGCTCTTACATCGCTGCCCGCGGACGTCTGGAAGGTCGAGGCCCAGGGGCAACTGATTGCCGCCTACTGGGGCGAGCGCGGCGAGGCCGCCCAGGTCAATGCCGCGTTGCGCGCCCTGAACGTGGCCTGAAATTAAAAAGCCCGATCGCAAGGATCGGGCCGGGGTTGGCCAGGCAGGCCGGAAAACGTTGGCGCGATGATACGCCGCCCAGCCTTAAAAACCTCATCATTTTTGCTATCAATATACGGCTGGCCAATTCGCGGCTTAACTGAAAAGCTCGGGAGTAGGGCGGGCGCTTTTCCTGTCAGAAAAATGCCTCATCCGCCGGCCATTGTGCCTGATTGACAATTTTCTGCTTTTCGCTGAAGGTGTGTGCACCCAATCAAACGGGCGTATGAATCGGGCGTTTGCCCGCCATCACGGCCCGCTTTGCCCCGGCGGGCGGGCCTTTGCGGCCTGGTCGGGGCCCAATCACGTTTTCCATCTGGAGATCAGTTGATGATTTACGAAGGTAAAGCCATCACGCTCGAGGCGCTCGAAGGCGGCATCGTCGAACTGAAGTTCGACCTCAAGGGCGAATCCGTCAACAAATTCAACCGCCTGGCGCTCGGCGAGCTTCGCCAGGCCGTCGATACGCTGAAGGCCCATGCGGGCCTGGCCGGGGTGCTGGTGACCAGCGGCAAGGACGTGTTCATCGTCGGCGCCGACATCAACGAGTTCGTGGTCAGTTTCCAACTGCCCGACGAGCAACTGCTGGCCGGCAACCTCGAAGCCAACCGTATCTTCAGCGACTTCGAAGACCTGCCCGTGCCCACCGTGGTCGCGATCAACGGCATCGCCCTCGGGGGCGGCCTGGAAATGGCCCTGGCGGCAGACTTCCGGGTCATGGCCAGCACCGCGAAAATCGGCCTGCCCGAGGTCAAGCTCGGGATTTACCCAGGCTTTGGCGGCACCGTGCGCCTGCCGCGGCTGATCGGCGCCGACAACGCCATCGAATGGATCGCCGCGGGCAAGGAACAACGCGCCGACGACGCCCTCAAGGTGCGCGCGGTGGATGCGGTGGTCGCCCCCGAGCTGCTGCGCAGCGCCGCCCTCGACCTGCTCGGCCGGGCGATGGCCGGCGAGCTGGACCACAAGGCCCGGCGCCAGCCGAAGCTGGAAAAACTCAAGCTCAACGCCATCGAGCAGATGATGGCCTTCGAAACCGCCAAGGGCTTCGTCGCCGGCCAGGCCGGGCCGAACTACCCGGCGCCGGTCGAGGCGATCAAGTCGATCCAGAAGGCCGCCGCCTTCGGCCGCGACAAGGCGATCGAAATCGAAGCCGCGGGCTTTGTGAAAATGGCCAAAACGCCGGCCGCCGCCAGCCTGATCGGGCTGTTCCTGAATGACCAGGAGCTCAAGCGCAAGGCCAAGGCCTTCGACCAGCTCGCCGGTGAGGTCAAGCAGGCCGCGGTGCTCGGCGCTGGCATCATGGGTGGCGGCATCGCCTACCAGTCGGCGTCCAAGGGCACGCCGATCCTGATGAAGGACATCAACGAAAAAGGCATCGAACAGGGCCTGAACGAGGCCGCCAAGCTGTTCGGCAAGCTGGTCGAGAAGGGCCGCCTGACCCCCGCCAAGATGGCCGAAGGCCTCAGCGCCATTCGCCCGACCCTGAGCTACGGCGATTTCGGCCATGTCGACATCGTGGTCGAGGCGGTGGTCGAGAACCCGAAGGTCAAGCAAGCGGTGCTGGCCGAGGTCGAGGCCCAGGTGAAGGAGGGCACCATCCTCGCCTCCAACACCTCGACCATTTCCATCAGCCTGCTGGCCCAGGCGCTCAAGCGCCCGGAGAACTTCGTCGGCATGCACTTCTTCAACCCGGTGCACATGATGCCCCTGGTCGAAGTGATCCGCGGCGAGAAGTCCAGCGAGCAGGCGGTGGCCACCACCGTGGCCTACGCCAAGAAAATGGGCAAGAACCCGATCGTGGTCAACGACTGCCCGGGCTTTCTGGTCAACCGCGTGCTGTTCCCTTACTTCGGCGGCTTCGCCAAGCTGGTCAGCGCTGGCGTGGACTTCGTGCGCATCGACAAGATCATGGAAAAATTCGGCTGGCCGATGGGCCCGGCCTACCTGATGGACGTGGTCGGCATCGACACCGGCCACCATGGCCGCGACGTGATGGCCGAAGGCTTCCCGGACCGCATGAAAGACGACCGCCGCTCGGCGATCGACGCGCTGTACGACGCCAAGCGCCTGGGGCAGAAGAACGGCAAGGGCTTCTACGCCTATGAAATCGACAAGAAGGGCAAGCCGAAAAAGGTCGCCGACCCGTCGGTGCTCGAAGTGCTCAAGCCGGTGATCTACGAACAGCGCGAGCTGAGCGACGATGACATCCTCAACTGGATGATGATCCCGCTGTGCCTGGAGACCGTGCGCTGCCTTGAAGACGGCATCGTCGAAACCGCGGCCGAGGCCGACATGGGCCTGGTCTACGGGATTGGCTTCCCTCCGTTCCGTGGCGGCGCATTGCGCTACATCGATGCCCTGGGCGTGGCTGAATTCGTGGCCCTGGCCGACCGTTACGCCGAGCTCGGCCCGCTGTACCACCCGACCGCCAAGCTGCGCGAAATGGCCGCCAACGGCCAGCGCTTCTTCGGTTGAGCCGCCCGACTACCAGAGCGAGATCTGATATGAGCCTGAATCCAAGAGATGTGGTGATCGTCGACTTCGGTCGCACACCCATGGGCCGCTCCAAGGGCGGCATGCATCGCAATACCCGCGCCGAGAACATGTCGGCGCACCTGATCGACCAACTGCTGGCGCGCAACCCCAAGGTAGACCCGGCCGAGGTCGAAGACGTGATCTGGGGCTGCGTGAACCAGACCCTCGAGCAGGGCTGGAACATCGCCCGCATGGCCTCGCTGATGACCCGCATCCCCCACACCGCGGGCGCGCAGACCGTCAGCCGGCTGTGCGGCTCGTCGATGAGCGCGCTGCATACCGCGGCCCAGGCGATCATGACCGGGCATGGCGATGTGTACGTGATCGGCGGCGTCGAGCACATGGGCCACGTGGGCATGATGCACGGCGTCGACCCCAACCCGCAGTTGTCGCTGCACGCGGCCAAGGCCTCGGGGATGATGGGCCTGACCGCCGAATTGCTCGGCAAGATGCACGGCATTGGCCGCGAACAGCAAGACGCCTTCGCCCTGCGTTCGCACCAACTGGCGCACAAGGCCACCGTCGAGGGCCTGTTCAAGGATGAAATCATCCCGATGGAAGGCTATGACGAAAACGGCCTGCTCAAGGTGTTCGACTTCGACGAAACCATCCGCGCCGACACCACCCTCGAAGGCCTGGCGTCGCTCAAGCCGGCGTTCAACCCCAAGGGCGGCACCGTGACTGCCGGCACCAGCTCGCAGATCACCGACGGTGCCTCGTGCATGATCGTGATGTCTGCCGAGCGCGCGCAGGCGTTGGGCATCCAGCCGATGGCGGTGATCCGCGCCATGGCGGTGGCTGGCTGCGACCCTTCGATCATGGGCTATGGCCCGGTGCCGGCCACGCAGAAGGCGCTCAAGCGCGCCGGGCTGACCATCGCCGACATCGACTGCCTCGAGCTCAACGAGGCGTTCGCCGCCCAGGCCCTGCCGGTGCTCAAAGACCTCAAGGTGCTCGACAAGATGGACGAGAAGGTCAACCTGCACGGTGGCGCGATCGCCCTGGGCCACCCGTTCGGCTGCTCGGGCGCGCGGATTTCCGGCACCCTGCTCAACGTGATGAAACAAAAGGGCGCCACCCTGGGGGTGGCCACCATGTGCATCGGCCTGGGCCAGGGGATTACCACGGTGTTCGAGCGGGTGTAAGCCCGCGGTGAAGAAAACAGCGCCGGGGTCTTGTGCCCCGGCGTTCGTTTTGGGCATCTTAAAAATCTTGTTAAAAAACTTGCAACGTTTTTGCCGGAGCCCCACATGCAACTACAGCCAGGCCTCTATCGCCACTACAAGGGCCCCGAATACCGCGTGTTCGGCACCGCCCGCCATTCCGAAAGCGAAGAGTGGGTGGTGGTCTACCAAGCGCTGTACGGCGATTTTGGGCTGTGGGTGCGGCCGCTGAGCATGTTTCTGGAGTCGGTCGATGTTGACGGCGAGCAGGTACCACGCTTTGCTTGGGTGCAGGCCCAGCCGGGGCTGTTCGACCTCATTTCGCCGGCTGCCACCAGTAGTGGCGCATAAGCATCACGCTTGACCTCATCTGGTCACCACTATATATAGCGGAGCCTCAAAGGGCTTAACCGCTCTCTTTTTTCAGCTTTCAGGAATTTTCCAATCCATGGGCAAATCGCTGGTCATCGTGGAATCCCCGGCTAAGGCCAAGACCATCAACAAGTATTTGGGCAACCAGTACGTGGTGAAGTCGAGTATCGGCCATATCCGAGACCTTCCCACCAGTGGTTCGGCCAGTGCCTCGAAAGAGCCCAAGGCCCCCGCCAAAAAAGGCAAGACCGCCGCCGAAGCGCCGGCCCTGGCGCCCAAGGAGAAGGCCCGCCGCCAGTTGGTGGCGCGCATGGGCGTTGACCCGGAACACGGCTGGAAGGCCCAGTACGAGATCCTCCCCGGCAAGGAGAAGGTGATCGAAGAGCTGCGCCGCCTGGCCAAGGATGCCGACACCATCTACCTCGCAACCGACTTGGACCGCGAGGGGGAAGCCATTGCCTGGCACCTGCGCGAAGCCATCGGCGGCGATGATGCCCGCTACAAGCGCGTGGTGTTCAACGAAATCACCAAAAAAGCCATCCAGGAGGCCTTCTCCCAGCCTGGCAGCCTCGACATCGACCGGGTCAACGCCCAGCAGGCGCGGCGCTTCCTCGATCGGGTGGTGGGCTACATGGTCTCGCCGCTGTTGTGGCAGAAGATCGCCCGTGGCCTCTCGGCCGGCCGTGTGCAGTCGGTGGCGGTCAAGCTGATCGCCGAGCGTGAGCGGGAAATCCGCGCGTTCATCCCCCAGGAATACTGGGACGTGCACGCCGACCTTGCCGGCAAGGGCGAGGCCAAGGTGCGCTTCGAAGTGGCCCGGGAAAACGGCGAAGCCTTCAAGCCGGTCAACGAAGCCCAAGCCATGGCCGCGGTGGCCAAGCTCAAGGCCTCCAGCTACAGCGTGGCCAAGCGTGAAGACAAACCGACCAGCAGCAAGCCGTCGGCGCCGTTCATCACCTCCACCTTGCAGCAGGCGGCGAGCAACCGCCTGGGCTTTGGCGTGAAAAAAACCATGATGATGGCCCAGCGCTTGTACGAAGCGGGCTACATCACCTACATGCGTACCGACTCGACCAACCTGTCGGCCGATGCGCTGGCCATGGCCCGCGGTTACATTGAGAAAGAATTCGGCCAGGCCTACCTGCCGGCGCAGCCGAACCTGTACAGCAGCAAGGAAGGTGCGCAAGAGGCCCACGAAGCCATTCGCCCCTCCGACGTGAACATCGCCACCGCCCAGCTCTCGGGCATGGAGCGTGACGCCGAGCGCCTGTACGAGCTGATCTGGCGCCAGTTCCTGGCCTGCCAGATGACCCCGGCGCAGTACCTGTCGACCACCATCAGCGTGACCGCCGGTGCCTTCGAGCTGCGCGCCAAGGGCCGCATTCTCAAGTTCGACGGTTACACCCGCGTGCAGCCCCAGCAGAGCAAACCCGGCGAAGACGACGTGCTGCCCGACATGGCTCAGGGCGAGGCACTCACGCTGCTCAAGCTCGACCCGGCCCAGCACTTCACCAAGCCACCGGCGCGCTACTCCGAGGCCAGCCTGGTCAAGGAAATGGAAAAACGCGGCATCGGCCGCCCATCCACCTACGCCGCGATCATCTCAACCATCCAGGACCGCGGCTACGTGACGCTGCACAACCGCCGTTTCTACTCGGAAAAAATGGGCGACATCGTCACCGAGCGGTTGTCCGAGAGCTTCTCCAACCTGATGGACTACGGCTTTACCGCCGGCATGGAAGAGAACCTCGACGACATCGCCCAGGGTGAGCGTGACTGGAAGAACGTGCTCGACGAGTTCTACGGCGACTTCAAGCACAAGCTCGAATCGGCCGAGGACAGCACCCACGGCATGCGCGCCAACCAGCCCACGCCGACCGACATCCCCTGCCCGGAATGCGGCCGCCACATGATGGTGCGCACCGCATCCACCGGGGTATTCCTCGGCTGCTCGGGCTACAGCCTGCCGCCCAAGGAACGCTGCAAAGCCACCATCAACCTGGTGCCGGGCGATGAAATCGCCGCCGACGACGAGGGTGAGTCGGAGTCGTTGCTGCTGCTGACCAAGCGCCGCTGCCCGATCTGCAGCACGGCGATGGACGCCTACCTGGTCGATGAAAAGCGCAAGCTGCACATTTGCGGCAACAACCCCGATTGCACCGGCTACGAAGTGGAGCAGGGCAGCTACCGGATCAAGGGCTATGAAGGCCCGAGCCTGGAATGCGACAAGTGCGGCAGCGAGATGCAACTGAAAACCGGCCGCTTCGGCAAGTTCTTCGGCTGCACCAACGCCAACTGCAAGAACACCCGCAAGCTGTTGCGCAACGGCGAAGCGGCGCCACCGAAAATGGACGCGGTGAAAATGCCCGAGCTCAAGTGCGAGAAGGTCGACGACACCTACGTGCTGCGTGACGGCGCCTCGGGGCTGTTCCTGGCCGCCAGCCAGTTCCCGAAAAACCGCGAAACCCGCGCGCCGCTGGTGCTCGAGCTGATCCCGCACAAAGACGAGATCGACCCGAAGTACCACTTCCTGTTTGACGCGCCGATCAAAGACCCAGACGGCCGCCCGGCGGTGATCCGTTACAGCCGCAAAACCAAAGAGCAATATGTGCAAACCGAGGTCGAGGGCAAGCCCACCGGCTGGCGCGCGTTCTACGACGGCCGGGCGTGGAAGGTCGAAGACAAGCGTTAAGGTCAAACAGTAAGCGCCCTTCGCCCGGCACAGCCGGCCTCCCGGCTGTGCCAGGCGAAGGGCCCTGAACCCAAGCACCAGGGCAACACAGCGGAGGCGCCCCCATGGCCAACGAACGCTACACCCGCACCAACCAGAAGCTCTACTTCGCCGGCCTGGCCCTCGAAACCCTGGCCAAGGCCGAGCAGGGCAGTGCCATGAACGCCCTGGCGCGCATGCAGGCCGAGCGCGAGGCGGTGGTGTTCCACCTGTACGGCGCCCTGCTCGGGCTGTGCCATGAAATCGCCGGGTTCTACCGCCTGGCCGACAGCGCCGCGCCCCGCGCCCAGGCCTACCTCACCCCCGCGGTGCTGACCTCGGCGGCCAACCCGGAGCTGGCCGAGCTGGTCGAGCTCACCCAGCAGCCGCACACTTGGCTGTCGCAGTTGCTCAGCGCCTATGGTGACCTGTTCCAGCCGCCGCGCGAGCCGGCCAAGCCCAAGCACGACGTGACCACGCCGCTGATCCAGGCGGTCGACCTCGGCGCCGAGGGCGAGCCCGAGCCGTTGAACGCGCAAACCCTCGAGGCCTGGCGCCAGCACCTGAAGGCGCTGGCCATTCGCTTTCGCGATGGCCTGAGTGAGTGCTGATTCGGTCAACCGCTGTTACAATGGCGGGCCAACCTGGAGAACTGCCCCTCTATGTCCACGTCTTTTCTTGAAATCGTCGAGCTGCCAGACGGCCGCATCGAACTGCGTCGCGCCGAAGATGAAGGGTCGCTGGTCACACTCGATTTCTCCGAAGACGCCAAGGCATTCCTGCAGGGCCAGCACGTAGAGGTGGCCAAGGCCATGCTCAGCGTCGGTGTGCAGATGGCCGGCAAATTGGCCGAGAGCGATTTCGAGCGCGATGATGGCGCCCGCGTGTTGCATTGACCGCGGCAGGTGTTGAACAACCCGGTATGGCGCAGCGCCTACCGGGTTTTTTAATGGCCGGGTTTTTCCTGGTGTAGACAATCTGTTGACCATTGCCGAGGGCAGGGCTAGATTTACCGCATAAGCCCAATAAATTGTCGACACATGCCTGAAGCCCCACTCCTCAGCCTGCCACTGGCCGATGACCACGAAACCATCGCCGAACAGCTGTTTCGCCGCCTGCAGAACGCCATCGTGCGCGGCGACATTGCCCCGGGCAGCAAAATCTCCGAGCCGGAACTGGCGCGCACCCATGGCGTCAGCCGCGGCCCGCTGCGCGAGGCAATCCACCGCCTCGAAGGCCAGCGCCTGGTGGTGCGGGTGCCCCATGTGGGCGCGCGGGTGGTGTCGCTCAGCCAGCAGCAGTTGATCGAGCTGTACCAGATTCGCGAATCCCTCGAAGGCATGGCCTGCCGCCTGGCGGCCGAGCGCATGAGCGCCGCGCAGATCAGCGAACTGCGCCAGGTGCTCCACACCCATGAGCGCGATGAAGCCTTCCAGGCCGGGGTTGGCTACTACCAGCAGGAAGGCGACCACGACTTCCACTACCGGATCATCCAGGGCAGCGGCAACCACACTCTGACCGAACTGCTGTGTGGCGAGTTGTACCAGCGGGTGCGCATGTACCGCATTCAGTTTTCCGCCACGCCGCACCGCCCGCGCCAGGCCTTCGCCGAACACCATCGCATCCTCGACGCCATCGCCGAGCGCGACGGCGAGCTGGCCGAGTTGCTGATGCGCCGCCACATCGCGGCGTCGCGGCGCAACATCGAGCGGCAACTGCACAACAACGACAATGGAGGTGAAGCATGACCCAACCCCGCCCAGGCGAACGGTTCCGCGCCGCGCTGGCCAGTGAACGGCCGCTGCAGATCGTCGGCACCATCAACGCCAACCATGCGCTGCTGGCCCAGCGCGCCGGCTTCAAGGCGATCTACCTCTCCGGCGGCGGAGTGGCGGCCGGTTCGCTGGGCCTGCCCGACCTGGGCATCAGCAACCTCGACGACGTGCTCACCGACGTGCGCCGCATCACCGACGTGTGCGACCTGCCGCTGCTGGTGGATGTCGACACCGGCTTTGGGTCTTCGGCGTTCAACGTGGCGCGCACGGTGCGCTCGATGATCAAGTTCGGCGCCGCTGCCATGCACATCGAAGACCAGGTCGGCGCCAAGCGCTGTGGCCACCGGCCGAACAAGGAGATCGTCAGCCAGCAGGAGATGGTCGACCGCATCAAGGCCGCCGTCGATGCCCGCACCGATGACAGCTTCGTGATCATGGCGCGCACCGACGCGCTGGCGGTCGAAGGCCTGCAGGCCGCGCTGGATCGCGCCGCGGCCTGTATCGAGGCCGGTGCCGACATGGTCTTCCCCGAAGCGATCACCGAGCTGGCCATGTACAAGCAGTTCGCCAGCCGAGTGGGCGTGCCGATCCTCGCCAACATCACCGAATTCGGCGCCACGCCGCTGTTCACCACCGAGGAGCTGGCCCAGGCCGATGTGGCCATGGCGCTGTACCCGCTGTCGGCGTTCCGCGCGATGAACAAGGCGGCGGAAAACGTGTACGCCGCGCTGCGCCGCGACGGCACCCAGCAGAACGTGGTCGATACCATGCAAACCCGCATGGAGCTTTACGAATCCATTGGTTACCACGCGTTCGAGGAGAAACTCGACGCGTTGTTCGCGCAGGGTAAACGCTGACCTGCTGCGAACCTTCCTTACAACAAGTTCAAGAACGGGAGAATCCACATGGCAGAAGCAAAAGTATTGAGCGGCGCCGGCCTGCGCGGCCAGGTCGCCGGGCAGACCGCCCTGTCGACCGTGGGCCAGGCGGGTGCCGGGCTAACCTACCGCGGCTACGACGTACGCGAACTGGCCGGCCAGGCGGTGTTCGAAGAAGTGGCCTACCTGCTGCTGTATGGCGAGCTGCCCAGCCGCGCCGAGCTCGACGACTACCTGGCCCGGCTGCGCACCCTGCGCAGCCTGCCGCAGCCACTGAAAGAGGTGCTCGAACGCATCCCGGCGGCCGCCCACCCCATGGACGTGATGCGCACTGGCGCGTCGTTTCTCGGCGTGCTGGAGCCCGAGGGCAGCTTCGAGCGCCAGCACGCGGTGACCGACCGCCTGCTGGCGCTGTTCCCGGCAATGCTCTGCTACTGGTACCGCTTCGCCCACCACGGCGTGCGGATCGACACCGACAGCGACCAACCGGGCATTGCCGGGCACTTCCTGCACCTGCTGCATGGCAAGCCGCCGAGCGACCTGCACCGCCAGGTGATGGACGTGTCGCTGATCCTCTACGCCGAGCATGAATTCAACGCCTCGACCTTCACCGCGCGGGTCTGCGCGTCGACGCTGTCTGACCTCTACTCGTGCATCACCGGCGCCATCGGCACCCTGCGCGGGCCGCTGCATGGCGGCGCCAACGAGGCGGCAATGGCAATGATCGACCGCTTCGCCAGCGCCGAGGAGGCCACCCGCGGCACCCTCGGCATGCTCGAACGCAAAGAGAAGATCATGGGCTTCGGCCACGCCGTGTACCGCGACTCGGACCCGCGCAACGAAGTGATCAAGGGCTGGGCGAAGAAGCTGGCCGATGACGTCGGCGATAGCCGCCTGTACGCGGTGTCCGAAGCGGTCGACAAGGTGATGTGGGAGCAGAAGAAACTGTTCCCCAACGCCGACTTCTACCACGCCTCGGCGTACCACTTCATGGGCATCCCGACCGAGCTGTTCACGCCGATCTTCGTGTGTTCGCGGCTCACCGGCTGGGCTGCCCACGTGTTCGAGCAGCGCGCCAACAACCGCATCATCCGCCCCAGCGCCGAGTACACCGGCGAGCCCCAGCGGCCCTTCGTGCCGTTGGCCGAACGCTAGGGAACACTTCCCAGCCGAACGGGCAGGGCGGCCCAAGAAGCCGCCCGCCCGAACCACCGACCGTGAGCCTGTGCCATGAACACTCAATACCGTAAGCCCTTGCCCGGCAGCCCCCTGGACTACTTCGACGCTGCCGCCGCGGTGAATGCGCTGGCCCCCGGCGCCTGGGCGGGCCTGCCGTACACCTCGCGGGTGCTGGCCGAGAACCTGGTGCGCCGCTGCGCGCCGGAACAACTCAGCGCGGCCCTCGGGCAGTTGATCGAGCGCAAGCGCGAGCTGGATTTTCCCTGGTTTCCGGCGCGGGTGGTGTGCCACGACATCCTCGGGCAAACCGCGCTGGTCGACCTCGCTGGCCTGCGCGACGCCATCGCCGCCCGCGGTGGCGACCCGGCCAAGGTCAACCCGGTGGTGCCCACCCAGTTGATCGTCGACCACTCCTTGGCGGTGGAGTGCGGTGGCTACGACCCCGACGCCTTCGCCAAGAACCGCGCCATCGAAGACCGCCGCAACGAAGACCGCTTTCACTTCATCGACTGGACCAAGCTGGCGTTCGAGAACGTCGAGGTGATCCCCCCGGGCAACGGCATCATGCACCAGATCAACCTGGAGAAAATGTCGCCGGTGGTGCAGGTCAAGGATGGCGTGGCCTTCCCCGACACCCTGGTCGGCACCGACAGCCACACACCGCATGTCGACGCGCTGGGGGTGATCGCCATCGGCGTGGGCGGCCTGGAAGCTGAAAACGTGATGCTCGGCCGCGCCAGCTGGATGCGCCTGCCGGACGTGGTCGGCGTGGAGCTGAGCGGGCGCCGCCAGCCCGGCATTACCGCCACCGACATCGTGCTGGCCCTGACCGAATTCCTCCGCCAGCAGAAGGTGGTCGGCGCCTGGCTGGAATTCTACGGCGAGGGCGCGCGCAGCCTGACCCTCGGCGACCGCGCGACGATCTCGAACATGGCCCCCGAATACGGCGCCACCGCGGCGATGTTCGCCATCGACGAGCAAACCCTGGCGTACCTGCGCCTGACCGGCCGCGAAGAGCAACAGGTGCGCCTGGTCGAAACCTATGCGCGGGAGACCGGCCTGTGGGCCGATGCCCTTGCCGCGGTGGAGTACGAGCGGGTGCTGCGCTTCGACCTCTCGACGGTGGTGCGCAACATGGCCGGGCCGTCGAACCCCCACGCCCGCCTGGCCACCTCCGAACTGGCCGCGCGGGGCATTGCCGGGGCCTGGGAAGATACTCCCGGGTTGTTGCCCGACGGCGCGGTGATCATCGCCGCCATCACCAGTTGCACCAACACCAGCAACCCACGCAACGTGATCGCCGCCGCGCTGCTGGCGCGCAACGCCAACCGCCTCGGGCTGGCCCGCAAGCCGTGGGTGAAAACCTCGCTGGCACCCGGCTCCAAGGCCGTGGCGCTGTACCTCGACGAAGCCGGGCTGACCCACGAGCTGGAGAAGCTTGGCTTCGGCATCGTCGCCTTTGCCTGCACCACCTGTAACGGGATGTCTGGCGCGCTGGACCCAGCCATCGAACAGGAAATCATCGAGCGCGACCTGTACGCCACCGCGGTGCTGTCGGGCAACCGCAACTTCGACGGGCGCATTCACCCCTACGCCAAGCAGGCGTTTCTGGCTTCGCCGCCACTGGTGGTGGCCTACGCCATTGCCGGGACCATTCGTTTCGACATCGAAAACGATGTGCTCGGGGTGGCGCAGGGGCGTGAAATCCGCCTGAAAGACCTCTGGCCCAGCGATGAGGAAATCGACGCGGTGGTTGGCGCGGCGGTCAAGCCCGAGCAGTTCCGCCAGGTGTACATCCCGATGTTCAACCTCGATAACGCCAGCGCCGAAAAGGTCGCGCCGCTGTACCCCTGGCGCGCGCACAGCACCTACATCCGCCGGCCGCCCTATTGGGAGGGCGCGTTGGCCGGCGAGCGCACCCTGCGTGGGCTGCGCGCGCTGGCGGTGCTCGGCGACAACATCACCACTGACCACCTGTCGCCGTCCAACGCCATCCTGCGCAGCAGCGCCGCGGGTGAATACCTGGCGCAGATGGGCCTGCCCGAAGAGGACTTCAACTCCTACGCCACTCACCGCGGCGACCACCTCACCGCGCAGCGCGCGACCTTCGCCAACCCCAAGCTGATCAACGAAATGGCGGTGGTCGACGGCAAGGTCAAACAAGGCTCGCTGGCCCGGGTTGAACCCGAAGGCCAGGTGATGCGCATGTGGGAAGCGATCGAAACCTACATGGCGCGGCGCCAGCCGTTGATCATCATCGCCGGCGCCGATTACGGCCAAGGCTCTTCCCGCGACTGGGCCGCCAAGGGCGTGCGCCTGGCCGGGGTCGAGGCGATCGCCGCCGAAGGCTTCGAGCGCATCCACCGGACCAACCTGATCGGCATGGGCGTGCTGCCACTGGAATTCTTGCCGGGCACCACCCGCGCCACGCTGGGCATCGACGGCACCGAGCTGTTCGATGTGCAGGGCGCGCGCACCCCCGGCGCCCAGCTCACGCTGGTGATCCAGCGCCGTGGCGGCGAGCGGCTGGAGGTGCCGGTGAAGTGCCGGCTCGACACCGCCGAAGAAGTATCCATCTACGAGGCTGGCGGCGTGTTGCAGCGTTTTGCCGAAGATTTTCTCGAAGCCGCCTCGGCATAAAGCCAGGAGAACGAACATGGCACCTGCAGCGCAATTGAAAATCCCTGCCACCTACCTGCGCGGGGGCACCAGCAAGGGGGTGTTCTTCGTACAGGAAGACCTCCCTGGCGCTGCCCGCGTACCCGGCCCGGCGCGCGACGCGCTGCTGCTACGGGTGATCGGCAGCCCCGACCCCTACGGCAAGCAGATCGACGGCATGGGCGGCGCCACCTCCAGCACCAGCAAGGTGGTGATCCTCAACCGCAGCCAGCGCCCGGATCACGACGTGGATTACCTGTTCGGCCAGGTGTCGATCGACAGCGCCTTCGTCGACTGGTCGGGCAACTGCGGCAACCTCTCGGCGGCGGTCGGCCCGTTCGCCATCGCCCAGGGCCTGGTCGCCGCCGAGCGGGTGCCGCACAACGGCCATGCGGTGGTGCGCATCTGGCAGGCCAACATCAGCAAGACGATCATCGCCCATGTGCCGATCACCGACGGCCAGGTGCAGGAAACCGGCGCCTTCGAGCTCGATGGGGTGACCTTCCCCGCCGCCGAGGTGCAGCTGGAGTTTCTCGACCCGGCCGCCGAGGAGGAGGGCGGGGCGGGCGCGATGTTCCCCACCGGCAACCTGATCGACGACCTCAACGTGCCGGGTGTGGGCAGCCTGGAAGTGACGATGATCAACGCCGGCATCCCGACCATCTTCTTCAATGCCGCGGCGCTGGGCTACACCGGCACCGAGCTGCAAGGCGAGATCAACGGCGACCCGCGGGTGCTGGAGATGTTCGAGCGCATCCGCGCCTACGGCGCCGTGCGCATGGGGCTGATCAGCCGGGTGGAAGACGCCGCGCGCCGCCAGCACACGCCCAAGGTGGCATTCGTCGCGCCGCCGGCCAGCTACACCGCCTCCAGCGGCAAGCCGGTGGCCGAGGGCGATGTCGACCTGCTGGTGCGGGCGATGTCGATGGGCAAGCTGCACCACGCGATGATGGGCACCGCCGCGGTGGCGATCGGCACCGCGGCGGCGATCCCCGGCACCCTGGTCAACCTCGCCGCCGGCGGCGGCGAGCGCGAGGCCGTGCGCTTCGGCCACCCCTCCGGCACCCTGCGCGTCGGCGCCCAGGCGCGGCAGGTCGACGGCCAGTGGCAGGTGACCAAGGCCATCATGAGCCGTAGCGCGCGGGTGTTGATGGAGGGGTGGGTGCGGGTGCCGGGGTAGGTTTTCAGGGCCTATCGCCCGGCACAGCCGGCCTCCCACCAGATTTATGTAACTCCTTGATTTAAAGAGAAATACTGGACCCGTGGGAGGCCGGCTGTGCCGGGCGATAGGCCCTGAAGCTCATGCACAAAATCAGCATGGCTCACATGTTCATGCCCTCCACGAGGCCGTGAAGTTGCCTAAGTGAACAGCACTCCGGCTGTGCCGGGCGATGGGCCCTCAGCCGCCTTCAAGGCACGAACGGCAACGCGCGCTTGTGGTGGGTTTTGTCGTAGGTGCTGGCGATGATGTTATAGGCCTCTTCCGGCACCGCCTCGCCATGCAAGAAGGCGTCGATCTGCGCGTAGGTCACGCCATGGGCATGCTCGTCGGGCTTGCCGGGGTTGAGTTCTTCGAGGTCCGCGGTGGGCACCTTCATCACCAGGCTGTCTGGGGCGCCGAGGTAGCGCGCCACGGCACGCACCTGGTGTTTCACCAGCCCGCTGAGCGGCGCCAGGTCGCAGGCGCCGTCGCCGAACTTGGTGAAAAAACCCATCACCGCCTCGGCCGCGTGGTCGGTGCCGATCACCAGGCCGTCGTAGGCGTTGGCGATGGTGTACTGGGCGACCATGCGCATCCGCGCCTTGGTGTTGCCGATCACGAAGTCCCGGCGCGCCGGGGTCAGCCCGCCCAGGTGGCTGACGGTATCGGCCAGGCCCTTGACGGCGCCGGCGATGTTCACCGTCGCCTCTTCATCGGCACGCACGAACTGCATCGCCAGGGCGGCATCGGCTTCGTCGTGCTGCACGCCGTGGGGCAGGCGCACGGCGACGAAACGGTAGGTGGCATCGCCGGTTTCGGCGCGCAGTTCCTCAACGCTCAGCTGCGCCAGGCGCCCGGCGGTGGAGGAGTCCACGCCGCCGCTGATGCCCAGCACCAGCACCCTCAACCCGGCGCTGCGCAGGGTGTGCTTGATAAAGGCCTTGCGCCGGTCGACCTCCGCGGCGATGGCGGCGTCATCCTTGAACGGCGGGGTGACATCCAGCGCGGCGGCGATTTCGGCTTGGCGGTTGCTCATGTCGGTCGATCTCCCATCGATGTGAAACAGGCAAAGGTTGAATGCACAGGGGTCAAAGCTTACAGGTATCGGCGGCCAATGCGGCATCCAGGGCCGCGGCGCTGGCATACAGGCTGATGCCGGCCTCGCTCATGGCCTGGCAGGCCGCTTCGGCGCTGTGCGCGGCGATCGCGCGGCAGGCCGGCAGGTACACACCCACCTCGAAGCCCGCGCGGCGCAGTTGCAAGGCGGTGGTGCGCACGCAGTAGTCCAGCGCCAGGCCGCCGACCAGCACCCGGCCCACGCCCTGGGCGCGGAGGAATTCGATCGCGCCGGTGCTGCGGCGCTCGGCCAGGTCGTGGTAACAGGCGCCGTAGGGGTGCAGGTCGAGCTCGATGCCCTTCCACACGAAGAAATCGTAGTCCAGCGGCGCCGGCAGGCCGTCGAGCAATTCAAAGCCGGCGGTGCCCGGAACGCAATGGCTGACCCAGGTCAGGTCGGCGTTGGCCAGGCCCAGTGGGGCGAGCATCTGGCTGGGTTCGGCGACCACCCACTTGGCCTGGGGCGAGTGCGCATCCTTGCTGCCCAGGCGCAGGCTGGCGCGGCTGGCGAGGAAGTTCAGGTCCGCGGCGATCAGGTCGCCTTCGGGCACCGGCAGTTCTTCAGGGCACAGCGGCGTGAAGCCTTTTTGTGCATCGACATCGAAACTGGCGACTTTCATGGCGCGCTCCGGCGGGTGGGGTTTACATAGTACCTGCTTGCCGGGGCGCGGTTGAAGCGCTGGCGGTGGGCGGCGGCTCAAGGGCGAGGCTTTGCACAACACATCCGGTTACTAGATGACAGTTTCTTCATCGGCTCGCGCCGCGAATGCGAACGGTTTTCAGGCACAATAGTAAGTATTTATTTCTAAAGCCGCTCGCACACGAGGTACTCATGCGTTCGTTTTCTCCCCGCGCCCTGCTCGGCGCGCTGGCTTTGAGCGTGGCCTGCCAGGCCGCCTTCGCCGCCACCACCGTCACCGACATCGCCGGCCGCCAGGTGCAGATCCCGGACCAGGTCGAGCATGTGCTGTTGGGTGAGGGGCGCATGCTCTATGCGGTCGCCCTGCTCGAGGGGCAAGACCCGCTCAAGCGTATCGTCGGCTGGCAGGGCGAGCTGAAAACCGTCGACAAGCAAGGCTACGCCGCCTACCAGGCGAAATTTCCGCAAATAGACACCCTGCCCACCATCGGCAAAACCTCCGAAGCCAGCGTGAACCCGGAAAAGGTGCTCGACCTGCACCCAGACATCGCCATCTTCGGCGTGGCCGGCCATGGCCCGGGGGTGAACAACCCGGTGGTGGAACAACTGCACCAGGCCGGCGTGCCGGTGGTGTTCGTCGACTTCCGCCAGCACCCGATGAAAAACACCGTGCCGAGCATGCGCCTGCTCGGCCAGGCACTGCACCGCGAAGCCCAGGCCCAAGCCTACATCGACTGGTACGAGCGCCACCTCAAGCGCGTGCAGGAGGTGGTCGCCAAGGTACCCGAGGGTCAGCGGCCGTCGGTGTTCATCGAAATGCTCGCCGGCTACAACAAAGGTGGCGTGGCCTGCTGCCACACCGCCGGCAAGGGCAATATGGGCGAATTCATCCAGGCGGCGGGGGGCCATAACATCGCCGCAGACTTGGTGCCCGGGCCGATCGGCGACATCAACCTGGAAAAGCTGATCAGCGCCGACCCGCGCTTTTATCTCACCAGTGGCACCCGCGACCAGAACAGCAGTGATGACGGCCTGAAGGCGGGCGCTGGCGTGACCGAGGCGGCCGCGCGGCAAAGCCTGCAAGCGCTGGTGGCGCGCCCGGGCATCTCCAGCCTGACCGCCGTGCGCGAAGGCCGCGTGCATGGGGTGTGGCACAACTTCTACAACTCGCCGTACAACGTGCTGGCGATCGAGGCCATGGCCAAGTGGTTCTACCCCGAGCAGATGAAGGACGTTGACCCGGCCAAGAGCCTGGCCGAGTTGCAGCAGTTCTTGCCGGTGAACATCCAGGGCACCTACGCGGTGGACCTCAAGCCGTGACCGCCAAGCTCAACCTGGCCGATACCCCGCCCCAGGTGCTCGACGACTACAGCCGTGTGCTGCGCCGGCGCCTGCTGCTGCTCGGCGCCTTCGTGCTGGCCATCGCGGCCTCGATGTTGCTCGACTTCACCCTTGGCCCCGCCGGGCTGAGCCTGGCCGACCTCTGGCAAACCCTGCTGCACAAAGAGAGCGTCAGCCCCGGCCAGCAGGTGATCGTGTGGAGCATTCGCTTGCCGCAGGCGCTGATGGCGGTGTTGGTCGGCGCAGCGCTGGGCCTGGCGGGCGCGGAGATGCAGACCATCCTCGGCAACCCGCTGGCCAGCCCGTTCACCCTGGGCGTATCGCATGCCGCGGCGTTCGGCGCGGCGCTGGCGATCGTACTCGGGCTGGGCATCCCTGGGGTGCCCAGCGAGTGGTTGGTGGCGGCCAATGCGTTCGTGTTCGCCATGCTCGCCACCCTGGCGCTGGATGTGCTGGCGCGGCTGCGCAAGGCCGATACCAACGTGGTGGTGCTGTTCGGCATTGCCCTGGGCTTCACCTTTGGCGCGCTGGTGTCGTTGATCCAGTTCGTGGCCAGTGAAGACGCCCTGCAGGCCTTGGTGTTCTGGACCCTCGGCAGCCTGGCGCGGGCCGACTGGCCCAAGGCCGGGATGCTCGCCCTGGCCCTGGCGGTGTGCCTGCCGCTGGCCTGGCGGCGCTCTTGGCAACTGACCGCGTTGCGCCTGGGCGAAGACCGCGCCGCCAGCTTCGGTATCGACGTCAAGCGCCTGCGCCTGGGCACCTTGCTGCGGGTCAGCGTGCTGTCGGCGCTGGCGGTGTCGTTCGTTGGCACCATTGGTTTCATCGGGCTGGTCGGGCCGCACATCTCGCGCATGCTGTTCGGTGAAGACCACCGCTTCTACCTGCCCGGCAGCGCCCTGGCCGGGGCGGTGATCCTTTCGCTGGCCTCGGTGGTGTCGAAGAACATCATCCATGGCGTGCTGGTGCCGGTGGGCATCGTCACCGCGCTGGTGGGCATCCCGTTCTTTCTGTTCATCGTGTTGCGGCGCAAGGGGGTGCAGTGATGGCGCAGTTGGCTATCGAGGGGTTGCAGGTTCACTACGGCCGCCGCGCGATCATCAACGGCTTGGCCCTGGAAGGCGTTGCCGCCGGTGAGGTCACGGCATTGCTGGGCCCCAATGGCAGCGGCAAGTCGACCCTGCTCAAGGCCATCGCCGGGCTGACCCCGGCCCGTGGCCAGGTGCTGCTCGGCGGCCATGACCTGCTGCACGCCAGCTTCGCCCAGCGCGCCGAGCAGGTGGTGTACCTGCCACAAAGCCTGCCGGCCAGCGTGCACCTGCGGGTGTTCGAGTCATTGCTGGTGGCGCGCCGCGCCAGTGGCGCCGGGCATGCCGGTGAAGAGGCCGAACGGGCCCGGGCGCTGCTGCGCCAGCTCGACATCGAGCACCTGGGCATGCGCTTTCTCGATGAACTCTCGGGCGGGCAAAAGCAACTGGTGGGCCTGGCCCAGGCGTTGATCCGCGAGCCCCGCGTGCTGCTGCTCGACGAGCCGCTGTCGGCGCTGGACCTGAACTTCCAGTTTCACGTGATGAACCTGATCGGCGAGCTGACCCGCGCCCACGGCATGATCACCCTGATCGTGCTGCACGACATCAACATCGCGCTGCGTCACACCGACCGCGCGCTGATGCTGCGGGGTGGGGCGCTGGTGGCCCACGGCGCGCCGGCCGAGGTGATCACCCCGGCGACCCTGGCCGAGGTGTATGGCGTGCGCGGGCGGGTAGAGCGCTGCTCGCAAGGGTGCGCGCAGGTGTTGATCGATGGCTTGGTGGGGGTGGTGTAGGCCGGCAGCCCTCGGCTACTTGCGCGCGGTGATCACCGCGCGCATCGGCGCCGGCAAGCCCTCCACGGTTTTGGCGTGGTCGTCGGGGTCAAGGAAGTGTTCCAGCGACTGGTAGCGCATCCACTCGGTGCTGCGCTGCTCGGCGATGCTGGTGGTGCTCACGTCCACGCATTTCACCTCGTTGAACCCGGCGCGCCGCAGCCACAGCTCCAGCGCCGGTACCGAGGGCAGGAACCACACGTTGCGCATCTGCGCGTAGCGGTCATCGGGCACCAGTACATCCTGCGGGCCGCCATGGATCACCAGGGTTTCGAGTACCAGCTCGCCCCCTTTCACCAGGCAATCCTTCAGCGCATACAGGTGGTCGATGGGGGAGCGGCGGTGGTACAGCACGCCCATCGAGAACACCGTGTCGAAGCCTTGCAGGTTGGCGGGCAGGTCTTCGAGGGCCAGCGGCAGGTGCCAGGCGGGTAGATCCGGCAGGTACTGCGCCAATGCCTGGAACTGGCAAAAGAACAGCCAGTTCGGGTCGATGCCGATCACCGCCTCGGCGCCGGCGCCGAGCATCCGCCACTGGTAGTAACCGTTGCCGCAGCCCACGTCGAGTACGCGCTTGCCGTGCAGGTCAAGGTGCGGCGCTACCCGTTCCCATTTCCAGTCTGAGCGCCATTCGGTGTCTACGTGCACGCCAAACAGCTCGAACGGGCCCTTGCGCCAGGGCGACAGCCCCATCAGGGCGTCGCGCAGGCGCTGGCGGCTGCTGTCGTCGCAGGCGCCGCCGAGGGTCACGCCGCGGGCCAGGTCGACCACGCTGGCGGTCAGCTCCGGTAAGGCCTTGAGGGCGTTCTGCCAGCGTTGCAGGTCACCGTGGCCGCTGGCCAGGCGCTGCTCGAGGTCAGCCTGCAGGCCTTGGGCCCAGGTGTGCAGGGGCGAACCGGCCAGGCGCCGGGCGAGGGGAGAGAGGTCGATCATGGCAGCGCTATAAATGAGGCGAAATTGATGCACTGAAACCACGGCACCACGCGGCTGAAGCCGGCGGCGAGCAGGCGGGTGCGGTGTTCTTCTAAACTGTCGGGCTTCATCACGTGCTCGATGGCGCTGCGCTTCTGGGCGATTTCCAGTTCGCTGTAGCCATTGGCGCGCTTGAACGCCAGGTGCAGGTCGGTGAGCAGGGCTTGGTCGGCAGGGTCTTCGAAGCGCAGTTTTTCCGACAGCAACAAGGCCCCGCCGGGCACCAGCGCCTGGCGAATCCGCGCGAGCAGGGTGACCCGCTGCTCCGGCGGGATGAACTGCAAGGTGAAGTTCAGCGCCACCACCGAGGCCGGCTCGAAGGCCAACTGGAGGATGTCGGCCTCGCGCACCTGCACCGGCAGCAGTTCCTGGAACATCGCATCCTGGGCGCTGAGGTATTCCGCGCAGCGGCTGGCCATCGCCGCGGAGTTGTCCACGGCGATCACCCGGCAGCCTTCGCTGCTCACGTGCCGGCGCAAGGCCTGGGTGACCGCGCCAAGGGAGGCGCCGAGGTCGTACAGCACCGTATGCGGCTGGGCGAAGCGCGCCGCCAGTACGCCAAGGTTTTCGACGATGGTCGGGTAACCGGGCACCGAGCGCTTGATCATGTCGGGGAACACCCGTGCCACGGCTTCGTTGAACACGAAGTCGGGCACCTGGGCCAGGGGCTGGGCGAAGATACGGTCGGAATCGGACACGGCGGGCTCAGCCGTGCAGCGTTTCGGCGGCGTACAGGGTGTTCTCGAGCAGGCAGGCGCGGGTCATCGGGCCGACGCCGCCAGGCACCGGGGTGATCCAGCCGGCGCGCTCGGCGGCGGTTTCGTACACCACGTCACCGACCAGGCGGCCGTCGGCCTGGCGGTTGATGCCGACGTCGATCACGATCGCGCCGGGTTTGATCCACTCGCCCTTGACCAGCCCCGGCTTGCCGGCGGCCACCACCACCAGGTCGGCGCGGCCGACATGGCCGGCGAGGTCCTGGGTGAAGCGGTGGGTGACGGTCACCGTGCAGCCACCGAGCAGCAGTTCCAGCGCCATCGGCCGGCCGACGATGTTCGAGGCACCGACCACCACTGCGTCCATGCCGTAGAGGTCTTGCCCGGTGCTTTCGAGCAGCGCCATGATGCCCTTGGGCGTGCACGGGCGCAGCAGCGGGATGCGTTGGGCCAGGCGGCCGACGTTATAAGGGTGGAAACCGTCGACGTCTTTGTCGGGGCGGATGCGCTCGAGCAGGCACGAGGCATCGAGGTGTTCGGGCAGCGGCAGTTGCAGCAGGATGCCATCGATCTCGGCGTCGGCGTTGAGGCGGTCGATCAGGGCTTCAAGCTCGGCTTGCGAAGTGCTGGCGGGCAGGTCGAAGGCGTCGGAGCGAAAGCCGACTTCCTCGCAGTCCTTGCGCTTGTGGGAAACATAGACCTGGGAGGCAGGGTCGGTCCCTACCAGGATCACCGCCAGGCCTGGAACGCGCAGGCCCTGCTGGCGGCGCTCGGCGACACGTTGGGCGATCTGCCGGCGGATGCCTCCGGCAATCGCCTTGCCGTCGATAAGTTGTGCTGTCATGACGCGTAGTAAACCATCGCAGGGTAAAAAAGGTGCGCGTATTCTCGCATGCCCGGCGCCCCGGTCAAAGGCGTATGGCGGGGGGAAATGGCTAAGCCCTTTATATCAATGAATTTTTTTCAAAAAAGTGTTGACGCCCTCCGGGGCCATCTATAAGATTCGTCGCACTTGTCGGGCAGGGCCTAGCGCTGGTTCAGACGGTCTACGAAGTTGTAGCGATTTTCGCGGCAAGTTTTCGGAGATTGAGGCTTTTATTCGGCTGATTCGGAGTCGAGCATAAGCGCCCGTAGCTCAGCTGGATAGAGCATCCGCCTTCTAAGCGGATGGTCGCAGGTTCGAGTCCTGCCGGGTGCGCCATTAACGGCAGCTTTGGCACAAGTAGCAATATGGTGGGCGTAGCTCAGTTGGTAGAGCGCTGGATTGTGATTCCAGTTGTCGTGGGTTCGATTCCCATCGTCCACCCCATATTTTGAAAAGGCGCCTGGTGATTCATCAGGCGCCTTTGCTTTAAGCTAGCGTCTCTGCGGACGTGGTGAAATTGGTAGACACACTGGATTTAGGTTCCAGCGGCGCAAGCTGTAAGAGTTCGAGTCTCTTCGTCCGCACCATCTCAGGTTCCTGACGCTTCCTTAGGCTTACAGCGAACCCCGGAAAGCCCGCCTAGTGCGGGCTTTTTCGTTCCTGGGGTTTCCACGCCCTTGCTGTGCATTCCCCACATTTTTAGTACATGGGTCAGTACACCCCGAATTCGACCCATCAGCGATGTACTAGATGTTCCTCGCCAGTGCTGTGGGCAGGCAAATGAAAGCCGACGCTCTGCTACTCGTTCAATTGCGGGATGTACGGGATGCCCGTATTATGGTCCCATGTATACCGTCATTGAAACGCCTACGTTCCAAAAGCATGCCGCCAAGCTATGGCTAGAGGAAGAGCGCATCGCTTTTATCGACTGGATCGCGGCGAACCCGCTTGCGGCTGATGTAATCCCAGGTGCGGAGGGTGCGCGGAAGGTGCGCTGGGCGCGCGCGGGGTCAGGAAAGTCCGGTGGCGCTCGTGTGATTTACTTTAGTGTGATTGAAGATGAAATTGTGTTGCTGGTAACGGTCTACGCTAAAGCCGACCGCTCCAGCATGAGCCCCGCTGAAATCAGCAAGGTGGTTTGAAATGCGTAATATCGATATTGAGGCAGTGGCCAAGGCCATTGAGGAGGATGCGGGCGAGGCGCTGCCTGATTTGCGGCAGGCGCTGGGCGAGGCGCAGGCGGGCCATGGGCGTGTCACTACCCCTGAGCAAGTGCTGGTGCGCCAAGCGCGAGAGCGCTCCGGCCTGACCCAGGCGATGTTTGCAGAGCGCATTGCCACGCCGGTCGCGACGCTTCGTGACTGGGAGCAGGGGCGTTTTGTGCCACCGGGCGGTGTGCTTTGTCTTATGCGCCTGATCGCCAAGCATCCAGAGTTGTCGCTTGAGCTTGCGGCCTATTGATTGCTGATCGCTTGGGGTGATAATGCGGATGCTTTCGTTCTGGCCCATTGAGGTGGGCGGGCAGTGCTCGCGTGCCCCTCACCCCTCGCTCGGCAACACCACCCTGAACTCGATCCGCCCGCCATTCTGGCTCACGGTAATCTCGCCGTTATGCGCCGCGGCGATGGCCTGGGAAATATACAGCCCGATCCCCAGCCCGTTCTTGTTGCGGCTTGGCTGGTTGCTGGCGGGCTTGAACGCCTGGAACAGCGAGCTCAGCCGCTCGGGTGGCAGCTCGGTGGCTTCGTTGGTCACCGTCAGCGTGGTTTGCCCGCCGCGTTGGGCCAGCCCCAGGCCGACCGGGCGCCCGGGCAGGCCGTGGTAGCGCGCGTTGCCCAGCAGGTTGGTGATGATCTGGGCGAAGCGGTCCGGGTCGGCCAGTAGCTGCACGTTTGGCTCGATCTGGGTGTCGACCTGCATGCCGGGGAAGGCCACCAGGGTTTCGGTGACGATGCTCTCGGTGAGGGCTGAGAGGTCGACCTGTTCGCGGTTGACCATCATGCCCATGCCGGTTTGCAGCCGGCTCATCTCCAGCACCTGGCTGATCAACCGCTCCATGCGCCCGCTGGACTGGCTGATGTGCTGGCGCAGTTGGGTGTCGCGTTGCTCGTTGGAGCGCAGCATCGACGCGGCCATGGAAATCGACTGCAGCGGGTTGCGCAGGTCGTGGCCGAGCATGGCGATCAGCCGCTGGCGCATGCGGTCGATCTCGCCGGCGCGGTTCAGCGCCAGCTCCACCAGGGCGCTGCGCAGGGCGTCGGCGATGGCGGTTTCCTGTTCGGTCCAACTGGCGGCGCGGCCGCGTACCACTTCTTCCCATGCCTCGAACGAGCCGCGCGGCGTCAGCCGTGAGCCGGAAGGGCCAACCTTGACGATTTTTTCCGGCTTGCCGGCCCAGCGCACGTTGTGCACTTCTTCCTGGCGGAACCACATCACCCAGCCGTGCTCGTTGGGGTGAAAGCGCACCGCCAGCACCCCGCAATAGCGGGCGTCCGGGCTGGCGGGGTCGGTATGCTGCCATTGTTCGGTGTGGAAGGTGTCTTGTTCCGGGGTGCTGGCCAGGTGGGCGATTACCGCCTCGGCGAGGTGGTCGAAGTGCCCGCCAATGCTTTGGGTGCGCCCGGCCAGGCAGATGGCGGCGCCGTCGCACGGCAGCAGTTGGGCCACGTTCAGTGGCGCAGTGCCCAGCGCGGCGAGCAGGTCTTCGGCATCCCAGGCGGCGCGCATCAGTTGGTTGCGCAGTTCCGCGGAGCGGCGCCCGGCGGCTTCGTTGTGCTGTTGCTCGAAGCGTTCGACCAGTGCGCTGCACACCTGGGAGATCACCTGGAACGACATGCGCACCGGGTGCGGCATGGTCTTGGGTGCCATGTGGTGGCAGGCGAACAGCCCCCACAGTTTGCCGCCGACCACGATCGACACGCTCATCGACGCCTGCACGCCCATGTTGGCCAGGTACTCGCAGTGGATCGGCGACACGCTGCGCAGGTCGCAGAAGCTCAGGTCGAAGGGCTTCATGTCCAGCGGGTTGATCAGCGGGTCGAGGGCGCTGGGGTGGTAGGCCGCGTCGGCGATCACCCGCACCGGGTTCTGGATGTACAGCAGCCGCGCCTGGGCGGGAATGTCCGAGGCTGGGTAGCGTTGGCCGAGGTAGCTGACCAGGTCTTCACGGCGCGCCTCGGCGATGACTTCGCCGGAGAGGTCTGGCCGAAAGCGATAGGCCATGACCCGGTCATAGCCGGTCAGCTTGCGGATTTCCTCGGTGACCCGCTCCAGCAGCTCGGCGCTGTCGTTGCGCCGTTGCATTTGCCCGATGATGCGCTGGGCGTACAGGGCCAGTTGGCTGAACGACGCGGCGCCACTGTGGCGCGGTTCGAACTCGAGAAAGCGCACCGCGCCATGGCGATGGCCGATCACGTCGAACAGCGTGCCGTTGATGTCGCATTCGCAGCTGTGTTCGAGCTCTTGCGGGTTGCTCGCCAACCACTGCGCCAGCGCCGGCCACTGGGCCAGGTTCAGCGGCTGGCCTGGCAGCGGGTCGAAGCCGACCAGTGCCTTGAAGTTGCGGCTGCGGGTCAGGGTGTGGCCCTGGTCGTCGAGGGCCAGCAACGCGCCGTGGGGCTGGATCGCCCCGGGCAGGTGGATCGGCTCGTCTTCGCAGTTGGCCAGGGTGACCGGCGTTGGCGGGCTGCTCATGGCGTGGGCTCCAGGGCTTCGAGCACCACCCATTGGCGGAACGAACCGAACCCGGCCCGCGCGGCCCGCGCGGCGGCGGCGATGTCGGCCTCGGTGGTCACGTGTTCGGCCAAGGCCTGCTGCCAGGCCCGCCACAGCGCGCCGGTGTGTTCGCCGTAGCCGCGCAGCCAGTGCAGGCCCAGCGGTTGCAGGCGGGCCTGCCACTGCTTATACAGGTACGCGCCGCCGAGGGTAGCGCCTTCGCACACGTAGCTCAGGCCAAAGGCCTCGGCCAGGCTGGCCGGCCGCGGGCTGTAGGGGCAGGGCGCCACGGCTGCGCGCAGGCCGCTGTCGAGCAGGTCTTGCTGCAGCCAGCCGACCTTGCGCGCGCGCTGTTCGGCCCCCAGTGCCTGGCGCCAGGCGGCCGGTGCTTCGGCGCCATAGAGGCTGGCCTCCAGCGGCTGCATCCAGCCCAGTACGCGCCCGGCGTGGTGGGCGTAAGCGGCCACGTCGAGGTCGGCGGCCGTGAGCGGGGAGTGCTGGTCCAGCTCGGCGTGCAGGTCGCGGGTGGCGTCGCGCAGCGCGCTGAGCGCGGGGGAGGCTTGCAAGCTGATGGCAATGGTCCTTGGCATTGGCGGATCGAGGTTCGCCGCAGAATAGCAGCCCAGGCCCCCTCGGGGAACGAATTCTCCCCGGCGTTGAGCCTTTGTGAGCGCTTGTGCAGCGTTGCGCGCACAGGCAGGTGACTTCTTGCCAATGACCCACTAGAATGCTTGCCCTTGATCTGGGGTCGGGAATGGCCGGCTAACGTCTGTGCAACGAGGAATATCCATGCAAGTTTCTGTTGAAAACACTTCCGCGCTCGAGCGCCGCATGACGATCGGCGTGCCTGCCGAGCGCATCGAGACCGAAGTCAACAAGCGTCTGCAACAGACTGCCCGTCGCGCCAAGGTGCCAGGTTTCCGTCCTGGCAAGGTGCCAATGAGCGTGATCCGTCAGCGTTACGAAGACGCCGCCCGTCAGGAAGCCCTGGGCGACCTGATTCAGGCGACTTTCTATGAAGCCGTGGTCGAGCAGAAGCTCAACCCCGCCGGCCAGCCGGCCGTCGAGCCGAAAGTGTTCGAAAAAGGCAAGGACCTCGAGTACATCGCGACTTTCGAAGTGTTCCCTGAATTCACCGTTGCCGGCTTTGAAAGCATCAGCGTAGAGCGCCTGAGCGCCGACGTCACCGACGCCGACCTCGACAACATGCTCGACATCCTGCGCAAGCAGAACGTGCGCTACGAAGCCGTCGAGCGCGCTGCGCAAGACGAAGACCAACTGACCATCGACTTCACCGGCACCATCGACGGCGAAGAGTTCGCCGGTGGTTCGGCCAAGGGCACCCAACTGGTGCTGGGCTCCGGCCGCATGATCCCGGGCTTCGAAAGCGGCCTGGTCGGCGCCAAGGCCGGTGAAGCGCGCACCCTCGACGTGACTTTCCCCGAGGATTACCAGAACCTCGACCTGGCCGGCAAGGCTGCCCAGTTCGCGGTCACCGTCAGCGCCGTCGCCGCCCCGGAACTGCCTGAGCTGAACGAAGCCTTCTTTGGCCAGTTCGGCATCAAGGAAAGCAGCCTCGAGGGCTTCCGCGCCGAAGTGCGCAAGAACATGGAGCGCGAGCTGCGCCAGGCGATCAAGGCCAAGGTCAAGAACCAGGTCATGGACGGCCTCGTCGCCGCCAACCCGATCGAAGCGCCAAAAGCCCTGCTGGGCAACGAAGTCAACCGCCTGCGCGTGCAAGCCGTGCAGCAGTTCGGTGGCAACATCAAGCCTGAGCAACTGCCGGCCGAGCTGTTCGAAGAGCAAGCCAAGCGCCGCGTTGTGCTGGGCCTGATCGTCGCCGAAGTGGTCAAGCAATTCGACCTCAAGCCTGAAGAAGACCGCGTGCGCGAGCTGATCCAGGAAATGGCTTCGGCCTACCAGGAACCCGAGCAGGTCGTGAGCTGGTACTACAAGAACGACCAGCAAATGAACGAAGTCCGTTCGGTTGTGCTGGAAGAACAAGTTGTGGATACTGTTCTGCAGAAAGCTAGTGTGACTGACAAGTCGGTCTCTTACGAAGAAGCAGTGAAGCCGGCACAAGCGCCTGAAACCGCCGCCGAGTAACGCTGACTAACGCTTCGAAACCTCATAAGCCAGCCTTCGAGCTGGCTTATGTGTATTCAGGACATGACTAATTGGGAGTGAATGCAGGCATGGCCGGCAATTCTTATTTTCAGAACGCTGACATCCAGGCCGCTGGCGGCCTGGTCCCGATGGTTGTCGAGCAATCGGCGCGCGGCGAGCGCGCCTACGATATCTACTCGCGCCTGCTCAAGGAGCGAGTGATCTTCCTGATTGGCCCGGTCGAAGACTACATGGCCAACCTGGTCGCCGCGCAGTTGCTCTTCCTTGAAGCGGAAAACCCGGACAAGGACATCCATCTCTACATCAACTCCCCGGGCGGCTCGGTCACGGCAGGCATGTCGATCTACGACACCATGCAGTTCATCAAGCCCGACGTCTCCACCACCTGCATCGGCCAGGCCTGCAGCATGGGTGCGTTCCTGCTCGCCGGCGGCGCCAAGGGCAAGCGTTACTGCCTGCCCAACTCGCGCGTGATGATCCACCAGCCGCTGGGCGGCTTCCAGGGCCAGGCCTCGGACATCGAGATCCACGCCAAGGAAATTCTCCACATCCGTTCGCGCCTGAATGAACTGCTGGCCTATCACACCGGTCGCAATCTGGAAGAGATCGAGCGTGACACCAACCGTGACAATTTCATGAGCGCTGCCCAGGCGGCCGAATACGGTCTGGTGGACATGGTCATCGACAAGCGGCAAATGCCCGCGTAATCGGCACGGCCTCCCCCTGGCGGGCAAGCCCCGCCATTCGCGGGCTTGAAAAAGCCCGCATTTGCCTTCATCTTGTGTTTCAAGCCTACCGGATTGGATCGATCAATGACTGACACCCGCAACGGCGAGGACAACGGCAAACTGCTCTATTGCTCCTTCTGTGGCAAAAGCCAGCATGAAGTACGCAAATTGATTGCCGGCCCCTCGGTCTTCATCTGCGACGAGTGCGTCGACCTGTGCAACGACATCATCCGCGAGGAGGTGCAAGAGGCACAGGCCGAGAGCAGCGCGCACAAGCTGCCCTCGCCAAAAGAAATCAGCGGCATCCTGGACCAATACGTGATTGGCCAGCAGCGTGCCAAGAAAGTGCTGGCCGTCGCGGTGTACAACCACTACAAGCGGCTGAACCAGCGCGACAAGAAGGGCGACGATGTCGAGCTCGGCAAAAGTAACATCCTGCTGATCGGGCCTACCGGCTCGGGCAAGACGTTGCTCGCCGAAACCCTCGCGCGCCTGCTCAACGTACCGTTCACCATCGCCGACGCCACCACCCTGACCGAAGCCGGTTATGTGGGTGAAGACGTCGAGAACATCATTCAGAAGTTGCTGCAGAAGTGCGATTACGACGTGGAAAAGGCCCAGATGGGCATTGTCTACATCGACGAAATCGACAAGATCTCGCGCAAGTCCGACAACCCGTCGATCACCCGTGACGTATCGGGTGAGGGCGTGCAGCAGGCGCTGCTCAAGCTGATCGAAGGGACCGTCGCTTCCGTGCCGCCACAAGGTGGGCGCAAGCATCCGCAACAGGAATTCCTGCAGGTCGACACCCGCAATATCCTGTTCATCTGCGGTGGTGCGTTCTCCGGCCTCGAAAAAGTCATCGCCAACCGCTCCACCAAGGGCGGTATCGGTTTCGGTGCCGAGGTGCGCAGCAAGGAAGAGGGCAAGAAAGTCGGCGAGTCGCTGCGTGAAGTCGAACCTGACGACCTCGTCAAGTTCGGCCTGATTCCCGAGTTCGTGGGCCGCTTGCCAGTATTGGCGACCCTCGACGAACTCGACGAAGCCGCGCTGGTGCAGATCCTCACCGAGCCGAAGAACGCGCTGTCCAAGCAATACGCCAAGCTGTTCGAGATGGAAGGCGTTGACCTGGAGTTCCGCAGCGACGCGCTGAAGTCGGTTGCCCGCAAAGCCCTGGAGCGCAAAACCGGCGCCCGTGGCCTGCGTTCGATCCTCGAAGGCGTGCTGCTCGACACCATGTACGACATTCCTTCGCAGAAGGATGTCAGCAAGGTGGTCATCGATGAAAGTGTGATCGATGGCACCTCCAAGCCGCTGCTGATCTACGAAAGCGAGCCGCAGGCCAAAGCCGCACCGGACGCCTGAGGCGCCCGGGCGTGCAGGCCAGGCTGCGAGTGACTAAGGGGCCTTGAAGGCCCCTTTTTTGTTTCTGTTTCAACGCTTGTTTTTTGCGGGGGCCGGCCCCACATTGGCCCCATGCTTATTTTTTCCATCTGTACGCGGCTCAGCCGCCAAGAGGCGAAACCATGAAATCAACCATTGAATTGCCTCTACTGCCATTGCGTGATGTTGTCGTGTATCCGCACATGGTCATCCCACTGTTCGTGGGGCGCGAAAAATCCATCGAGGCCCTCGAAGCCGCGATGACCGGTGAGAAACAGATCCTCCTGCTGGCCCAACGCAACCCCGGCGACGATGACCCGGGCGAAGACGCCCTGTACCGCGTGGGCACCGTGGCCACCGTACTGCAATTGCTGAAACTGCCCGATGGCACCGTCAAGGTGCTGGTCGAGGGCGAGCAGCGCGGTACCGTCGAAGCCTTCAAGGAAGTGGCCGGGCACATCCGCGCCGAAGTCTCGCTCATCGAAGAAGCCGAAGCCGCTGACCGCGAAGCCGAAGTGTTCGTGCGCAGCCTGCTGTCGCAGTTCGAGCAATACGTGCAGCTGGGCAAGAAGGTGCCTTCCGAGGTGCTCAGCTCGCTCAACAGCATCGACGAGCCCGGGCGCCTGGTCGACACCATGGCCGCCCACATGGCGCTGAAGATCGAGCAGAAGCAGGACATCCTCGAGATCGTCGACCTCTCGGCCCGGGTCGAGAAGGTGCTGGCGCTGCTGGATGCCGAGATCGACCTGCTGCAGGTCGAGAAACGCATCCGTGGCCGCGTGAAGAAACAAATGGAGCGCAGCCAGCGCGAGTACTACCTCAACGAGCAGATGAAAGCGATCCAGAAAGAGCTCGGTGACGGTGAAGAAGGCCACAACGAAGTCGAAGAGCTGAAAAAACGCATCGAGGCCGCCGGGCTGCCGAAAGACGCCCTGGCCAAGGCCCAGGCCGAGCTGAACAAGCTCAAGCAGATGTCGCCGATGTCGGCCGAGGCCACCGTGGTGCGCTCGTATATCGACTGGCTGGTGCAGGTGCCGTGGAAGGCCCAGAGCAAGGTGCGGCTCGACCTGGCCAAGGCCGAGACCATCCTCGACGCCGACCACTACGGGCTCGAAGAGGTCAAGGAACGCATCCTCGAATACCTCGCCGTGCAAAAGCGCGTGAAAAAAATCCGCGGCCCGGTGCTGTGCCTGGTCGGCCCGCCTGGGGTGGGTAAAACCTCGCTGGCTGAGTCGATCGCCGCCGCCACCAACCGCAAGTTCGTGCGCATGGCCCTGGGCGGCGTGCGCGACGAAGCTGAGATCCGCGGCCACCGGCGCACCTATATCGGTTCGATGCCGGGCCGGTTGATCCAGAAAATGACCAAGGTGGGCGTGCGCAACCCGCTGTTCCTGCTCGATGAAATCGACAAGATGGGCAGCGACATGCGCGGCGACCCCGCTTCGGCGCTGCTCGAAGTGCTCGACCCCGAGCAGAACCACAGCTTCAACGACCATTACCTGGAAGTCGACTACGACCTCTCCGACGTGATGTTCCTCTGCACCTCGAACTCGATGAACATCCCGCCGGCGCTGCTCGACCGGATGGAAGTGATCCGCTTGCCGGGTTACACCGAAGACGAGAAGGTCAACATCGCCACCAAATACCTCACGCCCAAGCAGATCAAAGCCAACGGCCTGAAAAAAGACGAGCTGAGCATCAGCGAGGCGGCGATCCGCGACGTGATTCGCTACTACACCCGCGAAGCCGGGGTGCGCAGCCTGGAGCGGCAGATCGCGAAAATCTGCCGCAAGGTGGTCAAGGAGCACACCGCGCAGAAGCAGGTCAGCGTCAAGGTCGTGCCCGATTCGCTCGAAGCGTTGCTGGGCGTGCGCAAGTTCCGCTACGGCCTGGCCGAGCAACAGGATCAGGTCGGCCAGGTCACTGGCTTGGCCTGGACCCAGGTGGGCGGCGAGTTGCTGACCATCGAAGCGGTGGTGGTACCGGGCGGCAAGGGCCAGTTGATCAAAACCGGCTCGCTCGGTGATGTGATGGGCGAGTCGATCACTGCCGCGCAAACCGTGGTGCGCAGCCGGGCCCGCAGCCTGGGCATCGCCCTGGACTTCTTCGAGAAGCGCGACATCCACATTCACATGCCGGAAGGCGCCACGCCGAAAGACGGCCCCAGTGCCGGTATCGGCATGTGCACCGCGCTGGTGTCGGCGTCTACCGGCATCCCGGTGCGCGCCGATGTGGCCATGACCGGTGAGATCACCTTGCGCGGCCAGGTACTGGCGATTGGCGGTTTGAAGGAAAAACTGCTCGCCGCGCACCGCGGTGGGATCAAAACCGTGATCATTCCGGAAGAAAATGTCCGTGACTTGAAGGAAATTCCCGAAAATATCAAGCAAGATCTCCAGATCAAGCCGGTCAAATGGATTGACGAAGTCCTGCAAATTGCGCTGCAATACGCCCCGGAGCCCTTGCCCGATGTGGCCCCGGAGATTGTCGCCAAGGATGAAAAGCGTGACGCCGATTCCAAGGAAAGAATCAGCACTCACTAAGCCTTGGCAGTGCCGGCTGGCGTTCTTGACAGAATTTTAGAGCCCTTGTTATAAAGCGGCTCATTCTGAAATACGTTAGCCGGTACCTGTTTCATTGCGTTGAATACATATTTAGAAATAACTCAATAGAGATATAAGGGGACTTAGAGTGAACAAGTCGGAACTGATCGATGCCATCGCCGCATCCGCTGATATCCCGAAAGCCGTCGCTGGCCGCGCGCTGGACGCCGTCATCGAATCCGTCACCGGTGCCCTGAAGGCCGGCGACTCCGTGGTACTGGTTGGTTTCGGTACCTTCGCCGTGAAAGAGCGCGCCGAGCGCACTGGCCGTAACCCGCAAACCGGCAAGGCGATCAAGATCTCCGCCGCGAAGATCCCGGGCTTCAAGGCTGGTAAAGGCCTGAAAGATTCGGTCAACTGAGTTTCACCCGCCGGGCCGTGAGGCCGGGCCGGGATGCGGCACCCGCCGCGTGGGTAGTTCTAAAAGCTCGCTGTGCGAGTAACGAGAAGGCGCATCCCAGTAGGGTGCGCCTTTTTTTATCCAGATCTGGGCGTTGGCCATGATCGGCCATCGTTTCTGGGGGAAGCATGCTGCAAAAGATCAGGGACAATTCACAAGGGTGGATTGCCAAGACCATCATCACGGTTATCGTGGCATTGATGGCGCTTACCGGCTTCGACGCCATTTTCCGCGCGACCAGCCATAGCCAGGACGCCGCCAAGGTCAACGGTGACGAAATCACCCAGGCCGACCTCAGCCAGGCCGTAGAAATGCAGCGGCGCCAGCTGATGCAACAGCTGGGCAAAGACTTCGACCCCGCGTTGCTCGACGAGCGCATGCTGCGCGAATCCGCCCTCAAGGGCCTGATCGACCGCAAGCTGCTGTTGCAGGGCGCTCAGGACGGCAAGTTCAGCTTCTCCGAAGCCGCGCTGGACCAGGAAATCCTGCAAACGCCGGTATTCCAGGTCGATGGCAAGTTCAACGCCGACCGTTTCGACCAGGTTATCCGCCAGATGGGCTTCAGCCGCCTGCAATTCCGGCAGATGCTCACCGACGAAATGCTCGTCGCCCAAGTGCGCGCGGGCCTGATCGGCACCGGCCTGGTGACCGACGCCGACATCCTCGCCTACGCCCGCCTCGACAAGCAGACCCGCGACTTCGCCAGCGTCAGCTACAAGGCCGACGCCACCGCGCAGAAGGTCAGCGACGATGAGGTGAAGGCCTACTACGACGAGCACGCCAAGGAATTCATGAGCCCCGACCAGGTGCTGATCGACTACGTGGAGCTGAAAAAATCCGCGTTCTTCGACCAGGCCAAGGTCAGCGACGATGACTTGCAAGCCCAGTACCAGAAAGAAATCGCCAACCTGGCCGAGCAGCGCCGTGCCGCGCACATCCTGATCGAAGTCAACGACAAGGTCAGCGATGCCGAAGCCAAGGGCAAGATCGAAGCCATCGCCGCGCGCCTGGCCAAGGGTGAAGATTTCGCGACCGTTGCCAAGCAAGCCTCGCAAGACCCTGGCTCGGCCAACAATGGCGGTGACCTGGGCTATGCCGGCAAGGGCGTGTACGACCCTGCCTTCGAGGACGCGCTGTATGGCCTCAAGCAAGGTGAAGTGTCGCAGCCGGTGCGCAGCCAGTACGGCTGGCACCTGATCAAGCTGCTGGGCGTGCAGGCACCGAAAGTGCCGACCCTGGCCAGCCTGAAAGACAAGATCATCCGCGACCTGAAAAGCCAGCAGGTTGAGCAACTGTACGTGGATGCCGCGAAGAAGCTCGAAGACTCCGCCTTCGAAGCCTCCGACCTGGCCCAGCCGGCCCAGGAGCTGGGCCTGAAGGTGCAGACCTCGCAGCCGTTCGGCCGCGACGGTGGCAGCGAGGGCGTCACCGCCAACCGCCAGGTGATCCAGGCCGCGTTCAGCCCGGAGGTGCTCGACGAGGGCGCCAACAGCAACGCCATCGAGCTGGACCCAGACACCACCGTGGTGGTGCGCGTGAAGGAACACCGCAAGCCCGAGCAACTGAGCCAAGAGGCCGTCAGCGAGCCGATCCGCAAGGAACTGGCGCGCCAGAAGGCCAGCGATGCCGCCAAGGCCAAGGGCGATGCCCTGATCGCCGGGCTGCGTGATGGCAAGGTCGCATTGGCCGCTAGCCAGGACGGCCAGGCCTGGAAGGTCAGCGAAGCAGTCACCCGCAGCCAGGAGGGGATTGACCCGAAAGTGCTGCAGCAGGTGTTCCGCATGCCTAAGCCTGAGGGCGGCAAGCCGACCTTCGCCGGCGTGACCCTGCAAGACGGCAGCTACGTGGTGGTGCGCCTCAATGGCGTGAACGAAGGCCCAGCGCCGAGCGAAGAGGAAAAGGGCCAGTACCGCCAGTTCCTGTCGTCGCGCAATGGCCAGCAAGACTTCGCCAGCTACCGCAAGTGGCTGGAGAGCAAGGCGAAGATCGAGCGTTACTGATCTGAGCTGAACAAAAAAGCCCGCGAAAGCGGGCTTTTTTGTGGGCGGCGCTCAACCCTTGCCCGTCACGAATGCCGCTTCCAACAACTGCTGGGTATACGGATGCTGCGGCGCCGCGAACACCTGCTCGGCCGGCCCTTGTTCAACCACCTTGCCTTGCTTGATCACCATCAGTTGGTGGCTCATGGCCTTGACCACCGCCAGGTCGTGGCTGATGAACAGGTAGGTCAGGTTGTGCCGGGCCTGCAGGGTGCGCAGCAGCTCGACCACCTGGCGCTGCACGGTGCGGTCCAGCGCCGAGGTGGGCTCGTCGAGCAGGATCAGCGCTGGCTTGAGCACCAACGCGCGGGCGATGGCCACCCGCTGGCGTTGGCCGCCGGAGAACTCGTGGGGGTAGCGGTGGCGGGTGGTGGGGTCCAGCCCCACCTCCTCGAGCACGCTGACGATGGCCTGCTCCTGTTCTTCAGCGCTGCCGATGCCATGGATGCGCAGCCCTTCGCCGATGATCTGGCCCACGCTCATGCGCGGGCTGAGGCTGCCGAAGGGGTCTTGGAAGACCACCTGCATCTCCCGCCGCAGCGGCCGCACCTGTTGCCGCGACAACCCTTGCAACGGCTGGCCGTGGAAAACGATGCCGCCCTCGCTGTGGATCAGGCGCAGGATCGCCAAGCCCAGCGTCGACTTGCCCGAGCCGCTTTCACCGACGATGCCCAGGGTTTGCCCGCGTGGCAGGCTGAAACCCACGCCATCGACGGCCTTGATATGGTCGACCGCACGGCGCAGCACGCCCTTGCGGATCGGGAACCAGACTTTCAGGCCCTCTACCTCGAGCATCGGTGCGCCGGCGGCGTTGGCCGCCGGCGCGCCGCTCGGCTCGGCCGCCAGCAGCTCGCGGGTGTAGGGGTGCTGGGGGGCGGCGAACAGCGCCTGGCAGTCGGCCTGCTCGACGATCCGGCCCTTTTGCATCACGCATACCCGGTGGGCGATGCGCCGCACCAGATTGAGGTCATGGCTGATCAACAGCAAGGCCATGCCCAGGCGCGCCTGCAGATCCTTGAGCAGCTCGAGGATCTTCAACTGCACGGTCACGTCCAGCGCGGTGGTGGGTTCGTCGGCGATCAACAACTCGGGTTCGTTGGCCAGGGCCATGGCGATCATCACCCGCTGGCGCTGGCCACCTGAGAGCTCGTGTGGCAGCGCGCGCAGGCGTTTGGCGGGTTCGGGTATGCCCACCAGCTCAAGCAGCTCCAGCGTGCGCTCACGGGCCGCCGCGCCGGTCAGGCCCTTGTGCAGGGCCAGCACCTCGCCAATCTGTTTCTCGATGTTGTGCAGCGGGTTGAGCGAGGTCATCGGCTCTTGGAAGATCATCGCAATGCGGTTGCCGCGCAGGCGCCGCAAGGGTTTTTCAGCCAGGGCGAGCAGGTCGTGCTGGCCATAGCGGATGCTGCCGCTGGGGTGGTGGGCCTGGGGGTAGGGCAGCAGGCGCAGGATGGAATGCGCGGTGACTGACTTGCCCGAGCCGCTTTCGCCCACCAGGGCCAGGGTTTCGCCGCGGCGGATGTCGAAGCTTACGCCGTCTACCGCGCGCTGGCGGTGCTCGCCGGCCACGAACTCCACCGCCAGGTCGCGTATTTCGATCAGGGTGCCGTTCATGTTATTTCCTTGGGTCGAAGGCATCGCGGGCGGCCTCGCCGATAAACACCAACAGGCTCAGCATCAGCGCCAACACGGTAAACGCGGTGATGCCCAGCCAGGGCGCCTGCAGGTTCGATTTCGCCTGGCCAACCAGTTCGCCCAGCGACGGCGCACCAGCCGGCAGGCCAAAGCCGAGGAAGTCGAGCGCGGTGAGGGTGCCGATCGCCCCGGTGAGGATGAACGGCATGAAGGTCAGGGTCGAGACCATGGCGTTGGGCAGGATGTGATGGAACATGATCGGCCCATCGCGCATGCCCAGCGCGCGGGCGGCGCGCACGTATTCCAGGTTGCGCCCACGGAGAAACTCGGCGCGCACCACATCGACCAGGCTCATCCACGAGAACAACAGCATGATGCCCAGCAGCCACCAGAAGTTCGGCTGCACAAAGCTGGCCAGGATGATCAGCAGGTACAGCACCGGCAACCCTGACCACACCTCGAGAAAACGCTGCCCGGCGAGGTCGACCCAGCCGCCGTAGAAGCCCTGCAGGGCGCCGGCGATCACGCCGATGATCGAGCTGGCGAGGGTCAGCGTGAGGGCGAACAGCACGGAAATCCTGAAGCCGTAGATCACCCGGGCGAGCACGTCGCGGCCCTGGTCGTCGGTGCCCAGCCAGTTTTGCGCCGAGGGCGGCGCCGGGGTGGGCACGCGCAGGTCGTAGTTGATGCTCTGGTAGCTGAACGGGATCGGCGCCCACACCACGCGGGCGTTGTGTTGCGCCAGCAGCTCACGCATGTACGGGCTTTTGTAGTTCGGCTCCAGTGGGAATTCACCGCCGAAGGCGGTCTCGGCGTAGCGCTCGAAGGCCGGGAAAAACCACTGGCCGTCGTACTGCACCAGCAGCGGTTTGTCGTTGGCCAGCAGCTCGGCGCCCAGGCTCAGTACGAACAGCACGCTGAAGATCCACAGCGACCACCAGCCGCGCTTGTTCGCCTTGAAACGCTGGTAACGGCGCAGGTTCAGGGGAGATAGGCTCATCAGTGCTTCCTGCTTTCGAAATCGATGCGTGGGTCCACGAGGGTGTAGGTCAGGTCGCCGATCAGCTTCACCACCAGCCCCAGCAGGGTGAAGATGAACAGGGTGCCGAACACCACCGGGTAATCGCGGTTGATCGCCGCTTCGAAGCTCATCAGCCCCAGCCCGTCGAGGGAGAAGATCACCTCCACGAGCAACGAGCCGGTGAAGAAGATACTGATGAACGCCGAGGGGAAGCCCGCCACCACCAGCAGCATGGCGTTACGGAACACATGGCCGTACAGCACCTTGTGCGGGCTCAGGCCCTTGGCCTTGGCGGTGACCACGTACTGCTTGCCGATCTCGTCGAGGAAGCTGTTCTTGGTGAGCAGGGTCATGGTGGCGAAGTTGCCGATCACCAGTGCCGTGACCGGCAGCGCCAGGTGCCAGAAATAGTCGAGCACCTTGCCCGGCAGGCTCAGCTCGGCGAAGTTGTTCGAGGTCAGCCCACGCAGCGGGAACCAGTCCCAGTAGCTACCGCCGGCGAACAGCACGATCAGCAGGATGGCAAAGAGAAACGCCGGCACCGCGTAGCCGACGATGATCGCCGAGCTGGTCCACACGTCGAAGTGGCTGCCGTGGCGGGTGGCCTTGGCGATGCCCAGCGGGATCGACACCAGGTACATGATCAGCGTGCTCCACAGGCCCAGGCTGATCGACACCGGCATTTTCTCGATGATCAGGTCGGTCACCCGGGCGTTGCGGAAGAAGCTCTCGCCAAAGTCGAAGTGGGCGTAGTTTTTGATCATGATCCACAGCCGCTCCGGCGCCGGCTTGTCGAAGCCGTACAGGCGCTCGATTTCGGCGATCAGCGCTGGGTCGAGGCCCTGGGCGCCGCGGTAGCTGGAACCGGCCACGGACACTTCCGCGCCGCCGCCACCGCCAATGCGGCTGGTGGCGCCGTCGAAACCCTCGAGCTTGGCGATGGCCTGCTCCACCGGGCCGCCGGGTGCGGCCTGGATGATGATGAAGTTGATCACCAGGATGCCGAACAGGGTAGGGATGATCAGCAACAGGCGGCGAATGATGTAGGCAAGCATCAGCGGGCCTCCTGGCCGGTGGCGGGCGCCGCGGGCGGCTGCGGCTCACTGGCGCCGGGGCGGGCCCACCAGGTCATCAGGCCGATGTCGTAGGTCGGCGCGGTGGCCGGGTGCTGCAGTTTGTTCCAGTAGGCCACGCGCCAGGTGTCGACCCGCCAGTTCGGCAACAGCACGAAATTCCACAGCAACACCCGGTCCAGCGCGTGGGCATGGGTGATCAGGCTCTGGCGTGAATCGGCGTTGATCAGGCCGTCGACCAGTTGGTCCACGGCGGGGTTTTTCAGGCCCATGATGTTCTGCGTGCCGGGGCGGTCGGCGGCGGCGCTGGTGAAGTAATAGCGCTGTTCGTTGCCCGGCGAGGCCGATTGCGGCAGGGCATCGATGACCATGTCGAAGTCGCTGGCGCGCACCCGGTTCACGTACTGGGAGGCGTCTACCCGGCGCAGCACCAGGTCGATGCCGAGGTCTTTGAGGTTGCGCTTGAACGGCAGCAGGATGCGCTCGTATTCGGGGAAGGCCACCAGGAATTCAATCGTCACCGGCTTGCCGTCGCGGTCGGTCATGCGGTCGTCGACCACCTTCCAGCCAGCCTCCTGCAGCAGTTGGTAGGCACGCCGCTGTTGCTCGCGGATCACCCCGCTGCCGTCGCTGACCGGGTTGCGGTAGGGCTCGGTGAACACCCGCTCGGGGATTTGCCCGCGCAGCGGTTCGAGCAGCTTGAGCTCATCGGCGCTGGGCAGCCCGCTGGAGGCCAGTTCGGAGTTACCAAAATAGCTGTCGGCGCGCACGTAGGCGCCGTTGAACAGTTGGCGGTTGGTCCATTCGAAGTCGAACATCAGCGTCAGCGCTTCTCGCACGCGTACGTCGGCCAGCAGCGGCCGGCGCTGGTTGAAGGCAAAACCCTGGATGCCGGCCGGCGCGCCGTTGTGGATTTCTTCCTTGATCAGCTTGCCGTCGCGCACGGCGGGGGTGTCGTAGGCCGAGGCCCAGTTTTTCGCCACGCGCTCTTCGCGGTAGTCCACCGCGCCGGCCTTAAGGGCTTCCAGGGCAACGCCGCCGTCGCGGTAGACGTCGGCGACGATCGCGTCGAAATTGTACTGGCCGCGGTTCACACCCAGGTCCTTGGCCCAGTAGTTCGGGTCCCGCTCAAGGCGCAGCGAACGCCCGGCCTGCACCGAGGCGACCCGGTACGGGCCGCTGCCCAGCGGGGTGTCGAGGCTGGCGCGGGCGAAGTCCTTGCCGGCCCAGAAGTGCTTGGGCAGCACCGGTAGCTGGCCGATGATCATCGGCAGCTCGCGGTTTTGCCCGGTCTTGAAGTGGAACACCACCTGCAGCGGGTTCTCCACCTCCACGCTTTGCACGTCGGCGTAATAGCCGCGCCAGAACGGCGCGCCGTCTTTCATCAGGGTATTGAAGGTAAAGGCCACGTCTTCGGCGCGCAGCGGGTGGCCGTCCTGGAAGCGTGCCTGCGGGCGCAGGTAGAAGCGCACCCAGGTGTTGTCGGGGGCTTTTTCCGCGCGCTCGGCGACCAGGCCGTATTCGGTCATCGGTTCGTCGAGGCTCTGCACCATCAGGGTGTCGTACACATAGCTCACCTGGGAGGCCGGTACGCCCTTGTCGATCCACGGGTTGAGGCTGTCGAAGCCGCCCACCAGGGCCAGGCGCAGGGTGCCGCCCTTGGGCGCGTCGGGGTTGGTGTAGGCGAAGTGGCTGAAGCCCTCGGGGTACTTGGGCGGTTCGTTGTACAGCGTCAGGGCGTGCTGGCCGGCGGCCAGGGCGAGGCTGGAGCAGGTCGCGAGCCACAGCGTGCAGGCCTGCCGAAGCAGGGCATGCGGCACAATCATGGGGTGTTCTCCGAAGGTTTCAGCCACCAGCTGTTCAACGCCAGCGAATAGGGCGGGGTGGTGACGAAGGCGAACCGGTTGCGGTAGGCCAGGCGGTGATAATCGAGGTACCAATTGGGAATCATGTAGTGCTGCCACAGCAGCACGCGGTCCAGCGCGCGCGCTGCGGCCACCTGCTCATCACGGCTTTGCGCGCCCAGCAGGCGCTCGAGCAGGGTGTCGACCAGCGGGTTCTGGATGCCGGCGTAGTTCTTGCCGCCCTTGACCGCGGCCTGGCTGGAGTGGAAGTACTGCCATTGCTCCAGGCCCGGGCTGAGGGTCTGGTTGAGGGTCATCAGGATCATGTCGAAATCGTATTGGTCCAGGCGCTGCTTGTACTGCGCCCGGTCAACGGTACGCAGGCGGGCATCGACCCCGGCGCGCAACAGGTTTTCGACATAAGGCTGCAGGATCCGCTCCAGGCTCGGGTTGACCAGCAGGATCTCCAGGCGCAATGGGCGGCCCTGGGCATCCACCAGGTGATCGCCGCGGTATTGCCAGCCGGCGCTGGCCAATAGACCGAGCGCGCGGCGCAGGGTTTCCCGCGGCAGGCCATTGCCATCGGTGGCTGGCAGGGTGAAGGGCTGGCTCAGTACCTGGGGCGGCAGGCGCTCGCGCAGTGCCGCCAGCAGCAGCCACTCCTGCCCGGTGGGCAGGCCGCGGGCGGCGAATTCGCTGTTGGGGTAATAGCTGGTCGAGCGGCGGTAGGCATTGCTGAACAGCGCGCGGTTGGTCCATTCGAAGTCGAACAGCAGGCCCAGCGCCTCGCGGGTGCGGGCATCGGCGAGGCTGGCGCGGCGGGTGTTGAAGAACAGGCCTTGGGTCTGGCTGGGGATCTGGTGCGGGATTTGCGCTTTGATCACGTCGCCGCGGCGCACGGCCGGGTAGTCATAGCCGCTGAGCCAGTTCTTCGCCTGGCTTTCGATGTACAGGTCGAATTCGCCGGCCTTGAAGGCCTCGAAGGCGACTTCCTTGTCGCGGTAGAACTCCACCTCGACCCGGTCGAAATTGTACTTGCCACGGTTGGCGGGGAGGTCTTTGCCCCACCAGTCGCGCACCCGCTCGAACACCAGGCGGCGCCCCGGTACCACCTGGGTGATGCGGTAGGGCCCGCTGGTCACCGCGGGCTCGAAGGTGGTGGCTTCGAAGTCCTTGCCCTTCCAGTAGTGTTGCGCCAGCACCGGCATCTCGCCCAGGCGCAGGATCAGCAGCGGGTTGCCGCTGCGCCGCAGCACGAAGCGGACCCGCCGCGGGCCAAGTATGTCGACCCGCTCGACCTCCTGCAGGCTGGTGCGGTACAGCGGGTGGCCATGGTGCAGCAGGGTGCGGTAGGAGAACGCCACATCCGCCGCGGTGACCGGCTGGCCGTCGTTGAAACGTGCCTCCGGGCGCAGGTTGAACACCACCCAGCTGCGGTCGCTGGCGTACTCGACGGAGCCGGCGATCAGCCCGTAGCTGGAGGTTTCTTCGTCGCCGGAGGGGTCGTACGGGCCGGTGCCGATCATCAGCGGCTCACTCAGCTCGCTCACGCCGTACTGCAGGAAGTTGGCGGTGGCGGTGGGGCTGGTGCCCTTGAAGGTATAGGGGTTGAGGGTGTCGAAGGTGCCCAGCGCCATCACCCGCAAGGTGCCGCCCTTGGGCGCGCGCGGGTTGGCCCAGTCGAAGTGGGTAAAGCTGGCCGGGTACTTGAGCGTGCCGAATTGCGCATAGCCATGGCTTTCGACCCGCTCGGCGCGGGCGGCGCCGCAGCAGGCGAGGGCTAGGGCCATGGAGAGGAGCGGCAAACGCATGGGGGCGGCTAAGGTCCGGGCAGTGAAGGTGTGGCCGGTACAGTAGCAGAGTCTCTACCTCGCCGCGATTGGCGAGGGGTTACGCGGTATGGCTCAGCGGTCGAGGTAGACGGTGAGCATCTGCCCGGGCTTGAGCGCCTTGGCCGCCTGCGGGTTCCAGCGCTTGAGGTGCTGGGTTTGCACGTTGAAGCGCTTGGCCACCTGGTACAGCGAGTCGCCCTTGCGCACCTTGTACTGGGTGGCGCGTTGCTTGCTGGCCGCGACCTTGCGGCTGCCGGCGGCCGTGGCGCGTTTGTCGTTCATCACCAGCACCTGGCCAACCTTCAGGTGCTTGCCGCTGAGGCGGTTCCAGCGCTGCAGGTCGCCCACGCTGACGCGGTTGGCCTTGGCGATGGCGCCGAGGTTGTCGCCGCGCTTGACCTTGTAGGTGCTGGTGCGCGCCGGCGTGGCGCTGGCCAGCCGCTCGACCACCGCGCTGGAAGGGCGCAGCGCCACCAGTTGGCGAGGGTCGGCCAGGTTGGCCTTGACCAGTTGCGCCTTGGCCGTGGGCACCAGCAGGTGTTGTGGGCGGTCGAGGGTTTCGCGGCGCTTGAAGGCCGGGTTGAGCTGGTAGAGTTCGTCTTCGTCGATGTCGGCCATCGCCGCCAGGCGCGACAGGTCAAGGCGTTGGTCGACGTCTACCACCTGGAAATACGGCTGGTTGGCGATCGGCTCCAGGTCGATGCCATAGGCGGTGGGTGAAGACACCACCTCGGACAGCGCCAGCAGCTTGGGCACGTAGTCCATGGTTTCCTGGGGCAGCGAGAGGTTCCAGTAGTCGGTGGGCAGGCCCAGCCGCTGGTTGCGCTCGATGGCCCGGCCCACGGTACCCTCGCCGGCGTTGTAGGCGGCCAGCGCCAGCAGCCAGTCGCCGCCGAACATGTCGTGCAGCTTGCTCAGGTAGTCGAGTGCCGCGGTGGTCGACGCGGTCACGTCGCGGCGGCCATCGTAGAGGTTGGTTTGCCGCAGGTTGTAGTAGCGCCCGGTGGACGGGATGAACTGCCACAGCCCCACCGCCTGGGCGCGGGACAGCGCCATGGGGTTGTAGGCGCTTTCGATCACCGGCAGCAACGCCAGCTCGAGCGGCATGTTGCGCTCTTCGAGGCGTTCGACGATGTAATGCATGTAGAGGCTGCCGCGGTCGGCGGCGGTGCTCAGGAACGACGGGTTGCCGACGAACCACAGGCGCTGCTGCTCGACCCGCGGGTTGACGTCTACGCCCTCTTGCAACTGGAAGCCCTGGCGCATGCGGTCCCAGACGTCATGGGGCGGCTGCTCGGTCTTGGCATCCAGGAACACCGGCCGCGGCTGGGCCCGCTTGGCCAGTTTCGGCACCGTGGGGGCCGGCTCCTCGGGCAGCTGCGCGGTGCTCTGGCAGCCGACCAGCGTGAGCGAGCAGGCCACCGCCACTGCCTGTGCCAGCCGGGTCAATGCAGTCGAAAGTGGAGTGGTGCAAGTGGTTGACGACATTGGCGGGGTGCAAGTTCCAGGCTGAAAGGTCGGGGGATTCTAGAGAAGTGCCTCTTTTTGGGTCAACCTTTGAGAACCTGCGGGAGCAACAAAGCCCTGTTTAGAACTTATCCTTCCAAGCCCGCAGTGCCGCGAACACCTCCGTATCGCTAGCGCAGGGGCGGCCCTGCCACTCGTCGGCCTTTTGTTTAACAGATGTTTCAGCGGTGCGCAGAAAGGGGTTGGTGGCGTGTTCCAGCGCCAGGCTGGTCGGCAGGCTGCAGCCATCGCGCTCGCGCAGCGCGCGCACCTGTTCGAAGCGCTCGGCCACGGCCGGGTTGTTCGGCTCAACCGCCAGGGCGAAGCGCAGGTTGCTCAGGGTGTACTCGTGGGCGCAGTACACCGCGGTGTTGGCCGGCAGCGCCGCCAGGCGCGCCAACGAAGCGTGCATCTGCGCCGGGGTGCCCTCGAACAGCCGGCCGCAGCCGGCGGCGAACAGCGTGTCGCCACTGAACAGCAGCGGCGCCGGCGCCGGCTGGTAGAAGGCAACGTGGCCGAGGGTATGGCCCGGCACCTCGATCACCTCGAAGTGCCGCCCCAGCACGTCGACCTGGTCGCCCTCGCGCAGGGCCACGTCGCGCCCCGGGATCGCCTCGCCGGCCGGGCCGTGCACGCGCGCGTTGCTCTGGGCCTTGAGCGCCAGCACGCCGCCGACGTGGTCGTTATGGTGGTGGGTGATGAGGATGTCGGTCAGCCGCGCCTCGGGGTGTTCGGCCAGCCATGCCAGCACGGGGCTGGCATCGCCCGGGTCGACCACGGCGCAGGTGCCCTGTGCGGTATCCTGTAACAGCCAGATGTAGTTATCGTTGAACGCCCGCAGCGTATGTACCTGTATCATGGCGGTATCCATCGAACATGAGTGTGGCGCTCATCTTAAGCCCAGCCGCGTGCATCCGGGAGAACACAATGACCGAAGACGCCTTTGCGCAAGCCGATTCGCAGTGGCTGGCCCTGATCGCCGAGGCCCGAGAGTGGTTTGCCGGCCCCCTCGGGCAACTGTTGCTGCGCGAGGAGCACCAGGCCCTGACCGAAGAACTGCGCAAGTTCTTCGGCGGCTACCTGGTGCATTACGGCCCTCAGGCCGACGCTCCGCCGGTGGCCGAGCAGGTGCAGCACCACGTGCGCCTCGGCGCGCCGCTGCCGGGCGTGCAAATCGTCTGCGAAGAACAAGCCTGGCCACTGGGCGAACACGCCGCGGACCTGGTGGTGCTCCAGCATGGCCTCGACTTCAGCCTCTCGCCCCATGGCCTGTTGCGGGAGGCGGCCCAGGCGGTGCGCCCCGGCGGGCACCTGGTGGTGGTCGGGCTGAACCCCTGGAGCAGTTGGGGTGTGCGCCATGCCTTCGGCCAGGGCGCGCTGCGCAAGGCGCGCTGTTTCTCCGCCTCGCGGGTGACCGATTGGCTCAACCTGCTGGGCTTCGCGCTGGAGAAAAAACGCTTCGGCTGCTATCGTCCGCCGCTCGCTTCGCCGGTCTGGCAGGCGCGCCTGGCCGGCTGGGAACGGGTGGCGGGCGGCTGGCAAAGTGCTGGCGGCGGCTTTTACATCCTGGTCGCGCGCAAGCTGGTGGTGGGCCTGCGGCCCCTGCGCCCGCCGCGCCGTGAACCGATGGGCAAGCTGCTGCCGCTGCCGCTGGCCAAGGTCAACAGGGCCAACCGGCGCGACAGCGAGCACTGACTTTCTACTGGAAACACGCGATGAGCGACCTGATCGAGATCTACACCGATGGCGCCTGCAAGGGCAACCCAGGACCGGGTGGCTGGGGCGCACTGCTGGTTTATAAAGGTGTGGAAAAGGAACTGTGGGGGGGCGAAACCTCCACCACCAACAACCGCATGGAGCTGACCGCCGCCATCCGCGCCCTCGAAGCGCTCAAGCGCGAATGCGCCGTTACCCTCGTGACGGACTCCGAATACGTGATGAAGGGCATCCGCGAATGGATGCCCAACTGGAAAAAACGCAACTGGCACACCGCGGCCAAACAACCGGTGAAAAACGCCGACCTGTGGAAGCTGCTCGACGAGCAGGTCAACCGCCACCAGGTCACCTGGCAGTGGGTGCGCGGGCACAACGGCCACCACGGCAACGAGCGCGCCGACGCCCTGGCCAACCGTGGGGTGGACGAAATCCGCGGCGCCCGTTAGTGCTTGTGCTCGCGCTCGTACACCTCGAAGGTATCCCGCGCAATCAAACGGCCCAGCGCAATCAGCTCCGGGGCCCGGTAAAACTCGAAAAACCGGCACACCCGCTTGGGCACGTTGATCAGTACATCCGGCGGGTAGCCGGCGATCTTGTACTGGGCCAATGAGGTTTGCATCACCTCGAAGCTCTGGTTGATCAAATCCAGCAGCGACGCCGGCCCCACGTTATCGATGATCACCGAGTCGCTGGCCGAGGCCGGCGCGCCGTCGTCTTCCGGGGCGTTCGGTGGGCCTTGCAGGGTCAGCGCCGGGGCTTCGCCGTCCCAACTGGCGGGCAGGGTGATCGCGTCGTGCTCCATGGCCAGCAAGGCCTCGGCCGGGCGCCGGCGTAGCGGCAGGCGTGAGCCGATCTGCCCCACCAGCTTGTCGAAGCGCCCCTTGAACGCGGGTGGGCGTTCCACCACCGGCAGGCTGTACTGCTTGTGGTTGGTGGCATTGAGGTTCACCGCCACGATCAGGTCACAGTGGCTCGACACCACCGGCACGATCGGCAAGGGGTTGAGCAGGCCGCCATCGACCAGCACCCGGTGGCCCTGCTGCACCGGGGTGAACAGGCTCGGGATCGCCGCCGAGGCGCGCATCGCCTGGTGCAGGCAGCCTTCCTGGAACCAGATTTCCTGCTGGTTGGTGAGGTCGGTGGCCACCGCGGTGTAGGGGATGGGCAAGTCTTCGATGTTGATCTCGCCAACGATGCGGCGGATCTGCCCGAACACTTTCTCGCCGCGGATCGCCCCGAGGCGGAAGCTGACGTCGAGCAGGCGCAGCACATCGAGGTAGTCGAGTTGTTCGATCCAGTGGCGGTATTCGCCGAGCTTGCCGGCGGCATACACCCCGCCGATCACCGCGCCCATCGAGCAGCCCGCGATGCAGGCAATCTCGTAGCCACGCCGTTCGATCTCTTCGATCACGCCGATGTGGGCATACCCTCGGGCGCCCCCTGAGCCGAGGACAAGGGCTACGCGTTTGCTCATTGAAATACGCCCTTACATTTGGATTTGCCCACCTTGCCTTATCCGCGCCCGCCGCGGCAATTGGCAACACTCTGGTAGTGGCACTTTTTGCTACGGGCACCGTCTTACGTGCACAATCGCTGTTCCACTTGCTGAGGACTCCTCAAAATGAAAGCCTGGTTCTGCCTGCCGTTGATGATCGTAGTTCTGACAGGTTGTTCCGGCCGCACGGCTTACCGCGAAACCTGCGGTACCCAGCTGGATGCGGCCTGGCACGAACTGGACCTGGCCAAAGCCGAAGGCTTTGCGGGCACCGTGAGCTACTCCAAGGCGCTGTCGCTGCTGACCGCCGCGAAAACCCAGCAGCAGTTCGAGAAGTACGATGGGTGTTCGGAGAAGGCCGAGAAAGCGCGCTTCTACATTCGCGAATCCCGCGCCGGACGTTGATGTAACCCGTACGCCCCGGCCCGCCCGGGGCGTGCCGCCCACTGCGGAGGCACTGGCATGCGCGCGCTGTTGGACGCAAGCCTCGAGTCGATCAACGACGTGTTGCTCGGCAAGGAACACCAGGTGCGCCTGGCGCTGGCCTGCCTGATCGCAGGCGGCCACTTATTGATCGAAGATTTGCCCGGCATGGGCAAAACCACCCTCAGCCAGGCCCTGGCGCGGATTATGGGCCTGAGCTTTCAGCGTATTCAGTTCACCTCCGACCTGCTGCCCAGCGACATCCTCGGCACCTCGGTGTTCGACAAGGACAGCGGCCGGTTCGTGTTCCACGAAGGGCCGATTTTCGCCGAGCTGATCCTCGCCGATGAAATCAACCGCGCCACCCCGAAAAGCCAGAGCGCCTTGCTCGAGGCCATGGAGGAGGGGCAGGTGACCATCGAAGGCAGCACCCGCGCGTTGCCCTCGCCGTTCTTCGTGATCGCCACCCAGAACCCCAGCCACCAGGGCGGCACCTTCGCCTTGCCGGAATCCCAGCTCGACCGCTTTCTGATGCGGCTGTCGTTGGGCTACCCGGCCCATGCCGCGGAAAAAGCCCTGCTGATGGGCGAGGCGCGGCGTGATTTGCTGCCGCGCCTGCCGGCGGTGTTCGGCCCTGAGCAACTCCAGCAGGTGCAGGCCCAGGTGCGTGCGGTGCGGGTCACCGACACCCTGATCGACTACTTGCTGCGGCTGGTCGAGGCCACCCGCACCCAGGCGCAGTTCGCCTGGGGGCTGTCGCCGCGGGGTAGCCTGGCATTGGTGGCGGCGGCGCGGGCCTGGGCACTGCTGGCCGGGCGTGATTACGTGATCCCCGAAGATGTGCAAGCGGTGTTGCCCGCGGTGGCCAGCCACCGCCTGCGCGAGCGCGCCGACCCCACCGGGCAGGGCGGCGGCGCCCTGGTGCAATGGTTGCTGCGCGAGGTGCCGGTGCTGTGAAAGCCGCCCTGGCGGCGCGCCTGCAACGCTGGCAGGACCGCCGCGCGCCGGTGGCGGCGCAGGTGCTGCTCGACCACCAGCGGGTGTACATCCTGCCCAGCCGCGCCGGGCTGGGCTACGCCCTGACCCTGGCGCTGATCCTCCTGGCGGCGATCAATTACCAAAACAGCATGGCTTACGTGCTGGTGTTCGTGCTTGGTTCGCTGTTCATCGTCACCATCCTCCACACCTACCGCAACCTCAGCGGCCTGCAGGTGGGCAGCGCGGCACCGGCGGCGGTGTTCGCCGGCGAGCAGGCGCGCTTTACCCTGCGCCTGGAGAGCACCGGCAAGGCCCACCAGGCCATCGCCGTGGGCTGGGGCCGTGAGCCGTTGGCCAGCGCCGACCTGCTTCCGGCCCATGTGCAATGGCTCGAGCTGCCCTGGCCGACCCAGCAGCGTGGCTGGCTGGCGGCGCCCCGGGTGCGCCTGAGCACGCAGTTTCCGCTGGGGCTGCTGTGTGCCTGGAGCTGGGTCCGCAGCGACCAGCGCGTGCTGGTGTACCCGCAGCCGCTGGCCGGTGACCTGCCACTGCAACCGGCCAGCGCCGATGAACACGAGCAGGTGGGGCTGCAGGTGGTGGGGCAGGGCACCGATGACTTTCAGGGGCTCAAGGCGTACGAGCCGGGTGATACCTGGCGGCGGCTGAACTGGAAGGCCTGGTCCCGCGGCGGGCCGTTATTGATCAAAGCCTTTGGCGAGCAGCGCGGCCAGGAAGTGGCGCTGGACTTTCTCGCCCTGCGCGGCGGCACCGAACAGCGCCTGTCGATCCTCTGCCACTGGGTGCTGCAACTGACCGAACAGCAGCGCCCGTTCGCCCTGCGCCTGCCCGGGGTGGCGTTGCCGCCGGCCTGCGATGAAGCCCACCGCGAGGCCTGCTTGCGGGCCCTGGCGCTGTTCGGGGCGCGGCCATGAACCTGCCACGGGTAGGCCTGACCTGGCTGTTGATCGGCCAGGCCTTGCTGTTGGTGCCGCTGTGGTTGCAGTTGCCGCCCTGGTTGTTGTTGCTGTGGCTGGCCTGCAGCGCCTGGCGCATCGCCATGTACCGCATGCGCGCTGGCGCGCCGGGGCGCCTGGTGCGCACGGCGATGGTGCTGCTGGCGGCGTTGGCGGTGTACTTCAGCAGTGGCAGCAGTTTTGGCCTGGAGTCGGCCGCGGCGCTGCTGATGGCGGCGTTCTTGCTCAAGCTGCTTGAGCTGCACAGCCGCCGCGACGCCTGGGTGCTGTTGCTGCTCGGGCTGTTCTGCCAGGTGGTGGCCTACCTGTTCGACGCCAGCCTGCCGTGGGCGCTGTACAGCCTGTTGCCGCTGGCGGCGCTGCTGGCGGCGATGGTCGGCCTGCAGGGCGGCGCTGGCGAACGCCTGCTGCCACCGCTCAAGCGCGGCGCGGCGCTGCTGTTGCAGGCGGTGCCGCTGGCGCTGCTGCTGTTTGTGTTCTTCCCGCGGATGGCGCCGTTGTGGTCATTGCCGCTGAACAGTGGCCAGGCCCGTACCGGGCTGAGCGATGTGATCGCCCCCGGTGACATCGCCAACCTGGCGCAGTCACCGGAGCTGGCCTTCCGGGCCAGCTTCGATGGCCCGCTGCCGCCACGCCGTGAACTGTACTGGCGCGCGCTGACCCTCGAACGCTACGACGGCACCCGTTGGCAGCAGGGCGGGTTGTCGCGCTTCCAGCCGGTGCAAGCCTGGCAGCCGGTCGGTGAGCCCTGGCGCTACCGGGTGATCCAGGAGCCCAGCGACCACCCCTGGCTGTTCGCCCTGGACGTCGCCCGCACCGCCTCACCGAACGTGCGCCAGGGCTTGGACTACCGCTTGCAACGCAGCCGCCCGGTGGACCAGCCGCTGTACTACGGGGTGGAGTCCTGGCCACAGGTGCGCCGCGACGAGGCGCTGCCCGCCGCGCTGCGCCAGCAAAACCTGCAACTGCCCGCCAGCGGAGACCCGCGCATCCGTGAGTGGGCGGCCGGCATGGCCCGCCGTTACCCGCAACCGGCGGCCTTGGTGCAAGCCATGCTGCAGCGCTTTCATGATCAGGACTACCACTACAGCCTGCGCCCCGACACCCTCGGCGAGAACGCCATCGACGGCTTTTTTTTCGACACCCGCCGCGGCTTTTGCGCGCACTACGCCGGCGCTATGACCTTCGCCCTGCGCGCCGCGGGCATCCCCGCGCGGATGGTGGTCGGCTACCAGGGCGGCGAGCTCAACCCCAGCGGCAATTACCTGGCGGTGCGCCAATACGATGCCCACGCCTGGGTCGAATACTGGCAACAGGGCCAGGGCTGGACGCGGGCAGACCCAACCTTCGCGGTGGCCCCGCAGCGTATCGACGTGGGCTTGGCCGAGGCGCTGGATGCCGATGAACCGTTCTTGCAGAACGCTGGTTTCTCGATGCTACGTTACCGCGACCTGGCGTGGCTCAATGCCCTGCGCCTGGCCTGGGAAAACCTCAACTATGGCTGGGAGCGCTGGGTGCTCGGCTACCAGCAGGAGCAACAAGGCGAGTTTCTGCTGAGCTGGTTCAAAAGCTGGGCCGGCTGGGTGCTGCCCATCGCCGCGGGCGTTATCGTCGCGCTGTTGGCGCTGGGCCTGCTCAAGCCCTGGCAACGCCGCGCCGACCCGCTGGCGCGCAGCTTCCAACGGTTCGAGCGGCTGTTGCGCCGCCATGCGCTGGTGCGCGCCCCCGGCGAGGGCCCCTACGCCTTCGCCGAGCGCGCCGCCAAGGCGTTGCCGCATTGTGAGCAACCGATCCACGCCTATGCCCAGGCATTCGGGCAACAGCGTTACGCCGGCCTGCCGCCCTCGGCGGATGTGCTGGCCTTGCACTTGGCCAGCTTGCGGCGCAACCTCGGCCGGCCAGGCATCACCCCTAGGAAACCGACACCATGAGCGCAACACTCGACGGCGCGATCGCCGAACTGATCGCCCTGGAAACCCGCCTGATGGCCTGCCGCGAGCGCTTGCGCGCGCACACCGACAGCGAAGCGCTGCATGATTTGCGCACCACTGTGCGGCGCCTGCGCAGCCTGCTGCGGCCATTGCGCGGGTTGCCCGGCATCGACCGCCTGGAGGTGGCCGCCAAGGCGGTGGGCGAACTCACCACGCCGTTGCGTGATCGCGAAGTGCTGGCCGCGCACCTGGCCGCCCATGGCCATGGGGAACTGGCCACGCCGCGTTTGCGCCAGGCGCTCGACGGCTTCAGCCGGGTGGCCGGCAGCGCCGTGCTCGGCCAATTGATGCGCCTGCTCGACGCGGTGGTGCCGCTGCTGCGCACCGCCGAACGCAATGGCGTGATGAAAGGCCTGGGCCGGCGCCTGAACAAACGCCTGGGCAAGCAGCACACCAAGCTCGCCGAAGCGTTGGCCGACCCGGCTCACGACCGCCATCGGCTGCGTTTGTTGATCAAGCGCGTGCGCTATGCCGGCGAGGCGTACCCGGCGCGTGCGGGGGTGGGCGCTAAGGTGGCCAAGGCCTTCAAACGCGCGCAGGGCGCGTTGGGTGACTGGCACGACCGGCTGCAATGGCTGGCCCTGGCCGAACAGCAACAGGACCTGGCGCCGATGACCCAAGGTTGGCAAGCCGACCTCGTGCGCTTCGAAGGCGTGGCCGATCAGGCACTGGTACGCCTGCAAAAAGCGCTGAAGGCCTAGCGCTGGGCGGCGGCGGCAGCCAGGCAGATCCCGCCGATGAGCATTTCGACCGGGTTGGCGCAGGCCAGGCCGGCGCCGATCAGCAGCACACCCACGCTGAGCATCGGCAGCGCCAGCGGCGACGCTTGGCGCGCGTCTGCCTGGGCGTGGTGGGGGTGGGCGATGGCGGCGAGGCGGCGGATCATGGCGGGCACTCCTAGTAAACCGTTCTTGTTACCAGCGTAGCCCCGCCGCTGGCGCGCGACGAATCGAAAGTGCCTATGGGGGTTATAGCGCGGGTGCTTGGCTGAAGGGCCCTTCGCCCGGCACAGCCGGCCTCCCACGGGTTCTATGCTGCCTCGTAAATCAAGTACTTACACAATTCTGGTGGGAGGCCGGCTGTGCCGGGCGAGGGGCCAGTCAGGCCATGCGCTCGGTAAAACTACCGGGAGAAATCAGGGCTTTTCACCCTCAATTTAGCCCTCTGATTGCTTAAGTGAACAGCACTACGGCAGTGCCGGGCGAGGCACCTCACAAGCGCAACTGCCCAATTGCCCGGTTCAACCCTGCCGCCAGCACCGCCAGTTCATCGCTGGTGGCCGCCGAGCCTTGGGTTTGTTGCACGGTGTGCTCGGTCACCTGGCGAATGTTCAGCACCGAGCGGCTCATGTCTTCGGCCACCTGGGCCTGCTGCTGCGCCGCCACCGCGATCTGCGTGTTGCTGTCGCGCATCTGCCGCACCGCGCCAGCGATGCTGGCCAACGCGCCGCCGGCCTCGCTGGCCTGCTCGACGCAGGCGTCGGCCTTGATCGAACTGTCGCGCATGAAGTCCACCGCATCGCGGGTACCGGCCTGCAGGGCACCGACCATGGTGGTGATCTCATCGGTCGAGGTTTGCACCCGCTTGGCCAGGTTGCGCACCTCATCGGCCACCACCGCGAAACCCCGGCCCATGTCGCCGGCGCGGGCCGCTTCGATGGCTGCGTTGAGGGCGAGCAAGTTGGTTTGCTCGGCGATGCTGTGGATCACGTTGACCACGCTGGTGATCTTTTCGCTGTCCTGGGCCAGGTGCTGGATCATCTCGGCGGTTTGCTGCACCCCGCCAGACAACCCGGCGATCGATTCACTGACCCGCGCCACCGCCTGCTGGCCGCTGCCGGTGAGCTGGTCGGCGCGCTCAGACAACTCACGGGTGGCCTTGGCGTGCTCGGCGATGTGCTGCACGGTGCTGGTCATCTGCTGGATGGCGGTGGCCGCCTGCTCGGTTTCGCTCTGCTGGCCGAGCATGCCCTGGCGCACTTGGCCCATGCTCGCCGCCAGGCTGGCGGCGCCGGTGTCAAGTTGCCCGGCGGTGCTGGCTACCGTGCCCACCACCCGGCCATAGCCGGCCTGCAAGGCATTGAAGGCACTGGCCATCTGGCCCACTTCGTCGGCGCCGGCCACGGCGACCCGGGCGTTGAGGTCACCGCTGCGCTCGACGCTGACCATCACGTCGCGCAGCGTATTGAGCTGGGCCAGCAAAAAGCGGATCAGCAACTGCGAGGCGGCGAGCAGCAGCAACATCAACAGCAGCACCGCCACGGCATAGTTGGGCAGGCGGTTGAAAAACACCTCGGCATAACCCGGCGCCGGCTGCGCCACCCGCGCCAGCGCTTGTTGTTCCAGGTGCACTGCGTAGAGCACGAGCAGGCAGGTGGTGACGAACGCCACGGCGTTCACCGCCCAGAATTTGTATTTGAGCGAAAGGTTGCGGAGCCAATGCATGGGGAACTCTCGACAGTCAGTAATAGCGCTGCGCCAGTATTGTCTGCTGCCAAGATGACGGCTTTGTTGACGCAGATCAATCCAGCGCCGGCAGCCCGAAGAACGCGCGCGCGCAAGCGCTGCTGTGGGCCGCCAGTTGCTGCTCGGTTTCGCCGCGGTGGCGGGCGACTTCGCGCAGCACCTCGGGCAGGAAGGCCGGTTCGTTGTGGCGGCTTTTCGGCTTCGGCCGCAGGGTCCGCGGCAGCAGGTAGGGGGCGTCGGTCTCGAGCATCAGCCGGCCGGGGCGGATGTTGCCGACCAGTTCATGCAGGTGGGTGCCGCGGCGTTCGTCGCAGATCCAACCGGTGATGCCGATGTGCAGGTCGAGGTCGAGGTAGCCGAACAGCGCCTGGCGCTCGCCGGTGAAGCAGTGCACCACCGCCGCCGGCAAACGATCACGGAACGGTTTGAGGATGGCCAGCAGCCGCGGGTGGGCCTCGCGTTCGTGGATGAACACCGGCAACCGGTGCTCCACCGCCAGCGCCAGTTGCGCCTCGAAGGCCGCCTCCTGGGCGGGGCGTGGGGAAAAATCGCGGTTGAAGTCCAACCCGCATTCGCCCACCGCCACCACCTGCCGCTGGTCGAGCAGGGCTGCCAGTTGTCGCTCGCTGGCGGTGTTCCACTGGGCGGCGTCGTGGGGGTGCACGCCGGCGGTGCTGAACAGCCGCTGCGCGGCGGGGTCATGCCGTTGGGCCAGCGCCAGAGCCTGTTCGCTGCCCTCCACGCTGGTGCCAGTGAGCACCATTTGCACCACGCCAGCGCCACGCGCGCGCTCGATCACGGCCTCGTGTTGGCCGTCATAGCAGGGGTTGGTCAGGTTGACGCCGATGTCGATCAATTGCATGGTGCTTCCTCGCCTTGGCCGCGGGCAGCATAGCAGAGCCGGGGTATTTCAATAAAATCAAGAACTTCAGCTTTCGCGTGGGGTCTGAGCCGGCCTTGGGCGCAGCCCGGTACAACGGCAAGGGTGGGCGAGGGTGGCCTGGGCCTTGCTTATTGGCTAGCCGGGCTGGCTATCACTTCGGAGCACGAATGAAGCGTTCCCTTTTTTTCGCCATGGCCCTGGCCATGGCCGCGGCGTGCCCGGGGGTGGCCGCCGCCAAGGCCAATGGCCCGCAGCAGGCTGCGCACCCGGCCAAGGTCCGTGACCTCGCCGACATCCGCCGCAGCCACGTGCTGCGCGTGCTGGTCAACCAGAGCCGCAACAGCTCCGGCACCGTCGGTGGCCAGGTGATCGGCGTTGAAGACATCCGCTTGAAAGCCTTCGAGCGCTACCTGGCCAGCCCCGCCGGCGGTGGCCAGAAGGTCAGTTTCAAGCTCATCCCCAAGGCCAAGGAGCAGTTGCTGGGCGCCTTGCTGCGCGGTGAGGGCGACCTGGTTGCCCCCGGCGAAGCCATGGACCTGGCCGCCTTGCCGGGCATCAGCGGCAGCCAGCCAACGGTCGAACGCACGCCACTGGTGCTGGTCAGCGCGCGCGGCAGCCGGCGCTACAGCCAACCCCAGCAGTTGGCCGGCAAGGCACTGGTGCTGCCCGCCGGCAGCGCCGCCGGCGAGGTGCTGGCGCGGTTGAACGCGCAACTGGCCCAGCGCCGCCAGGCGCCGGTGCGGGTGGAGTGGGTCGACCCGAGCCTGGCCGTGGAAGATGTGCTGGAGATGGTCGAAGCCCGGGTGTACCCGATGACGCTGGTCGAGCAGCCCATCGCCGAACGATGGGCCAAGGTGATGCCGGGCCTGCGTATCGACCGCCAGGTGGCGTTCGCCCCGGCCACCGGCATGCGCTGGTACACCCGCAGCCTGGCCACCCAGTTGCAGGCCAGCGTCGATGCCTTCGTGCAGGGGTACCGCCCGCCGGTGGACCAGGACAAAGCCTTCGTCAAGGCCTATGGCCCGCTGTACAAGATCCACAACCCGCTGGCCCGCGCCGAGCGCGAGCGCCTCGAAAACCTGCGCCCGGTGCTGCAGCGCAATGCCCAGCAGCAGGGCCTGGACTGGCTCGACCTGGCCGCGCTGGCGTACAAAGAGTCGGCCCTGGACCCGACCGCCCGTGGCGGCAGCGGTGCCACCGGGCTGCTGCAGATCACCCCCCAGGCCGCGGCGCGGGTGGGGGTCAGCGGCATCCATGAGCTGGACAACAACGTCAAGGCCGGCGCCCGTTACCTGGCGTTGATCAAGCGCAAGTTCTTCGCCAGCCGGCAGCTCGCCGAACGCGAGCGCATGGCCTTTACCCTGGCCGCCTACAACCTGGGACCCGAGCGGGTGCAGGCGCTGCGCGCCGAAGCCCGGCGCCGCGGGCTGAATCCCAACCAGTGGTTTTTCCAGGTGGAGCGGGTGGCGCAGGAGCAACTCGGCATGGCCACCGTCAGCTACGTGAACGCGGTGAACAAGTACTTTCTGGCCTATGATCGCGAGCGCGACAGCCTTGAGCCGAAAACCAACCGGGTGGCATTTCGTTGAGGCGCCTTGACATCGCGCCCGCGCCTTCTTAGCATCCCCTTCGCGCCGATTTAGACAGCTACTTGCGGGGCGCGGCAAGCCTACGGGCTTGTGAAATACCGCTAAAGCGCTGGCTCGGTGATGCCTCACACCCCGCCCGGCACCGTTTGCGAGGCGGAGATCCCCATGAGTTGCCCACGCCCCAGTGTTTGCCTGGCGCCTTTGCCCTCGGCGCGCCTGCATAACCGTACGCCCAGCATCCTGCTGATCGGCCAGCACCAGCCCACCTTGCTGCGCTGCCTCGATGGCTGGCCGCGGCGCAACGGCAAGGCCAGCGCGCTGGCCATCCAGTTCGCCGAGGCCGGGCAAGACCTGGCCGGCTACGCCGCCGACCGTTTCGACCTGGCGGTGGTGCAGTCGCCCTCGGCCGAGCAGGCGCCCCGGGTGATCGCGCAATTGGTGCGGATCGCGCGGCAGGGGTTGCTGCGGTTCTGAGGGGGTTGTAACCGTTCACTTACAAAGCTGTGACCGCCTGTAGATGTAAAAATAACATCAGGCTGAGAAGATCCAACGTTAATCCGGCGTCGTATTTCGGATTTTTCCACCTATATAGGTAGCCTGCTAATCATTAGGCTCTCGGCGCTGGCCCCGTGGCCAGCCTGCCGATATATCAGGAGTTGGGTCTTATCGCCTCGCCATCCGTATTGAGTTTCGACCGCTGCCGCAACATCGCTTCGGGCGCTGTGTTCATTCTGGCGTCCGGGCCGTCGGCCGGGCAGTTCCCGCTGCAGCGTTACGCCGGTGTGCCGATGATCGCGGTCAATGGCGCGATTTCGCTGTTCAACGGCAGCCGGCAAAAACCCTGGTGCTATGTGTGCACCGACATGGGCTTCATGGAGCAGCAACCCGAGCTGTACGCCCGGGCGTTGGCCATCAGCGAGCGCGTGGCGGTCTGGCCGGAGGCCGTCGAGCGCTTCCCGCTGCCCGTGGCGGGGGAGCTCTATGCCCCGCGCAAGGTGCCCGAGCCGGGCTGGGTCGAGCAGTTTTTCGAAGACCCTGAGCTGGCCCGCGGCTACGCCGGCCAATGGCCGCGCCGGCGCCGGATCGGCTTCAGTAAAAACCTCGAAAAAGGCTACTTCGACGCGCGCACCGTGCCCTATGTGGCGCTGCAGATGGCCTACCATGCCGGCTTTGATACGGTGTTTTTGGTGGGCTTCGACCTCAACCAGGCCGCGCCGCGGTTTTACGAAAAACCTGGCGCCAAAGCTTCGCCCTGCGAGCTCGACAAACACTATGAAACGCGGATCCTGCCGTCGTTGCGGCTGATGGCTGAGCAGGTGGTGGGCGAGCGCTTTCGGGTGTACAACCTCTCGCCGGGCTCGCGGGTACCGCCGTCTATCATCCCGTTCGCGCCCTTGCAGCAGGTAGACGAGTTGCTCGGCCAGGCCCGTGGTGGCGCCGCGCCGCTCAGGGCCTGCGCGGTGCCCGCCCAGGGCATGGCGCGATGAAGGTTTTTTTCCTCGGGTGGAAGTCTGAATACGAGCGCGAGATGATCGCGTCCCTCGCGCAGCGCTACAGCGTGGCGGTCGTCAAGCCTGGGCCGTGGGCGCGACGGCTTTACAAGTTGCTCCGCTCGCTGGGCAAAAAGACCCCCCTCAAGCTGCCCTATGCAGGGCTGGGGCGGTGGGTGGCTCGAACCCTCGGCGCGGGCCGGCAGGACCTTCTGTTGTGCAACGAAGGCGAGCTGTTTCGTGGCTTCAATACCTCGATCGTGCAGGCCTTTGCCGGGCGCAAGGTGTTGTTGGTTCGTGACCTGATCGATGCCGCAGCCCTTGAGCGCGCGCGGCCAATGTTTGATCGCATCTACAGTTTCGACCCTGCCCAGTGCGCGGCGTTGGGTATCGATCACCTGGAGCAGTTTTTTCCCTATACCGCCGGCAAGGCCCGCGCGCTGGGCCAGCAGGGCAGCGCCACGCCGGGCGCGCCGCGGTTTTTTTTCCTGGGGCGGGAGAAAGGCCGCAGCGCCGCTGTGCATGGCATCGCCGACGCGCTCGCTCAGTACCCAGGTACCCTGGACTTCCATTTGGTGGGTGCTCCAGTGAGTTCGCCCTATCATGTTGCCGCGCCCTACAGCTATCGCGAGAGCATTCGCATGGCGTTGGCAGCCGATGTGCTGGTGGAGGTGAACCAAGCCGGGCAGGCGGGCTTCACCCTGCGGGTGCTGGAAGCGCTGTTTTTCGACAAGAAGTTGCTCACCACCAATGCCCAGGTGGCGGCCGCGGACTTCTACGACCCGGCGCGGTTCTTCATTTGGGGTGTGGACCCGATTGAGCGGCTGCCGGGCTTCATCAGCGGTACGCCGCCCGCGGTCGCCCCGGCAGTGCTCGAGCGCCTGGGCCCCGAGGCCATGATCAAGCGGGTCGCCAGCGCGCTAGGCTGATTGCTACGCGGGGCAGGGCTGCTACAGTGGGCGCTTTCCCCCTGACAGGATGCCCCCGGTATGCGCCTTCCGCTTGCGGCTTTTGCCTGCTGGCTTACTGCTTGTTCCTTCTCTGCCCTGGCCGATGAACCCAGCCAACTGGTCGAAGCCCTCAACGCCTACCGCGGCCAATACCAGCGCTGCGGCGAACAGGCCTCGCAACCGCTGCCGCCGCTGGCCAGTGACCGGCGGCTGGTGCTGCCGGTCAATACCAGCGGTGACTTGCAGCAGGCCTTGGCCCAGGCCGGCTACCCGATGCTCAACGTGCAGGCCATCAGTTTGTCTGGCCCGCGCGACGCCCAGGCGGCGATGGCGGCGGTGCAGGCCAACTTCTGCAAGGTGGTGCTGGCCCCCGGTTTCGTCGACATCGGTGTGAACCAGGTAGGCCGCGATTGGCGCATCGTGCTGGCGCGGCCGTTGCTGTCGGCCAAGCTGGGGGCTTGGGAAAACGAAGGCCAGGCGTTGCTGGCGGCGATCAACAGCGCCCGTGGCCAGCCGCGCCAATGCGGCGGCGCAGCCTACGGCGCGGCGCCGCCGTTGGCCTGGAACGCCACCCTGGGCAGCACCGCCGAGGGCCATAGTCGGGAGATGGCCAACCAGAACTACTTCGACCACAAGGACAAAACCGGTGGTACCCCCGGTGACCGCGCCGAGTTGGCTGGTTACCCCGGCCAGGCGGTAGGGGAAAACATCGCCGCCGGCCAGGACGGCGTGGCCAAGGTGCTCGCCGGCTGGTTGGCCAGCCCCGAGCACTGCGCCAACCTGATGAACCCGGCCTGGCGCGACCTGGGCGCGGCCTATGCCACAGACCCGAAAAGCGACGCCGGCATTTACTGGACGGCGATGTTCGGCGGCCAGTAGGGCGCGCCGGTCAGAAGCTGGCGGCGGCCTGCAGCCCCAGCACCACGGCGTTGTCGACCTGGCGCACACCGCCGGGGTTGCGCACGTATTGCAGGTTGGGCATCAGGTTCAGCCAGCCAGTGGCCTGGATGCCGTAGTTCAGCTCGGCCATGTAGGCGGTGTGCTGCTCAGGCACGTAGCCGGCGTCGCTGTAGCCCAGGCCACTGGCGTCGTTTTCCAGCTGCGCGTTGCGCAGGTACTGGCTGCTGGCATGGATGCGCGCCAGGCCAACGCCCAGGGTGTCGTGTGGGCGCGCGGCGAACGGGCCTTTGTACACCAGGCTGGCGTGCTGGTAGCTGTCGACCGGGTTGGTGGCGCGGTCATGGAAGGTCGCGCTGGCATACAGCACCAGGCCGCGGCTGGCGTCGCCGCCGGGGGCGGTGAGTTGCTGCTTGGCGGTCATCCACCCGCCGTGGCGGCTGTCTTGGCTGCGGTAGTTGTCGCCGGTCAACGCCGCGGCATTGCCATTGGCGTCGTGGTACACGTCAGCGTGGTTGGCCGTGTTGTAGTAGTAGCCCAGGCGGTACTCACCCGGCAGGCGGTTGACCTGCGGCGCCCAGATCAACTCGGCCGGCAGCAGCATGCCGGTGGTGCCGTGGGTGCGCAGCTTCAGCGCGTTGTCGTTGTCCAGGCCCGACGGGTTGACGTTGTAGCTGGCGACCTGGGCAGCCAGTTGATCGGCCAGCCGATACTTGATGCGCAACGCCCAGGAACTGGTAGGGCTGTTGTAGATGTCGCTGACGTAGTTGCCCGGCTGCGAGCCGCAGAACGCCAGGTTCTGAAACAGGCAATCCTGCACGGCGAACTCGTCGCTGACAGTAAAGCGCCCGGCCTTGACGTTCAGGCGGTCGTTGAACCAACCCTTGCTCAGCCACAGCTCGGTGATGCGCGTAACGCTGCCGCGCCCGTGAATCTGCTGGGTCGAGGCAAAGCCGCCGGCGCGTGGGTCGTTGAGGGCATCGTCGTCCAGGCTACGGCCGTTACGGTCGCTGAACTGCACCTGCGCCTGGGCGTCTTGCCAGCCCAGCAGCTTGTGCAGGTCGAAGGTGGCGCCCAGGCTCCACTGGTCGGCATAGCGCGCGGTGTGGTGGCCGCTGTAGCCGCCGCGCAGGTTGGCGGCGCCTTCGCTCAGGTAGTTGAGCTGAAAGTCTACGCCTTGGTCGTGCAACTGGGTGCGCAGGCCGCCCCAGTCGCCGAGCATCCAGGGCGATTGGGTATCGAAGGCAGTCGTAGCGAAAGCCGGGGCCGAGCAGGCCACGGCAGCGCCCAGGGCCAGGGCGCGGATCTTGTTAGGGGAAGGCATGGTGATATCCAGAACATGAATGAAGGGCCAAACCCTTGGCCCAGAGCGGCTGAAGCGGTTTAGCACGCCCCGCGCGCAGGGTACGGCATCTGGCAGGGGTTCGCTGCGCTGGAATGGGAAAACAGCGTTACGGGGGAGGAGATAAAAGGGGGGGGGGGCAGGGTTATGGGGCCCTTCGCCCAGCGCGGCCGTAATGCCGGAGCAAGGCCCCCCCACCAGATTTGTATAAGCCCTTGATTGACTGGGCAATACAGAGCCCGTGGGAGGCCGGCTGTGCCGTAATGCTGTTCACTTAAGCCATTTCACGGCTTTACGGAAGAGATCAATCTGTGAGCTCTGCTGATTTTGTGCATGAGCTTCA
>NZ_JBIBKC010000006.1:0-359263 GCF_042958985.1 Pseudomonas sp. NPDC007930
CAATTAAGCGCTCTGTTCACTTAAGCGCTGTCACGGCTTTATGGAAGGGATCAATCTGTGAGCTCTGCGGGTTCCGTGCCTGAGCTTCAGGGCCCCTCGCCCGGCACAGCCGGAGTGCCGGACCACGGCCTCCCACGGGTTTTGTGTTGCCTTGTAAATCAGGTGCTTACAAAAAAATTGGTGGGAGGGCGTGGTCCGGCACTCCGGCTGTGCCGGGCGAAGGGCCCTTCACTCCACCACCGGCTTGGTAACGGGCGCCCCCGCCGTGACCACCTGCACGCTCAAACGTGGGGTGGCCAGGTCCATGCCGGCTTCGTCGAGGGTGCGCTTGAGCAGCAGGTTGAATGCCCGCGACACTTCCCATTGCTTGATCGGCGCGGTCTTGAAGCGGGCGCGCAGGATCGCCGTGCCGGATTCGAAGCTCTCCACCCCCTGGAACTCCAGCGGCGACCAGATTTCCCGGCGCAGCAGCGGGTCTTGGCGCATCTTCTGGCCCACTTCGCGGATCAGTTTCATCGCCGCGTCGATGCCCAGGCTGTGGGGGATGGCCACGCGGAAGATGGCGTAGCCGAACTCCCGCGAGTAGTTCTTGATGCTCTTGATTTCGCTGAACGGGATGGTGTGCACGATGCCGTCGATGTCGCGCAGGCGCACCGTGCGAATGGTCAGCCCTTCGACCGTGCCCAGGTGGCCGCCCACATCAACGTAGTCGTCGATCGCCAGGGAGTCTTCGACGATGATGAACAGCCCGGTGATCAAATCCGCCACCAGTGACTGCGCGCCAAAGCCGATGGCCAGGCCGATCACGCCAAAGCCGGCCAGCAGCGGGGTGACGTTCACGCCCATGTTGGCCAGGGCGACGATCGCGGCGATCACGAAGATCGCCACGAACAGCACGTTGCGGATCAACGGCATCATGGTTTGCGCGCGGGCGTTGGCCATGCCCTTGCGGGAGCGGCTCAGGGCATGGTGGATGCCGGTGTCGGCGAGGATCCACACCAGCCAGGCCAGCAACAGCGTGCCGCCCAGGCTGAGCAGGCGCACGCTGATGTCGTGGCCATCGCCCTCGGTGAAGCGCAGGAACGACAAGCCCCACACGCGCAAGCCCAGCTCGATGAACAGCGCCCACACCGCCAGGTGCACCAGGGTGTAGCCGAAGTTTTTCAGCCGCTCGGAGTACAGCGCATGGCGCCGTGGGTGCTTGGCCGGGCGGGTGGCGTGGCGGCGCACCAGGCCGTTGAGCACCATGCAGAGAATCAACAGCACCGTGCAGATCAGCGCCTGGCGCAGCGCGGTGCTGGTGTCGCCGGCCGAGACGAACGTAGACAGCAGCGACACCGCCACCAACACCACCGCCGGGATGTACCAGAAGGTGCCGAGCACCTCGAGGGTGTCGGTAAAGGCCCGGCGCTGCAGGCGCCGTTGCAGCGGCTGGTTGCAGATCAAATGCGCCACCGGCCGGCGGAAGCGCAGGATGAACCAGCCGCTGCACAGCGCCGCCAGCACGTTGGCCAGGGTTGCCGCGCTTTGCGCCAGGTGCACGCCAAGGGCGGCCACCAGCCGTGGGTCGCTGAGGGCCTCGCCGAAGGCGGCGAAACTGCCCACCAGCCACAGCAGGCGGAAAGCCCGCCGGCGCAGGATGAACAGCGCGCGGTGGCGGTGCGGGCCGTCGAGCAGGGAAAAGGCGATCACGCAGATGGCCGAGAAGCAGGTGCCCACCACCAGCGCGTAGGCCAGCACCATGGCCAGGTCCTTGCCAAGCGAGGAGGGCGCGAAGTAGCCGATGAACAGGGTGATGACCAGCGCCACCAACCAAGGGCCGAGTTTGCGCAGGGCAAAGCGCAGCAGGTCCCAGGTACGCGGGTGTTGCGGCAGTTCTTCGGGCAGGCCGAAGCGCTCGCGCACCTTCTGCCCCAGCCAGATCAACCCATAGGCGAGCAGGCTCCAGGCCAGCAGCACCAGGGCGAACACGCCGATCACCGGCACCCATTCGGCCGGGGTCAGCGAGCGTTCGGCCAGCTCATCGCGGGCCAGGCTCAGCTCATCGGCCCAGCGCGCGAACGGGCTGGCGTCGCCGCTGAACTGCGCCTCCAGCTCACGCAGGCTGCCGCCGATCAGCCCGAGCACGCCCTGTTCCTGCTGGGCCTGGGCCTTGGCGGTGGCGTCGCGGAGCTTCTTCAGGTCGGCCAGCAACTGAGTGCGCTGCTGGTCGTTTTCGAGGGTTTTGATCACCTGGTCTAGTGACGGGCCCAAGGGCTCGGTGGCTTCCGGCTGGGCCTTGCTGCCGCTGAGCAGGCTCGGCAGGCCGGCGCCGAAGGCGTTAGTGCCCAGCCCCAGCGCCAGGCACAGCCACAGCGCCCAGCGCGCCAGGGCGCGCATTCAGGGCAGTTCCTGGCTGGCGTAGAAGGCGCCGAGCACCTTCACCAGGTGGGCCAGGTCGTGGCTGCCGGCGAGTTCGCGGATCGAGTGCATGGCGAAGGTGGGTAAGCCGATGTCGACAGTGCGCACGCCCAGGTGGCTGGCGGTGATCGGGCCGATGGTCGAGCCACAGCCCATGTCGCTGCGCACCACGAAGCTTTGCACGGGCACTTCCTCGGCCATGCACAGGTGGCGGAAGAACCCGGCGGTTTCGCTGTTGGTGGCGTAGCGCTGGTTGCTGTTGACCTTGATCACCGGCCCGGCGTTGAGCTTGGGCCCGTGGTTGCCGTCGTGCTTGTCGGCGTAGTTGGGGTGCACGCCGTGGGCGTTGTCGGCGGAGATCAACAGCGAGCGCTGCACGGTGCGCACGTAGTCGGCGTGGTCCGGGAGTAGCCGCTGCAGGGTGTGTTCGAGCATCGGGCCGTCGGCGCCACAAGCCGAGCTTGAGCCGATTTCTTCGTGGTCGGTGCACACCAGCAGGCAGGTTTCCTCGCCTTCGGCATTGAGCAGGGCCTGCAGGCCGGCGTAGCAAGACAGCAGGTTGTCGAGCCGCGCGCCGGCGATGAAATCTTCGTTCAGCCCCACCACCGCGGCGCCCTGGGTGTCGTAGAAGGCCAGCTCGTAGTCGAGCACCACGTCGGCGTTCAGGCCGTGCTCGCGGTTCAGTTGCTCGGCCAGCAGCGCGCGGAAGTCAAAGCGCTCGGCGCCGGGCACTTGGGCCAGGATCGGCGGCAGTTCGTTCTGCGCGTTGATCGCCCAGCCCTCGTTGGCCCCGCGGTTGAGGTGGATGGCCAGGTTGGGAATGATCGCGATCGGTGCCTTGAAGTCGATCAGCTGGCTCTCGACCTGCCCGCCCACGCGGAAGGTGACCCGCCCGGCCAGCGACAGGTCGCGGTCGAACCACGGCGCCAGCAGGGCGCCGCCGTACACTTCCACGCCCAGTTGCAAAAAGCCCTGGCGCTGCAGCTCGGGCTGCGGCTTGACCTTCAGGCACGGGCTGTCGGTGTGCGCGCCGACCAGGCGGATGCCGTGGGCCACGGGGGATTGCCGGCCCATCCGGAAGGCGATGATCGAGGAGTCGTTGCGGGTCAGGTAATAGCGCCCGCCGGGCTGGATGGCCCAGGCGTCGCGTTCGTTCAGGCGTTGGTAGCCGGCGGCCTGCAGGCGCTTGGCCAGGCTGGCGGTGGCGTGGAAGGGCGTGGGGGAGGCCTTGAGGAAGTCGATCAGGCCCTGGTTGAGCGTGTCACGCATGGGTGTACTCCAGGCTGCGATGGGCCGATTCTAGCCTATCGCCATGATTGAGGCAGGGCCCGCCGCCCTCAGAACGGCGCCGGGCACTCGAAACGTAAACGCTCGCCGGTCACCGGGTGGCTGAAACCGAGCATCGCGGCGTGCAGGCACAGCCGCGGCTGGGCCGCCAGCGCCGGCCCTTCGGCGTACAGGCGGTCGCCCAGCAGCGGGTGGCCGAGGCTGAGCATGTGCACGCGCAACTGGTGCGAACGGCCGGTGATGGGCGTGAGCTCGACCCGGCAATGCTCGGCGAAGCGCTCGAGCACTCGCCAGTAGGTCAGCGCGTGCTTGCCGTGCTCATGGCAGACCACGTGGCGCGGTTTGGTCGGCGGGTCGTAGCGCAGCGGCAGGTCGATGCTGCCGCTGTTCTGCGCGGGGTTGCCCCAGCACAGCGCGATGTAGGCTTTTTCGGTTTCGCGGTCGTGGAACTGCCGCGACAGCTCGCGGTGGGCGTCGGGGTTGCGCGCCAGCAGGATGATCCCGCTGGTTTCCCAGTCCAGGCGATGGACGATCAGCGCTTCGCGGTAGCCGTTTTCCTGCAGGCGGGTGATCAGGCAGTCTTTGTTGTCGTCGGCCCGGCCAGGCACCGACAGCAGCAGGGTCGGCTTGTCGACCACTAGGAACGCGGCATCCTCGTGGAGGATGCGGATGTTGGACAGCGGCATTGCCAGTCTCTTCGAACGCACTGTGCCCGGGGCGGGCCCGGGCAGCGCGGTGCGGCCGGATCAGCGATCCGGCAGGGTGATGTTCAACTCCAGGATCGAGCAGCTGCCTTGGTTCTCCAGGGCCACGTGCACGTCGTCGTTGTCGATGGACACATACTTGCGGATCACCTCGACCAGCTCCTTTTGCAGGGCAGGCAGGTAATCCGGCGTGGTCCGCTGGCCACGTTCGTGTGCCACGATGATTTGCAGACGCTCTTTCGCGACCGAGGCACTGCTGCCTTTTTTGCGGTCACGAAAGAAGTCGAAAATATTCATTCACGACCTCCAAACAAGCGGGCGATCCAGCTCTTTTTCTGCACATCGAGGAAGCGATGCGGCATTTCCTTGCCCAGCAGGCGGTCTACGGCGTCGCTGTAGGCCTGGCCGGCGTCGCTCTGGTCATCGAGGATCACCGGCACGCCGGAGTTCGACGCCTTGAGCACTGCTTGCGATTCCGGGATCACGCCCAGCAGGCGAATGGCGAGGATTTCCTCGACGTCTTCGACGCCGAGCATTTCGCCCTTGCTCACGCGCTCGGGGTTGTAGCGGGTCAGCAGCAGGTGTTCCTTGATCGGGTCGAGGCCTTCGCTGGCGCGCTTGGACTTGCTCGACAGCAGGCCGAGCATGCGGTCGGAGTCGCGTACCGACGACACTTCCGGGTTGGTCACCACGATCGCCTCGTCGGCGAAGTACATCGCCAGGCTTGCGCCTTTTTCGATACCGGCCGGGGAGTCGCAGATCACGAATTCGAAGGTTTTCGACAGTTCTTCGATCACCTCGCCCACGCCTTCCTGGGTCAGCGCGTCTTTGTCGCGGGTCTGGCTGGCGGCCAGCACGTAGAGGTTTTCGAGGCGCTTGTCTTTGATCAGCGCCTGGGTCAGCGTGGCTTCTTTGTTGACCACGTTGACGAAGTCGTACACCACGCGGCGTTCGCAGCCCATGATCAGATCGAGGTTACGCAGGCCGACGTCGAAGTCGACGATAACGGTCTTGTGGCCGCGCAAGGCGAGCCCGGTGCCAATGGCGGCGCTGGTGGTGGTCTTGCCTACACCACCCTTGCCGGAAGTAACCACGATAATCTTGGCCAAGGTGTTTCACCCCTAACAGGAAAACAGAGGCCGATGCCCCTGAAACATGACTTTAAAAACTTCTGGCGGCGATGGCTGCCGCTCTTTGAAGTTGCACATAAAATGGCGGCAGTATCCGTTAAAGGCGGGTGATGTTCAACACATCCTGACTCAAACTGATCTGTACGCCGGCCCCCCAGAGCGGGTCGCGGCGCAGGTCTTCGCTGACCTTGTACTGCCCGGCGATCGAAACGAGTTCCGCCCCCAGCACCTGGCAGAAAATCCGTGCCTTGGTATCGCCCTTGATGCCAGCCAGGGCGCGGCCGCGCATGGGGCCGTAGACATGGATGTTGCCATCGGCGAGAAGTTCCGCGCCGCTGCTCACTGAACTGACCACCACCAGGTCACCGCCCTGGGCATAGATTTGCTGCCCGCCGCGTACCGGCTGGGTGATGATCCGCGTGGGTTGCACCAGCGGCGCCGCGGGCTCGGCCGGGGCGGCCTCGGGTTTTTTCTCAGCCGGCAGCTCTACCGGGCGCTCGCGGGCGTTGGACGGCGGCAGTACCGGCAGGTCGATGGCGATCGCCGCGGCGATGTCTTCGATGCGGCTGGCGCGGATCGCCAGGGTGCGCAGGCCATGGTGGCGGCACACGCGCATCAGCCCGGGCAAATCGAGGGTGCCTTCGCCGGCCGGAAGTTTATCCAGCGCCAGCACCAGCGGTGTATTACTGAAAAAGTTCGGCGCCTGCGCCACCTTGGCGGCCAATTGCCGGTCCAGCGCTTCAAGGCTATTGCGCGCCAGTTCCAGTACGGTAATGGCGAGCATGCTGCCTTTAAGTTGGAACACCGGTTCCTGATCGAATGCTTCGGTTTGGCTCATGTCGGCAAATAGCGCTTTTTCGTAAAAAGTGCCGAGACTTATAACGATTACGCCCCGCAGCCGCAAGCTGCATGGAACCCATGTAGAATGCCCGGCTTTGTTTATGACCCAGGATCATCCATGGCCCGCACGCATTTCAACCGCGCCTACCTGCACCCCCGCCACTGGCCGCTGTGGCTGGGGCTGGGGTTGCTCTGGCTGGTGGTCCAGCTCCCCTACGGCGTGCTGTTGCGCCTGGGCGCCGGTGTTGGCCGGTTGATGCAGGTGTTTGCCCAGGAACGGCGCGCAATCGTGGCGCGAAACCTGGAGCTGTGCTTCCCGGCATTACCGTTCGTCGAAAGGCAGCGTTTAATGCGCGAAAACTTCGCCTCCACCGGCATCGCCTTCTTCGAAATGGCCATGAGTTGGTGGTGGCCAAAGGCCCGCCTGGCGCGCCTGGCACACGTCGAAGGGCTGGAGCATTTGCAGGCGGCGCAGGCGGCGGGCGAGGGTGCCATTTTGATGGCCGCGCACTTCACCACCCTTGAAGTGGGCGCCGCCTTGCTCGGGCAGTTGCACACCATCGACGGCATGTACCGCGAGCATAAAAACCCGGTGTTCGACTTCGTTCAGCGCCGCGGCCGCGAGCGGCACAACCTCGACTCTCTGGCGGTGGAACGCGAAGACGTGCGCGGCATGCTCAAGCTGCTGCGCAAGGGCCGGGCGATCTGGTACGCCCCGGACCAGGACTACGGCGCCAAGCAGAGCGTGTTCGTGCCGCTGTTCGGCATCGAGGCCGCCACGGTGACCGCCACCAGCAAGTTCGCCAAGCTGGGCAAGGCCCGCGTGGTGCCGTTCACCCAGCAACGGCTGCCGGGCGCGCAGGGCTACAAGCTGGTGGTGCACCCACCGCTCGAAGGCTTCCCGGGCGACACCGAGGAGGCCGACTGCCTGCGCATCAATCAATGGGTAGAAGGGGCGATCCGGGAATGCCCGGAGCAGTACCTGTGGGCGCACCGGCGCTTCAAGTCACGGCCGGAGGGGGCGCCGCGGTTGTATCCGAAGCGGTGTAAATGATGCTGCCTCTTGTCCAGAGGCCTCTTGTCCTCGTACCCTCAAACAGCTAGATGGCTTCTGGAGCAACCTATGGCAGCACAAGCAGGCCACCCCCTATCTGAAGAAGAAACGCTCAACCTGGAGCGAGGCATCCCGGGCATCGCCGCGGTGGCCACCCAGGCCGCGCATTTTCGCGCCCTCTCCGCTGGCCGCAGCGTGCTGATAGTCGAAGGCTCGAACCTCGTCGAGGCGCACCCTGACGGAAGCCGCACGGTTATCCGCCAGGCGGCGCCTCGGCGCAAGGTCGCGAAAGGTAAAACGATCACCATGCGGCGCGCGGGCGACGATGCCAGTCCCCAGGCTTAGGGTGTTCGCGGGCCCGAATGGCTCGGGCAAGAGCACTATCAAGGTAATGCTGTTCACTTAACTAATCAAAGCGCCAAATTGAAGGTGAAGAGCCCTGATTTCTTCACATGACTTGACTGAGCGCTTGACCTTCAGAGCCCCTCGCCCGGCACAGCCGGAGTGCCGGACCACGGTCTCCCACCAGATTTGTGTAAGCCATTGATTTACGAGACAGCACCGAACCCGTGGGAGGCCGGCTGTGCCGTAATGCTGTTCACTTAAGCAATCACAGCGCTAAATTGAGGGTGTAAGGCCCTGATTTCTTCAAATGGTTGTACTTAGCGCATGGCCTGACTGGCCCATCGCCCGGCACAGCCGGCCTCCCACCAGATTTGTGTAAGTACTTGATTTAAGGGGCAACAAAGAACCCGTGGGAGGCCGGCTGTGCCGGGCGATAGGCCCTGAAGCTCATGCACGGAATCAGCAGAGCTCACAGATTGATCCGCTCCATGAAGCCGTGAAGGGCTTGTTCCTGCTTGAGCGAAGTAATACCAGGGCCAGGCGTGAGCGCGGCCCCAGGTGTGGCTGGCAGGGTTGGCCCTACCGCGCCGCCGCCTCCACATTGCCGCCATCGGCCGCTTCGTCGTCCTTCACACCCTTGAGGGTGATCCGTTTGATGTCGCCCACGATGAACAGGTAGCTGAACGCCGCCACGAAGGCATTCACGCCCACGAACACCAGCGCCATCTTGAACGAGCCCGTGGTGGCGATGATGTAGCCGATGATGATCGGGGTGGTGATCGAGCTGATGTTGCCAATCATGTTGAACAGCCCGCCCGAGAGCCCGGCGATCTGCTTGGGCGCGGTGTCGGCCATGACCGCCCAGCCCAGGGCGCCGATGCCCTTGCCGAAGAACGCCAGGGCCATGAAGCCCACGACCATCCAGTCGGCGTCCACGTAGTTGCACAGCATCATGCTCATCGACAGCAGCATGCCACCGACGATCGGCACCTTGCGCGCCACGCTCAGGGATTTGCCCCGGCGCAGCAGCCAGTCGGAGATCACCCCGCCGAGCACGCCACCGATAAAGCCGCACACCGCCGGCAGCGAGGCGACGAAGCCCGCCTTGAGGATGGTCATGCCACGTTCCTGCACCAGGTAGACCGGGAACCAGGTCAGGAAGAAGTACGTCAGCGCGTTGATGCAGAACTGGCCCAGGTAGATGCCGGCCATCATGCGGTTGCTCAGCAACTGGCCGATGTAGCTCCATTTCGGGCCGGTGTCTTTTTTCTCGTTGGGGCGGTCGAGGTCGACCAGGCCACCGCCCTCGGCGATGTACTGCACCTCGGCGGCGTTGGCGCGGGGGTGTTCTTTCGGGCCGTAGATGGTCACCCACCAGATGCCGGAAATCACGATGCCCAGGCCGCCCATCACCACGAACACATGCTGCCAGCCCAGGTGGTAAACGATGGCGCCCATCATCGGCGCGAACAGCACGGTGGCGAAGTACTGCGCCGAGTTGAACACCGCCGAGGCGGTGCCGCGTTCCTTGGTGGGGAACCAGGCGGCGACGATCCGCGCGTTGCCCGGGAACGACGGCGCTTCGGCCAGGCCGACCAGCATGCGCAGGGCGAACAGCGCGAGCACGATGGTGCCGGTGCCGAACTCACCGACCCAGCCTTGCATCATGGTGAACACCGACCAGAGGAAGATCCCCGCGGCGTAGACTTTTTTCGAGCCGAAGCGGTCGAGCAGCCAGCCGCCCGGGATCTGCCCGATGACGTAGGCCCAGCCGAAGGCGGAGAAGATGTAACCCAGGGAAATGGCGTCGATGCCGAGGTCTTTTTGCAGGCTGGAGCCGGCGATGGAAATGGTCGCGCGGTCAGCGTAGTTGATCGTCGTCACCAGGAACAGCATGAACAGGATCAGATAGCGGACGCGGGTCTGCTTGGTTTCTTGCATGGCGTGAAGCTCCCACGGGTTTGTTTTTGTGTGCGGGGCGGATCGGCAGCTTAGTTGTTAGTCGTCGTACAACGGATAACGTGATCATCATATTCAGATAACGTTATCATTCAAGAGGCAGATACAAATTTTCTTACAAACGGTGCCGCGTGGCGGACTAAGTGCTGGCCCGTTCGATCAGCGTGAAACCGGTATCGACGTGGGTTTCCGTGGGCTGGCCGTGGAAGCGCCGCAGCAGCGCCTCGGCCACTTCGATGCCCATGGCGCTGGCGTGAATGCTCACCGTTGACAGCGCCGGCCAGGCGAAACGGCCATTGACGCTGTCGCCGAAACCCAGCACGCGGAGGTCTTGGGGCACCCGCAGGCCGCGGCTGGCGGCTTCGGCGATGACCCCGAGGGCCACGGTGTCAGAGCTGCACATCACCAGTTCCGGCGGCTGCGGATCGCGCGCCAGCAACGCCGCCAGGCCCGCGCGGCCCACTTCCCAACTAGCCGGCAGTGGTCGTACTTCTACCGGTACCGGCGGCGCGCCCAGTTCACCCAGGCGCGCCGCCATGCTGCCGTGGCGCCGCGCGGCGCGGGCGTCGATCACCGACACCGCGGCGACGCGGCGCACCCCCTTGGCAAAAAAGTGGTCGGCGATGTGCCGGCCGGCGGCTTCGTGGGAAAACCCCACCTGGATGTCCAGTGGTTGCGCGGAAAGGTCCCAGGCTTCTACCACCGGGACCCCGGCGCCCAGCAGGCGCTGGCGGCTGGCGGGGTTGTGCAGGCGGCCGGTGATCACCAGTGCGTCGGGGCGGCGGCCAAGGATGGCCTCGAGCAGCGCGCCTTCTTTTTCTGCGCTGTAGCTGGTGGGGCCGAGCAAGGCCTGGTAACCGGCTTCGGTGAGGCGGTCGGTGGCGGCCTGGATCACCGCGCTGTAGGGGGAGTTGGTCAGCGTCGGCAGCAGGATCGCCACCAGCCGGCTGCGGCTGCTGGCCAGGCTGCCGGCCAGCAGGTTGGGCACGTAGCCCATCTCCCGCACCACCTCCAGCACCCGCACGCGGGTGGCCTGGTTGACCCGCTCCGGGCGGTGGATCGCCCGCGACACGGTGATCGGCGACACCCCGGCGCGCTGGGCCACGTCGGTCACGGTCACCGGCAGCGGGGCGGCCCCGGGCTGGGGAGTGTCTCGTCGGGATTTGCGGGCCACGGGCGTCCTTGGGGCGAGCAGAAGCGGGCGGGCATCTTAGCGCTTTGCGGGCGGGGTTGCCTATTGGGCTTGGCTGTAGGGCCCTTCGCCCGGCTGTGCCGTAATGCTGTTCACTTAAGCAATCAGAGCGCTAAATCGGGTTTAAAAAAGCCCTGATTTCTTCAAATGGTTTTACTGAGCGCATGACCTGACTGGCCCTTCGCCCGGCACAGCCGGCCTCCCACGGGCTCTGTGTTACCTTGTAAATCAAGCACTAACACAAATCTGGTGGGAGGCCGTGGTCCGGCACTCCGGCTGTGCCGGGCGATGGGCCCTCAAACCCTCCCTGCCAGATGCTCCACCACGTACTCGGCATCCCGCGCCACCCCGCTGAAGCGCCCCGACCCCCAGGTGTACAGCCACGGCAACCCGAGAAAATACAGCCCCGGCTCGGCGCTGACCCCGCGCACATGCCCGGGGTAGCCCTTGCCGTTGAACACCGGCAGCTCTACCCAGGAGAAATCCGGGGTAAAGCCGATGCACCAGATCACCGTGCTGATGCCTTCGGCGGCCAGGTTCAGTGCGCTGGCGCCGGCCGCGGGCTGCCAGCCTGGCTGGTAGGCGCCGCCGGGCGGGGCCTCGATGCCGTGTGCGCTGATGTACTGGTCGATGCTGGCGTTGATCCGGTTGTAAACCGCGTCGGCGGCGTCCAGGCTGGCGCCGAGGTTGCCGGCGAAGCGCAGCGCATTCCCCTCGAAGGCTTCCAGCCGGCCGTGCAGGCGCATGCCTTCGGCGGCGAAGCGGCGCAGGTCGATGTCGCGGCCGCCGTCGCGGCCGGTGACGTAGTGGTTGGTGTTGTCGCGCACGCCTTCGCGCAGTGGGTGGGTGTCAACGCCGATGTCGTAGTAGCCCATCTCGGCCAGCCAGTCGACCACATCCTTGCCGCGGTAGAAGCGCGCGCAGCGCGGCGCGTCGCCGACGGCCAAGTGCACCTGGCGCCCGGCCAGGTGCAGGTCTTCGGCGATCTGCGCGCCCGACTGCCCCGAGCCCACCACCAGCACCGCGCCGGCGGGCAGCGCGGCGGGGTTGCGGTATTGCTCGGAATGCAACTGAGTGATCCCCGCCGGCAGGCGCTCGGCCAGGCGCGGGATGATCGGTGTGTGGTAACCGCCGCTGGCGACGATCACCTGGTCGGCGCTGAACGCCCCAGCGCTGGTGTGCAGGGCAAAGCCACCCTCGGCGCGGCGCGCCAGGCGCTGCACGGTCACCCCTTCGCGGGCCGGCGGCTTGACCGCGGCGATGTAGCCATCAAGGTAGGCGATGATCTCGTCTTTTTTCATGAAGCCGTGGGGGTCTTGGCCTGTGTACGGGTAGCCGGGCAAGGCGCATTGCCAGTTCGGCGTGACCAGGCAGAAGGTGTCCCAGCGTTGCTCGCGCCAGGTGTGGGTGAGGCGGTGCTTTTCCAGCACCAGGTGGTCGATGTCGTGCTGTTGCAGGTAGTGGCTGGCGGCGATCCCGGCCTGGCCGCCGCCGATCACGATGGCGCTGTAGTGGGTCATGGGGTGTGCTCCTTCAAAGGTCGCCGAACTGGCGGTAGTTCACCTGGCCGGCGCCCTGCTGCTGCAGGGCCAGCACCTGTACCTGGGCAGCCTGGCCCTGGAAGCGGCGGGCGTGCAGGCGTAGCCCGGCGAGGCTGTCCATCGCCGAGCTGCAATAGAAGCCCTTGACCTGTTTCACCCGCTCGCTGGCGGCGTTCAGGCCCTGTTCGGCTCGGCTGAGGAATTCATCGAGCGGGTAGCTGTGGCCGGCCTCGAGGTACTCGTAAATCGAGGTCGAGGGGCTGTAGCTGGTGCTTTCCTGGCCATCAGGCCAGCGCAGGCGGATGTTCACGGCGGGCATTTCAGGCCTCCAGGTGCGGGTAGTGGTAGCCGGTCAGTGGCGTGTGGTTCAGGTCCCAGAACAGCGCCTGCTCCGGGCCCAGGTGGGCGTGCAACTGGCCGCTGCCGTCGAGTTCGCCAAAGGCCTCGCAGCTCAGGCCTTCGAAGGCGAAGGCATCACGCACCGCCGGCAGGTGGCGGGCGTCCAGCGCCAGTAAGAAGCCGTAGCTGGGAAACGCCTGCAGCCAGCGCCCCAGTGGCGCCCCGGGCGGGCGTGGCAGCGCCTCGAGGTGCACCCGCGCGCCAAGGCCGCGGGCTTCGAGCAGCATCAACAGGGTGCCGAGAATGCCGGCGTTCGAGACGTCCTTGGCGGCGCACACCCAGCCGGCCTCGGCCAGCCGGGGCAGCACCTCGAGCTGGTCGCGCAGGCGCGCCCCCGGCACCCCTTCGAAGGCCTTGAAGTAGGGCGCTGCGCCGTGCCACTGGCCGTCCAGGCTGGCGGCCATCGCCAACACCTGGCCGGGCCGCGCGTGCAGGCTGGAGAGCAGCCGCTGGGCGTGGCCACTGATCGCCACCGCGAGGTTGCCCGGGGTGCCCGCAGCCAGGCTGGTGTGGCCGCCGACCATCGGCACCGCGTAGGCCGCGCAGGCCGCCTGCATGCCTTGCAGCAGCTCGCCGGCGGCGGCGCCATCGTGGTGCCAGAAGGCGTTGACCACGGCCGTGGCGCGCCCGCCCATGGCGGTGATGTCGCTGACGTTGGCCATCACCGCCGACCACCCGGCGAACCACGGCGCGGCTTCGACAAACGCCGGCAACATGCCTTCGATGGCCAGCAACTGGTAGCCGTGGGCGGTTTTCAGCGCCGCGCAATCATCGCCGGGCAGGGCGTAGGCCTGTTCCAGGCTGTGCGCCTGGGCCGCCAGGGCGCGGGCGCTGTGGGCGATGCGCTGCTTGGCGAGCAGCGCCGGGCTGTTGCGCAAGGGCGCGAGCAAGGCGGCGAGTTCAGCCATGGCGGCGCCCCTGGCAGGCCACCAGCGGCAGTTGGCGCGGCATGAACGGGTAGCGCTCGAGCTGCGCCTGCATCAGGCAGTGGGCTTGGCCGTGCAGCTCCAGGGCCTGCAGGGTGTGCCAGTGCAGGCTGTGGAAGTAACCCTCGTTGGCCTGCTGCACGGTGGCCAAAAAGCGTTCGCAGCCCAGCTCCTGGGCCCGCGTTACGGCCTCGTTGACCAGCGCGCTGCCGATCAGCGCGTGGCGCCGGTAGGCCGCCGCCACGCACAGGCGGCCGCCGTACCACAGGCCCGGTTCGGGTGAGTAGATGCGCACCGCGCCGACCACTTCGTCGGGCATGCCGCAGTGGCCGGCGACCGCGACGATGGCCACGGCGGCGAAGTCATGGGCGTCGCGGTCCTGGGCCAGCAGGCCTTGCTCGGCGGTGAACACCGCCCGCCGCAAGCGGTAGTAACCGTGGCGCTCCCACTCGTGCTCGGCGGGCTTGACCACCACCTCGCCGGCGCGAAACTCGGCAAACGTCGAATCGATCAGGGCAAAGGCATGTTCGGCCATGGCGGCGCTCCTCATTCGTGTTGGCGCAGGGCCGAGCAGGCGCCGCACTTGGCGCAGCCGGCATGAACGTCTGCGGCGCGCAGGCCGTGGCGGCGCAGGCTCTGGCCGATGCGCGGGTACAGCGCCTGCATGAACGCGCTCGACGGTTTCGGGTGGCTGGCCAGGGGCGTGCCGTCGATCGGCACGAAGGGCACCACGAAGGGGTACACGCCCATCGCCGCCAGGCGCTCGCTCATCTGCGCGATGGCGTCGCCGCTGTCGCCCAGCCCGGCGAGGATGTAGGTGCTCACCTGGCCGTGGCCGAACACCTTCACCGCCGCCTCGAAGGCGCTGAAGTAACGCGCCAGCGGCACCTGCGCCTTGCCCGGCATGATCCGCGCGCGCACCGCCTCGCTGACCGCCTCCAAATGCATGCCGAGCGAGACCACCCCGGCCGCCTTCAGCCGGCCGAACCAGGCGTCGCTGTCGGGCGGCTCGCACTGTGCCTGGATCGGCAGCGCCACCCGCGCGGTCACCGCCGCGGCCGATTCACACAAGATCGCCGCGCCGCGGTCCGGGGTGTTCGGCGTGCCGGTGGTCATCACCATGTGCTTCACGCCATCCAGGCGCACCGCCGCTTCGGCGACTTCGGCCAGTTGCGCCGGGCGCTTGCGGGCGATGGTCTTGCCGGCCTCCAGCGATTGCCCGATGGCGCAGAACTGGCAGGCGCTGCTGGCGTCGTTCATGCGGATGCAGTGTTGCAGCACGGTGGTGGCGAGCACGTCACGGCTGTGCAGGGTGGCGATTTTCCAGTATGGGGTGCCGTCGGCGGTGCTCAGCCCATAGAAGCTCGGCACCCCCGGCAGGCGCACCTGGCCCAGGGCCTGGCCGTCGCGGAAGATCACCGCCTGCTCGCCGCGGGCATCCGGCACCGCGCTGTAGGGCGAGGCCTGGGAGGCGAGGTTGAGCATCGGCACCATGGCGGTGTGCTCGCCCAGGCTCAGGGCCTTGTGGTCCGAGGGGCCGGCGCCGCCCTTGCGCGCCAGGCCGCCGTCGCCTTGCCAGCGCACGCCGTGGCATTGCAGTTCGCTGAGCAGGCCAAGCGCGAGGTCAGCCATGCCGCACCGCCTCGAAGCCGGGCTGGCGTTCGTGCAGGTGGCGCGCCGGGCGGCGGTCTATCAACAGGCTGAGCAGTTCTGGGCGGCTGTAGTGGCCGACCGAGTCCATCATCCGTTTGCGCTTGGCGATCAGGTTCAGGTCGAGGTCGGCCACCACCACCCCTTCGCCTTCGCTGAGCTGGCCGAGCAGCTTGCCTTCCGGGGAGACGATCGCGGTAAAGCAGCCGCCGGAGATCGGCTCGCGCGCGCAGCCGGTGTCGGCCATCACCTGGGCTTGCTGCTCGGCGCTGAGCCAGGCGGTGGCGTTGACCACAAAGCAGCCGGCTTCCAGGGCGTGGTGGCGGATGGTCACTTCGATCTGCTCGGCGAACACCTGGCCGACCAGGCTGCCGGGGAACATCGCGCAGTGGATGTGCTCGCCGTCGGCCATCAACGCGTAACGCGCCAGCGGGTTGTAATGCTCCCAGCAGGCCAGCGCGCCGATGCGCCCGACGGCAGTGTCGGTGGCGCGCAGGCCACTGCCGTCGCCTTGGCCCCAGACCATCCGCTCGTGGTAGGTGGGGGTGATCTTGCGCCGGTGTTGGGCCAGGCGGCCGTCGGCGTCGAACAACAACTGGGCGTTGTAGAGGGTGCCGCCATCGCGCTCGTTCACCCCGATGCAGGCCACGATGCCGGCCTCGCGGCAGGCCTCGCCGATCTGCTCGGTCACGCTGGAGGGCACCGCCACTGATTGTTCCATCAGTTTCAGGTGCTCACGGCCCATGGCCACCGGCGCCTGCACGAACGAGAAGTACGGGTAGTAGGGCACCACGGTTTCCGGGAACACCGCCAGGCGCACGCCTTCGCGGCCTAGGTCTAGCAGGGTTTGGCACAGCTTGGCCACGGTGGCGTCGCGGGAGTACAGCACCGGGCTGAACTGCACCGCGGCAGCGCGCAGTAAGGTCATCGCAAGGCTCCTAGCAAGGCCCCCGCCGGCCGCGGCGGAGGCGGGCGGGGTTCAGGCGGTCCAGGTGTCGATGATCATCGCGCCTTCGCGGCGCATCAGCAGGCGCAGGTCCATCACATCCAGCGGGTTGATCGCGCGGATGCCTTCGATCAGGGCTTTTTCGGTCTGGCCGTACAGCGCCTGCAGGGCGAAGCGGCAGGCGTACACCTCACCGCCCTCGGCGATGAACGCTTTGATCTGGTTGTTCACCGCCAGGTGCCCGGGGAAGGCCTCGGCGCCGAGGGTCGGGAAGCCGCGTTGCACGCCCAGTTGCACGCCCGGGCCGTACAGCAGCACTTTGGTCTCGAAGCCCTTGCGCAGCAGGCGCTTGGCCTGGAGCATGTTGACCAGGCCGATCGAGCCTTCGAAGGCAATGGTGTGGAAGGTCAGCAGGGCCTTTTCGCCGGGCTCGGCTTTTACGTCCTCGAAAACCTTTTCTTCGTAGTTGACCAGGAAGTCGCCGTCTTTGTAGTGCTCGATGTTCACGCTGGGCATCGCTTCGTCTCCGTGGGCTTGAAGCGCCGCGCCTGGCTGGCGAGGCGTCAACCGAATAGAGCGAGGGCCGTGCCAACTTTCGAAGAGGTTGTTCAACCCGTTGTTTTACCGGCAATAACCCATCTGATACGGTTTTTTAGCCACCAACTGCCGCTGTTTGCGCGCTACGGAAAACTGTACTAATACGATCTTTCGTAGCCGCCAGTACGAGAGTTCGTGCCATGAGCGAGACCGATTACAGTGAAGCCTGGGCAGACCTCGCCTATGCCTCCCGGCACATGGCCTTCGAGCACTGCGCCGAAGCCATTGCCGTGCTCGACCCCTGGGCCGACCGCTTCGTTGACCTCAACATCGCCGCCTGCGCGCTGTTTGGCTACCCCCGCGAGCAACTGCTAGAGCGTGCAGTCAGCCGGCTGTTCGGCCACCAACTGGCGGATTTGATCGTGTTCACCCAGGCGGTGATGGACAAGGGCCGCGGCTGGAGCGATGGCCTCAGTTGCCAGTGCAAAAGTGGCGAGCGCCTGCAACTGGAGGTGTCCGCCACTACCCTGGCCGGCCACGGCCGCCCGCGGCTGGTGCTGGTGCTGCGCGAACAGAGCGCACAGCGTTACCAGCGCGACCAGGCCAGCACCGAGCGGACCATGCGCGGCGGGCTGCTGGAGTGGCGCAACATCCTCAACCTGTTCCAGGAAACCGAACGCGACAACCATCTGCTGCTCGGCGCGGTGGGCGACGGCATCTACAGCATCGACAGCCAGGGCCTGGCCACCTTCGTCAACCCGGCGGGGGCACGCATGCTTGGCTGGGAGCCGGCCGACATGATCGGCAAGAACATCCACCGCATTCACCACCACAGCCACGCCGACGGCAGCCACTACCCGGTCGAACACTGCCCGATCTACCGCGCGGTGCACGACGGCGTCGTCCACGAAGGCCGCCAGGAGGTGTTCTGGCGCCGCGACGGCAGTTGTTTCCCGGTGGAATTCACCAGCACCCCGGTGATCGCCGACAGCCGTATCGTCGGCGCGGTGGTGGTGTTCCGTGACATCACCGAGCGGCGCAGCACCGAGTTGCAACTGCAACAGGCGCTGAGCGAACTGCAGCAGCTCAAGCAGCGCCTCGAGGCGCAAAACGCCTACCTGCAGGAAGAAATCCGCATCGAGCACAGCTACCGCGAAATCGTCGGGCAGAGCGAGGCGATCCTGAAGATCGTGCGGCAGATCGACGTGGTCGCGCCCACCGATGCCAGCGTGTTGATCCACGGTGAATCTGGCACTGGCAAAGAGCTGATCGCCCGCGCCATCCACCAGGCCAGCAAGCGCGCCGGCCAGCCGTTGATCCGGGTCAATTGCGCGGCGATCCCGGCGGACTTGTTCGAGAGCGAGTTCTTTGGCCATGTGCGCGGCGCCTTCACCGGGGCCCTGCGTGACCGCACCGGGCGCTTCGAGCTGGCCGATGGCGGCACGTTGTTTCTCGACGAGATCGGCGAAATCCCCCTGGACTTGCAAAGCAAGCTGCTGCGGGTGTTGCAGGAGGGGCAGTTCGAGCGGGTCGGCGAGGAGCGCACGCGCAAGGTCGATGTGCGCATCGTCGCGGCGACCAACCGCGACCTGCGCGCGGAGGTGGCGGCCAAGCATTTTCGCGAAGACCTGTACTTTCGCCTGAACGTGTTTCCGCTCACGTCACCGGCGCTGCGCGAGCGCCCCGAAGACGTCGCGCCGCTGGCCGCGCACTTCGTGGCGCAGATCGGCCAGCGCCTCAACCTGCCCGGCCGCCACCTGCGCCGCGGCGATGTAGAGCAGTTGCAGCGCTATAGCTGGCCGGGGAACATCCGCGAGTTGCAGAACGTGATCGAACGGGCGCTGATCACCTCGCGCGGGGCCGAGCTGGACATCGTGCTGCCCAGCGACCCGGCGCCCACGCCGGCGGCGCTGCCGGCCCGGGTATTGACCGACGCCGAGTTGCGCCAGTTGGAACTGGACAACACCCAGGCCGCGCTCAAGGCTTGCCAAGGCAAGCTGTTCGGGCCGGATGGGGCCGCGCAGCTGTTGGGGATCAAGCCGACCACGCTGGCGTCGCGGTTGAAGAAACTGCAGGGGCCGATGTGAAGCCCAGGGCCCTTCGCCCGGCACAGCCGGAGTGCCGGACCACGGCCTCCCACGGATTCTGTGTTGCCTCGTAAAACAAATACTTACACAAATCTGGTGGGAGGCCGGCTGTGCCGGGCGAGGGGCCCTGAAGCTCATGCACAAAATCAGCAGAGCTCACAGATTCATCCCTTCCTTAAAGCCGTGAAGTTGCTTAAGTGAACAGCACTCCGGCTGTGCCGGGCGAGAGGCCAGGCAGCCCATACGCCCTATAAAACCACCTGAAGAATTCAAGGCTTTTCACCCTCGTTCAAGAGGGCCCCAAAAGCAGTTAAAGCCCAGTGGCCTCATCCGCCCCCAGGTGCACGTTCATGCACTGCACCGCGGCCCCGGCGGCGCCTTTGCCGAGGTTGTCGAGGCGGCACACCAGGTTGATGCGCTCGTCATTGCCGAACACGAACAGGTCGGCGCGGTTGGTATCGTTGCAGCCCTGCACGTCGAAGAAGCCGCCATCGAGGTTGCTGGCGTCGTCGCCGTACGGCAGCACGCGGATGAACTGCTCGCCGGCGTAGTGCTTGGCCAACGCCGCCTGCAGGGCTTGCGGGGTGGCGCCCGCGGCCAGCTGGGCACGGTGCAGCGGGATCGTCACCGCCAGGCCCTTGAGGAAGTTACCGACGATCGGGTTGAACACGGGCACTTCGTTCAGGCCGGTTTGCACGCGCATTTCCGGCAGGTGCTTGTGCTGCTGGCCCAGCGCGTAGGGGCGCGGGCTGTGCAGGGCCGGGCCGCCGGCCTGGTAGTCGGCGATCATCTGCTTGCCGCCACCGCTGTAGCCGGTGATCGAGGTGGCGCTGAGCAGCGTGCTGGCCGGCAGCAGGCCGGCGTCGACCAGCGGGCGCACCAGCAGGATGAACGCGGTGGCGTGGCAACCGGGGTTGGCGATGCGCTTGCTGGCGCGCAGTTTTTCCCGCTGGCCGGCGGCCAGTTCCGGCAGGCCGTAGACCCAGGCCGGGTCGGTGCGGAACGCGGTGCTGGCGTCGATCACGCAGGTGTCGGGGTTTTCCAGCAGGCTGACCGCTTCGCGCGAGGCGGCGTCGGGCAGGCAGAGGAAGGCCAGGTCGGCGGCGTTGAGCAGGCGGCCGCGCTCGATCGGGTCTTTGCGTTTGGCTTCGTCGATGCGCAGCAGTTCGATGTCGTCACGCTTGCCGAGGTAATCGAGCAAGCGCAGGCCGGTGGTGCCTTCCTGGCCGTCGACGTAGATCTTGTGAGTCATCTGGGAGCCTCTGCGGGGTTGTGGGCGTGCACGGAAAGCCGAGAGTTTAACCTGTGTGCCGAAGCCCTGAAAACCTGCCGTGGTGGCCGCGGTCAAAGTGACAGATGCATGACCGAGTACCGCTACCATGGACATCCTGCTCAACGAACACGAACTGCCCAGCGCCGACCTGCGCGGCACCCTGGAATTATGGGTGACCGGCCCTGAAGGCCCGCGCCAGCCACTCACCGAGGCGGGGCAATTCTGCCTCTGGCGCGGCCGCCCGGTGGTCAGCCACGACATGCTCAGCGAGGGCACCCACGAGCAGAACCTGCGCCGCCTGTGGGTGCGGCTGGCCGAGCCCGAGCGCGCGCAGCGCGTGGCCTGGGCCGAAGCCCAGGTGCGCCAGCGGGTGCTCGCCCAGGGGCTGGAGGGCGAGTTCTACCCCAGTGAGCGCTGAACCGGCCATCGCACCGGCTGAACGCTCAGCGCCAGGGCGGTTCCCAACCTGTACCACCCGGCAACCCGGAGACGCGCAGATGAAGAACCCCACCCACGACAAATGGCCCACCCGCGATGGCCGCGGCGACGCACGTGGCCTGCCCGGCTACCCCAAAGGCACCGAAGAGCGCGGCCGCCAGGGCGGGCGCGGCGAACAGGGCTTTGACCCAGACTCGCCGAACCTCACCGACCCGCAGATCGACCCGCCGCACCCGCCGCAGATCCCTGGCGGCCCTGGCAGTGACGTGACTACCGAGCGCCGCGCGCCCGGCAAGCAATACCCGCCCTACAGCAAGCCGTGAGCCCTGCTGTATCGCATCAGCCAGTGCTATCGTGGGGGCTAGCCCCATAAGAACAAGGACTACCCGACGATGCCACTGGCCCACCTCGCCCACTTGCCCTCCAGCAGTTGGCTGCACAAGCCTGCCCACCATGATTGGCTCGAGCAAGAGGCTACCCGCTTGCTCGGCTTCGCCCGCGCCGCGCGCACCCCCGGCGGCTTTGGCAACCTCGACGGCTTCGGCCGGTTACCGGCCGAGCCTATCGCCGACACCACCTTCACCGCGCGCATGGCCCACTGTTTCGCCATCGCTCACTTGCGCGGCCTGCCCGGTTACGGCGAGCTGGCCGACCATGGCCTGCAGGCCCTCGAAGGCCCGTTGAAAGACGCCCGCCACGGCGGCTGGTTCGCCAGCGCCGCGGCCGAGGGCGACAAAGCCTGTTACGTGCATGCTTTTGTGTGTCTGGCCGCCAGTTCCCTGGCCGTGGCCGCGCGGCCCGGCGCCGAGGCGTTGCTGGCAGAGGCCGCGCGGGTGTTCGAAGGGCACTTTTGGAGCGATGAAGAGGGGGCGTTTCGCGAGGGGTTTTCCGCCGATTGGCAACACGAAGAAGCCTACCGCGGCGCCAACAGCAACATGCATGGCGTGGAGGCCTGCCTGGCCTTGGCCGCGGCCTTGCGCCAGCCGCTGTGGCTCGACCGCGCCCTGGTCGCCGCCCAGCGCCTGGTGCGCCAGCGGCCCGGCGAAGGGGTGAACGAGCACTTCGACCTCGCCTGGCAGCCGTTGCCCGACTACAACCGCGACGCCCCTGAACACCCGTTCCGCCCCTACGGGCTGACCCCCGGCCACGCCTTCGAGTGGGCGCGCCTGCTGCTGGAACTGGAAGCCGCCCGCCGCGCGGCCGGCCTCAGCGCCCCCAGTTGGCTGCTCAGCGACGCCCAGGCGCTGTTCACCCACGCGGTACGCCGCGGCTGGGCCGCCGACGGCCTGCCGGGGGTGCTGTACACGGTGGACGAAGCCGGCACCCCGGTAGTACGTGAGCGCCTGCACTGGCCCATGGCCGAAGCCTGCGCCGCCGCCGCCACCCTGCTGCAGCGTACCGCCGAGCCGCAGTATGAGCAGTGGTACCGAACCTTCTGGGGGTTTATCGACCAGCACCTGATCGACCGCGTGCACGGCAGTTGGCACCACGAGCTGGACCCTCACCTGCAACCGGCCGGGCGGCTGTGGCCGGGCAAGGCCGACCTTTACCATGCCTACCAGGCCACGTTGATCCCGCGTGTGCCATTGGGGATGACCTTGGCGCGGTGGGGGGAGGGGTAGGCAGGTCTGGCCCATCGCCCGGCACAGCCGGAGTGCCGGACCACGGCCTCCCACCAGTTTTGTGTAAGCCATTGATTTTGGGAGTAACACAGACCCCGTGGGAGGCCGGCTGTGCCGGGCGATAGGCCCTGAAGCTCATGCACAAAATCCGCAGAGCTCACAGATTGACCCCCTCCATGACGCCCGGAAATGGCTTAAGTGCACAGCATTAAGGCACAGCCGGGCGATGGGCCATCAAAGGCTGTTTATTTCACACTCAAAACTGTCCACCGGCTTCACCTCCGGCGCCCACGGCTGCTGCGACACGAGCTTCAATTGCCCAGTGCCGGCACCGCTTACCTGGAAGCGCCACAGCGATTGCCCGTTACCGCCCACCAGCCCGGCGTCTTCGGGGTTGCTGTACACCTCCGGGCCCAGCGCGCGCAGCACCCCGGGGGCGGCGCTGAGCACCTGCCAGCGGTAGCCGGTGGTGGGCAGGCTGGGCAGGGTAAGGTTCAGGTGCTGGCCCACCGCGAGGTGCACGGGGCATTGGCTTTGCTTGGCCAGGGTGAAGGTTTCGGCGGGGTTCGGGCCTTTGGCCGAGCACGCCGCGAGCAGCGCGAGGCCGGCGGGTACGAGCAGGCGGAACAGGTTGGGCATGGGGGCTTCCAAGGTTCAAGGTCGCCCCCAGCATAGGGTCAGAACAGCACCTTCGCCACATCGCTGTAGCGCTTAGCGAAGTGCACGGTCAGGCCGGCCTTGAGGTAATCGGGCAGTTCCTCGAAGTGGCCACGGTTGGCCTCCGGGAGGATCAGCTCGAAAATCTTCTGCCGGCGCGCCGCGATCACCTTCTCGCGCACCCCGCCAATCGGCAGCACATGGCCGGTGAGAGTCAGCTCGCCAGTCATGGCGATGTTTTTCTTCGGCGCCTGGTTGCGCGCCAGTGACAGCAGCGCGCTGGCCATGGTCACCCCGGCGCTGGGGCCGTCTTTCGGCGTGGCGCCCTCCGGCACGTGCAGGTGCACAAAGGCTTCGTCGAAGAACTTCGCGTCCGCGCCGTATTGCTTGAGGTGCGAGGTCACGTAGCTGTAGGCGATTTCCGCCGACTCCTTCATCACCTCACCCAGTTGCCCGGTCAGCTTGAAGCCGCGGTTCAAGCTGTGGATGTGGGTGGCTTCGATCGGCAAGGTGGCGCCGCCCATGCTGGTCCAGGCCAGGCCGGTGATCACGCCCTTGCCGCTGAGCACCTGCTCGCTGCGAAACACCGGCATGCCGAGGGAGGCTTCGAGGTCTTTCGGGCCCAGCTTGATCACCGCCTCTGGCTCTGCCAGCAGCCGCACCACGGCCTTGCGCACCAGCTTGCCGAGCAGCTTTTCAAGTTGGCGCACCCCGGCTTCGCGGGCGTAGCCGTCGATCACCCCGCGCAGGGCGGCGTCGCTGATGCTCAGCTTGGCCTTGGGCACGCCGGCTTTTTCCAACTGCTTCGGCCACAGGTGGCGCTTGGCGATGGCCAGCTTCTCTTCGGTGATGTAACCCGACAGGCGGATCACTTCCATGCGGTCGAGCAACGGCCCGGGGATCGAGTCCAGGGTGTTGGCGGTGCACACGAACAGCACCTTGGAGAGGTCCAGGCGCAGGTCGAGGTAGTGGTCGAGAAAGTCGACGTTCTGCTCGGGGTCGAGGGTTTCGAGCAAGGCCGAGGCCGGGTCGCCCTGGTAGCTCTGGCCCATCTTGTCGATTTCATCGAGCATGATCACCGGGTTCATCACTTCTACATCCTTCAGCGCCTGCACCAGCTTGCCGGGCTGGGCGCCGATGTAGGTGCGGCGGTGGCCCTTGATCTCGGCCTCATCGCGCATACCGCCGACGCTGAACCGATAGAACGGCCGGCCGAGGGATTCGGCGATCGACTTGCCGATGCTGGTTTTACCCACCCCCGGCGGGCCCACCAGCAGCACGATCGAGCCGCTGATCTCGCCTTTGTAGGCGCCCACGGCGAGAAACTCGACGATGCGCTGCTTGATGTCGTCCAGGCCGGCGTGGTGCTGGTCGAGCACCTTGCGCGCGTGGCCGAGGTCGAGCTTGTCTTTGCCGTACAGGCCCCAGGGCAGGGCGGTGGCCCAGTCGAGGTAGTTGCGGGTCACGGCGTATTCCGGCGAGCCGGTTTCGAGGATGCCGAGCTTGCTCATTTCCTCGTCTATGCGTTTTTTTGCCGCGGCTGGCAGGGTTTTATGCTCCAGGCGCTGCTGGAACTGCTCAACGTCGGCGCTGCGGTCGTCTTTGGTCAGGCCCAGCTCCTGCTGGATCACCTTCAACTGCTCCTTGAGGAAGAATTCGCGTTGGTGCTCGCCGATCTGGCGGTTCACCTCGGCGGAGATTTCTTTCTGCAACCGCGCCACTTCCACTTCCTTGCGCAACATTGGCAGCACCCGCTCCATGCGCCGCAGCATCGGCACGCAGTCGAGCACTTGCTGCAGCTCAGGGCCGGTGGCCGAGGTGAGGGCAGCGGCGAAGTCGGTCAGTGGCGAGGGGTCGTTGGGGCTGAAGCGGTTGAGGTAGTTTTTCAGCTCTTCGCTGTACAGCGGGTTGAGCGGCAGCAGCTCTTTGATCGCGTTGATCAGCGCCATGCCGTAGGCCTTGACCTCGTCGGTGGGCTCGGCGGGTTGCTGCGGGTATTCCACCTCGACCAGGTACGGCGGGCGGTGGTGCTTGAGCCAGGTGCGGATGCGCACCCGGCTCAGGCCCTGGGCGACGAACTGCAGCTTGCCGTCTTCGCGGCTGGCGTGGTGCACCTTGACCAGGGTGCCGTACAGCGGCAGGCGCGAGGTGTCGAAGTGGCGGTGGTCTTCGGGCGGGGTTTCCATGAAGAACAGCGCCAGGCTGTGGTGCGGGGTTTTCGCGACCAGGTCGAGGGTTTCGGCCCAAGGCTCTTCGTTGACGATCACCGGCAGCACCTGGGCGGGGAAAAACGGCCGGTTGTGGATCGGGATCACGTAGACCTTGTCGGGCAGGCTCTGGCCCGGCAGCGCCAGCTCCATGCTCGAAGTGGACGAGTGTTCGATGTGATCCTGCTCGGCGTCATGCCCGTCGAGTTGGGCCGAAGGCTTTTGCTGGTCGCTCATGGGGCACCTGCGCAATTGAGTATGCAGCCTTAGATGGGGCGCCGCTCGGCGGGTTTCAATGGGCTGCGCTCCAGCTTTGCCATGCTGTGCCGATAGCCTTTTCGCCAAGGCAGAACCTGTGCGCCGCGGGCTGCCCGCGGGCCGGGGCCGGGGCGCGGCCAGTGGTAGTGGCAAAAAGCTTTTATTACTGGATGTGTTTGCGGCCGCCGCTGGGTAAGCTCAGCGGCGAGACCTCTCGCCAAGGCCGGCGTTCATTTTATTTCAACCCTCTTCGGCAAGGTGCCCTCGCTATGCCACTGTTCCCACGCCACCTGGCCTGCGCCGCCGGGGCCCTGTTGCTCAGCCTGGGTGCCCACGCGGCCACTTTTCAGGCGCACGTTGTCGACAAGCAAGGCCAGCCGGTGCCTGGCGCGGTGCTGACCCTGCAAGGGCCGGGCAAGGGCTCGGCGCAAGCCAGCGCGGTCATGGACCAGCGCGACAAGCAATACGTGCCGCGGGTACTGCCGGTACACACCAGCACCGCGGTGGCCTTCCCGAACAACGACAACATCCGCCACCAGGTGTATTCGTTTTCGCCGGCCAAACGCTTCGAGCTGAAGCTGTACGAGGGCACCCCGGCCGCGCCGGTGGTGTTCGACAAGCCGGGTGTGGTGGTGCTGGGCTGCAACATCCATGACTGGATGATGGGCTACATTTATGTCACCGACGACCCGTGGTTCACCGCCACCGACGCCCAGGGCAACGCGCGTTTCGCCGACCTGCCCGCTGGCAAGTACCGGGTAACCCTGTGGCACCCGCAAAGCGCAGACATGCAACCGCAGCCTCAGGGAGAGATCCAGGTGGACGACAAAGGCCTTTCGCACGATTACGCCCTGGCGGTCGAGCCGCTGCCGGCCGACACGCCGCAAGCGCCCGCCCCGAGCGCCTTCGGCGATGCATTCGGCAAGGCTGCCCGTGAAACTTCGAAATAGCTTCCAGGCGCGTATCACCGGCCTGCTGATCACCCTGTTGCTGGTGGTGATCGCGGCGGTGACGCTGGCCGTGAAAATGGCCACCGGCGAAGCCGTGCGTGGCCAGGCCAGCGAACAGCTGGAGGTGGGTACGCGGGTGTTCGAACGCCTGCTCGACTTCAACGGCCGCCGCCTGCGCGACGCGGTGCAACTGCTGGCGGCCGACTTTGGCTTTCGCGACGCGGTGGCCAGTGGCGATTCGGCGACCATCCGCTCGGCGTTGCTCAACCACGGCAACCGTATCGGCGCCAACGACGTGTTCCTCCTTGGCATGGACGGCACGGTGCTGGCCAGTACCGTCGACAGCGTCGCCGACGGCGCGCCGTTTCGCTACAGCCAGGCGCTGCGCGAGGCCCGTAGCCGCAGCCAATCGATGCTGATCGTGCCGATCAACGGCCAGCCCCACGTGCTGGTCGAAGCCCAGGTGATGGCGCCGCTGCCGATTGCCCGGGTGGTGATGGGCTTTGTGATGGACGCCGACTTCGCCCGTGAACTGCACGCCCTGAGTAACCTGGAGGTGTCGTTCCTGGCCATCGAGGCCGGCACCCCGGGGGCGCTGGTGAGCACCCAGCCGGTAGAGCTGCGCGAAGGCATTGGCCAATGGCTGGCCAGCCATAACGCTGGCCGCCGGGTGGTGCTGAGCGACCAGCAGGGCCGGCGCTACCTCAACGAAAGCCTGACCCTTGCCGAAGACCCGGCCACCCATGCCAAGGTGGTGGCCTTGCTGCAAAGCCCGCTGGACGAAGCCCTGCACGCCTTCGCCCCGCTCGACAACAATATCCTGCTGATCGGCGCCGCCGCCCTGGCGCTGTCGCTGGTGGTGTCGTTGCTGGTGGCGCGCAGCCTCACCCGGCCGATCCGCACCCTGGCCCAGGCCGCCGAGCGCATTGGCCAGGGCGATTACCAAACGCCGGTGCGGTTGCTGCAGCGCGACGAACTCGGCGCCCTCGCCGGGGCGATCAACCTGATGCAGGACGGCATCGCCGAGCGTGAACAGCGCCTGGCCCACAACGCCCTGCACGACCACCACACCGGCTTGCCCAACCGCGCCCTGGCCACCGAGCGCCTGGGCACCGCGATCGCCGCCGAGCGGCCGATGGCGTTGTTGTTCGTGGGTGTGGCCAACCTGCGCAGCCTGGGCGAGAGCGGTGGGCCGATGCTCGCCGAGCAACTGCTGCTCGACGTTGGGCAAACCCTGCAAGCCCTGCTGCGCCCGGTCGATACCCTGGCCTCGTTGGTGGGCGGGGAATTCCTGCTACTGCTCGACCAGTTCGACAGCGACCACGCCGTGGCGGTCGCCGACCAGGTGCTGCAGTTGATGATCAAGCCGCGCCGGGTGGGCCAGCACGACGTGAACTACGACTGCCAGGTGGGCATCGCCGCCTACCCGGCCGACGGCGATGACCCGGAAGCCTTGCTCGCCCGCGCGGCGATCGCCATGCAAGACGCGCAAAGCCTGCCCGGCCGCCTGCAGGTGTACCAGCAGGGCCGTGACATCGCCCACCAGCGGCAGATCCGGCTGATCCGCGACCTGCGCCGCGCCGCCGACAACGAAGAATTGTTCCTTACCTACCAGCCCAAGCTCGACATCCGCAAAGGCCAGGTGCGCCAGGCCGAGGCTTTGCTGCGCTGGCAGCACCCGCAGTTCGGCATGGTCTCGCCGGGGGAATTCATCCCGCTCGCTGAGCGCACCGGCAGTATCCAATCATTGACCCGCTGGGTGGTCGACGAAGGCGTTCGCCAGTTGGGCGAGTGGAACGGCCGCGGGCTGTTCGTGCAGCTGTCGTTGAATATCTCCGCCGACGACCTGGGCGACGACGCCCTGGCCCGGCGCGTGCCGCCGCTGCTCGAACAGCACGATGTGAGCGCCAACCAGTTGATTTTCGAGATCACCGAAAGCGCCGTGATGCGCGAGCCGGAAGCGGCATTGAAGGTGCTCGAGCGCCTGCGCGAGGTGGGCGTGAGTTTGTCGGTGGATGACTTCGGCACGGGCTATTCGTCACTGGCGCACCTCAAGCGCATGCCGGTGCAAGAGCTGAAGATCGACCAATCGTTCGTGCGCAACCTCGATGAAACCAGCGAAGACGCGGTGATCGTGCGCTCGACCATTGAAATGAGCCACAACCTCGGCCTGAAAGTGGTCGCCGAGGGCGTGGAGTATGAACACAGCCTGCGCTTGCTCGAGCGTTGGCACTGCGACACCGCCCAGGGCTACCTGATCAGCCGGCCGTTGCCGGCTGCGGCCTTTGAAACCTGGCTGCGGGAATCCTTGTACTTTCCATCACCGATGGTACCCGTATCGTGAAAAAACGCGCCGTAGCTTCGTTGTTATGCACCCTGGCCGTAGGCTATGCCGATGCAACCCTGGCCGCTGACGGTCGCCTCTGGGCCACCGGTGGCGCCACCAGCGTGGAGGGCGCCGCCGGCGGTGGCATCACCCCCTGGGCGGTGATCGGCGGTTATGAAGAAGAGGGCCAATGGGGCGCCAACGCCTTCGCCACGCGGGTCTGGCTGCCTGACTACCGGCTCGACGTGGCCGGGGTGTCGGTGGCCTATGGCAACCAGGTGGAGTTCTCCTACGCCCGCCAGCGCTTCGACCTCGGCACCCTGGTGCACAAGCTCGGGCTGCCCGAAGACAGCCTCAGCCAAGACGTGCTCGGCGCCAAGGTGAAGCTGTTCGGCGACCTGATCTACGGCGACATCCCGCAGGTGTCGTTGGGCCTGGAATACAAGCACCAGCGCGATTTTCTCATCCCCAGCCTGGTCGGCGCCCAGCGTGACCACGACGTCGAAGGCTACATCGCCGCCAGCCGGGTGATCCTCGGCGGCTTCTTTGGCTACAACCTGCTGCTCAACGGCGACCTGCGCTACAGCCGCGCCAACGAAATGGGCCTGCTCGGCTTTGGCGGCGACCGCCGTGACAGCCGCAGTTGGCTCAAGGAAGGCTCTGCCGCGGTGTTGCTCAACCCGCGCTGGGCGGTGGGGGTGGAATACAAAGAGAAGCCCGACAACCTCTCGTTCGCCGGCGAAAGCGACTGGGCCGACGTGTTCATCGGCTGGTTCCCGACCAAGCACGTCTCGGTGGTGCTGGCCTACGCCCGCCTGGGCGAAATCGCCACCCTGGACAACCAGAACGGCACGTACTTGTCTGTGACCGGGAGCTTCTGAGCATGCGCGCCTTCCTGATTCTGCTCGCCAGCCTGTGCCTGGCCGCCTGCGCCCAATCCAAGGGCGTGGCCAAGGACGACAGCCTTTACCACGACCTCGGCGAGAAGCCCGGGATCACCCGCATCGTCGAGGCGATGCTGCTCAACGCGGTGCAAGACCCGCGCATCGGCAACCACTTCAAGAACGTCGACCCGATCCGCCTGCGCGACAAGCTGGTCGAGCAGTTCTGCGTCGAAAGCGGCGGCCCTTGCACCTACAGCGGCGACAGCATGGCCGAGGCGCACAAGGGCCAGAACATCGACAAGGGCGAGTTCAACGCGCTGGTGGAAAACCTCTACAACGCGATGAACAGCGTCGGCGTGCCAGTCACCGCGCAAAACCGCCTGATCGCCCGGCTGGCGCCGATGCGGGGTGAGGTGTTGCACAAGTAAGGTGGGGCTACGCCGCCGCCCTGCACAGGGTGAACTCTACGTGGATGGCATCGAACGGAAACTCGATCTGATGCCCGGTGCGGCGCAGGATGCCGGCGCTGATCAATGCCTGCACGTCGGCGTGAACGTTTTTGACGTCTTTGCCGACCAGCCGCGCGGCCGCGCGGATGGCCATGCCGCCCTGGCCGGCCATCGCCCGCAAGAGCGCCCAGCGGTTGGGGGTCAGGGTGCTGAACAACAGTTCAGGGGTTTCGAACAGGATGGCCTGGCCTTGAGCTTCGCCCTGAAAGGCAGCGCTGGCGGCGGCCAGGGTGTCGGCAAGGCTGCCTACGCCCAGGGTGACGGTTTTCATGGTTGCCTCCAGGTGTTGATGTCGTGTGAAAAGTCCGCCAGCAGCGTTTCAACGCCGCGAAAGCGGTAGGGGACTTCTTCATCGCCGACATGCTTGTGGTTGCCCTTGCCAGCTTCGTTGTCGTAGCGCACTACGCAGGTGCCATTGTCGACCAGCGCCAACCGGTATTTGTAGGGGTGAAGGCTTCCCCGGACAGCACTGGGTACTTTCCAGATGACGACCTCGGCAAACAGGGTGCTTGAGAGGACGAGCCGTTGCTTCATCAATAATTGGGCTTTCATGTTGGCGATGTTACCAACACTCAAACGCTGATGGTGAACTTACCAACATTTGGTAAATAAGTCATCCACTCAGGAAGGGCCGGTTGCCTCACCCAGGCCCGCACTCCAGGCGAAAACACGTCGGCCCGCCCACATCCGAATGCACGTGAATCGCCCAACCCTGGTGCTGGCAGATGCGCTTGACCAGTGACAGGCCCAAACCGAGGTTCTCCGCCCCTGGCTGCTCGCCGCGGGTAAAGGGCAGGAACAGGGTTTCCTGTTGGCCGGCGGCCAGGCCGGGGCCGTTGTCTTCGACCTCCAGCCAGCCACGGCCGGCGCGCAGGCGCACCACGCTGCCGGCGCCAGCGTATTGCAGGGCGTTGCGCAGCAGGTTGCCGAGCACCGTGCGCAGCAGCGGCAGTGGGTACAGCGGGCCGGCTTCGGCGGGGCCGGCGAGCTCCAGGTTGAGCCGCACCTGCAGCCGGGTGGCCTGGGCCTGCCATTGCTGCCACTGCTCCTCGGCCACCGCCTGCACGCTGCCGTGGGGGAAGCCCAGGCAGTCGCCATCGCCGCGGGCGAGCATCAGGTAGGTGTCGAGGCGCTGGCGCATGTCGTGCATCGCCGCTTCGGCGCGGGCCAGTTGTGCGGCGGCCTCTTGGGTGAGCGCTTGTTCGTCGCGCAGCACTTCGCAGGCGCTGAGCGCGGCCATCAGCGGCGTGCGCAGTTCGTGGCCCACGTCGGCGGTGAACAGGCGCTCGCGCTGCAGGGCTTGTTCGAGGTGGTTGTAGGTGTCGTCGAAGGCGCCGGCGGCGGTGCCGATCTCGTTGCGGGCAAAGCCTGGCTGCAGCCGCGAGCCTGGCGCCAGGGCGGCGCGCTGGGTCATCCCGGCGGCCAGTTGTTCGATCGGCCGCACCAGCCGGCGGGTGGTGATCAGCCCCAGCAACGAGGCCAGCAGCACGATGCCGCCCAGGCTGATCACCCCGACCATCACCGCGGTGGCCTGGCCGTGCTCGTAGTCGGTGTAGTCGCGCATCAGCACGAAGCGCTGTGGGCCATCGTCGAGCACCCGCACGTGCCACAGGCGCCCGCCGCGCATCAGCTTGTAAAAACCTGGCCCCAGAGGGCGCAAGGCTTCGGGAAACGCCGCCGCCCCCGGCGCGCCGACGAAATAGCGCCCCGGCCGGCCAGCGCCACCGTGGGCGACTTCCTCGCGGATGCGCGCGATGGCAATGCCCATGTCGATGTCTTGCAGCTTGACCTCGCGGCGGTTCAGGCTCCACACCGACAGCCCCAGCACCAGCGCGCCGGTGCCGAGGCTGACCAGCACATAGAGCAGGATCAGCCGGCGCCGCAGGCTGTAGCGGCGCGGCTCAGTCATCGGCGCTGAGCCGGTAGCCGATGCCGTGCACGGTGCGCAGCAGCGCCTGGGGGTAGGGCTTGTCGATCACCTGGCGCAGTTGGTGGATGTGCGTGCGCAGGCTGTCGCTGTCGGGTGGCGAATCACTCCACAGCAGCTCTTCGAGCTTGCGCCGCAGCACCACCGCCGGGCTGGCCTGCATCAGCGCGGTGAGCAAGCGCAGCGGCGCCGGCGGCAGCTTCAGCGGCTGGCCGGCGCGGCTCAGGGCCAGGGTGGTGGTGTTCAGCGCCAGGTCGCCAACGGTCAACACCGCCGCGCGCGGTGCCTGGGCCCGCTGCAGGATGGCATTGACCCGCGCCGCCAGTTCGGCCAGCGCGAAGGGCTTGACCAGGTAATCGTCGGCGCCGGCCTCGAAGCCCTCCAGGCGGTCGTCGAGGGCGTCGCGGGCGGTGACCATGATCACCGGGGTGCGCGGCCCGGGTTGTTCGCGCAGGCGTTGGCACAGTGCCAGGCCGTCGAGCCGGGGCAGCATCAGGTCGAGCACGATCAGCTCGAAGTCGCCGCCACGGGCCATCTCCAGGCCCTGGGCGCCGTTTTCCGCGCAGTCGACGATGTACCCGCGCCGGCTCAGGTAGCGGGTGATGTTGGCGAGGATGTCGAGGTCATCCTCGATGATCAGGATACGCATGGTAGAGGGGTGGCCTTGAGTGTTTCAGCGCTGAAACTTCTTAACGAGAACTTGAGAAGCGCTGGGGCAGACTTCGCGACTGAAAATCGTTGCTGTTTACTTTAACCCGCTCGAATGCCAAGCGCGAGAACCTCAATGAGCCGCTACCCTTCCCGCACACCCCGCCTGGACGCCTCGCTGGGCATGGCGGTCGCCACCCTCAGTGGCTTCACTTACGCCGCCGACGAAGTGCCCGACACCCTGCAACTGGCCCCGACCACCATCGACGCCAGCGCCGAGACCGCCTCGCCCTACCAGACCGAGAAGCTTTCCGGCAGCAAGTTCACCGAAGCCCTGCGGGACACCCCGCAGAGCATCAGCGTGGTGCCCAAGCGCGTGCTGCAGGAACAAAACGCCCAGGACCTCAAAGACGTACTGCGCAACGTGCCGGGCATCACCTTCAACTCCGGTGAAGGCGGTGGCGGGGTGGGCGATAGCATCAACATCCGCGGCTTCAGCGCCGACGGCAACATCTACCGCGACGGCGTGCGCGACCCAGCCAAGTACACCCACTCCGAGCTGTTCAACACCGAGCAGGTCGAAGTACTGAAGGGATCGAGCAGCTCGGGCTGGGGCGTGGGCGCCATCGGCGGGGCGGTCAACCTGGTGACCAAAACCCCTGAGCTGAAAAACTTCGACACCCTCGACCTGGGCGTGGGCACCGCCAACTACCGGCGCTCGACCCTCGACATCAACCACACCCTCGACGGCCTCGGCCAGGGCGCGGCGTTCCGTTTGAACGTGGTCGGCTACAAGGGCGGGGTGAACGGCCGCGACTGGATCGAGCGCGAGCGCAACGGCTTCGCGCCGTCGCTGGCGTTCGGCCTGGGCACCGACACCCGCTTTAGCGTTGCCTATGAATACCTGCACGACTACGGCAACACCGACTACGGCATTCCCACCGTCGATGGCAGCAACGGCAGCAGCCCGCACCGCTTGGCCAGTTGGAGCAGCTACTGGGGCTGGCGCAACCTCGACAAGGAAAACAACGAGTCGCACCGCCTGAGCCTGAAGTTCGCCCACGACTTCAACGACGTGGTGAGCTTCGACACCCAACTGAGCTACTTCCACCTCGACCACGATTACTTCGTGACCACCCCTGGCGGCACCTACTACGGTGCCAACAGCCCGGCGCCGGGCGTGCATGCCGACCGCGGGGTGTACCGCCGCACCATCAACACCCCCTCGCGGGACCAGGCCAACGCCACCTGGAGCGAGCAGAGCAACCTGACCTTCAACTTCAACACCCTCGGCATTGGCCACACCCTGGTCACCGGCGTTGAGTACAGCCAGCAAACGCTGCAGTCGGACATCGGCAAGTTGGTCAGCGCCGACGCCACGCAGATGAGCAACCTGGGCACCGACAGCAACGGCTGGTCGAAGTACCCTTACTCGGCCAACCAGTACACCAGTTCGAGCATCAGCGCCGAGCAAACCGACAAAGCCGTGTACGCCCTCGACACCCTCAAGTTCGATGAGCACTGGGCCCTGCACCTGGCCGGCCGCGAAGACTGGTACCAATCACGGGTCACCCGCAACGACTCGCGCAGCAGCCCGACCGCGGCCTGGGTCGATGGCGGTACATCCTCCAGCGCTGAACGCATCGCCAGCGTTCATACCGCGCTGGTGTACAAGCCGGTGGAGGCGGGCAGTATCTACCTGAGCTACGCCAACGCGCGCCAGCCCAACAGCCTGACCGCCATCGCCCAGACCGGCTCGAACAGCGGCGACAGCACCCAACGCGGTAAAACCTACGAGCTGGGCACCAAGTGGGATTTGTTCAACGAAAACCTCAGCCTGACCGCCGCGCTGTATGAAACCAAGCGCAGCCTGACCTACACCGACGACGACAGCGGCGCCATCCTCAGCGTGGGCGGCGAGCAGCGCGTGCGCGGCCTGGAGCTGGGCGTGGTGGGTAATGTGAACGCCTGGTGGTCGGTGTACGCCGGCTACGCCTACCAGAACAGCAAAACCCTCAAAGCCGCCAACGACGGCTCCGAGAGCGGCATCGCGATCGCCAACACGCCCAAGCACACCCTCAGCCTGTGGAACACCTTCAAGCTGCCCGGGCACAACAGCCTGAGCTACGGCGTGCGCTATGTCGACACCGTAGACATCTACCAGGGCACCGGCAACGGCGCCGATTCGGTGACCACCTCAGCCAGTAAAACCACCGTGCCGGACTACGTGGTGCACGACTTGGCCCTGACCCACGCCTTTAGCCAGGCACTGGACGTACGCCTGAACGTGACCAACCTGTTCAACAAGCGTTACTACGCCGAGTACAACGGCCGCGGCTACGGCCTGCCGGGCGAAGGGCGCGGCGCCACGATGACCGCCGAGTACCGCTTCTGATGCTCGCCGACCCGGTGTTGCGCCTGGGCCTGCAGGGCCCGGCGCACGTGGTGCGGCTGCTGCTCGACCAGGCCCGAGCCGGCAGCGCTGAGGCGCAGGCACGGCTGGGCCAGGCCTTGCTCGACGGCCACGGCATCGAGCAAGACCCAGCCCTGGCGCTGCGCTGGTTCCGCCTGGCGGCCCAGGCCGGCCACCCGATGGCGCTGAACATGGTTGGCCGCTGCCTGGAGCTGGGCTGGGGCACGGCGCCGAACCTGGCAGAAGCCGCCCGGCATTACCGCGCCGCCGCCGACGCCGGGTTGGATTGGGGCCAGTACAACCTCGGCAACCTGCTCAGCCAGGGCCGTGGCGTGCCGCGCGACTTGCCGCGGGCGCTGGCCTGGTACCAGCGCGCGGCCGACTGCGGGCATGCCAAGGCGATGAACCTGGTCGGGCGCTTCTATGAAGAGGGCTGGGTGGTGGCGCAAAACCTCGACCTGGCCTTCGAGTGGTTCCAGCGCTCGGCGCTGGCCGGGGATTTCCGCGGCCAATGCAGCTACGCGGCGATGCTGGTCCGCCGGGGCCGCCGCGCGGCCGCGGCGCAGTGGTTGCTGCGCGCCACGCACACGGCCACCCCGGGGTTTTTGCAGAAGATCCGCCACGCGGTGCAGGCCATCCCCGGCACGGGCTTCGAGGCAGTGCTGGCGCGCATCGATCAGCGCCTGGCGGCGCCCTGAGCGGCCCGCACCGGCCAGGCTTGCAGCACGCCGAAGGCCACCTCCATCAAGGTAAAGCCCAACAGCAGCACACTGGCCCCGGCGCCTACCGCGTACAACTGCCAGAGGGTAAACACGCCGCGCGCGGCGGCGTCATAGCGCCCGGCCGCCAGGCTTGTGTGGCGCAGCCGCCACACCGCCCACACCGCCACCAGGCTGCCGAGCAGGTTGGCGAAGAGCATTTCCGCGGCCCCCAGCACCGGGATCGGCCGGGCCAGGCCCAAGGCCTCGGACAGCGTGGCAAAGCTGCCCAGGTACAGCGCGGCGGACCACGGCGTCATGAACGGGGCGGTGACCAGCAGGTCGTACACGGCGCTGATGCGCACCAGGGTCAAGTAGCGGCTTGCGTTGAACATGGGCTTTCCTCATTGTGTGGGCCGCGCAGGCTAAAGCCTGGAGCAAGGACCAAGGTCAATAAGGAATTCACATGAAAATCGGCGCCCTCGCCAAGGCCACCGGCGTCACCGCAGACGCCCTGCGCTTCTACGAAAGCCGCGGCCTGCTGCGTGCCCAGCGCAGTGCCAACGGCTACCGCGACTACCCGGTGGAAACCGTGCAGTTAGTGCAGTACATCCGCATGGCCCAGCAGTTGGGGTTTACCCTGGCGCAGATCGGCGAGAACCTGCCGCTGCTGTGGCAGGCCGGGGAGGCCAGCGGCGAGCGGCTGGCGCAGGTGTTCGACGAGAAAATCGCCGCCCTGGATGAGCGCATTGCCCAGTTGCAGGCGTTGCGCGGGGCATTGGCGCAACGGGCACGGCAGGTGTGCCCGTTGCGGCTGCGGTAGCGCGGCGCTGTCAACCGGCCTGGATGCCCTTGAACCTGAAGGTCAGCGGCTCGCCTTCGGCGGTATTCAAGCCGAGCATGCGCTGGCCGCCCGGCAGGATCACCGGCTGCAGCCCGATGCGCTCTCCGGCATCGTTGCGCAGGTAGAAATCGACCTGCTCGGCACCTTCGGGCGTACCGTCCCATTCAGCCAGTGGCTGCAGTTTCCAGTCGCTCACCGTGGAGGGCTGCAACGGGCGTGGAACAAAATAATTCACCGCGTCGTTGAGGATTGAAAAATCGTAGAGCGCGACTTGGCCATCGTTGCCGTAGCCGAGCGAACCGAACCTGAACAAGTTCACATCGCCGGTGCCGTTGATGGCATAGAGCACCCGTTCGGGTTGGCTTTCGCGGTACTTGAAAGCAAAACGCATGATCACTGAAAACGACTGCGCAGACGTGGTGGTCAGGTGCGCCCAACCTTCAAGGAGTGTGTTGAATGGGTTCAAGAACTGGTCGATGCCGATGGTGTTGCTCAGCGCGACGCTGCCGCCGATTTCAGGCGTGGTGCAGATGATTTCCGCGGTGAAGTCCTGTTCGAGCATGGGAACCTCCTGTTCCTCGGGTGTGCCTCCACTGTGGGGCACGCCGAGCCTGCGCGCGACAGGGCGAACGGCCAAGGCTGCAAGGTTTCCACTGGGGGCCCTGAACCCTGCCTCAAAGCCCCAGGCTTTTCCCCAACACCACCCCCAGGGCATCCCGTGCATCGTCCAGTTGCACCAGCGCCGCCTGGCGCGCGCCGAGGGCGTCGCGGTTCTGGATCGCGGTGAGGATCGCCTTGTGCCGCGGCAGCGCCAGCTCATGCAGGTTGGGCCGCTGGTTCGAATAGCGCAGCGCCTCGCGCAGGGCCGAGGAGAGCATGTTGCACAGGTGAGTGAGCAGGTCGTTGTGGGTGGCCTGGGCGATGCGTTCGTGAAAGTCGAGGTCAGGCTGCAGCAGGCTGTCGGCCGAGCCCGAGGCTTCCATGCGTGCATAGGCCTCGCCGATCGCCTCGACCTCCGCGGCGCTGGCGTGTTGCGCCGCCAGCGCCGCGGCGGCCGGCTCGATCACCGCGCGCACGCTGGTGAGCATGGCGAAAAAGTCGTTTTGCGGGGTGCTTTGCATCAGCCAATGGAGCACGTCTGGGTCCAGCAGGTGCCACTCGCCGCGCGGCTTGACCACCGTGCCCACGCGCGGCTTGGAGAACACCAGCCCCTTGGCCACCAGCACCCGAGTCGCCTCGCGCAGCACCGGGCGGCTGACCGCGTACTCCTCGCACAGCGCGGCTTCGGCCGGCAGTTTGTCACCCGGCTGCCATTGGCCAGCGACGATGCCCATGCCGATGTCCTGGACAATACGCGAGTGCATGCTCTTGCGGTCGGAGGGGGTGCGGTAGTCCATCGGCAGCAACAGCTCGTTCGGGGGAGGACGCTAAAGCTACAAGCTGCGCGGCTGCCAGGGCAAGCCCGTTTACCGCGCGGCCGCTCGGCTCAATGCGAATGCCGCGGCACCTCCGCCCCTCGGCAGCCGACCAGGAAGTCAAAATCACAGCCTTGGTCCGCCTGCATCACATGCTCGATGTACAACTGCCGGTAGCCGCCGGCGATCCAGTTGTTCTGCGGCGGCTGCCAGTCGGCCAGGCGCGCGGCGAGTTCCTCGGCGCTGACGTCCAGGTGCAGGCGGCCGCTGGCGCAGTCCAGTTCGATCCAGTCGCCCTCGCGCACCGCCGCCAGCGGCCCACCGGCGGCGGCTTCCGGGGCGACGTGCAGCACCACCGTGCCGTAGGCGGTGCCGCTCATGCGCGCGTCGGAGATACGCACCATGTCGGTCACGCCCTGGGCCAGCAGCTTGGCCGGCAGGCCCATGTTGCCCACCTCGGCCATGCCCGGGTAACCCTTGGGCCCGCAGTTTTTCATCACCAGCACCGAGTCGGCGGTCACCTCCAGTTCCGGGTCGTTGATGCGCGCCTTGTAGTCTTCGAAGTGCTCGAACACCACCGCGCGGCCACGGTGTTTCATCAATGCCGGGGTGGCGGCGGACGGCTTGAGCACCGCGCCTTGCGGGGCCAGGTTGCCACGCAGCACGCAGATGCCGCCGTCGGCCACCAGCGGGTTGCCGATGGCGCGGATCACCTCGTCGTCGCCATAGATGGGCGAGGCCTTGACGTTGTCCCACAGGCTTTTGCCGTTGACGGTGAGCGCGCCGGGGTGCGGCAGCAGGTTGTTCTCGCCCAGCCGGCGCAGCACCGCCGGCAGGCCGCCGGCATAGTAGAACTCTTCCATCAAAAAGCGCCCGGAGGGCTGCAGGTCGACCAGGGTGGGGGTGCCACGGCCGATGCGGGTCCAGTCGTCGAGTTCCAGCGGCACGCCGATGCGCCCGGCGATGGCCTTGAGGTGGATCACCGCGTTGGTCGAGCCGCCGATCGCCGCGTTGACCCGGATGGCGTTTTCAAAGGCCTCGCGGGTGAGCACCTTGGACAGGCGCAGGTCTTCTTTGACCATTTCCACCGCGCGCATGCCCGACATGTGCGCCAGCACATAGCGACGCGAGTCCACCGCCGGGATGGCGGCGTTGTGCGGCAATGACACCCCCAGCGATTCGGCCATGCAGGCCATGGTCGAGGCGGTGCCCATGGTGTTGCAGGTGCCGGCCGAGCGCGACATGCCGGCCTCGGCGGAGAGGAATTCGTCGAGGCTGATCTGCCCCGCCTTGTAGCTTTCGTGCATCTGCCAAACGATGGTGCCGGCGCCGATGTCGCGGCCGTGGTGCTTGCCGTTGAGCATCGGCCCACCGGTGACGACGATGGCCGGTACGTCGCAACTGGCCGCGCCCATCAGCAGCGCCGGGGTGGTTTTGTCGCAGCCGGTGAGCAGCACCACGCCATCGACCGGGTTGCCGCGGATGGCTTCCTCAACGTCCATGCTGGCCAGGTTGCGGGTGAGCATGGCGGTGGGGCGCAGGTTCGATTCGCCGTTGGAGAACACCGGGAACTCCACCGGGTAGCCGCCGGCTTCGAGCACGCCGCGCTTCACGTGCTCGGCGATTTGCCGGAAGTGGGCGTTGCAGGGGGTGAGTTCTGACCAGGTGTTGCAGATGCCGATGATCGGTTTGCCATGGAACTGATGGTCGGCGATGCCTTGGTTTTTCATCCAACTGCGGTACATGAAGCCGTTCTTGTCGTTGGTGCCGAACCACTGGGCCGACCGCAGGGTGGGTTTTTTATCAGTCATGGGCTTCTCTCTTATTGTAAGACTTAATCGAACCGGTACCGGAAAAGATAGGCGCAAAAAACCCGCCTGTGAAGTGGTTGCAGGTTAAATAGTATTACTTTATTGTTTTCCCACGGCGGCCCGCAGAGGCCTGCCCGGCGTTTCCATAACAACAACAACGCGGAGACTCACCCCATGAGCCAGGAACTCGCGCTCATCCGTCGCATCACCTTCAAGCTCATACCGTTTCTCGTGCTGTTGTACCTGGTGGCCTACATCGACCGTTCGGCGGTGGGCTTCGCCAAGCTGCACATGAGCGCCGACGTCGGCCTGGGCGATGCCGCCTACGGCATGGGCGCTGGGCTGTTCTTCATCGGTTATTTTTTGCTGGAGGTGCCGAGCAACCTCTGGCTGGAGCGCTTCGGCGCGCGGCGCTGGTTCGCCCGCATCCTGATCACCTGGGGCGCGATCACCTGCGCCATGGCGTTGATCCAGGGGCCTACCAGCTTCTACGTGCTGCGCTTTTTGCTTGGTGCGGCGGAGGCGGGGTTCTTCCCGGGGGTGCTGTACTACATCACCCAGTGGTACCCGGTGCGCCACCGCGGCAAGATCATGGGGTTGTTCATCCTCTCCCAACCCATCGCGATGATGATCACCGGGCCGTTGTCCGGGGCCTTGCTCGGCCTTGAAGGCGCGGCCGGCCTGCATGGCTGGCAGTGGTTGTTCATCACCATCGGCCTGCCGGCCATGCTGTTGGCCTGGCCCACCCTGCGTTACCTGCCCGACGGCCCGCAGCAGGTGAAGTGGCTCAGCCCCGAAGAAAAAACCTGGCTGGGCGCCGAGCTTGCCCGCGACCTCAACACCTATGGGCAAACCCGCCACGGCAACCCGCTGCATGCACTGAAAGACCGCCGCGTGCTGTTGCTGGCGCTGTTCTATTTGCCGGTGACGCTGAGCATCTACGGCCTGGGCCTGTGGTTGCCAACCCTGATCAAGCAGTTTGGCGGCAGCGACCTGACCACCGGGTTTGTCGCGGCGGTGCCCTATGTGTTCGGCATCGTTGGCTTGTTGATCGTGCCGCGCAGCTCGGACCGCTTCAACGACCGCTACGGGCACCTGGCCGGGCTTTACGTGCTGGGCGCGCTGGGGCTGTTCGGCGCGGCCTGGTTTGCCGCGCCGCTGTGGCAACTGGCGGCGTTGTGCGCGGTGGCGTTCTCGTTGTTTTCCTGTACGGCGGTGTTCTGGACGCTGCCCGGGCGCTTTTTTGCCGGGGCCAGCGCGGCCGCCGGTATTGCGCTGATCAACTCGGTGGGCAACCTCGGCGGTTACATCGGGCCGTTCGTGATCGGCGCACTCAAGGAATACACCGGGCAACTGAGCAGCGGGCTGTACTTTCTCGCCGGGGTGATGGCCTTCGGGCTGGTGCTCACCGGGGTGGTCTACCGGGTGCTGGAGCGCCGCCACGCGCTGCCGGCCAGTGGCTTTGCCGCCAGTGCCCGTTCACGTTAACCACAGGGGTTAAACCATGCGTATTGTGCAGTTTCAAACGGATAACGGCGACCGCCGGGTCGGTTGCGTCGAAGGCTTCCAGGTGCGTGAAGTGGCCGGGGTGGGCAGCGTGCGCGAGCTGGCGCTGGTGGCCATCGAGCAGGGCACCGACCTGGCCGCCCAGGTCGCGCGGCTGGGCCTGGGCGCGGCGTTCGACTACCGCCAGTTGCTCGACCAGGGGCGCATCCTGCCGCCGCTGGACCACCCGGACACCGCCCATGTGCTGGTCACCGGCACCGGCCTGACCCACCTGGGCAGCGCCGCCACCCGCGACAAGATGCACCAGCAGGCGGCCAGCGACGAAGGCGCGCTGACCGACAGCATGAAGGTGTTCAAGTGGGGCGTGGAGGGCGGCAAGCCGCCGGCGGGGCAGGTAGGTGTGCAGCCGGAATGGTTCTACAAAGGTGACGGCGGCATCGTCGTACGCCCCGGCGGCGCCTTGCCGCTGCCGCCGTTCGCCGAAGACGGCGGCGAGGAGCCTGAGCTGGCCGGCCTCTACGTGATCGGCCCGGACCACCGGCCGTACCGGGTGGGCTACGCGGTGGGCAATGAGTTCTCCGACCACGTGATGGAGCGGCGCAACTACCTCTACCTGGCCCATTCCAAGCTGCGTGCCTGCAGCTATGGCCCGGAGCTGCGGGTGGGCGCCTTGCCCGAGCACCTCGAGGGCACTAGCAGGATCCTCCGCGATGGCCAGGTGATCTGGGAAAAACCCTTCCTCAGCGGCGCGGCGAACATGTGCCACAGCTTCGCCAACCTGGAGTACCACCACTTTAAGTACGCGCAGTTCCTGCGCCCGGGCGATGTGCACGTGCACTTTTTCGGCACCGCCACGCTGTCGTTCGCCGACGGCATCAGCGCCCAGCCGGGGGACCGCTTCGAGGTCAGCCTGGCCGAGTTCGGCGAGCCGCTGGTGAACAGCCTCGGCACAGCCGAGGCGGTGTTCGAGATGGGCGGGGTAGGGGTGCTCTAGGCCCCGCCCTTCGATCACAACAACAAGACTACGAGGCGCCACCCCATGCCCAGCCCAGCCGCCACCCTAGCCACCGCCCCAAGCCGCGCCGCGTTGCTCGAAGAGCAGCTCTACCGCAAGGTCAACTGGCGCATCGTGCCGTTGTTCATCTGCTGCTTTTTGTTCGCCTATCTCGACCGGGTAAACATCAGCTTCGCCAAGCTTGAGATGCAAAGCGACCTGGGCTTCAGCGACTCGATCTACGGGCTGGGCGCCAGCTTGTTCTTCGTCGGTTACTTCCTGTTTGAAGTGCCGAGCAACATGCTGCTGCACCGGGTTGGCGCGCGGCTGTGGATCGCGCGGATCATGGTCAGCTGGGGCATCACCTCGGCCTGCATGATGTTCGTTAGCAACGAGACGTGGTTCTACGTGCTGCGTTTTTTGATCGGGGTGATGGAAGCCGGCTTTGTGCCGGGGGCGCTGTACTTCTTTACCCAGTGGTACCCCAGCCACCGCCGGGGGCGGATCAACTCGTACTTCAAAAGCTCGATCTGCCTGTGCGGCATCGTCGGTGGGCCGCTGGCCGGGTTGATCCTCGGGCACTTCGACGGCGTCAGCGGGCTGAAGGGCTGGCAGTGGTTGTTCCTGCTCGAGGGGCTGCCGTCGATCGCGCTGGGCGCGGTGGTGTTCTGGCTGGTCGCCGACCGCATCGAGGATGCCCGCTGGCTCAATGATGAAGAAAAAGCCCTGATGCGCCAGCGCATGCAGGAAGACCGCGCCGCGGAACCTGCCGCGGCGCAGGGCGAGGGGCTGCAGGCGGTACTGCGCCAGCCGGTGACCTGGGTGATGGCGCTGATCTACATGTTCCTGGTGATGGCGCTGACCGGGCTGTTGTTCTGGATGCCACAACTGATCAAGGGCGCCGGCGTGGCCAGCCCGCTCAACATCGGGTTGCTGAGCATGCTGCCGTACATCGTCGCGGTGCTGTTCAACCTGGCCATGGGCAGAAGCTCCGACCGCCGTGGCGAGCGGCGCTGGCACATGGCGGCCTGCGCGGCGCTCACCGCCGCGGGCTACCTGTTGTGCGCGCTCACCCCGGGGCAACTGCTGCCGTTGATGCTCGGCATGAGCCTGATCATGGCCGGGATCATCGCCTGGATGCCGATTTTCTGGACGATCCCGCCGCGCTTTCTCAGCGGCATGGCCGCGGCGGCCGGCATCGCGCTGATCAACTCGGTGGGGCAGTTGGGCGGGATCATCGCCCCGTACCTGATCGGCCGCGTGCGCGACCTGACCGGGGTGACCACGCCAGCGCTGTACCTGCTGTGCGGGGTGTCGGTGCTGGCGGTGGGGCTGATCGTGTGGGGGGTGCCGAAGCGGTTTTATCGGCGTTGAAGTTTGATTAAAACCCGCCCCTCGCGAGGCGGGCTCCCTAGGCAGCCGCTATTACCGGTGGCTGTCGTAGTGATCCCTCAGAAACTCATAAAGGCGAAATGCCTTGTAGAGGATCCCGAGGGCGCTCAGTACACGCCGCAACATCGTAGGATGCTGTTTCATGAATCAGGCCCTTTGCGACCTGCCTCTGGCACATTGATCGGGGCTAGTGTGCCTGGCGCCCGTGTTGGTGGACTCTGCGAGGTGGCCAGGTTGATGAACCTCCCGCAAGCCCGATGCAAGGTTCCTACACCTCGCGCCAGAAGGACCGAATTCGTGCGAAAACCTAGCCTTCTCACAGCGCCGCCAATCGGCTGAGCGGGCAAATGTTAAGAGGAAGCGAAGCGCTGTGAAACCTTGCAATCGTTGCAGGAAGTTATTGCCCGTGCCTGCCCACCGTGGCATTGCCCCACAGGTTTTTTTTTTGTATCGTTCCCCTCGTTGGTGGGCGCTGCACAGCTCCTCCCTTTGGGTGTTCCTACCACCCGAAGCCAAAAAAACCGCTGGTTCCCCCCAGCGGTTTTTTTACGCCCGCTGATTATTTGGTAAGGCCAATACCAAACTGGTCTTGCCAATCCTGCCGCCCTCAACTAGCGTTTCTCCCACCGCCCACCCCGGGCCAGGAGAACAACAACATGCTCACCGTACTCTGCCAACAGCCCGGTACCCTGGTGCCGCTCGACCGCCCGGTGCCCACCCGCCAGCCTGGCGAAACGCTGATCCGGGTCAAGCGCGTGGGGGTGTGCGGCACCGACCTGCACATCTTCGCCGGCAACCAGCCGTACTTCGAATACCCGCGGGTGATGGGCCATGAGTTTTCCGGCGTGGTCGAGGCCAGCGAGCCCGGCTCGGGCCTGAGCGAGGGCGAGGTGGTGTACGTGATGCCGTACCTCTCCTGTGGCCACTGCGTGGCCTGCCGCCAGGGCAAGACCAACTGCTGCGTGCGCCTGCAGGTGCTGGGGGTGCACAGCGACGGCGCGCTGACCGAGTACGTCAGCGTGCCCCATGGCTTTGTGCACAAGGCCGAGGGCATCAGCCTGGACCAGGCGGCGATGATCGAATTCCTCGCCATCGGCGCCCACGCCGTGCGCCGCTCCCAGGCCCGCGCCGGGCAGCGGGTGCTGGTGGTCGGCGCCGGGCCGATCGGCATGGCCGCGGCGATCTTCGCCGGGCTGCGCGGTGCCCAGGTCACGGTGGTCGATGGCCGCGCCGACCGCCTGGCGTTTTGCGCGCAGCAGCTCAAGGTGCATGCCACCGTCGCCTTGGGCGAGGGTGACAAGGCGCAGCTCGAGGCGTTGAGCGAGGGCGAGTGGTTCGACGTGGTGTTCGACGCCACCGGCAACCCCAAGGCGATGGAGCGTGGGTTCGAGTTCATCGCCCATGGTGGCACCTATGTGCTGGTGTCGATCGTGCAGGGCGCGATCAGCTTCTCCGACCCCGAATTCCACAAGCGCGAGGCCACCCTGCTGAGCAGCCGCAACGCCACCGTCGAAGACTTCGAACACGTGGCCCGCTGCATGCGCGAAGGGCGTATTCCCGATGCCGCGTTGAACACCCACCGGCTGGCGCTGCAGCGGCTGCCCGGCGAGTTTGCCCAGTTGCTCGACCCGGCCCAAGGCGTGATCAAGGCGATCGTCGAATGCTGAACGCCGGCCCGCGCACCCCGATTCTTCAATTCGGCACCAGCCGCTTTCTGCAGGCCCATGCCGACCTGTTCATCTCCGAAGCCCTGGCCCAAGGCAAGGCGCTGGGCCAGGTGACCGTGGCGCAAACCACCGCCAACCCGGCCAGTGCCAGCCGGGTCGCGGCACTGGCCGGCGGCGGCGGCTACCCGGTGCGCATCCAGGGCCTGGAGGGCGGCGTTGTGGTGGACGAAACCCGCCAGTGCCACGCCATCGCCGCGGCCCTCAGCAGTGCCCAGGATTGGCCCGCGCTGCGGGCGCTGTTCAACCAGGTGCAGGTGGTGCTGAGCAACACCGGCGACAGCGGCTACCAACTGGCCGCCGAAGACGGCCCCCAGGCCCTCGCCGCGCAGGCAGCGGCGCCGGTGAGTTTCCCGGCCAAGCTGCTGGTGCTGCTGCACGGGCGCTGGCAGGCCAACCCCGAGGCGCCGCTGTCGTTGTTCCCGTGCGAGCTGGTGGTGCGCAACGGTGAGGTGCTGCGCGGGTTGGTCAGTGAACTGGCGCTCAGTTGGCAGTTGCCCGCGGGGTTTATCGATTACCTGCACAGCACCTGCCGCTGGGCCAACGCGTTGGTCGACCGGATCGTCTCCGCGCCGCTGCAGCCGGTGGGCGCGGTGGCCGAGCCGTATGCGCTGTGGGCGATCGAGCGCCAACCCGGCCTGCAACTGCCCTGCGAGCACCCGGCGATGGTGCTCACCGACAACCTTGAGCACTACGAACACCTCAAGCTGTTCCTGCTCAACCTGGGCCACAGCTGGCTGGCCGAGCGCTGGCTGTGCGATGCCCGGCCCGCCACTGAGACCGTGTACCAGGCGCTGCAGGACGCAGCGCTCAACGCCTCGCTGGAAAGCCTCTGGGCCGAGGAGGTGCTGCCGGTGTTCGCCGCCCGTGGCCAGCTGGCGGCGGCGCGGGATTACCTCGCCAGCCTGCGCGAGCGCCTCGGCAACCCGTTTCTCGAGCACCGCCTGGCCGACATCGCCCAGCACCATGGGGTGAAGAAACAACGGCGCTTCGGCCCGGTACTGCGGATGGGCGCACAACTGCCGGGGCTGGCGCAACCGCGCTTGGCCGCGGCGCTGGCCAGGGGGTAGACTCAAGGCGCCATCGCACAGTTGCCGCCCCATGCCCACGCCCCCTCCGGACACCGCCGCGCAAACCCCGCTGACCCTCGAGGTGGTCATGCGCTACCACTTGGCGTGGAAGCGCCGTGACCTCGAGGCGATCCTCGCGCTGTACCACCCCGAGGTGCAGTACAACGACTTTTTCCAGAACCGCAGCATGGGCCTGGCCGAGTTGCGCGCGTACGTCAGTGGCACCTTGCCGCGCCACCCCGATGAGTACCTCGAGCACAACGACCGCATCCGCGTAGACGGCAGCACGGCGTTCATCCAGTACCAGACCGCCCTGCAGGGCAGTGGTGAGCGGGTGGTGTTCCGCTCCAGCGAGGCGATTACCGTGAGTGGCGGGTTGATCCTGCGCATCAACGAGTACGCCTCGCTGGTGCGCGAGGGCGAGCCGGCCACCGGCCGCCAGGCGCCGGCGATCAGCAAGCTGGGCCTGTCGGCCCGGCAACTGGGCTTCATGGCCCGCGACCTGGCCGATTACTTCGAGCGCCAGCGGCCGTTCCTCGACCCGGAGCTGGACCTCGCGCGGGTGGCCGGCGCCACCGGCTACAGCCGCAACCAGCTCAGCTACCTGCTCAACCAGGTGCTGGGGCAAAGCTTCTACCGCTACGTGACCCAGGCGCGCCTCGCCTACCTGCTGGCGCGCCTGGCCGAGCAGGGCGAGGGTGCGGCCATTGACGAGTTGGCGGCCAGCGCCGGGTTCAACTCCACCTCGGCCTTCTACAAGGCCTTCCGCACCCACACTGGCAGCACCCCGAAGGCCTGGCTGCAGGCCCATTGCGCGCGTGCCCGCAGATAAGACAAGCGCCCGCCGCCGCGCTTAACCTCTGCCGGCAAACAACCGGTGGAGCGTGTGATGAGTGGGTGGCGTGGTGTGAGCTTGTGGATGGACCAACTCGGCGAGGCGATCGAGCCGCGCCCGGCCCTGCACAGCAACCTGCAGGCAGACGTAGCCATCATCGGCGCCGGCTACACCGGCCTGTGGACGGCCTACTACCTCAAGCGCAAGGCGCCGCACCTGAACATCGTGGTGCTCGAGGCGCAGGTCGCCGGCTTCGGCGCGTCTGGGCGCAACGGCGGCTGGCTGATGGGCAACCTGCTCGGTGAAGACCGCCTGCTCGGCCCGCTGCCGGCCGCCGAGCGCCAGGCCGGCTATGAACTGCTGCACGGCATCCCCGACGAAGTGGCGCGGGTGTGCGCGGCAGAGGGCATCGATTGCGAATTGCGCAAGGGCGGCGTGCTCTATTGCGCGGCGCGTTACCCGGAGCAGGAACGGCGCCTGCGCGCCCAGCTCGACGGCTACCGCGAAGAGGGCCTGGGCGAGGCAGACTACCAGTGGCTCAGCCCCCAGGCCCTGCGCGAGCAGCTGAACGTGGCCCAGGCCTATGGCGGCATCTACTCGCCCCATTGCGCGACCATCCAACCGGCCAAGCTGGTGCGCGGGCTGGCCCAGGTGGTCGAGCGCATGGGGGTGGCGCTGTACGAACAAACCCCGGTGCTGCGCTGGCAGCCCGGTGAAGTGGTCACGGCCCATGGGCGCGTCAGCGCCGCCTGGGTGGTGCCGGCGGTAGAGGGCTATTCCAGCCTGTTGCCGCCGCTGAACAAACATCATGTGGCCGCGCAAAGCCTGATCGTCGCCACCGAGCCGCTGCCTGCCGATGTATGGGCGCAGATCGGCCTGGCCCGCGGCCAGGCGTTCAGTGAAAGCAGCCGGCAAGTCACCTACGGCCAGCGCAGCCGTGACGACCGCCTGGTGTTCGGCGCCCGCGGTGGCTACCGCTTTGGCGGCCGCCTGCGCAGTGACTTCAACCTCAGCCTGGCCGAGCGTGAATTGCGCCAGCAGCTGTTCAGCGAGCTGTTCCCGATGCTGCGCAACGTGCGCCTGACCCACGCCTGGGGCGGCAACCTCGGCGTTGCCCGGCGCTTCCACCCGCACATGCTCGCCGACCGCCGCCAGCAGGTGGCGCTGGCCGGCGGCTACGGTGGCGAAGGGGTGGGCGCGAGCAACCTGGGCGGGCGCACCCTGGCTGACCTGATCCTCGGCCAGAACACCGAACTGACCCGCCAGCCCTGGGTGCTGGGCGACCGCCCTGTGGCTTCGCTGCCGCGCTGGGAGCCCGAGCCGCTGCGCTGGCTGGGTTACAACGCCATCATCCAGAGCTTCGTTTTCGAGGACCGGGTGCTGGCCAACCCCCATGCGCCGCGCTGGCGGCGGGCGATGGCCGAAGCCCTGGCCGGGCGCATGGAAAGCCTGATGCAGTCCAAGGAGCCCTTTGCATGAAGATCGATATTTTCCGCGACACCGCCCACCTGCCGCTGGGGCAACCCGGCCCGGTCGGCGTGCCGCTCGGCGAGCCGGTGGCGCAGGTCGCCACCCAGGGCGTTGAACGCGCCGATGGCGTCGAGGCCGGGGTGTGGGAGTGCAGCCCCGGGCGCTGGCGCCGGCAGATCGTGCAACAAGAGTTTTGCCACTTCATTCAGGGCCGCTGCACCTTCACCCCCGACGAAGGCGAGCCCATCGAGATCCAGGCCGGCGACGCGTTGATGTTCCCCGCGAACACAACGGGCATCTGGGACGTACAAGAAACCGTTCGCAAAAGCTATGTACTGATTTTCTGACTGCCCCATCCATAACGCCTAGAACAAAGGTTGAGGTCTGTATGTTGAAGTCGATCGCCCCGTTGCTGTTGTTGGCATCCACCGCCCAGGCGGCGGATACCGTGCGGATTTACAACTGGAGCAGCTACATCGCCCCAGATACGTTGAAAGTGTTCACCGAGCGTAGCGGGCACCCCACCCAATACGACCTCTACGACAGCAACGAGGTGCTCGACGCCAAGCTGATGGCCGGCCACTCCGGCTACGACGTGGTGTTCCCCTCCAACCACTTCATGGCCCGGCAGATCACCGCAGGCGCCCTGAAAGACCTCGACCGCAGCAAGCTGCCGAACTGGAACAACCTCAACCCCACGCTGATGAAGGCCCTGGAAGCCAACGATCCGGGCAACCGCCATGGCTTCCCGTACCTGTGGGGCAGCACCGGCATTGGCTACAATGTGGCCAAGGTCAAGGCGGTGCTGGGCGATGTGCCGATCGACTCATGGGACATCGTGTTCAAGCCCGAGAACATGAAAAAACTCGCCCAGTGCGGCGTGGCGATGCTCGACAACGGCCCGGAAATCCTCCCGATCGCCCTTAACTACCTCGGCTTGCCGCACCACAGCCAGGACAAAGCCGACTACGACAAGGCCCAGGCGCTGCTGCTGAAGGTGCGCCCGTACGTGCGCTACTTCCACAGCTCGAAGTACACCAGCGACCTGGCCAACGGCGACGTGTGCCTGGTGGTGGGCTTCTCCGGCGACGTAATGCAGGCCGCCTCGCGCGCCAAGGAGGCCGGCAACGGCCAGCAGATCGACTATGTGATCCCCAAGGAAGGCTCGCCGATGTGGTTCGACATGGTCGCCATGCCCGCCGACGCCCCGGATGAAGCCGCCGGCTATGCCTTCATGAACTACCTGCTCGAGCCGAAGGTGATGGCCGACATCAGCAACCACGTGCACTACGCCAACGGCAACGCCGCGGCCGAAAGCCTGGTCGAGCCAGCCATCCACAACGACCCGATGGTCTACCCGCCGGAAAGCGTGATGCAGAAGCTGTTCGTGCTGCAGGCCATGCCGCTGCAAACCGACCGCCTGCGCACGCGGATCTGGAGCCGGATCAAGAACGGCGAGTAATCGCTAGCCGTCGCGCCTCCCACCAGATTTGTGTAAGCACTTGATTTACTGGGCAACACAGACCCCGTGGGAGGCCGTGGTCCGGCACTCCGGCTGTGCCGTAATGCTGTTCACTTAAGCCATTTCAGGGCTTCGTGGACGGGATCGATCTGTGAGCCCTGCTGATTTCGTGCATGAGCTTCAGGGCCCATCGCCCGGCACAGCCGGCCTCCCACCAGATTTGCGTAAGTACTTGATTTACGTGGCAACACAGAACCCGTGGGAGGCCGGCTGTGCCGGGCGATGGGCCAGTCAGGTCATGCGCTCGGTAAAATCACTTGGAAAAAACTGGGCTTTTGACCCTCAATTAGCGCTCTGATTGCTTAAGTGAACAGCATTACAGCTATGCCGGGCGAAGGGCCAGTTAGCCCGGCACGAATGCCAAGCCCTGTGCCCGGCCTCCTCACGTTTCCCCCGCCTCAATCCCTCGAAACCCCGCCCTCAGGGGCATATCATTTGGCGACAAGCTCATGCCCAGAAGCGACCCGCTCGCTTCTGCCATGGGCTTTTGGCAACCCATTGTTTTAAAACGATAAAGTGGCGTGCATTTTGAATTTTCGTTGTATTTACGTTGTGTACAACGTGAATACAACGGATTGACGCCGCCGTGCCTGCATGCAAATCTCAACTCATCCACGTTGCCCAGCGGCAACACGCGCACCGGAGGTGCCTGGTGAAAAGCGGAAAAAACGGCCTTTACGAAGACTTGAAACGGCAGATCCTGACCATGGAACTGGACCCGGACCAAGTACTGGACGAAGTCACCCTCAGCGAGCGCTATGGCCTGTCGCGTACCCCGGTGCGGGAAACCTTCCGCCGGCTGGCCGGTGAAGGCTACCTCGACATCCGCGAAAACCGCGGGGCCCGGGTGATCCCGATGAACCACTCGACGCTGCGCAACTTCTTCCTGGTCGCGCCGATGGTGTACGCCGCCATCGGCCGCCTGGCCGTACAGAACTTCAAACCCCAGCAGTTGGTAGACCTGAAGAACACCCAGGCGAAGTTTCGCAAGGCCGCCAGCAGTGGCGACGCCCTGGGCATGGTGATCGAGAACAACCGCTTTCACGAAATCATGGGCGAGATGGCCGGCAACCCGTACCTGGAGCCGAGCCTGAGCCGCCTGCTGATCGACCACGCGCGCATCGGCAATACGTTCTTCCGCCCGCGTGACAGCGGCATGCAACAACGCCTGGACTTATCGGTAGACCACCACGACGAGTTCATCGAAGGCATTGCGCAACACGATGAAAGCAAAGTGGTGGACTTGGTTTTTGAACATTGGGAACTGTCCAGGGCGAACATGGAATTGTTCATCGCGCCGCAAGGGCTTAAAGCGGACGCCTTGGTCGACGGCCCGGCTACTAAAACGATGGAGTAAACCCTCTTGAAATTCGAAGGTATCTACACGCCCGCGGTGACACCGCTCACAGCCGACGGCCAGATTTGCAAGCGCACGTTTGCCGAGGTGCTGGAGTCGCTGATCGAAGCGAAAGTCCACGGCATCATCATTGGCGGCTCCACCGGTGAGTATTACGCGCACACCGCCGAAGAACGCCTGATGCTGGCCGAATACGCCAAGAGCGTGATCGGCACGCGCACCGCGCTGATCATCGGCACCGGCGCGATCCGCACCGAAGACGCGGTGATGTACGCCCAGGGCGCGAAAGATATCAAAGCCGACGCGATCCTGGTGACCACGCCGCCCTACGCGCTGCCCACCGACAAGGAAAACGCCATCCACGCGTTGACCATCGACCGCGCCGCCAACCTGCCGATCATGCTCTACAACTACCCCGGGCGCATGTGCGTGAGCATGGGCGAGGAGTACCTGGCGCGGGTCGGCAAGTCGAAAAACGTGGTCGCGGTCAAGGAAAGCTCCGGCGACATGAGCCGCGTGCACTGGATGGCCCGTGACTACCCGCACATTGCCCTGAGTTGTGGCTGGGATGACCAGGCCCTGGAGTTCTTCGCCTGGGGCGCGCAAAGCTGGGTGTGCGCCGGTTCCAACTTCCTGCCGGGCGAGCACATCGCACTGTATGAAGCCTGCGTGCTGGAAAAGAACTTCGACAAGGGCCGCAAGATCATGGCGGCGATGATGCCGCTGATGAACTTCCTCGACCAGGGCAAGTTCGTCCAGTCGATCAAGTTCGGTGTTGAACTGCTGGGTATCAAGGCCGGCCCGGTACGGGCACCGCTGGGCGAACTCAACGACGATGAAAAACGCGCCCTGCAAATTGTGATTAACACCGCCAAACGTACCGTTGCCCACATTGTCGCGGAGTCGAAAAATGTCTGATCTGCTCACCACTGCCGAATACGCGGCGATCGCCCACAGCCTGCAATTCCCCAGCGGCGCATTCATCGACGGCGCGTTCCGCCCCGCAGCCAGCGGCAACACTCTGGAAACCGTCAACCCGGCCACCGGTGAAACCCTCACCACCCTGGCCGCCTGCGCCCAGGCGGATGTGGACTACGCCGTGCGCAAAGCCCGCGAGGCCTTCGACGATGGCCGCTGGCGCTTGCAGCACCCGGGTGAGCGCAAGCAGGTGCTGCTCAAGCTGGCCAAGCTGATGGAGCAGCACCGCCATGAACTGGCCGTGCTCGAAAGCCTCGACAGCGGCAAGCCGATCCGCGAATGCCAAACGGTCGACGTGCCCGACACCATTCATACCCTGCGCTGGCACGCCGAGCTGATCGACAAGCTCTACGACAACACCGCCCCGGTCGGCAGCAATGCCCTGGCGATGGTGGTGCGCGAGCCCATCGGCGTGGTCGGCTGCGTGCTGCCGTGGAACTTCCCGCTGCTGATGCTGGCCTGGAAAATCGGCCCGGCGCTGGCCTCGGGTTGCTCGGTGATCGTCAAGCCCGCCGAGCAAACCTCGCTGACCACCCTGCGCGTGGCCGAACTGGCCCTGGAAGCCGGCGTACCGGCAGGGGTGTTCAGCGTGGTCACCGGCACCGGCAAAGACGTCGGCGAGCCGATCGGCCTGCACGCGGATGTCGACATGGTGTCGTTCACCGGCTCCACCGCCACCGGCCGGCGCTTCCTGCACTACGCGGCCGATTCGAACCTCAAGCGCATCGTCCTCGAGTGCGGCGGCAAGAACCCCGCCGTGGTGATGAACGACGCTGAAAGCCTCGACCTGGTCGCCGAACAGGTGGTCAACGGTGCGTTCTGGAACATGGGTGAGAACTGCTCGGCCACCTCGCGGTTGATTGTGCACGAAGACGTCAAGGCCGAACTGCTCGAACGCATCGGCGCCTACCTGCGCGAATGGAGGATGGGCAACCCGCTCGACCCGCAGAACCGCGTGGGTTCGATGGTCAGCACGGCGCACTTCGAGAAGGTCAGCTCGTACCTGGCCAAGGCCCAGGAAGAAGGCCTGCAGGTGATCCTCGGTGGCGACACCGACGCCGGTATTTTCGTCCAGCCGACCGTGGTCGATGGCGTGGGCGCGGGCAGCAGCCTGTTCCAGGAAGAGATCTTCGGCCCCGTGCTGACGGTGACCACCTTCACCACGCTGCAAGAGGCGATCGCCCTGGCCAACGACACCGTGTACGGCCTGGCCGCTTCGGTGTACACCGGCAACCTGCGCACCGCGCTCAAGCTCGGCCGGGAAATCCGCGCCGGCGTGGTCACCGTGAACTGCTTCGGCGAAGGCGATGCCAGCACCCCGTTCGGCGGCTTCAAGCAATCCGGCTTTGGCGGGCGTGACAAATCGGTGTTCGCCCACGACCAGTACACCGAGATCAAAACGCTGTGGATCGACACCTCCGACCGCGCCGTGGAAGAGAGCGTGAAATGACCCACATCAAGCGCCTTCCGGTCGACACCGGAACCTCCGGTTGGGAGGCCATTTCCAGCCGCAGCGCTGCGATGCGGGCGCTGGAAGGGGATGTGAACGCCGATTGGCTGGTGGTCGGCGCCGGCTTTGCCGGGCTGACCGCCGCCCACCGCCTGGCCGAACTGTGCCCCGGCAGCCGCATCGTGGTGATGGAAGCCCGTGAAGTGGCCAAGGGCCCGGCCGGGCGCAACTCGGGCTTCATGATCGACGTGCCGCACAACCTCGCCGCCGGGGAGTATTCCTCCGGCAACGCGGCGGCCACGGCGCTGGAAATGGCGCAAAACCGCCTGGCCATCGCCTACGCCAAGGGCATTGCCGAGCAGTACGGCATGCCGCTGGAAACCTTCAACCCGTGCGGCAAGATCAACGCCGCGGCCTCCGAGCGCGGCGCCCGGCTGAACCGGGACTTCGCCCGTTCGCTGCAGGCCGCGGGCGAGCCTTTCGAGCTGTACGATGCCGCGCGCATGCGCGACATCACCGGCAGCCAGTACTACAGCGGCGGGCTGTACACCCCCGGCGCGGTGCTGATCCAACCGGCCAACTATATCCGCTCGCTGGCCGCCGGCCTTGGCGGGCAGGTGGAGTTGTACGAGCACAGCCCGGTGGTCGAGCTGAACAAGGCCGGCGGCCAATGGCACGCCAAAAGCCACCGCGGCACGGTGCGGGCGAACAAGGTGATCCTCGCGGTCAACGGCCACATCGAAGACTTCGGCCACTTCGCCGGGCGCTTGCTGCACATCTTCACCTACGCCTCGATGACCGCGGCCTACACCCACTCGCAGTTCGACCGCGCCACCACCGGGCGGCCGATGTGGGCGCTGCTGCCCGCCGACCCGATGGGCGCCACGGTGCGCAAGTACACCGAGGCCGGGCTGTCGCGGATCGTGATCCGCACGCGCTTTACCTACGACCCCAGCGTGCAGGTCAGCCAGCGGCGGGTGGCGGCGATCGCCGAGGAACAACGGCATTCGTTCGACGCGCGCTTCCCGGAGCTGAAAAAAGTGCCGTTCGAGTTCAGCTGGGCCGGGCGCTTGTGCCTGAGCCGCAACAGCACGCCGGCGTTCGGTGAACTCGACGCCGGGCTGTATTCGGCCTGTTGCGAAAACGGCCTGGGCACGGTGAAAAGCACGCTCGCCGGGATGATGGTGGCGGAGTTGGCCACCGGCCAGGCGTCGGAGCACCTGCGCCAGTACCAGAACACCCCAGGGCCTAACCGTTTACCGCCCGGCCCGCTGGCTTGGTTGGGCGTGAACTCGGTGATCCGCTGGCAAGAATTGCGTGCAGGAAAAGAGGGTTGAAACTTCAACTCGCGCAATAAAAACGCCTGAAGGCGTTCAATTAAACTTCACGACGGGGAATCAACATGAAGCTGTTGAAGAAGGCATTCTGCGCCCTGGCAATGGTCGCAGCGACGATCTTGCCTGTACACGCGGAAGAAAAAACCATCACCATGGGTACACTCTCATGGGAAGACTTGACGCCCATCACCGGTATTACCAAGAAAGTATTGGAAGACCAAGGCTACACGGTAAAAGTGACCCAATTCTCTGAATGGGGCATTGCTTACGCCGCGTTGAGCAAAGGTGATATTCAGATTCTTGCCTCGCAAATCGATTACGTCGCCCAGGACTACTGGAACAAGAACAAGAACCGCCTCGAGAAAATCTCGCCGGTGTCCCATGGCCTGTACCAGGGTATTGCCGTGCCAAGTTATGTGCCGGTCAACTCGCTGGAAGAACTCAACGCCAACGCCGAGAAGTTCAACAACAAGATCGTCGGTATCGAACCCGGTTCGGGCCTGATGAGCGACGCCACCAACGCGGTGAAAAGCTACGGCCTCAAGTTGCAACTGCTCGAAGGCAGCAGCGCGGCGATGACCGCGGCGCTGAAGTCTGCGGTGGACCGCAAGGAGTGGATCGCCGTGACCATCTGGGACCCGTCCTGGATGACCCAGAAGTTCGAAATGAAATACCTCGCCGACCCCAAGGGCGTGTTCCCGCCACCGCAGGGCTACTACTGGATCGGCCACAAGGGCTTCAGCGCCGAGAACCCGAACGCGCGTGAAGTGATCGCCAGCGTTTACGTGCCGATCGCCGACATCAAGGCCATCAACGGTGACGTAAAAGACGGCAAGACCATGGACGAGGCCGTCAAGGCCTGGACCGATGGCCACGCCGACCTGATCAAGCGTTGGGAAAACATCAAGAAGAACTAACGGCCCCGGCCTCCCAGCACACCGGTGGGAGGCCTGCTTGGCCGGGCGAAGTGCCCGCCAAGCCAACACCTCTTGATCGTCACGCCCCTGCCACACCTGCACACGATTAACACCCGCCTCAACAACGGGTTCGACGGGATTGCTTATGAACACGCCAACAGTAGACGCAAATGAAGTACTGGTGAGTTGCCAGTCGGTCTGGAAAATTTTTGGAGATAACGCCGGCGCGGCGATGAAGGCCGTGGTCGAGAAAGGACTCACCAAAAAACAGATTCTGCAAGACTACAGCTGCGTCGTGGGCGTGTCTGATGTCAACCTGGACGTTCGCCGTGGTGAGATTTTCTGCATCATGGGCTTGTCGGGCAGTGGCAAGTCTACGTTGATCCGCCTACTCAATAAATTGATCACCCCCAGCGCCGGCAAAGTGATGGTCAAGGGGCGTGAACTGTCGGCCTTGAGCCCGGCGGAACTGCGCGCTGTGCGCGCCAAACACATCGGCATGGTGTTTCAGAGTGTGGCCTTGTTGCCTAACCGCACCGTGCTGGAAAACACCGCGTTCGGCCTGGAAGTGCAAGGCATCGCCAAGGCCGAACGGATCAAAGTGGCCGAGCAAGCCTTGGCCAAGGTGGGCCTGAGCGACTGGGCCCAGCGTTACCCCGATGAGCTCTCCGGCGGCATGCAACAGCGCGTGGGCCTGGCCCGGGCGATCACCGCCGACCCGGAAGTGATCCTGATGGACGAGCCGTTCAGCGCGCTCGACCCGCTCATCCGCCGCCAGTTGCAGGATGAATTCCGCCAGCTCACCAAAGAGCTGGGCAAGTCGGCGGTGTTCATTACCCACGACCTGGAAGAAGCGATCCGCATCGGCGACCGCATCGCCATCATGAAAGACGGGATGATCATCCAGGTCGGCACCGCCGAAGACATCGTGCTCAACCCGGCCGACGATTACGTGGCCGAGTTCGTCGCCGGGATTTCGCGCCTGCACCTGGTCAAGGCCCACTCGGTGATGACCCCCGTGGCGCTGTACAGCGCCGCCCACCCAGGCTTCGACTTGGGCAAGCTGCCCAAGGCCGAGGTCGATTCGGACCTCGACGCGATCATCGGCCTGGCCGTGGCCTCCGAGCGCGACGCGGTGGCGGTGATCGACGCCGGGCAGATCGTCGGGGTGATCACCCTGCGTGACCTGCTGCGCGGCGTGCAGGGTGAGCCCAACGAATTCGCCCAGGTGCCCGGCGCTGCGCTGGCAGGGGCGCTGCCATGAACCTGGGCGCCTTCCCCGAAGCGTTCGACGCCAGCGTCGACGCCGGCCTCGAGTGGGTGGCCGACAACGGCTCCGGGCTGTTCGACGCCATCAACGCCGGCCTGCAGGGCCTTTACCAGGGCGTGTATTGGCTGCTGTCGTTGCCGCCGTATTATGTGGTGGCGCTGCTGCTGGCGGCGCTCGGCTGGCGCCTGGCCGGCCGCGGCTTTGCCCTTGGCACCCTGGTGGCGATGCTCTGCTGCGCGTTCATCGGCCTGTGGCCGGAAACCATGAGCACCCTGGCGCTGGTGGTGGTGGCCACCGTGCTGGCGCTGCTGGTGGCCATCCCACTGGGGGTGATCGCCGGCCTGCTGCCCGCGCTGGACCGAGTGGTCGAACCCGTGCTCGACCTGATCCAGACCATGCCGCCGTACATCTACCTGCTGCCGTCGATCGCGCTGCTGGGCTACGGCCCGGGCACCGCGCTGGTGGCCACTTTTATCGTGGCCCTGCCGCCGGCGTTTCGCCTCACCTCGCTGGGCATCCGCATGACCCCCACCGCGTTCATCGAACTGGGTGAGGCCAGCGGCGTGACCCGCTGGCAGATGTTCTGCAAGATCCGCCTGCCGTTCGCCATGCCGAGCATCATGGCGGGGGTCAACCAAAGCCTGATGATGGCCTTCGGCATGGTGGTGATCGCCGGTATCGTCGGCTCTGGCGGGCTAGGCGAAGCCATTTACGGGGCGATCCGCACCCTGGACATCGCCAAGTCGATCAACGCCGCCATCGCCATCGTGATCCTGACGATGATTCTTGACCGCATGGCGCAGAGCGCCGCCGCCGCGCAACGAGGGGCCAAGCCATGAGCGCACCGGACTTTCAATTTTCCCCCGGGCGCTACATCGCGCCCGCGGTGGACTGGCTCAATACAAACCTGCACGGGTTCTTCCGCGCGCTCAGCGTGATCATCGAAACCCTGCTGGGCGGCCTCGAAAGCGCCCTGCAGGCGCTGCCGCCGGGTGTGCTGATCGCCATCGTGGTGATCGCCGCGGCCGTGGCGATCCGCGTGCGGGTGGCGCTGCTCGCCGGGCTGATGCTGGGCTTCTGCCTGCTCGCCGGGCTTTGGGCGGCGACCCTGCAAACCGTGGCGCTGGTCTCGGTGGCGGTGCTGATCTCGGTGGCGGTGGCCTTCCCGCTGGGCATCGTCGCCTCCAAGGTGAAGCGCTTCGACGCCATGGTGCAGCCAGTGCTGAACGTGATGCAGACCGTGCCACCGTGGGTGTACCTGATCCCGGCGGTAATGATCTTCAGCCTCGGCCGGGTGCCGGCGATCATCGCCACCGTGGTGTATGGCATCCCGCCGATGCTGCGCCTGACCACCCTGGCCTTCAATGGCGTGCCGAAGAACATGCTCGAGCTGGGCCACGCCATGGGCGCCTCGAACCGGGCGATCCTGTTCAAGATCGAGATCCCGCTGGCCACCCCCACGCTGCTGGTGGGCCTGAACCAGTGCATCTTGTTGTCGCTGGCGATGGTGGTGCTGGCCGGCCTGGTCGGCGCCGGTGGCCTGGGCGCGGAAGTGACCCGCGGCCTGACCCGCATGGAAATGGGCCTGGGCCTGCGCGCGGGGTTGGCGATCGTCGCCGTCGCGCTGCTGCTCGACCGCCTCTCCCGTGGCGCGCTTGACCGCCGCCGCAAACCCTCTGCCCGGTAAACCGCCATGAAGAACACGTTTTTCTGCATCGACGCGCACACCTGCGGCAATCCCGTACGGCTGGTGGCCGGCGGCGCGCCGATGCTGCCGCACCTGCCGATCGCCGAGCGCCGCGCGTTGTTCGTCGAGCACCACGACTGGGTACGCCAGGCGCTGATGTTCGAACCGCGCGGGCACGACGTAATGAGCGGGGCGATCCTGTTCCCGCCGTACCGCGACGACTGCGACCTGGCGGTGCTGTTCATCGAGGTCAGCGGCTGCCTGCCGATGTGCGGCGCCGGCACCATCGGCCTGGTCACCACGGCCGTGGAAGAAGGCCTGGTCACCCCGCGGGTGCCCGGCCAACTGGCGCTGGAAACCCCTGCTGGGCGCGTAGACGTGCGCTACACCGAAGCCGCCGGCAAGGTCACCAGCGTGCAGATGCTCAACGTTCCCAGCTACCTGCACGCCCAGGATGTGCAGGTCGAGATCGACGGGCTGGGCACGCTCAGCGTCGACATCGCCTACGGCGGCAACTACTACGCGGTGGTCGAGCCGCAGGCGCACTGGGCGGGCCTCGAGGGCGTGCGCGCGGCGACGCTGATCAACCTCAGCCAGAAGCTGCGCAGCGCCCTGGCCGCGGTGATCGACCCGGTGCACCCGGAGGATCAGCGCATCCGTGGCGTGCACCACGTGATCTGGTGCGACCAGCCGGCGATCGACGGCATCGACGGCCGCTGCGCGGTGTTCTATGGCGAACAGGCCATCGACCGCTCGCCCGGCGGCACCGGCACCAGCGCGCGCATGGCACAATTGCATGGCCGTGGGCGCCTGGGCGTGGGCGAAACGTTCCGCCACCAGAGCCTGATCGGGACGACTTTCATCGGCCGCATCGAGGGCGAAACCCGGGTCGGTGATTACCCGGCGATCCTCCCAGGGGTGACCGGCTGGGCGCAGGTGATCGGCTACAACACGATCATCGTCGATAGCCGCGACCCGCTCGCCCATGGCTTCCAAATGACCTAATGCGGCACGAGGCCACTCTTGGTAGAAAGACGCGTATTCAGCGAAGGGCATCAGGGCAAGAACCTTCGCTACGTTAAAAACGAGCCCACCTCAGCCCCCGCGCATACGCGCGTGGGGTTTTTTCTGCTTGAGCACTTTTCACTGCCGGCCTTCACCCAGGCGCTGGACACCCTGGTCACCGCCAACCTGCTGCAAGCGAACCTGTTCGCCACCCACACCTTCACCCTGGGCGGCGGCGAGGTCACCAGCGACCTGGGTATCGTCATCCGCCCAGACGCCGACCTGCGCACCCACCGCCTCGAAGACCTGCACCTGCTGGTGGTGTGTGGCGGCCTGCGCACGCCGCTGCGCGGCAACCAAGAGCTGCGCCTGCTGCTGAAAAAAGCCGCGGAAAAGGGCATTGCCCTGGCCGGGTTGTGGAACGGCGCGTGGTTTCTCGGCCAGGCCGGGCTGCTCGACGGCTACCGCTGCGCGATCCACCCGGAGCACCGCCCGGCCTTGGCCGAAGCGGCCAAGTACAGCCAGGTGACCAGCGAAAGCTACATGGTCGACCGCGACCGCTACACCGCCGCCAGCCCCAACGGCGCCTTCTACATGGTGCTGGAATGGATTGGCCAGCGGCATGGGGCCGGGCTGGTCGACGGCATCGTCGACATCCTCGCCTTCGAGGCCTCGCGCTACCGGCGGGTGAACCCCAAGCTGCACATCAAGATGACCCCGCCGCTGCGCGAGGTGGTCAAGCTGATGGAGGCCAACCTCGAAGACCCGCTCGACCTCGAGCAGTTGTCGGCCTATGTAAAGCGCTCGCGGCGGCAGATCGAGCGGTTGTTCAAAGACCAGCTCGGCACCACGCCACTGCGCTATTACCTGGAACTGCGGGTGACCGAAGGGCGGCGCCTGCTGCAGCACTCGGCGCTGCCCGTGGTGCAGGTGGCGGTGGCCTGCGGGTTTGTTTCGCCGAGCCATTTCAGCAAGTGCTATACGGCGTATTTTGGTTATCCGCCGTCGAAGGAAGCGCGGCTCAACTGATAGGGCCTCTCGCCCGGCACAGCCGGCCTCCCACGGGTTGTGTATTGCTTCTTAAATCAATGAGTTACACAAATTTAGTGGGAGGCCGTGGTCCGGCACTCCGGCTGTGCCGGGCGAGAGGCCCTCAACCCCAACCCCAAGGTGCCCAAGTGGTCAAACAGATCGAACCCGACCGGCTGCTGATCAAGATGCCTTCGTTGCGCGCGGTGAAGGCCTTCGTCGCGGCGGCGAAGTATTCCAGCTTCAGCCGCGCGGCGGAGTCGCTGTGCGTGACCCCGGCGGCGATCAGCCGGCAGATCAAAGAACTCGAAGACCTGCTCGGCACCGCGCTGTTCGCCCGCGCCGGGCGCGCGGTGCGGTTGACCGCCGAGGGCGTGGCGTTCTTCGAAACGGCGCAGTTGGCCTTCATGAACATCGCCCAGGCCGCCGACCGCCTGCGCCAGCAGGCCCGTGGCAAGGCCGCGCTGACGGTGTGCTGCACCCCGGCGTTCGCCAACCTGTGGCTGGCGCCGCGGCTGCCGGCGTTCAGCGCGCAGCACCCGGAGGTGGAGCTGAACATCGTCGCCACCCATCACTTCCAGCAGCTCGACGCCGGGGTGCGCCCGGACGTGTTCATCACCCAGGCGGCGCACATCCAGCCGGGCTACAGCAGCGTGAAGCTGTTTGGCGAGGCGGTGTACCCGGTGTGCAGCCCGGCGTACTTCAGCCGCTTGCCGCGGCCGATGAGCCTGGAGCACCTGCGCGAGGCCGCGTTGCTGAACCTCAGCCCCCATGGCCGCGCGGCGCTGGCCGAGTACCTCGACTGGGACATCTGGCTGGGCCTGCACAACGTGCCATTGGCGGGGCGCGGGGCGGCGGCGCCGAACCTGTTCAGCGCCAACGATTACAGCCTGTTGATCCAGCTCGCCGAGCAAGGGCTGGGCATCGCCCTGGGCTGGCACCACCTGGTCGAGCAGCGTATCGCCCAGGGCCGGCTGGTGCGCCTGGCCGGCTTTGAGTTGGTGCAGCCGCAAACCTTCCATTACCTGGCGCTGCGCGAGGCCGCCGAACAGTTGCCGGCGGCCGAGTGCTTCAAGGCCTGGGTGCTCAGCGCGCTAGGCGCGCCTTGAGCGCGTCGGTGTACCAGTCGTCGAACTGGCACACGCCGCCCTCGGCCACTGGCGAGTAGGGCCCCGGCTGGTAGCTGGGCGAGCGCAGCCCGGCCTGGGTGGCCTCGACCAGCTCGCGGTCCTGGTCGTTGGTGGCCACCCACACCTTGGTCAGGTTATCCAACTGGTAATCCACCCCTTCCACGGCATCCTTGTGCACCAGCCAGTGGGTGGTCACCAGGGTTTCGGTGGCGCTGATCGGCAGCACCCGGAAGCTCAGCACGTGGTCGCCGAGCAGGTGGTTCCAGGTCGAGGGGTAGTTGAAGAACAGCAGCGCGCCGAGGTTGCCGCCCGGGTTGGCCAGGCGCTCGCGCACCGCCGGTTGGCCGTCGAGGGTGTAGCTGCTGGCGCCGTGGGCCAGCGGGATGCGGGTGATCCGGTACTGGCCGTGGGGGTCCATCAGCAACTGGCTGGGAAAACCCTCGGCCTCGCAGCGTTGCCAGTGGCTGGCCAGCGCCGGGTCTTCGGCGTTGACCCCAGCCACCGACAGGTTCTCGACGTAGGAGTGCAGCAGCTCGGGGTGGCTGCCCTCGCAGTGGTAGCACTCGCGGTTGTTCTCGAACACCAGCTTCCAGTTGCCCTTTTCCACCAGGTGCGACTCATGGGCGACCTTGCACTGGCTCAGGTTGTGCGGCAGCACGTAGGGCAGCAGCGCCTCGCGAAACGGCTCGATGGCCGGTGGGGTCGGCGCCACGCACACGTAGATGTAGGTGTCGATCACGCTGACGTGCACCGGGTTGAGGTTGAACCGGCTTTTGTCGAAGGTTTCGCCCATGTTGCCGGCGTAGATCAGCGCGCCGTCGGGGTTGTAGGTCCACTTGTGGTAGGGGCACACCAGCTTCGGCGTGCGCCCTTTGTCTTTGCTGCACAGCTTGGCGCCGCGGTGGCGGCAGGCGTTGTGGTGGGCATGGATCTCGCCCTTTTCGCCCTTGATCACCACGATCGGGTAATCGCCCAGTTGCAGGGTGAAGTAGCTGCCGGGTTTCTCCAGCGCCACGGTGTGGCCGGCGAAGATCCATTCACGGTACCAGAACAGCTCCAGGTCGGCCTGGTACACCTGTTCGTCGCTGTACATCCGGCGCGGCAGGGCATGCTGGGGCTGGCGGGCGTGGGCCAGGTCACGGGTGGTGTCGAGGTGTTGCATGGGGGTGTGCTCTCACGGTCAGGCCAGTATTTTTCGAGCATGGTGAGGCTGGGCGGGGGAGGGCGTCTATTGACATAAATGGGGGGGTTGGCTTGAGCTGGGGTTACAGGTTGGTCAAGAGGCAAGAGGCAAGAGGCAAGAGGTTGGTACGTACATGATTTACCGGGCAACACAAAACCCGTGGGAGGCCGGCTGTGCCGGGCGAAGGGCCCTCGAATGCGCAAAACCTTCGGCAAACCCCCGGCAAAACAGGTAATCTATGCGGTCGTTTTTCCCCGTCACCGAGGTGGTTTTCCGTGTTTTCCCAATTCGACCTGCATGAACGCCTGCTCAAAGCCGTGGCCGAGCTCAATTTTACCGAGCCGACCCCGGTGCAGGTCGAAGCCATCCCGCCGGCGCTGGCCGGGCGCGACCTGCGCGTGACCGCGCAAACCGGCAGCGGCAAGACCGCGGCCTTCGTGCTGCCGGTGCTCAACCGCCTGATCGGCCCGGCGCGGCCACGGGTGAGCATCCGCGCGGTGATCCTGCTGCCGACCCGCGAGCTGGCCCAGCAAACCCTCAAGCAGGTCGAGCGCTTTGCCCAGTTCACCTTCCTCAAGGCGGCGCTGGTCACCGGCGGTGAAGACTTCAAAGTGCAGGCAGCCAACCTGCGCCGTTGCCCCGACATCCTCATCGGCACCCCCGGGCGGCTGCTCGAGCACCTCAATGCCGGGCACCTGGAGCTGAACGAGGTCGAAGTGCTGGTGCTCGACGAAGCCGACCGCATGCTTGACATGGGCTTCGCCGAAGACGTCGAGCGCCTGTGCAACGAGTGCGCCGGGCGCCAGCAAACCCTGTTGTTCTCCGCCACCACCGGCGGCGCGGCGCTGCGCGACATCATCGGCAAGGTGCTGAAAGACCCTCAACACCTGATGGTCAACAGCGTCACCGACCTCTCGGCCAACACCCGCCAGCAGATCATCACCGTCGACCACCCGGCCCACAAAGAGCAGGTGGTGCAGTGGCTGCTGGCCAACGAAACCTACCGCAAGGCCATCGTGTTCACCAACACCCGGGCCATGGCCGACCGCGTGTACGGCCACCTGGTGGCGCTGGAGGTAAAAGCCTTCGTGCTGCACGGCGAAAAAGACATGAAAGACCGCAAGCTGGCGATCGACCGCCTCAAGCAGGGCGGCGCCAAGGTGCTGGTTGCCACCGACGTGGCCGCCCGCGGCCTGGACATCGACGGCCTCGACCTGGTGATCAACTTCGACCTGCCGCACAACGGTGACGAATACGTGCACCGCGTCGGCCGCACCGGCCGCGCCGGCGCCGAGGGTTTGGCGATCTCGCTGATCGGCCACCTCGACTGGAACCGCATGTCGAGCATCGAGCGCTACCTCAAGCAGCAGTTCGAGCGGCGGGTGATCAAAGAGGTCAAGGGCACCTACAGCGGGCCGAAGAAGGTCAAGGCGTCGGGCAAGGCCGCTGGCACCAAGAAGAAAAAGGTCGAGAAAAAAACCGCCACCAGCAAGGCCCCGGCCAAGCGCAAGCCGGCGGCGAAACCCTCGCTCAGCAGCGCTGATGGCATGGCGCCACTGAAAAAGCGCTGAACGGCATCAAGCTCTCCCGCCGGCGGCCGATGTTACTTTTGCAGGATGTTTCCTGGCCGCCGCCGTCGATTCCCCGCCCGGGCCCGCTACCACGGGCCTGCCGCCGGTCGCGTCAGGCCACACCGCGGTTGAATGTGCGCTGAACGGCCGCATCTACAGTGATGCGTTTCCATGGGCTTGAGACTATGATTCGGGTAAGGCGGCAACGTGTATTTCTGCCGCGCAGTCGACCCCGAGGGGGGCTATATGATGACTCAACTGTTCAACTGGCTGCATGATCTGGGCGTTGCCCTGGGGCTGATCCCACCACCGCTGCAACCGGTGCCGATCCCCACCGAAGAAGACCGCCGCCGCCGGCCACCACCGCGCCGTTAAGCTTTAACCCCGCGGCCAAGGCACTTTCGGGCGTTTTCAGGTTCTACGTTGGGCCCGTTCCCAACCAGCCACCGCCCGATGCCGCCGTCTCGCTACGTTTTCGCTTGTTGCTGTGCGCTCATCGCACTGCCCGGATGCACCCCACAGCAGGGCCAGGACATGGTCCAGCAACTCGGTAGCACCCGCCCCCAGGAATTCTTCCAGACCAGCGTCGACCGTATGGCCACCCTGGCCATGCGCGACAACCTCGCCAGCCTCTACCTGCTGATGAACAAACTGTACCTGCGCAACCCGATGGAGCTGCGCAAGTCGGGCTTTCTCGACGCCGCCACCGCCGAACGCCAGGTGCGCCAGGCCATCGAGCAGCAACAACCCATGCCTCAATTGGGCGGGCGCAAAGACCTCGCCGCGCTGAGCTACGCGCTGAGCCCGGAGTTTCTGGGCGACCGGGTAGGCGCGTTCATCTACGCCATCGGCAGCATGCTGGTCACCGCCCACGGTAACCGCCTGCAGTTCTACATGACCGACGTGATCGACCCGCGCTTCGTCAACAACGCCGCGCGCAACATCGAGAAGGCCACCTGGATGCTCAGCCAGCGCCAGGGCAAGGATGGCCAGCCGCTGTTGTTCTCCAACGAGATTTCCGAAGAGGGCAGCAACCTCAGCTTCGCCACTGAGTTCGGCAAGATCGTCGCCCGCCTTGACCTGCTGGCGCAGTTGCTCGACGAGCGCTACCGGCGCATCGGCCTGAACTACGCGCAAAGCCTGCTATTTTTGAATTTCCTGCCGGTTCAGTGAGGCCGCCCGCAGCAGCTCGATATAGCGCTGCGCGCCCAGGCCCAGCGGGCGCGCCTTGGCCCACACCACGTCGACCCACAGCTGCAGCTGGTTGCTCATGTTGACGAAGCTGATCACTTGCAAGCTGCCATCGGCCACCCGCGGGCGCACCAGCGCCTGGGGCAGGTAGGCCCAGCCCAGGCCCGCCTCGACCAGGCTGAGGGTGGCCAGGTAGTTGTCGCTCAGCCAGTGCTGGCGCGACAGCAACACCCGTGGCGCGGCGCTGCCGGCGTGCTGGCTGGCGACCACGATCTGGCGGATGCAGGCCAGGTCATCGCCGCACAGGCGGCCCTGGTTGGCTTGCAGGATCGGGTGCCCAGGGGCGATCACCGCCACCAGGGTTTCGCTGGCCAGCTCTTCGAAGTCTTCGCGCTCGTCCATGCCCGGCCGTTCGAACACGATCGCCAGTTGCACCTGGCCGGCGTGCAGCAGGCTCAAGGCCTCTACCTGTGGCGCGCTGCGGATTTCCACTTCCAGTGCCGGGAACGCCTCGGCCAATTGCGCCAGCGGCGCGTACCAGGTGGCGGCCAGCAGCTCTGGGGCGATGGCGATGGCCAAGCGGGTTTCCAGGCCCTGATGCAGTTGCAAGGCATGGGCGTGCAGTTGCGCCAGTTGCTGGGCCAACTGCCGCGCCTGGTTCTCCAGGGCCAGGGCCGCCGGGGTAGGCTGGGTGGCGCGGCCGCTGCGTTCGAACAGCGGGAAGTCCAGCTCCGCTTCGAGTTGGCCGATGGCCATGCTCACCGCCGACGGCACCCGCTGCAGCGCCCGCGCCGCCGCCGAAAACGAGCCGTGATCGAGCACCGCGAGGAACACCCGCACGCTGTCGCTGGTAAACGCCATCGCTGCTACCTATCAATAAAGCTGAAAGAAGCTGACTTGGGGTATCAGCTTTATTGGCGCAGTGTAGCGTTTTACATCTGCCTAGGACTATCGAACATGCAAGGGATCAAACGCCGGGTGCTGTACGTCAGCCTCTATGAAGGGATCGCCATTGCCTTCAACAGTGTGGCCATCGGTTGGCTGGGCCATGACGCGGGGCATGCCGGGGTGGCGGCGGTGATCGCCTCGGTGGTGGCGATTGGCTGGAACCTGGCCTGGAACGGGCTGTTCGAGGCGTGGGAGGCGCGGCAGCGCTCGGCGCGGCGCACGGTGTGGCGGCGGGTGGCCCATGCGTTGGGCTTCGAAGGGGGGCTGGTGGTGATCCTGGTGCCCGTGTTCGCCTGGTGGCTGGGCATTACGCTGATCGAGGCATTTTTGCTCGACCTGGGCTTGCTGGTGTTCTTCCTGGTGTACACCTACGTGTTCACCTGGGCCTTCGACGCACTGTTCGGGGCGCCGCGGAGCAAGGCGCAGCACGCGGTATAACGCGCTGCGCCCCGGCCCTCAGGCGGTTACAGCTCGATGCAGTCGAACTGCTCGCCGGTGGCCACGTCGGCGTCGTAGTCGACGTCTTTGCGCTCGAAGCCGAACAGCTTGAGGAACTCGTGCTTGTAGCCGGCGTAGTCGGTGATCGCGAACAGGTTCTCGGTGGTCACCTGTGGCCACAGGGCCTGGCATTCACCTTGTACGTCGTCGCGCAGTTCCCAGTCGTCGAGGCGCAGGCGGCCCTCGCTGTCGCTTTCACCGGCCTGGCCGTCGTCGCGGTAGAGGCGGTCGCGGAACAGCCGGTTGAGCTGGTCGATGGTGCCTTCGTGCAGGCCCTTTTCTTTCATGATCTTGTAGACCATGGCGATGTACAGCGGCATCACCGGGATCGCCGCGCTGGCCTGGGTGACCACCGACTTGAGCACCGCCACCGCCGCGCCGCCGCCCTGGGCGCCGAGTTGGGTGTTCAGGCGTTGGGCAGTGGCGTCGAGGTCGGCCTTGGCCTTGCCCAGGGCGCCGTGCCAGTAGATCGGCCAGGTGATTTCAGTGCCGATGTAGCTGAACGCCACGGTGCGCGCGGCCGGTGCCAAAACGCCGGCATCGCTCAGGGCGTCGATCCACAGCTGCCAGTCCTGGCCGCCCATCACGGTGATGGTGTCTTCGATTTCCTGCTCGGTGGCCGGCTCGACCGAGGCCTGGATGATGGTGTCTTTGTTGGTGTCGATCGCGGTGGCGGTGTAGGTGTTGCCGATCGGCTTGAGCGCCGAGCGCTTCAGCTCACCGCGGCCAGGCAGCTTGCGCACCGGCGAAGCCAGCGAGTAGACCACCAGGTCGACCTGGCCGCCCATTTCGGTTTTGATCAGCTCGATCACCTTGGCGCGGGCTTCGTCGGAGAAGGCGTCGCCATTGATCGACTTGCTGTACAGGCCATCGGCCTTGGCGAACTTGTCGAAGGCCAGCGAGTTGTACCAGCCGGCGGTGCCAGGCTTGCTCTCGGTGCCGGGTTTTTCGAAGAATACGCCCAAGGTGTCGGCCTTGAAGCCGAAGGCGGCGGTGATTCGCGCGGCCAGGCCGTAGCCACTGGAGGCGCCGATCACCAGGACCTTTTTCGGGCCGTCGGTGCGTACGCCACGGGCGCGGGTGGCCTCGATCTGTTCGAGCACGTTGCGCTCGCAGCCGAGCGGGTGCGTGGTGGTGCAGATAAAGCCGCGAACCTTGGGATGGATGATCACTTGTATTCCTCGTCATCGAATAGCTTGCGGCATCTTAATAGTTAACACCCGAAGGGTGAAGCGCCGATGCCGCCCTGGTATTCGATGACCGCCGCCGCGCCGGCGTCACGTCGGGGTCAGCGCGCCGGCGCGTCGGCCAGGCGTTCGCCTTCGAGGGGCGAGGCGCCGGCCTCGCGCCAGGTCACGTCGGTGATGCCATACTTCTCGGCCATCGGCTTGGAGGTTTTCTTGATCTTGTCGTGGCGGTTGCGGGCGATGTGGCCGATCCCGGCGTCGCAGCTTGCCCAGTGCCAGGCTTCCGCGTTGTCCATGTGGTCATGGCGCAGCACGAAGCTTTTCTGGGAGCCGTGAAGTCTGTAATCGATGATGAAAAGCTTTGGGCTAGGCATCTGTAGCAATCTCGGTTGGTCTTTGAACATTCACACGCTTTAACGGAACGTGCCTGGCGTCACAAATTCCATCGGATTTCAAATGGCTGGCGTGAACGGTCGTGCCCCCGGCAGCCCTTGCCCCGCGCGGTACGCGAATATTTAGCGCAGCTTGTCGTCAGGCCCGCGCGCGGGCGAATCTTTTGCGCGGCGGCGGTTCTATTGCACGAAGGCGGGCACAGGGGTTTGCAAGGGGGCCGGAGTGATCAGGAAGGTACTCAGCGAAAACGGCACGCAGGTGCCGCATGTGTTGGTGGTCGAGGATGAGATCCTGCTCAATTGCGTGGTGTGCGAGGCGTTCCGCGACGAAGGCTTCGCCGTGACCGGGGTCAACGACGCCAACGAGGCCATGCACCTGCTCGAAGACCTTGGCGGGCAGGTCAGCCTGATGGTCACCGACGTGCGCATGCCGGGTGAACTCGATGGCCTGGAACTGGGCTATTTCGTCAGCCAGCTATGGCCGCACATTCCGGTGCTGACCATGAGCGGCTACCCCGGCGACAACGAGCGCCACCCGGTCGGGCCATTCCTGGCCAAGCCGTTCGCGATCGAATCGCTGCTGTACGCCGCCAGCCGGCTGCTCGCCGAAGGGCGCCAGCGCACTAGCGGCTGAGCGCTCGCCAGTACTGCGAAAGCCCCGGGCGCTCGTGCTGCAGCCAGCGCTCCAGGGCTGCCGCGGTCATCGGCCGGGCAATCAGAAAGCCTTGGATTTCCTGGCAGCCGGCCTGCTCCATGGCTTCGTAGAGGTCTTCGGTTTCAACGCCTTCGGCCACCACCCGGTAGCCCACCCGCTGGGCCAGGTCGATGATCGCCTCGATCAGGCGCTGGTCTTTGATTTCATCGGTGGCGTTCTGCACCAGCGAGCGGTCGAGCTTGACCGTGGTGGCCGGCAACTGGCGCAGGTAGGTCCAGTTGCTGTAGCCGCTGCCAAAGTCATCGATGGCCACGTCCATGCCCACCGCGCGCAGGCGTTCGAGCTGTGAGCGGACCATGCCGAGGTTGTCTGACAGCGCGCTTTCGGTGAGCTCGATCTCGAACCCGGCTGGGTCCATGCCCTGCTGCGCCAGCAGTTCGAGCAGGGTGTCGGTGAAGGCCGGGCTGGAGAGGTCGAGCACCGACACGTTGATCGCCACCTTGAAGCGTTGGCCCTGTTGCTGCCAGTGCGCGGCCTGCTGCACCGCCTGGCGCATCACCCACAGGCTGAGCGGGCGGATCAGCGCGGTTTTTTCCGCCAGCGGCACGAATTCCGCGGGGCTGACCGGGCCGATCACCGGGTGCTGCCAGCGCAGCAGGGCCTCGACGGTGACAACGCGCCCGGTGCCCACTTCGATGCGTGGTTGGTACACCAGCTGCAGTTGGTCATGGGCGCGCACGGCTTCGGCCAGCGAGCCGAGCAGCAGGAATGCGCGCTGCTGGGCGAGGTCGAGGTGCGGCTCGTACCAGCGCCAGCCGGTGCCTTTGTCGCGGGCTTCGTCGGCGGCGCTGACCACCAGGCGCAGCCAGTCTTTTTCGATGTCGTCGTCCAGTTGCAGGCGGATCGCACCTACGCCCACCTGGGGCTGGATCGGAATATTACGGCACAGCAGCGGCGCCTCGAAGGCGCAGGTCAAGCGCTGGAAAATCAACTCCGGCTGCTCGTCGACGCTGGGCGGCAGCAAGAAGCCAAAGCGGTGCGGGCTGATCTTGTACAGCGTGGCCTGGGCCGGCAGGTGCGCCTTCAAGGCCACGTGCATCACGTTCATCAGTTCTTGCGAGAAGCTGTAGCCCAGTGCCTTGACGATGTCGTTGAGAAACCCCGGGGAAATCATGTCGATCACCGCCAGGCTGTGGCCGCCGCCGGGCAGCACCTGGGTGATGTCTTGCTCCAGGCGCAGGCGGTTGAACAGGCCGGTCGGGCCGTCGAGGTAGCTGGCATTGCGCAGCCCGGCCAGGCGCAGCATCACCAGTTGGCCGAAGTGGCGCAGCATCTGCGCTTCGTGGGGCGTGAGCGGCGGCCGCGGCTGGGTGTCGATGATGCACAGGCTGCCCAGCCCCAGGCCGTCTTCGGTGGTCAGCGGGGCGGCGGCGTAGAAGCGGATGAACGGCGCGCCGGTGACCAGCGGGTTCTCGGCGAAGCGCGCATCGCGTTGGGCGTCGCACACCTCGAACAGGCCGTCGCTGAGGATGGCATAGGCGCAGAACGACTGGTCGCGAGAGGTCTCGCGCTGGCACAGCCCGGTGCCGGCGCGAAACCACTGGCGTTGCTCGTCGACGATCGACACCAGCGCGATGGGCACATTGAAGTGCAGGCTGACGGCGCTGACCAATTGGTCGAGCACCGGGTCCGGCTCGGGGTCGAGCAGGCAGAGGTCGTTGACCCGGCGCAGGCGCTGGGCTTCGTTCAATGGTATCGGTGCGCCTTGAGCCATGTGTGATCCCCCCGCGCCTGCCCTGGCACGCAGTGATATCGATCGAATATCGAATGTGACAATAGCACTACGCCACTAGTTGCGCACCGGGGCGTGAAAAGTTGCGGATGGGTGGCTTTGTGCGATACCTCAGGGCTTCTCGCCCAGCACTGCAGCCCCCGCCTTGGCGACCTGGGCATCCTGGTCCGGCTTGACCCCCGACACCCCCACCGCGCCAATCACCTGGCCCTGGTACTGCACCGGCACGCCGCCGCCGAGCGGGGTGAGGTTGGGCGCGGCCAGGAACGCCGTGCGGCCGCCGTTGACCACCTGCTCCAGCGCTTCGGTTTCACGGCGGGTGAGGGCGGCGGTGCGGGCTTTTTCAGTGGCGATGTAGGCGCTGCTGGCGGTGGCGCCATCGAGCCGCTCCAGGCCCAGCAAGTGGCCGCCGTCGTCGACCACGGCGATGCTCACCGGCCATTGCTGGGCCAGCGCCTCGGCGCGGGCGGCGGCGAGGATGCGGGCCACGTCGGCGTGGGCGAGGATGGGTTTGGTCTGCATGTGAGGCTCCTTGTGGGGTAGGGTCAGGCGGGCAGGGTGGCGCGAATGGCGGTGGCCCGCTGGGCCAGCGCCGGGATGGCCAGGCCTTCGAAACAAAAGGGGTTGAGCATCTGCCGGGTGGCCAGTTGGTTGCGATCGACCGGGCTGATGGCGGCTTCCTGGCAGGTCAGCGCCCAGTGCTCGCCGATGCCTTCGATCAGCTCACTGACGATAGCCTGGGCCTCGGCGGGGGCGAGCAGGAACAAATGGGCGGCCTCCAGGCACAGGCTGACCTGGCTCTGGTTCGCCGCGCCGATGATCAGCATGCCCTGGCTGGCGACGTTGCCGGACCTCACCTGCGGGCAGATGTCGTACGCCGGTGTGAGCGCGTAGTGCTGGCCATCGAAGAATGCCGCGTGGTTGCGGGCGTGGTCGTCGGTGTTGCCGCACAGCACGTTGAACACCAGCCGGCGGAACAGTTCACGCAGGTCGGCCTTGGGGTTCTTGAACTGCTTGCGAATGATATGGGTGAGGTTTTCGTAGCTGGTATAGCGCGCCATCATTTCATCCAGCCCCTGCAGGGTCAGCGCCGAGACCATCAGCTTGCGCTGCCAGGCGCCACCTTGCTCGACCCGATCGAAGCGTTCGATCAGCAATACATCCTTGCCCAGCGCGCGCTCGAGCCGCACCGGCGCCGCATCGATGCCCAGCCGGCTGGCCAGGCGCATCATGATGAACTCAGCCTTGACCACGTTCATGGTGTCGGTAGACGAAGAAAACTTCGCCACGTACTTACGCCCGCCGTCTTGCAGCAGGGCCTTGGGCCGCGCGCCGCCGATCGATGAGCCATGGCGCAGGGCTTGGTCCAATTCAGGGCTGAGCGGGATGCCCTGCTCGATCAATTGCGCCGCGCGCAGCAGCTCTTCGAGGCTGGCATGGTCGCTGCTGCGCGGTACGTAGTGGGTGGGCGACTGCTGGAAGTCCAGTGCGCCGATACGGTCCGAGCCGGACTCGAGCATGAACGTGGTTTCGTCGAGGCTGTCTTCAGCCGCCTGGGTCGGGGCCTTGCCGAACAGCTTGTTGAGGATCACCCGCCGGCCCCAGGCATCCGGGCAGGCATCACGCAGGCCGCCAGCCAACCCAAGGCCGGCGGCCGGGGCGATGGTCTGCTCGCCCAGCGGCAGCTCGATGCTATTGAGGGGGATCGCCCGCGGGTTGGCCAGGTAGCTTTTACCGTAGATAAAGCCGAAGGCCGGCCCGTGCTCGCCTTGGCCCAACGGTACCAGGCGCCCGGCAACCACAGGCTCGGCCTGGCCCGGAAGCCACACCCAAACAAAACAGTCCCGTGGTTTAGAAGTCATTGTTGGCCTCTATGTGGCGAGGGCGCACGGCGGCCGGCAACAGGGCAAGCCGTTCGGCTTGGCGTTTTTCGATGCTGGGGATGTCAGCCTCGGCGGCCAGCAACTCGACACCGGCCAGGTGAGCGACCTCGAACACCACGCCCATTTCCGAACGCGGGTCGCCGGCCTCGATGCGTTGCAACCAACTGCGGGAGATGCCCGCGCGCTCAGCCAGGGCTGCGAGGGTCAGGTGGCGCAGTTTGCGCTGGATCTTGATCTGCGCCCCGAGCACTTTGGCCACGGAAAGGGTATGGGGGCTGTAGGTTCTACGCGGCATGGGCAGGCTCCTTTGGCATGCGCAAAGCGTAGCAAATGGGTGAGGCCATGCAAGGCCGTTTTGGCTTAAAAACACCTACATGTGGGTAACGAATGGCCTTTAATACCTCCATGCAGGTATTTTTACCCCATCAGGGCCCGCTCCAACACCTCCACCCAATGCAGCACCGGCGTGCGCCCGGCGCTGTTCAAATGGCTTTGGCAGCCGATGTTGGCGGTGGCGATCAACGCCGGTTGGCCGCTTTCCAGCGCGGCGAGCTTCTGATCGCGCAGTTGCCGGGCCAGGGCCGGTTGGGTCAGTGAATAGGTGCCCGCCGAGCCGCAGCACAGGTGGGCGTCTGCCACGCCGGTGAGGTGAAACCCCAACCGCCGCAGCAGGGCTTCGGTCTGCCCGCCTTGGCGCAGGGCGTGTTGCAGCGTGCACGGGCTGTGGAAGGCCAGGCGCGGCGCCTCGCTCAGGGTGAGCGCGCCGAGCGGTTCGCGCGCCAGCACCTGGGCGAGGTCCAGCGCCCGTTCGCTGACCACCTGGGCTTTGGCGGCGTAAGCCGGGTCATCGCGCAGCAGGTGGGCGTAGTCCTGGATGAACGCGCCGCAGCCGCTGGCGGTTTGCACGATGGCTTCGGCGCCGGCCTGCAGCGCCGGCCACCAGGCATCGATGTTGTGGCGGGCGCGGGCCAGGCCCTGGGCCTGGTGGTCGAGGTGGTAGTCGATGGCGCCACAACAGCCGGCGCTGGCCGCCACCACGCTGATGCCGAGGCGGTCGAGCACCCGCGCGGCGGCCGCGTTGGTGCCGGGTGCCAGGCCCGGCTGCACGCAGCCTTCGAGCATCAGCACGCGCCGTGGGTGCTGCCGGGTGGGCCGGGCCAGCGCCGGCAGCGCGTTGGCGGGCAGCTTCGCCTGCAGCGCCGCCGGCACCAGCGGGCGCAGGGTTTGCCCCAGGGCGAGGGCGGCGCGGAACGCCGCCGGGTGCGCCGCCAGTTGCCGCAGGCCCAGGCGCAGCCAGCGCTGCCCGGCCGGGCGCGGCACCTGGCGGTCGACCTCGGCGCGGCCGATGTCGAGCAGGTTGTGGTACTGCACCCCCGACGGGCAGGTGGTTTCGCAGTTGCGGCAGCTCAGGCAGCGGTCCAGGTGCTGCTGCACCTGCGCGGTGGCCGGCTCGCCCTCGAGTACCTGCTTGATCTGATAAATGCGCCCGCGCGGGCCGTCGAGTTCATCGCCGAGCAATTGATAGGTGGGGCAGGTGGCGTTGCAAAAGCCGCAGTGCACGCAGCTGCGCAGGATGCGCTCGGCTTCTTCGGCGCGGGGCAGGCCGCGGGCGTGCTCACTCAGGTGGGTTTGCATGGGCTATAGCTCCGCGTACAGGCGGCCGGGGTTGAACAGGCCGTGAGGGTCCAGGGCCGCCTTGAGCCGTTGGTGCAGTGCCAGCAGCGCGGCGGGCAGCGGCTGGGCGCCGGCCGGGTGCGCGTGCCAGGCGCTGGCGTGGCCACCGGCGCCGGCCGCCAGGGCGTGCACGGTGCTGGCCGGGGCGGTGGTTTTCAGCCAGCGCTGGGCGCCGGCCCAGTCGACCCACTGCGGGCCGGGCAGGGCCAGGTCGGCGCTGTTGGGCGGCAACGATAGGCGCCACAGCGGCGCCGGCTGCTGGAAAAACCCCAGCCGCTGCTCGTTCACCTCGGCCCAGAACTCATCGTGCAACGGCTCACCGCCCAGGCGCTCGGCGGCGGCCTGCACCGAGCCTTCGCCGCCTTCCAGGCGCAGGAACAGCGCCTGGCCGTCGTGGCTGGCCGCGGACAACGGCAGCGGCTGTTGGCCCCATTCGGCCAGCCGTGCCAGGGCTTCTTTCAGCGGCATCGGCAGGCGTAGGCTGTGCCGCGCGCGAGGGCGCGGCAACACCTTGAGCGACACCTCGCCGATCAGCCCGAGGCAGCCTTGGCTGCCGGCCATCAGCCGCGACAGGTCGTAGCCGGCGACGTTTTTCATCACCTCGCCGCCAAAGCGCAGCCATTGGCCATCACCACTGAGCACGCGGGTGCCGAGCACATAGTCACGCAGCGCCCCGGCCCAGGGCCGGCGCGGGCCGCTCAGGCCACAGGCGAGGGTACCGCCGAGGGTGGCGCCAGGGCCCAAGCGCGGCGGCTCGAAGGCGAGCATCTGGCCGCGTTCGGCCAGCGCCGCTTCCACGTCGGCCAAGGGCGTGCCGGCACGGGCGCTGATCACCAGCTCGGCGGGGTCGTAGCAGACGATGCCGCGGTGCTCGCGGGTGTCGAGCAGCCGGCCCTGTACCGCCCGGCCCAGGTGCGCCTTGCTGCCGCTGCCACGCAGGTGCAGGCACACGCCGTCGGCCAGGGCCGCGCGCACCTGTTCTTGCCAACTGGCGCTGGCGTCGCAGGTGCCCATCAGAAACGCTCCAGTTCAGGAAACGGCACCTGGCCGTGATGCACATGCAGCGCGCCGTATTCGGCGCAGCGCTGCAGGGTGGGAATGTTCTTGCCGGGGTTGAGCAGGCCCTGTGGGTCGAAGGCGGCCTTGACCCGATGGAACGCCTCGATCTCGGCGCTGCTGAACTGCGCGCACATCTGGTTGATTTTCTCTCGGCCCACGCCGTGCTCGCCGGTGATGCTGCCGCCCACCGCCACGCACAGCTCGAGGATCGCCCCGCCCAGGGCCTCGGCGCGTTCCAGTTGGCCGGGCTGGTTGGCGTCGAAGAGGATCAACGGGTGCATGTTGCCGTCGCCGGCATGGAACACATTGGCCACCGCCAGCCCGTGCTGCTCGGCCAGCCGGGCGATGCCTTCGAGCACCTCGGCCAGCGCCCGGCGGGGGATGGTGCCGTCCATGCAGTAGTAGTCCGGCGAGAGCCGGCCCACGGCGGGGAAGGCGTTCTTGCGCCCGGCCCAGAACTTCAGCCGCTCGGCTTCGTCGCAAGCCTGCTGCACTGACGCCGCGCCCGCCGCGCGCAACAGCGCCTCGACCCGCTGGCAGTCGGCGAGCACGTCGGCTTCGACGCCGTCGAGCTCGCACAACAGGATGGCCTGGGCCTCGACCGGGTAGCCGGCGTGGATGAACGCCTCGGCGGCGCGGATCGCCAGGTTGTCCATCATCTCCAGGCCGCCGGGGATGATCCCGGCGGCGATGATCTCGGCCACCGCGTGGCCGGCGGCCGCCACGCTGTCGAAGCTGGCCAGCAGCACCCGCGCCGCCTCCGGCTTGGGCAGCAGCTTCACGGTGACCTCGGTGATGATCCCCAGCAGCCCCTCGGAACCGGTGAACAACGCCATCAGGTCGAAACCGGGGGCGTCCAGCGCCTGGCTGCCGAGGGTGAGGTGCTCGCCGGCCATGGTCAGCATGCGCACCTGGAGGATGTTGTGCACGGTCAGGCCGTATTTGAGGCAGTGCACGCCGCCGGCGTTTTCCGCCACGTTGCCGCCGATGGAGCAGGCGATCTGCGAAGACGGGTCGGGGGCGTAGTACAGCCCGTAGGGCGCCGCCGCCTGGGAGATCGCCGCGTTGCGCACCCCGGGTTGTACCCGCGCGCAGCGCGCCGCCGGGTCGATCTCAAGGATCGCCTTGAAGCGCGCCATCACCAGCAGCACCCCACTGGCCAGCGGCAGCGCGCCACCGGAAAGCCCGGTGCCGGCGCCGCGGGCCACCACCGGAACATTCAGCCGGTGGCACACCCGCAGCACGGCCTGTACCTGTTCCAGCTGCTCCGGCAGCGCCACCAGCAGCGGCGCGGTGCGGTAGGCGGCCAGGCCGTCGCATTCATAGGGCGCGAGCTCTTCGCGGCGCTCCAGCAGCGTGAGGCCAGGGGCGGCCTCGCGCAGCGCCGCGGCCAGCCGCGGGCGGTCCACCGGCGGCAACGGGCCGTCGAGGCGTTCGTCGTAGAGGATGTTCATCGGGCACACGCCTGTTGTTCTTGTGCTTTCAGGGTGGGCAACGCTGGCGTGGTTGTCCAGTTTGGCGGCCAACGTGACGGCCGTCACAGCCTGAGCATGGGGGCGACCCAGGCGTGCCTGGCAGCGGCACTTTTGATATGGATCAATGCCTTACATCCGCACGCAGTTGATTCGTTTTGGACAGTGGATCCACACTGTTCTGGACCCGGGCCGCAGTTGGGAAATGCGCAATGGTGATGACAACGATAAGAACCGCCCGCGCCGCCGATGGGCGCGCGGTCTGCCAGTTGTACCGGCAACCCGGCAGCGCCGTTGCCGGGCTGGCGGCGGATGCTTTGGGCCAAGGCCTGGAGGCGGCCGCGCTGATCAGCGCGACCCTCGGCCATTTGCCGTTTCTGGTGGCCGAGCAGGGCAGCACCCTGATCGGCTTCGCCTACGCCCGCGCCCACCGCGCGGCGGCGGGTTTTCGCTGGTCGGTGGAAGTGGCCGTGCACGCCTGGCCCGGCCCGCATCAAGGGGCAGTGGCCGAGGCCCTCTACCGGCACCTGGCGGCGCAACTGGCCGAGCAAGGGTTTCTGGCGCTGTACGTGACGCTGCCGCTGGCCAGCAGCGCCGGCATCGCCCTGCATGAACGGCTGGGCTTCGCCCACCTGGGGCAACCGGCGGCGATCGACTTGCAGGTGGCCACCGGCAGTTGGTGCCTGACCCTCGACGAACGAGTGGGGGCGGGGGAGCCGGTGCCGTATCGGCAGTGGCTGCGCCGGCGGGTGGATTCCAGCCGGGCGTAGGGGGCTGCGGGGGGCCTTTGGCCGGCACAGCCGTAATGCTGTTCACTTAAGCCATTTCAGGGCTTCATGGGGCGGAAGAATCTGTGAGCTCTGCTGATTTTGTGCATGAGCTTCTAGGCCTATCGCCCGGCACAGCCGGCCTCCCACCAGTTCTGTGTTGCCCCGTAAATCAAGTACTTACACAAAACTGGTGGGAGGCCGTGGTCCGGCACTCCGGCTGTGCCGGGCGAAGGGCCAGTCAGGTCACGCGCTCAGTAAAACCACCTGAAGTCATTAGGGCTTTTCACTCCCGATTTGGCGCTCTGATTGCTTAAGTGAACAGCATTACGGCGCAGCCGGCCTCTCTTGTCTAAATATTCTGCAAAGAAAAACGGCTGTTGCGGTGGCGGTGATATTTATATAGTTCGCGTCCTCGGGTGTTTGCGTTTTTGCAAGGCGGTACCCTCTGATAAAGTTTTGAAATGAATTGGCTGTTTTGCGCGTCAATGATGTGAGCGCGATCAAAGCTGGCCTCCTAGAAGCCGAATGCACTGAAGTATTGAAAGGGCGCGCGCACTGTGGTACGTGCTTCACCGGAAACAAGGAGAATAGTGATGAGTGCATCTAGAATTGAAGCGCTGATTGCCCACTTGGGTTCTACCCATGAGCAGTTGATTGAAAATGGCGTTATTCCCGATGGGGAATTATTTCAAGTGTTTGAAGGCGACTGGCATCTGTATTTCGAGCTAGAGGCTGGTTTGGAAATGGTGTTTGATGCCGAGAGCGAGGTGTTTCAGGACTTATATATTACGCTGGTTAAAACTACACCGTCGATTGTGGCGTATGCGGGTGAACTACCTGCGCCGTTCGTGACAGGCATGGACCAGCGCATGGCGCGCGAGTGGTTTGGCCCTTCACAGCACTATTCTGGGCCGGTCAGGATGCCTGCGCCGGTATGGCAGACCGGGGGTTGGGAACGGCTGACCTTGCCGGCGGGACGCTACCCCAACGCCACGCTGACGTTGAATTATCTCGAGTCCCTTGAGGTGGAGATGATCGCCTTCAGTCAGAAGGGGAAAAATAACTGAAGCCTGTAGGCAAACTCATATAAATGGGCAGGCTTTCGCGCTGCTAACAAGGAGTTTGGAGTATGGCCCGTAAAAGTATTTTAGAGGATTTTCCACATATGCCAATGGCCACGCCGCCGTCTAAGCTCATGGGGGCGTTGGGCATCGAAACCTTGATTGCCAATCTGGGGCTGACCCATAAGCAGTTGATTGAAAATGGCGTTATTCCCGATGGGGAATTATTTCAAGTGTTTGAAGGAGACTGGCATCTGTATTTCGAACTGGAAGCTGGCTTGGAAATGGAGTTTGATGCTGAGAGCGAGGTGTTTCAGAGTTTATATATCACGCTGGTTAAATCCACACCCCTGACCGTGGCGTATGCAGGTGAACTACCTGCGCCGTTCGTGGCAGGCATGGACCAGCGCATGGCGCGCGAGTGGTTTGGCCCTTCACAGCACTATTCTGGCCCGGTCAGGATGCCTGCGCCGGTTTGGCAGACCGGGGGCTGGGAACTGCTGACCTTGCCATCTGATCGTTTTCCCAATGTTACGCTCATGTTGAATTACCTCGAGTCACTCGAAGTAAAAATGATCATCTTCAGCCTCATCAAACCAGATGCCTGAAGTAAAAACGCCCACGTTAGAGGGGGTACGAATGAGCGCAGTACAATTTGAACAACGGATCAGCCATTTGGGCATGCGGCGATGATCAATCAAGGCTTAGTCTGCGAAGAAGATCTAGCGCCGCTGTATGTGGTGTTTAAAAGCCGAGCAGAGTACCCGGAGTAGGTTGCCTTCGAGGGCCCATCGCCCGTGCGCCTACCCCTGCAACACCTGCTGCGCCACCTCCACCAGCTTCTGCCCGCGGTCCATCGCCGCCTGGCGCAGCCGTGCGTAAGCCTCCGGTTCCGAGAGCTGGTGGCTGTCCATCAGCCATTTCTTCGCCCGCTCCACCACCTTGCGGTCGTTCAGCGCTTGGCGGGCTTGCTCCAATTCGTCGTTGACGGTGGCTAGGCGCTGGGTTTGCGCGTGCAGCAGGTCGAGCACCGAGCGGCCCAGGTGTGGCGCCAGGGCCTCGCTGAGGTTGCTGTCGAGGTCGCTGGCCTGGATGTTGAACAGCCGTGGTTGCTCGGCCTCGTTGCTGGTTTCCAGGCTGGCCAGGCGGCCGAGCAGCAGGCGGTGGTTTTCGAGGTCCGTGCGCGCTGCCTGGATGCTGCGCTGGCAGGCCACCAGCAGGCTGCCGGCCAGGTGCACTTCGAGGGTTTTCATCGCGTCGATGCGCTGGGTGGTGACCTCGAACCACAGCTCCGACAGCCCCGCGTCGACCCGCGCCTGGGTGTGGGTGCGCGCCGCCAGCACGCGCAGGCGCTCGATCTGCGCGGTGCATTCCTGGGCCAACAGTGCCTGCCACAGCGCCAGGGCCTCGGCGTTGGCGAACTCGGTGAAGGTTTCGAAGCAGCGTTCCTGGGCGTGGCCAAGGTGTTCCATGCGCTGGCGCAGGGCGTCGTCGAAGTAGCCGGCGGTAAACCCGGCCACCCCGGTGGCGCGTTCCTGGCCAGACAACTCCTTGCCCTGCATGAAGTTGAACATCGCCACCAGCAGCCGGGTGATGGCCGGGTCTGCCGCGGTGTCGGCGGCTTCGAACACCACCGCCAGCAGGCCGCCGATCAGCCGGGTAAGGGCGGCGGTGGCGTCCAGCGCGGGGATCAGCCGCTCACGGATGCGCCGGCGCAGCCGCGGCAGTTCTTCCAGGCCGTGGAGCACGTAGGCGATGCGGTTGAACAGCCGCGCGCGGTCGACCGCGCTGCTGGCCTCGAGGTCCATCGCTTCGAAGCGCGCGCGTACCGAGCGCTCAACCGCCAGCGCTTCGTCGCTCAGGCGCTCAAGCTGGCCGAGGTGCACCTGGTCGGGGTTGCCCAGGTAGAGGTTGGAATAGCCGCGTTCGCGCTGCAGGGCGTGCACCAGTTGGCTGATCTGGGTGACCAGCTCGCAGGTGAACGCCAGGCCTTCGAGGCCGCCCAGTTCCATTCGGCGGGCGGCGAGCATGAAGCGCAGGGCAGGGGGCATGTGGCGGTCGGGCATCAGGGCCTCCTGTGGTGCGCGTTACTTGGCCTGGTAGATGATCCCCGGGCTGCATTGGACCATCTGGTAGTGCTCGGGCAGGCCGTTGAGCGCCTCGGAGGCGCCAAGGAACAGGTAACCACCCGGCTTGAGGGTGCCGTGGATGCGCTTGAGGATGTCTTTTTTCACCTCGGCGGAGAAGTAGATCAGCACGTTGCGGCAAAACACCACGTCGAACTTGCCCAGCACCGCGTAGCTGTCGAGCAGGTTGAACGGGCGGAACTCCACGCGCTGGCGGATCGGCGCCTTCACCGCCCAGCGCGAGCCGGGCTGGCTGTCAAAAAAGCGCTGCAGGCGTTCCGGCGACAGGCCGCGGCCGATCGCCAGGCTGTCGTACTCGCCGCTTTTGCAGTTGGCCAGCATCGACGGCGAGAGGTCGGTCGCAACGATCTGCGCGCCCATGCGCAGTTGGCCGGGGTTGCTGCGCTCGAATTCGTCGAAGGTCATCGACAGCGAATACGGCTCCTGGCCCGACGAGCAGGCCGCCGACCATACCCGCAGGCGCTGGCCCGGCGAGGCCTTGAGCATTTCCGGGATGACTTTGTTTTTCATCACCTCGAAGGGGTAAGTGTCGCGAAACCACAGTGTTTCGTTGGTGGTCATGGCGTCGACCACCTGTTCACGCAGGCCGCCTCGGGGCTGGGCCTGGATGCGCTGCACCAGTTCACCCAGCGACTTGATGCCGTTCTGTTCCATCAGTTTGTTGAGGCGGCTGGAGACCAGGTACTGCTTGTTCTCCCCCAGCAGGATGCCACAGGCTTTTTCCAGGAAAACCCGGAACTGTTCGAAATCGAGATTGGCCGTTGACAACGCGGGTGCCCCTTGAATCATGAATGTGACCGGGGGCCAGGCCCCCGGATTACTGCTTGCGGCGCGTTAACTGCGCGCCTTGATACGTTCGACCACGCGCGCGGCGAGGTCGTCTGGGCGGAACTTGGCGAGGAAGTCGTCGGCGCCGACCTTCTTGACCATCGCCTGGTTGAACACGCCCGACAGCGAAGTATGCAGAATGATATGCAGGTTTTGCATCCGCGGGTCATTGCGGATCTCTGCAGTCAAGGTGTAGCCGTCCATCTCGGGCATTTCAATGTCGGAGATCAACATCAGAAATTCCTCCGCGGGCTTTTCACCTTTTTCGACCATCGCCTTGAGGTAGTCCAGCGCCTGTTTGCCGTCGTTCAGCGCGGTGACTTCAACGCCGACGGTTTCCAGGCAGCGGCTGACCTGCTTGCGCGCCACGGACGAGTCGTCGACCGTCAGCACGCGCATGGCCACGGCCTTTTGCTGCACTTCCTCGGTGACCACGCCAACGCTGATCGCCTCGGACATCGGCGCCACTTCGGAGAGGATCTTCTCCACGTCGATGATTTCGACCAACTGGTTGTCGACCCGGGTCACGGCGGTGAGGTAGTGGTCACGGCCGGTGCCCTTGGGCGGCGGGTGAATGCCTTCCCAGTTCATATTGACGATGCGTTCCACCGAGTGCACCAGAAACCCCTGAATCTTGGTGTTGTACTCGGTGATGATCACGAACGCGTCGCCCATCTTCTCCAGGCTGCGCCCGCCGGTGGCCAGCGCCAGGTCGAGAATTGGAATGGTCGCGCCACGAATGTTGGCGACGCCGCGCACCACAGGGTTGGACTTGGGCATCAAGGTCAGCTTGGGGCATTGCAGCACCTCGCGGACCTTGAACACGTTGATCCCATACAACTGCTGGCCGTTGAGACGGAACAACAACAGTTCAAGGCGGTTCTGCCCTACCAATTGTGTGCGCTGGTTCACTGAATCCATTACACCAGCCATGTTTGAAGCCTCCGCGTTAAACTGTCGGGCCCGCGGCGCTACCGCTGGCCAGCTTTTCAAGCAAGTTGGCACAGGCCTTGCTCAAGCCCAGCCATGAACGATAAAACGCCATTTTCACGACATCTGATCCACAGCCTGTTTGGGCTGGTTACCGCACTGTGCCTCTTCGGTTCTGGACGCTCACAAGCCGATGATGCCACCTTGCCCGAACAGCTTATCGGTGTCACCCAGGGGTTTCTTGAGTTCACGGTAGAAGATTATTTGGCGACCGCGCAGATCGAAGGCCGGCCTGAGGTAGAAGTGAACAACCTCGACCCGCGCCTGAGCATGCCCGGCTGTGACCAGCAACTCGGCGCCACCTTGCAAAGCCCCGCCACGCCGATTGGCCGGGTGGTGGTGAAGGTGCGCTGCGAAGGCTCCACGCCGTGGACGGTGTTCGTGCCGGCGCAGGTGCATTTGTTCCGCCCGGTGGTCACCGTGACCCGCCCGCTCAAGCGTGACGATGTGATCGGCCAAACCGACGTCGCGCTGCGCGAGCGTGACGTCGGCCCGCTGAGCCAAGGCTACCTGACCGACCTCGGCCAGGCGGTGGGGCAAAAACTGGTACGCCCGGTGGCCATGGACCAGGTGCTGTCGCCGGTGCAGGTGGAACGGCCGGAGCTGGTGCGCAAGGGTGACCAGGTGGTGATCAGCGCCGGCGTTGGCGGCATCGCCGTGAAGATGCCCGGCGAGGCCCTGGCCGATGGCGGTGAAGGTGAACAGATCCGCGTGCGCAACCTGCGCTCCAATCGTGTGGTCAAAGCTCGGGTCACAGGCCCCGGGCAAGTAGAAGTGGCGATGTAGATACGCCACGGCAGTGGCGGTACCCCCGGGTTTTCCCTAGACTTGCCCTCTGGTTGCAGGCGCTCTGGGCCTTGGCGAAAAAAAACCTAAAGTTTTTCGCCCCAGCGTCGAAAACATGGCAAGCGTCCAGAATCCCCAGAGGTTTTCACATCATGGTTATTGATTTTAACCGGGTGAACGGCGGTACCACCCCCGTCACCGGCACTACCCGTACCAGCAGCACTCGCGCCACTGAAGCCGTGAGCACCGACACCACCGTAAGCAAAACCAGCGCGGCCGGTGAAAGCGTGCAACTGAGCGACAGCGCGCAGTTCCTGCAGAAGGTCACCAGTGACCTGCAAAACCAGCCGGTGGTCAACGCCAGCAAGGTCGCGCAGTTGAAAGAACAGATCGCCAACGGCAGTTACAACGTCGACCCGACGAAAACCGCCGCGAACATGCTTAAGTTGGAAGCCGATCGCTAAGGCCCACGCCTGGCACGGCATCACCGGTATTTCTCCGTGAGTTCGAGCCGCCATGCAAGACACCGCATTGCTTCATCTGATCGAAAGTGACCTGGCCCCCGCCCAGCAATTGCTCGAACTGCTTCAGGTCGAAGCGCAGGCGTTGGGTGGCCGTGACATGCCGTTGCTGGAAAACATCCTGGCGCACAAGCAGTCGCTGATCGTGCAGTTGCAGCAACACGGCCGCCAGCGTAGCCAGGCCTTGGCCATGCTGGGCATGAGCACCGACCGCGAAGGCTTGCAGCACCTGGCGAAAATCTCGCCGCTGGGCAACGAACTGTTGGCCAAGGGCGACATGCTCAGTGACATCCTTGCCCGCTGCAAGCAGGCCAACGACGAGAACGGCCGGGCGATCCGCATGCAGCAGCATGCCACCGCCAACCAACTGCGCATCCTCAACGGGGGCGAGGCGCCGTCGCTCTATACTGCCCGCGGGGCCACCTCGAAGCTGGGTACCATCCGCGCCTTTAGCCAGGCTTGACGTGCCCATATCGCGACGTGATAAAAAGGTGGCACAATGCTATGGATGCATGCGTCACCTTTAGCCTGGAGATTCCCTGATCGTGTTCAACAGCTCGGCCGACGATGCCCCGCAGCCACCGAAGGTGCTGACGACGCCCCTCGAAATCATCGCCAACCTGCGTGCCCTGCAGGATGGCCACGATCCGTTGATCATCACCTTTACCGAGCGTAACCAGCGGTTCCAGAGCTACGTGATCGACGTCGACCGCGACGCCGGCAGCGTGATCCTCGATGAGCTGATCCCGCGTGACGGCGAGCGCTACATGTTGGCGGGGGAGAGCTTCAAGGTCGAAGGCTTCCACGACGGTGTGCGCATCGCCTGGGACGTGGCCGGCCCGGTGGCCCTGATCGACAACGAAAACGGCCGCGGCTACCGCGGCGCGTTGCCCTCCGAGGTGATCTACCACCAGCGCCGCAATGCCTTCCGCGCCGCCCTCAAGCTCTCGGCCCTGGTCGATGTGGAGCTGGCCGGCGACAAAATGGCAGACAAACTGCGTGGCAAGCTGCTGGATATTTCCGCCACCGGCTGCAAGCTGCGTTTTGATGGCGACATCACCAGCCACCTGCAATTGGGCCAAGTGTACGAGCGCTATGCCGCAGCCCTGCCGTTCGGCCCGATCAGCACCGCGGTCGAGCTGCGCCACCTGCACTTCGAAGAGCGCCTGGACACCACCTTCGCCGGCGTGCGCTTTCATAACATGAGCGGGCTGACCAGCCGCAACGTCGAGCGCTTTGTCTATCAACTGCAGCGCGAAGCGCGCCGGTTCGATAAAGACGATTTCTAAGCCGGCAGCCTGCTAGGGCCCATCGCCCGGCACAGCCGGCTGTGCCGTAATGCTGTTCACTTAAGCAACTTCACGGCCTCGTGGAGGGCATGAATATGTGAGCTCTGCTGATTTTGTGCATGAGCTCCAGGGCCCTTCGCCCGGCACAGCCGGCCTCCCACGGGTTCTGTGTTGCCCATTAAATCAAGTACTTACACAAATCTGGTGGGAGGCCGTGGTCCGGCACTCCGGCTGTGCCGGGCGAAGGGCCAGCCAGGCCATGCGCTCGGTAAACCATCGAGAGACGTCAGGGCTTTTCATCCTCAATTCAGCGCTCTGATTGCTTAAGTGAACAGCATTACGGCACACCTTTCATCCCCTCCCGCCCGCGCCACCCCTCTGTTGGCCCACCCCTTGCAATCCCCTCACGCATGACAATTTGCCGGCGGCCCCCGCCCGGCAATTGTCCTGGCGCCGCTGTTTGCCGCTTTTGCCGCTCCCGCCGGAAAGCCCTTGCCGCTTTTCTGGCATAGGCCCTGCCGATGTACGGGTGGAGGCCTCTGGAATGGGGCTTGTGCAAAGTTGGCACAGCGGTTGCTATAGACCCGGTAGCAGTACGAATTTCCGCCGTCAGAGGTTTTCGACCATGGGCATCAGTTTCGACCAAGCGCTCGGCATCCACGAGCAAGCGCTGAACTTCAGGGCCAAACGCGCTGAGGTGCTGGCCAACAACATTGCCAACGCCGACACCCCCAACTACAAGGCGCGCGACATGGACTTCTCGTCCGTGCTCGCCAGCCAGGCCCAGAAGACTTCTGGCGGGACCTTTTCGCTTGAGCGCACCAACGCTAACCACATCGAGGCCGATGGCTTCGACGAAAGCGCCGACAGCACCCTGAAGTACCGGGTGCCGTCGCAGCCTTCGATGGACCAGAACACCGTCGATGCGCAGATCGAGAACTCGAACTACGCGCAGAACGCCGTCGACTTCCAGGCCAGCTTCACGCTGCTCAACAACAAGTTCAAAGGGCTGGTCACCGCCCTGAAGGGAGAGTAAGCCATGTCACTTTCTAGCGTATTCAACATCGCCGGCACCGGCATGAGCGCCCAGAACACCCGGCTGAACACCGTGGCCAGCAACATCGCCAACGCCGACACCGTGAGCTCGAGCCTCGACCAGACCTACCGTGCCCGCCACCCGGTGTTCTCGACCATGCTCAGCAACCAGATGGGCGGCGGCAGCGGTGACAGCGGCTCGCTGTTCAACGACAGCGGCGATGGCGGCCAGGGCGTGCAAGTGGCCGGCATCGTTGAAGACCAGAGCAACCTGGAAGCGCGTTACGAACCGAACAACCCCTCGGCCAACAAAGACGGTTACGTGTACTACCCGAACGTCAACGTGGTCGAGGAAATGGCCGACATGATCTCCGCCAGCCGGTCTTTCCAGACCAACGCCGAGATCATGAACACCGCCAAGACCATGATGCAGAAAGTACTGACGCTGGGTCAGTAACAGGAAGGATGAGCGATGACTACCACCACTGACAGCACCAGCGGCTCCAGCGTACTTTCGCAATATGCGCTGAGCTCCTCGAGCACCGCGTCGAGCACCAGCTCGTCGAGCTCGAGCTCTTCGACCGGTACCAGCTCACTGGGCAAGGACACCTTCCTCCAGTTGCTGGTGACCCAGCTGAAGAACCAGAACCCGCTCGACCCGCAGGACAACTCCGAATTCGTTGCGCAACTGGCGCAGTTCAGCAGCCTGGAGGGGATCAACACCCTCAACAGCACGGTTGAAAGCCTGGCGAGCAACTACACCTCTTCGCAGGCGCTGCAAGCCTCGTCGCTGGTTGGCCATAGCGTACTGGCCGCGGCAAGCAGCACCACGGTAGACACCAGCGCGGGCTTGAGCGGCCAGGTTTCCCTGAGCGCCGCCACCACCGACGCCACGGTCGACGTTTACGACGCCGATGGCACGCTGGTGAAGAACATCGACCTGGGCTCGCAAAGCGCCGGGACGGTGAGTTTCAACTGGGACGGTACCGACAACGACGGCAATACGTTGGCGTCTGGCACCTACAAGTTTGTGGCCAACGCCGTACTCGACGGCAAGGCAGTTGCACAAACCACTTACCTGCCTTCTACCGTCACCAGTGTGACCCTGGGAAGTTCGGCAAGTGACATGACCCTTAAATTGGCTGACGGCTCCAGTGTGAAGCTCTCTGCCGTCAACACCATCGGACTGTAAGCCGACCTTTCGGCAACCTAGGAGTCAATTATGTCGTTCAACGTCGGCCTCAGCGGTCTGAATGCTGCCAACACTGCCCTTAACGTCACCGGCAACAACATTGCCAACGTCGCCACCACCGGCTTCAAATCCTCGCGTGCCGAATTCGGCGACGTGTACGCCAACTCGTTGTTCCTGGGCAGCGCCAAGAACGGCGCCGGTACCGGCGTGACCACCGAACAGGTGTCGCAACAGTTTACCCAGGGCACCATCACCAGCACCGGTGCCAGCCTGGACATGGCCATCAACGGTAACGGCTTCTTCATTACCAGCGACAACGGCAACAAGGTCTACACCCGCGCCGGTGCCTTCGGGACCGACAACGCCGGCAACATCGTCGACGCCAACGGCGCCAAGCTGATGGGCTACAGCGTTGACGCCGACGGCAAGGTCGTGGCCGGCGTGCTCACCACCCTGAAGGTCGACACCTCGGCACTGGCGCCCAAGGCCACCGATACCCTGTCGGAAACCCTGAACCTGAACTCCACCAGCAGCACCCCGTCGGTGAGCCCGTTCGATGCCGCCGACACCAACTCGTACAACTACACCTTCAGTACCGACATTTTCGACAGCCAGGGTAACTCCCACACCCTGACCCAGTACTTCGCCAAGACCGACACCAACGAGTGGTCGATGTACGTCACCGTGGACGGCGTAAACCCCGGCAACCCGGCTTCGACCGTGCCGTACAGCGCAACCCTGAGCTTCAACTCCGACGGTTCGCTGGCCAGCTCGACCAGTTCGGACCTGACCGTCGACACCACCGGCAAATTCACCATGAGCGACTGGGTACCGGCCGCGAAGAATGCCGCCGGCGACATGGCCAGCAACGGCTCGGTGGCGGCGACCGCTGGCGTGACCATCAACATGACCCAGACCACCTCGTACAACACCAGCTCCGCGACCACCGCCAAGACCCAGAACGGCTACGCCACCGGCAGCCTGTCGTCGCTGACCATCGACAACGAAGGTAACCTGTTCGGTACGTACAGCAACGGCCAGTCGAAAACCATCGGCCAGGTGGCCTTGGCCAACTTCGCCAACGTGCAGGGCCTGACCCCCAACGGCAACACCGGCTGGCGCGAATCCGCCGCCTCCGGCGTACCGGTGGTGGGCGCCCCGGCCAGCGGCACCATGGGTACCCTGACCGCCGGCGCGCTGGAAGACTCCAACGTCGACCTGACCGCTGAACTGGTGAACCTGATCAAGGCGCAAAGCAACTACCAGGCGAACGCCAAGACCATCTCCACCGAAAGCACCATCATGCAGACCATCATCCAGATGACCTGATGGCCCAGCGGGCAAGGACGCCCGCGAGGACTCCTAGCATGGCGTTTTTCCGTCGTCTCGCTGTGGTGTTTCTGGCGCTTGCGGCGGCCAGCCTGGCCCAGGGCGGTTCCGCGCCCTGGTACAGCTACCGCAGCATGGTCAGCAACCAGTTGGTCTGTTCGCAGGTCGACCCGGGCCCGCAATTCGTACGTTTTGCCGGGCCGTTTCGCAACGCCGGCTGCCGCCCGTAGCCCGCGGCGTTAAACCGTCGCTTGGCTGTTGCCGTTGCCCGGCAATATCGCGCCGAAATCTCGGCGCTTTTCTCCCGCATGAAATCTCCCGCCTCGCTGTAACCCGCGTGATACAAGGGTTGCGCAGTTTTTTCAAAAGTTGGCCCGGCCTTTGCTATAGCTCTGGTAACTCACAGTACGGCGGCAAGTGTTCGTCGAGGGAGATCACCAGTGGACAAGATGCTTTATGTGGCCATGACCGGCGCCAGCCAGAACGCTTACGCGCAGAAGGCTCATGCCAACAACCTGGCCAACGTTTCCACCAATGGCTTTCAGAAAGACCTCGAGCAGGCTCGTTCCATGCCGCTGTTCGGCGACACCTTCGCCTCGCGCGCCTTCGCCATGACCGAGAACCCGGCCACCGACATGAGCGCTGGCCCGATGATCGAAACCGGCCGCGACATGGACGTCGCCGTCGGCGGCGAGGGCTGGATTGCCGTGCAGGCCCCGGACGGTTCCGAGGCCTACACCAAGACCGCCAGCCTCAACGTCGATGCCCTCGGCGTGCTGCGCACCAGCACCGGCATGACGGTACTGGGCAACGGTGGCCCGATCGCCGTGCCGCCGGACGACAAGATCGAAATCGGCCAGGACGGCACCATCAGCATCCGTTCGCTGGGCCAGGGCCCGTCGGTGCTGGCGGTGGTCGACCGGCTCAAGCTGGTCAGCGCCAAAGACTCGGACCTGATCAAGGGCAGCGACGGTTTGATCCATACCAAAAGCGGCCAGCCGGCCACGGTCGACGCCAACGTGCAGGTGACCAGCGGCTTTCTGCAGGGCAGTAACGTGAACGCGGTTGAAGAGATGACCCACGTGATGTCGCTTTCCAAGCAGTTCGAGATGCACATCAAGATGATGACGACTGCCAAGGAAGACGATGAAGCGATGGCACGCGTCCTGCAAATGTCCTGATAACCCACCGTTTTATTGACGAATTTCAGCGCCGCCTTCAGCGGCGGCACAGGAGAACGCAATGCTTCCAGCACTTTGGGTCGCGAAAACCGGTTTGGCTGCGCAAGACACCAACCTGACCACCATTTCCAACAACCTGGCCAACGTGTCGACCACCGGCTTCAAGAAAGACCGTGCCGAATTCCAGGACCTGCTCTACCAAACCCGCCGCCAGCCCGGCGCGCAGTCGACCCAGGACAGCCAACTGCCCTCGGGCCTGCAGCTTGGTACCGGTGTGCGCATCGTCGGCACGCAGAAGAACTTCACCGAAGGCAGCCTGCAAACCACCGACCAGCCGCTGGACATGGCCATCAACGGCCACGGGTTCTTCCAGATCAGCCAGCCGGACGGCACCATCGCCTACACCCGCGACGGTACCTTCCACCTGAACTCCGACGGCCAGATCGTTACCAGCCAGGGCCTGGCCCTGCAACCGGCGATCGTGGTGCCGGCCGAAGCGCAGAGCTTCACCGTGGGCACCGACGGTACCGTGTCGATCACCACCGCCGGCAACGCCACCGCGCAGGTGATCGGCAACGTGCAGACCGCTGACTTCGTCAACCCGCCGGGCCTGCAGGCCATCGGTGGCAACCTGTACCTGGAAACCGCCTCCAGCGGCGCGCCGAACGTCGGTACCCCAGGCCTGAACGGCTTCGGCACCGTGCTGCAGAACACCCTGGAAAACTCCAACGTCAGCACCGTGGAAGAGATGGTCAACATGATCACCACCCAGCGTGCCTACGAGATGAACTCCAAGGTGATCTCCACCGCCGACTCGATGCTGGGCTTCATCACCCAGAACCTGTAATAGCCCTTTAACTGGCTGAAGGATCAGTAACTCCCTTGAGGTCGAAGCTGTGATGAAACGTCTGCCTATCGCTCTGCTGCTGGTTGGTTCTACCGTGCTCGGCGGCTGCATGGCACCCCCGCCGAAACCGAACGACCCGTACTACTCGCCGGTGCTGCCGCGAACTCCGCTGCCTGCCGCGGCGACCAACGGTTCGATCTACCAGGCCGGCTTCGACCAGAACCTGTACACCGACCGCAAAGCGTTCCGTGTGGGCGACATCATCACCGTGACCCTCAACGAGAAGATGAGCGCGTCGAAAAGCGCGGACTCGAAGGTGAGCAAGACCAGCAGCAACAGCATGGGCCTGACCTCGCTGTTCGGCGGTGGCGTGAGCGGCAGCAACCCGCTGACCGGCGGCAAGGCCAACCTCGGCGTTGGCTACACCGGCGACCGCGCCACCAACGGCCAGGCCAAGGGTGACCAGGCCAACAGTTTGACGGGTTCGATCACCGTGACCGTGGCCGATGTGCTGCCCAACGGCATCATCGCGGTCCGTGGCGAGAAATGGCTGACCCTGAACACCGGTGAAGAACTCGTGCGCATTGCTGGCCTGATTCGTGCAGATGACATCGCGACCGACAATACCGTGTCGTCGACCCGCGTCGCCGATGCCCGTATCACGTATTCCGGTACCGGTTCGTTTGCCGAAGCGAGCCAGCCTGGTTGGCTGGACCGTTTCTTCGCGAGCCCCTACTACCCCTTCTGAGTGCGCACGAACATGTCGAAATTCAAACAGTTGATGGTCGCGGCTTTCCTGGTTTTGAGCGTGGGCGGGGTAGCCCACGCGGAACGGCTCAAGGATATCGCCAGCGTCCAGGGCGTGCGCAACAACCAGTTGATCGGTTACGGCCTGGTGGTAGGCCTGGACGGTACGGGTGACCAGACCACCCAGACCCCGTTCACCCTGCAGACCTTCAACAACATGTTGGCGCAGTTCGGCATCAAGGTGCCGGCCGGCACCAGCACCACCCAGCTGAAGAACGTCGCGGCGGTGTCGATCCATGCCGACCTGCCGGCGTTCTCCAAGCCGGGCCAGACCATTGACATCACCGTGTCGAGCATCGGTAACTCGAAAAGCCTGCGTGGCGGCAGCCTGCTGATGACCCCGCTCAAGGGTATCGACGGCAACGTTTACGCGATTGCCCAGGGCAACCTGGTAGTAGGTGGTTTTGACGCTGAAGGCCGTGACGGCTCGAAAATTACCGTCAACGTACCGTCGGCGGGGCGTATTCCGGGCGGTGCCACGGTCGAACGTTCGGTACCCAGTGGCTTCGACCAGGGCAACTACCTGACGCTGAACCTCAACCGGCCTGACTTCACCACCGCCAAGCACATTGTCGACAAGGTCAACGAGCTGCTTGGCCCAGGAGTTGCAACTGCAGTGGACGGGGGCTCGGTACGCGTCACTGCACCGTTGGACCCGAACCAGCGCGTCGACTACCTGTCGATTCTGGAAAACCTTGAAGTAGACCCCGGCCAGGCCATGGCCAAGGTCATCATCAACTCTCGGACCGGCACGATTGTGATCGGCCAGAACGTCAAGGTTTCGCCAGCGGCAGTGACTCACGGCAGCCTGACGGTGACCATCACCGAAGACCCGATCGTCAGCCAACCCGGTGCTTTGTCCGGCGGCCAGACGGCAGTGGTCCCACGGTCGAAGGTCAACGCCGAACAGGAAGCCAAGCCGATGTTCAAGTTCGGCCCCGGAACCACGCTTGATGAGATCGTGCGTGCCGTCAACCAGGTTGGCGCCGCGCCCAGTGACCTGATGGCGATCCTTGAAGCCTTGAAGCAGGCCGGAGCGTTGCAAGCCGACCTGATCGTTATCTGAGGTGATGCAGCATGGACATGCCTAACGGCGGCGTTTCATCCGGCACCGACTCCGGTGCCTACACCGACCTGAACCGTGTCAGCTCGCTGAAGTACGGCGACCGCGACAGCGATGCCAACCTGCGTAAGGTTGCGCAGGAGTTCGAGTCGGTGTTTGTCGGTGAAATGCTCAAGTCCATGCGCTCGGCCACCGAGCAGTTGGGCAAAGACAACCCAATGAACACCGAAACGGCCAAGCAGTACCAAGAGATGTACGACCAGCAGTTGGCCGTGACCTTGTCGCACAAGGGCAACGGCATCGGCCTGCAAAACGTGCTGATGCGCCAGCTGTCGAACAGCGTCAACCGCCCGGTGGGCGACGGCAAGAACCCGTTCAACCGCAGCGTGGATGGCAGCGCCCATGCCCTGGGCGCGCAGCGCAGCGCCGCTGCCGACGCCAGCAGCACCGGCGTGGCGCGCAACGACATGGCCAAGCTCAACGAACGCCGCCTGGCCCTGCCGAGCAAGGCCGCCGACCGCCTGCTCGCCGGCATCGTGCCGAGCAGCGACGCCAGCAAACTGGCGCGCGATGGCAGCACTGTGGCCAAGTTCACCGACCTGCACCCGCAACTGGCCAACCGCATCAGTGTACCGGGCAGCGCGCCGTCGGGCGTGGCCGCCGCCGTGGCCAGCGCCAACGCCGCCAGCAGCGGCGCGGCCGGGCAGGGCAGTGACGGCAGCTACGGCGACTGGACCGAGAACTTCGCCAGCAACGTGAAGGCGCAGGCGCGCACCTATTCCCAGGTGCCGCTGGCACCGAACAAGGCGGCGTTCAGCTCGCCCGACGAATTCATCGCCACCATGCTGCCGATGGCCCAGGACGCCGCCGCGCGCATTGGCGTCAGCCCCACCGTGCTGGTCGCCCAGGCGGCCCTGGAAACCGGTTGGGGCAAGTCGATCCTGCGCCAGGACGACGGCAGCAGCAGCCACAACCTGTTCAACATCAAGGCCACCGGCAGCTGGAAGGGCGACTCGGCGCGGGCGGTCACCAGCGAATACGAAAACGGCCAGGAAGTGAAGGAAACCGCGCAGTTCCGTGCCTACGGTTCGTACGCCGACAGCTTCCATGACCTGGTCAACCTGCTGCAGAACAACGATCGCTATCAAGATACGTTGAAGGCGGCCGATAACCCGGAACAGTTTGTAAAAGAGCTGCAAAAGGCCGGGTATGCCACTGACCCGAACTACGCCAGCAAGATCACGGCGATCGCCAAGCAGCTCCAGAACTACCAAAACTATGCGGCCGGCAGCGGCACCACTTCGACTTTGTAAGGCTTGAACCATGGCGAATCTGATCAACGTCGGGCTTTCCGGGCTGTCGTCCAGCCAGACCGCGCTGTCGACCACCAGTAACAACATCACCAACGTGTCGACCGCGGGCTACTCGCGGCAGTCGACCGTGAGCAACGCCGGTGCCCTCGAAAGCATCGGCGGCGCCGGTTATGTCGGTACCGGGACCACCCTCGCCGAAGTGCGCCGGATCTACAGCTCGTACCTGCAGAACCAAGTGTCGGCCAGTACCGCCCTGAGTTCCCAGGCCAGCACCTATTCGACCCAGGCCGCCTCGCTCGATTCGCTGCTGTCCGACAGCTCCACCGGGATCACCTCGGTGCTGTCGAGCTTCTTCTCGTCGCTGCAAACCGCCGCCGCCTCGCCGAGCGACACCGCGTCGCGGCAGTTGCTGGTGACCGCCGCGCAAACGCTGTCGAACCGCTTCAACTCGGTCTCGTCGCAAATGGCCTCGCAGAACGACTCGATCAACAGCCAACTGGGCACGCTGGCCGGGCAGGTCAACCAGCTCAGTTCGTCGATCGCCACCCTCAACCAGCAGATCGTCGCCCTGTCGGCCAACGGCACCTCGCCCAACAGCTTGCTCGACGCCCGCGACGAAGCGGTGCGCTCGCTCAACGAGCTGGTGGGCGTGACCGTGCAGCAGCGTGACGGCGCCTACGACGTGTACCTGGGTACCGGCCAGGCGCTGGTTTCGGGCACCACCTCCAATACTCTGACGGCCCAGCCCAGCTCGACCGACCCGAGCCAGTACGGCCTGACCGTCAACTACGCCAGCTACAGCTCCGACGTGACCAGCGTGGTCAGCGGCGGCCAGATCGGCGGCCTGCTCAGCTACCGCAAAGAGGTGCTGCAGCCGGCGATGAACGAACTCGGGCGCATGGCGACCGTGGTCAGCGACCAGATCAACACCCAGCTCGGCCAGGGCATCGACCTCAATGGCGACTTTGGCTCGAACCTGTTTTCCAGCATCAACAGTGCCACCGCGCTGGCCTCGCGCAGCCAGGCGGCGAGCACCAACAACACCGCCACCGGCACGTTGAGCGTGAGCATCAGCAACTCCAGCGCGCTGAGCACCTACAACTACTCGGTGAAATTCACCGACGCCAACACCTACACGGTGACCCGCTCCGACGGCACCTCCATGGGCAGCCACACCCTGGACGAAGACCCGACGCCCACCATCGACGGCTTCCAGCTGGCCATGAACGGCGGCGCGCCGAGCGCCGGTGACAGCTTCCTGGTGACCCCGACCCGCTCCGGCGCCAGCCTGATCAGCACCACCATGACCGACGTGTCGAAGCTTGCCTTCGCCTCGCCGTTGGCGGCCACCAGCAGCTCGGGCAACACCGGTACCGGCAGCATCACCCAGCCGGTGCTGACCACCCAGTTGAACGTGTACGACAGCGCGGCGTTGGCCAAGGCGCAAACCGGCATCGAGAACAGCATGCCGGTCAAGCTGGTGTTCGGTACCTCGAGCAACGGCAGCCAGGCCTATACCGTCTACAACTCCAAGGGCACCAGCATCGGCACCGGCACCATCGTGCCGAACCAGACCAACACCCTGAATATTTCCGTGCCGATGCTCGATGACAGTGGCACGCAGATGGTCGATGCCGACGGCAACGCCATGAACGCCACCTTCCAGATGTCGGTCAGCGGCTCGCCGGTCGCCAACGACAGCTACACCGTGGCCTACAACACCGACGGGTCTTCGGATAACCGCAACGCGCAGTCGCTGATCAGCCTGCAAACCGCCAAGACCGTGGGCACCAGCGCCGGCGGTGGCGGCGTGAGCATGACCGGCGCCTACGCCAAGCTGGTGGAGAACGTCGGCGCCAAGGCGGCCCAGGCCTCCAGTGACGCCACCGCCACCGCCGCGGTGTTGAAGTCGGCCACCGACAGCCGGGATTCGGTCGCCGGGGTCAACCTCGACGAAGAAGCCGCCGACCTGGTGAAATTTCAGCAGTACTACACGGCGTCCTCGCAGATCATCAAGACTGCGCAGGAAATTTTCTCCACCCTGCTCAACGCCCTGTAAGGAGCCCTTGCCATGCGTATCTCGACCAGCCAGTACTACACCAACAGCACGTCGAACTACTCCAAGGGGTTCTCCGACACGGCCAAGACCCAGGAGCAGATCAGTACCGGCAAGCGCATCCAAACCGCCGCGGATGATCCGATCGGCGCCTCGAAGCTGCTGCAACTGCAACAGCAGAGCTCGGTGCTGACCCAGTACAGCCAGAACACCACCCTGGCCAACAACTCGCTGAACAGCGAGGAAAGCGTGCTGGCCAACGTGACCACGGCGCTGCAGCGTGCCCAGGAACTGGCGGTTGAGGCCGGCAACGGCGCGCTCACCGACGACGACCGGGCGTCGATCTCCAGCGAGATCGGGCAGATCAAGCAGACCATCTATGGCCTGCTCAATACCAAGGATTCCAACGGCCAGTACCTGTTCAGCGGCTCGAAGACCAACACCCAGCCGTACTTGCTCAACAGCGACGGCACCTACACCTACCAGGGCGACGAGACCCAGCTCAGCCTGCAGGTGTCCGACACCCTGAGCGTGGCCACCAACGACACCGGCTTCAGTATTTTCGACCTGGCCACCAACACCAGCCGCACCCTGACCACCCAGACCGCCGGCACCGCCGACGGTAAACTGGCGGTCAGCAACGGCCAGTTGAACTCGCTGACCAGCTACAACAAGAGCTTCACCGCCGGCCAGCCGTACACCCTGACCTTCAGCAGCGGCACCGCTTACACCGTGACCGACGCCAGCGGTAATGACATCACCGCGCAAACCAGCGGCAAGGGCGTGTGGGATTCGACCAAAGAAGGCGGCAGCACCATCAGCGTGTATGGCGTTGACTTCGGCGTGAACATGACCCTGAGCAGCGGCGACACCGCGGCGACGGTGCTCGACCCTGCGCGCTCGTTCACCCTGCAGGCCAAGCCCGACACCATCACCACCAACCGCATCGCCACCAACACCTCCACCGCGCAGATGACCACCGGTTCGGTGACCGATTCCGGCACCTACACCGCGGCGTTCCCCACCGGTGGGGCGGTGATCAAGTTCACCAACGACAGCGGCGAGTACTCGGTGTACGCCCAGCCGTTGACCGACAGCAGCAAGCCGATCGCCACCGGCACCTACGACGGCAGCGGCTCGCTGACCACCGCCGGGGTGACCTTCGCCGTGAGCGGCACGCCGGCGGACAACGACCAGTTCACCGTGAGCGCCAACACCCATAGCACGCAGAACATCCTCGACACGCTGAACCAGCTGCAAACCGCCCTGAGCACCCCGACCACCGGCGATGCCGCGGCCCAGCGGGCGCTGAAGAACGCGCTGGAGTCGGCGATCGGCAACATCGGCTCGGCCAGCACCCGGGTCGACACCACCCGTGGCTCGATCGGTGCGCGGCAGAACGTGCTGGACATCCAGAGCAACGAGAACCAAAGCCTGCAGTTGGCCAATGCCTCGACCCAGTCGGACATCGGCGACACCGACATGGCCGCCGCCACCTCGAAGCTGACGCTGCAGCAAACCATGCTGCAAGCCGCGCAGCTGTCGTTCGCGAAGATTTCCCAGCTGAGCCTGTTCGACAAGCTCTAAGGCGGCAGGCCCTTCGCCCGGCACAGCCGGCCTCCCACGGGGTCTGTGTTGCTCCAAAAATCAATGGCTTACACAAATCTGGTGGGAGGCCGGCTGTGCCGGGCGATAGGCCCTGAAGCTCATGCACAAATTCAGCAGAGCTCACAGATTGATCCATCCCTAAAGCCGTGAAATGGCTTAAGTGAACAGCACTCCGGCTGTGCCGGGCGAAGGGCCCTCAAACCCCACCACACCCTTCATCGGATTACCGTTCGTCTCCATCACGGCACTGCTTTTGCAACATAGGCTTCAACAGAGCAGTAACCGTCATTTTTCTGGCCGCGGCAACGGCGGCCATCCGAGACGAGTGTACCCATGCCACAGATTCCGCTGGTCAGCATCGCGCTTCACGTCCATGACGCCCGCCATTTCTACCGCAGCCTGCACAGTGCGCTAGGCCAGAGCCATCCGGCGCTGGAGGTGGTGGTGTGCGACCTCTCCGGTGACGCGCAAGTCGCCAAGACCATCGCCGAAGCCCAGGCCCACAGCGCCGTGCCGGTCACCCACTTGGTGCCCAAGCAGCCGCTGAACTACCCCCAGGACATCGCCTACGTCCTGCCGCACCTCAAGGGCAGCTACGTGAAATTCCTGATGGCCGACGACTGGATCCTGCCGCCGCTGGTGGCCCGCCAGGTGGCGGCGCTGGAGGCCTATAGCGACGCCCAACTGAGCGTGTCAAACCGTTGGCTGGCCGACGAAGACGGGGTGATCCTGCCGCCGCGCTCGCGCAACTTCGTGTTGTTCAGCGACGACCAACTGATCATGGGCGGCGACCTGCTGTCGTGCTTTGAAAGCGCGCCGCTGAACTTCCTCGGCGACCTCAGCGCCGCGCTGCTGCGCAAACCCTTGCTCGACCGGGTGGTGCCGGCGATGGCCGCGCCCAGCAGCGAGCTCAGCGTGGAGTTCGACCTGGCCCTGTACATCAGCGCCCTGCGCCACGGCCCGTTGGCGTTGATCGGGCAGAACCTGGTCAGCGAACGTTTCCATGCCGCGCGCTTCAAGGGCGTTGACATTGAAAGCCGGCGCAACGCCGAGCGCGGCATCATCGCCAACCTGATCGGCAAGCTGGCCGGTGAGCGCGCGCCCTGGCCGGGTTCGGTGCGGGCGTGCGCAATGCCGGTGGTGCCGCTGCCGATAGAGGCACGCGAGTACACCGAGCTGCCGATGTCGCGGCTGCTGCACATCCAGTTGGACACCGAGAGCGACCGCGTGGGCACCGACTGCGACAGCTTCGCGGCGATGTACCAGCAGTGGCTGCAAACCCGTGAGTTCTCCGAAGGCATGCGCAAGACCCTGCCCGAGCGGGTCGCCAGTTGGGCCCGCCAGCCGCAGTTGATGCCGATCGTGCTCGACCGCGGCCAAGGCCCGCTGGAGCAGACCCTCGCCAGCCTGCAACGGCAAAGCTATGGCGCCTGCGGGGTGCTGGTGCTGTCGGCCAGTTGCGCCGAGCCGCGCATGGAGGAGGGCAACATCATCGTGCCGCTGGAAGCAGACTGGGCGGCGCAGCTCAACCGCCAGTTGATCGAGATCGAAGGCTTCGACTGGTTCTACCTGCTCGAAGCCGGCGACGTGCTCGGCGACCACGCCCTGCTGCTGCTGGCCGAACGCATCGCCACCGAGCCCGAGCTGTGCGCGCTGTACAGCGACGAAGACACCCTGGCGGCCAACGCCGAGCCGGTGTTCAAGCCGGACTTCAACCTCGACCTGGCCCGCTCCTACCCCTATGTAGGCCGCGCCATTGCGTTTTCGCGCCAGCGCTTCGCCGAAGCCGGCGGCCTCGACGGCCAGGCCGGCGATGCCCTGGCGGTCGACCTGCTGCTGCGCATGGCCGAGCTGTGGACGGTCGATTGCGTCGGCCATGTGGCCGAAGTGCTGCTGCACGCTGGGCGCTCGTACACCCAGTGGCTGAGCGACCCCAGTGTGGTCGCCGGGCATGCCTTCCTCATCGAAGGCCACCTGCAGCGCCTGGGCCAGGCCTTCCACTGGCGGGCGACGCCGGCCGGTGGCTTTGCCCAGGTGCGCTATGAGCACCCGAGCACCCCGCAGGTGTCGTTGATGCTGCTCAGCCAGGGCAACCTGGCCAGCCTGCAAGCCTGCCTCGACGGCCTGCTGGAGAAAACCGCCTACGCCCACCTCGAGCTGTTGATCGGCGCGCTGGCCAGCGAACCGGCCAGCACCTGGGAGTGGCTGGAGAACCTTGCGCAGATCGGCGCCGGGCGCATCCGCATCGACCGCCAGCCGGCCGGCAGCAGCCAGGGCGCGCGCTACAACGCGCTGGCGGCCCAGGCCAGCGGCGCCTACCTGCTGCTGCTCAGCGCGGACTGCCGGATCGTCGAGCCGGCCTGGCTCGATGAACTGCTCAGCGAAGTGCAGCGCCCGGAGGTCGGCATCGCCGGCGCCAAGCTGCTCGGCGCCGACGGCCGCGTCGAGAACGCCGGGCTGGTGCTGGGCATGCGTGGGGTGGCCGGCTCGCCGTTCGTGGGCGAGGCGCCGACCGCCCGTGGCTACCTGCACCGGCTGACGATGAACCAGAACTACAGCGCCGTGAGCCAGCACTGCATGGTGTTCAAGCGCGAGCTGCTGGGCAGCCTCGGTGACCTCGACGCCAGCCCCCTCAGCGACCACTTCGGCGACCTCGACCTTTGCCTGCGCGCCCGCGACGCCGGCTGGCTGGTGACCTGGACGCCCCACGCCCAGGTGGGTTACCGCACCTCGGCGGAGAACATCGCGCCGCTGCGCCCTGGCTACTTCGAAGCCTGCGCCGAAGCCTTCGAGCGATGGGCGCCGAAGCTCGCGCGCGACCCGGCCTACAACAAGAACCTCAGCGCCAACAGCATCAGTTTTACCCTCGACCCAGGCCTGAAGGCCGGCTGGCAGCCGTTCGCCCAGCGCATCCGGCCGCACCTGCTGTGCCTGCCGATCAACCCCGGCGCGGTCGGCCACTACCGGCTGATCGAACCGTTCAAGGCGCTGGAGAACACTGGCGCAGTCACCGGGCTGGTTTACCACGGCGTGCCGGCGGTGATCGAAGCTGCGCGCATGCAGCCCGACACGGTGATCTTCCAGGGCCGCTACAGCGACCGCGCCAGCGAGGGGATTGTCAGCTTCAAGCGCTACTCGCAGGCGTTCCGCGTGTTCGAGCTCGACGACTACCTGCTCGATGTACCCGGCGCCAACGAGCACCGGCGCTTTCTTGCCAAGGAAATCCAGACCTCGCTGCGCCGCAGCGTGGGCATGTGCGACCGGCTGGTGGTGTCGACCCAACCCCTCGCCGAAGTGATGAGCGACATGAACAGCGACATCGTGGTGGTGCCGAACATGCTCCCGCCCGAGCGCTGGCTGCACCTGAGCGGCACCCGCCGCCATGCGCCCAAGCCGCGTGTGGGCTGGGGCGGCGGCACCAGCCACACCGGCGACCTGCTGATGATCAAAGACGTGGTCAAGGCCCTGGCCGGCGAGGTGCACTGGGTGTTCTTCGGCATGTGCCCGGATGAACTGCGCCCGTACGTGCACGAGTTCCACGGCCAGGTGCCGTTGGACAAATACCCCGCCAAGCTCGCCAGCCTCGACCTCGACTTGGCCATCGCGCCGCTGGAGCAGCACATCTTCAACGACTGCAAAAGCAACCTGCGCCTGCTCGAATACGGCGCCTGCGGCTACCCGGTGGTGGCCACCGCCACCCGCAGCTACCGCGGCGACCTGCCGGTCAGCCTGGTGGGCAGCAACAGCACCGAAGAGTGGGTGGCGGCGATCCGCGCCTGCCTCGCCGACCCGGAGGCCAACGCCCGGCAGGGCCAGGCCCTGCGCGAGGCGGTGCAGCGCGACTACATGCTGCACGGCAGCGCGCTGAACCGCTGGCGCGACGCCTGGCTGCCGGGCTAACCCTGGCTTACTCACTTCAATCGATTGCTTAACAGGAGCCAGCATGGGCCCAGCGCCATTGGTCAGCATCGTGATTCCAGCCTATAAGGCCATCTTTTTCGAAGAGGCCTTGCTGAGCGCCTTCGCCCAGGACTATCCGGCGCTGGAGATCGTCATCGGTGATGATTGCCCCACCACGGCCATTACCGAGATAGTCGAGCGGTTACGCCCGCGCAGCCCTTGGCCGATCGAGTACGTGCGCAATGCCACCCAACTGCGCGAGGCCCCCAATGTCACTGCCTGCGTGCGCCGGGCGCGAGGGCAGTACATCAAGTTTCTCTACGACGATGACCTGCTTGAGCCGCAGTGCGTGCGGCGCCTGGTCGAAACCCTCGAAGAGCACCCCGGGCTCGCCCTGGTCGCCGCCCGCCGGCGCTTGATCGACGAGCTGGGGCAGGTACTCCCCGACACCTACGCGACCCGTTTCGATTTCACCGAGAGCGTGCGCCTACGCGGCCCAGAGCTCACTTCGTTCATCGCCGAGTACACCTGGAACTTCATTGGCGAGCCTACTTCCGTGCTATGCCGGCGGGACGATCTGCTCGCCTTTGGCGACAGTATCTTTGGCTTGGATGGGCAGCACATCAGTTGGGTCGGCGACTTGGCGATCTACGCCAAGTTGATGCGCAACGGCGACCTGGCCATGCTCGACGAAGTGTTGACCTCCTATCGGGTATCGACCCAGCAGGTGAGCCAGCAAGGCCGAGAGAACGTTGAAGCGGCTGGGCGCTTTCATGCGTTGTTCCGCCAGTTGCTGGCAGGCTTGGGGTGGGTGCGGCCAGCCAGCGAAAACCGCCTGGTGCATGTCGCCCCCTTGGCCAATGCTGCCGCGGGCCGTGACATGGACATGGTCGCTTACCTGGCCATGGGCCGATGGAGCGAAACCCCTCGGCAATTCAACCGCTGGTTACAGCAGCGCCGGCTGGGTGAAGCCACCCTGGCGGCGATTGCCGAGCACGCCGGCCAGGGCCATCGCCCTCGTTTGTTGATCCTGCTGAGTGACCCCTACAATGACGAGCCGGCATTGCTGCAAAGTCTGGGCTCAATAGACCTGAACTCACCGCTGCTCGCCGAGACCCAATTGGTTGTGGTGTCCAGCCGCCCTGAGGCAGGCACCGGTAGCGTGGGCGAGCGGCTCTACTGGGTTGAGGCACAAGCCGCGCAATGGGTAGCGTCGCTGAATTGGGCGATGGGTGAGCTGGGACATGACTGGGTCGTCCACCTGCAGGCCGGTGAGCGTTTCCATACGCATAGCTTGTTGGCGGCGCTATTGCAGCTTGAGCACGCTGGAGAGTGCCCGGCTGTGTACTGTGACGAAATCGCCGGCGATGCGCAGTCTGGCTTATGGCCGATACTGCGTTCGCCTTTCAACCTTGAGCAGTTGCTCAGTTGCCCGGCTGCACTGGCCGGGCATTGGTTGTTCAACCGCGCCGCGGTTCAGGCAGTGGGCGGTTTTGACGCTGATTACAGTGGTGCGTTCGAGCTCGACGCGATCTTGCGCTTGTGCGAGGCAGGCTATCAGGGCTTTGGTCATATCAGCGAGCCGGTGTTGTTTCGCCTTCCCGCGCCGGCGCTTGCGCCGGTCGATGAGGCGCGGGCGATACTGCGCCATCTGCACGCGCGCGGTTATCTGCAGGCCCAGGTGCTCGACGCCGGCGCACAGCGCTATTTCATCGACTACGGTGACCCCGCGACCCCCCCCGTGGCGGTGTTCGTGCCGGCCATCGAGCCCTTCGACACCCTCAAACGCTGCGTGGCCAGCTTGTTGGTGCTGACTGAGTATCCGGCGATGCAGGTGGTGCTGGTGCAGACCAACGCTACCCCGGCGGGCATGCTCGAGTGGATGGTTGCCCTGCAGGCCCAGGCCGAGGGGCGTGTGCAGGCTCAGCTCAGCGAGGCACCGCTGCCTTACAACCTTGCGCTCAATCGCGCGGTGTCGGCCTCAGCTTGCCAGTATCTGGTGCTGCTGGCCCCGGCCTGTGTGGTAGTAGAGGGGCAATGGTTGCAGTACCTGCTCAACCACGCCCTGCGCCCAGAAGTTGGCGCCGTGGGCGCGCGGCGTGTACAGCGCGGCGAAACTCGGCAAGACTCAGGGCTGCGGTTGGGCCTGGGCGCGGCGCTGCAGGTGGCCTTACAGCCACTGGAAGCACCGCCGCTGGATTTCGTTCAGACCGAGCGGGCTTGCGAGGTGGCCAGTGGCGCCTGCCTGATGCTGGCCAAGGCCGCCTTCGAGCAGGTCGGCGGCCTGGATGAATCCGACTTTCAGCACCGATGGGCCGATGCCGACCTGTGCTTGAAGTTGCGCGCCGCGGGGTATCGCAACGTGTGGACGCCACGGGCCTGGTTGGCACTCACCGAACCGGTACGCAATGACACCCCGGCCGGCCAGGATGAACAGGCGCTGTGGGCGAAATGGCCAACGCAGTTGTGCCGCGACCCTGGATTCAGCCCCCATTACAGTGCCGACGGCGATGGGTTCGATCTGCAAGCCGACGCCGCCCTCGGTTGGCAGCCACTGCCGTTCAAGGCGCTTCCACTGGCGGTGGTGATTAGCGCAGGGACTACCCGGGCCACTGTCGCGCTCAAGCGGCTGCGTGAGCTTGGCCGTCTGGCCGGAGGCATTCGGCCAGGCCCGTTGGGGCCTGCACACGCCTATGGCGCCTTCCGCCAGGCCACCGTGGTGTACGACGGCCTGGCTCTGGCTCGCGGCTACGCTGGCGTGCGCGGTGAGGGCCCGCTGGTGTGCGACCTCGGCAGCGCCGGCCAGGCCGACCTCGAGGCGCCGGGCTTGGCGGCTACCCTGCAACCGTTCGATGAATTGTGGGTGGCTAGCGCAGAGCAGGCCGAAGCCTGCGCGCGTTTCGGCAAATCCGTTCGGGTGCTGTCGGCCTTGGCCGGTGGCGGTACCGGCGCAGTTGAGCACGACATGGCACTGGCCAGTTGGCTGCGTGCCTTCGAACCACAGCCATGACGGCGCATTCGGTCCATGACCTCGCGAGTACGACTATGTCGATCGGCATGCTTTCACTTTCAGGTTTCAATAACCGCGCATTGATTACCCTGTGCCGTGAGGCACGCCGGCATGGGCGGGTGATCCACCTGTTGGCGCGCAATGAGCAGGACCCTCTGCTCTTAACCGACTACGCCCAATGGGTGCATCAGGTCCGTACCAGTAGCGCGCTGGAGTTGCCAATGCTGCTGGAGGCGGTGCGCGCATTACGCCAACGCCACGGCTATCGGCAGGTCTTGATCATCCCGATTTGCGAGTTTTTCAATCGGTTCATCCTTGAACCACGCCACCGCCAGGCACTTGAAGCCGAGGGGGCGATCGTGCCGCTGGTGGACCAGGCGCTGTACCACTGCGTATCTGACAAATACAGCTTTGGCCAATTGTGCGCAGACTTCGGTATCGAGCAGCCACGCGAGCTTGGCGCACCGGCGCCGGGGGATTTTCCGCTGGTGGCCAAACCCCGAAGCTACGGGGGCCGCGCGACGGTTCAACTGAAGCCAGTGATACTTGCCGACCCGCTGCAATACGCCGCGTTCCTCACTCAACATAATGGCGATGACTTCTACCTGCAGGAGTTTGCCACCGGCGCCAGCGTTTACCTGCTTTACCATGTTTCGCGCAGTGGCCAGTGCTCGGTGTTGCAGCAGCGCAATCTGTTGCAGCAGGCCGGGGGCAATTCGATGGTGGCCGCCGAGCAAGTGGACGTTGATCCAGCGCTGAGCGCGCCCTATGAGCGGATGTTGCGCAGCGTGGGCTTTCATGGCCTTATCATGATCGAAGTACGCTGCAGCGCCACGCGCCATGTAATGATTGAAGCCAATCCCCGGCCCTGGGGGCCGATGCAATTGGTCGCTGATGCCGGTGGGCAGTTGATCGTGGATTTCTTCGCAGAACACGGAGTTATTCCGCCGCGCCCGGCGCACGCGCCGCAGGCCCCAGCCTCGGCTCGGTATTTCTGGTCAGGCGGGTTAGTGGCCGACCAGCGCAAGGGCCGCCAAGTTGACGCTCTGGACGGCGGTAACGGGGTGCATTTGCTAGATCATTACATGGCCTGGCTGGGTGCTGACCTGCTACTGCGCGACGATACACTGCCGCTTTACTATGCTGAGCTCAAAGGAACCCACAGCACATGAACACCTCTGCTTCTGCTGCCGGGCAAACCCTGGCAGCCCTCTACAATCGCGCCAGCAAACATTCCAACTACCAGGTACTGGCCCGCCGTGTGCAAGCGCTGCTGGGTGAACAAGGTTTGAGTGTGGTGTCGCGCCATGAGCGTGAGCGCCTGGCCTGGATTGCCCAGCAGGTCGACTTCACTGACCAGCAGGTGGTGGATATTGGCGGTAACACCGGTTTTTTCTCTTTCGAGGCGCTGGACCTAGGCGCGGCTAAGGTGACCTATTGCGAAGGGAACGCCGAGCACTGCGCATTCGTTCGCCAGGCCGCCGAAATGCTCGGCGAGCAGTCTCGCCTGCAGGTGCGACCGGGTTATGTGGATTTCAACGGGCATTGGCCAGGGCGCGTTGGCGTGATGTTGCTGCTCAACGTGTTGCATCACATCGGCGATGACTACGGCGATAGCAACCTCGCCCAGGAACGGGCCTTGGAGCATGTGGCCAATACCTTGAGAGCGCTGGCTGGCAACGTTTCGACGCTGGTGTTCCAACTGGGCTTTAATTGGAAGGGGGACCGCCATCTGCCGCTGTTCAGCGAAGGTACCAAGGCGCAGATGATCGGCTTCATCGAACAGGTAGTGGCGGGGTACTGGGAAATACAGGCTATTGGCGTGGCTCAGTCGCTGCCGACCGGAGGGGTCGAGTACGCCGCTTTGTCGGCGCAAAACCTGCCACGCGCCGATGCTTTGGGGGAGTTCCTCAACCGGCCCTTGTTCGTGTTGCGCAGCTTACGCTGAAAGCTGCGCAGTGGTCCCTGCCGCCGTTTCCAGTAGGCGGCAGACGCTGTCGATCACTTCTTCCGGCAGGCCCGGGTAGATGGGCAGGCACAACACCTGCGAGGAAATCCGCGAGGCGACTGGCAAACGCCCGGCGGCCGATGACTCCAACCCGCGATACATTGGGAATTCACTGATCAGCGGATAGAAGTAACGGCGTGCCAGGATGTCGTGCTCACGCATCAGTTCATACACCGCATCGCGAGAGGCCCCGAAGCCGTTTTCGATGTAAATCGGAAAGTAGGAATAATTGGCGTCCTGCCCGGCCTGCAGTGCGCCAAGGCGCAGGCCCGGTATGCCTTCGAGGCGTTGTCGGTAAGCCTCGTCAATGCGCTGGCGCTGCTCGAGGGCCGCGTCAATATGCTGCAGTTGCAACAGGCCGAAGGCAGCGTTGATCTCGCTCATCTTGCCGTTGATGCCCGGCGCGACCACGGTGACTTCGTTGGCGAAGCCAAAGTTCTTCAGATAGTCGATGCGTTTTTTCGTCTTCAAGTCGGGGCAGACGATCGCCCCACCTTCGAAGGTGTTGAAGACCTTGGTGGCATGGAAGCTCAGGATGGACAGGTCGCCGTGGCGCAATACGCTCATGCCCCGGTGGCGTACACCGAAGCAATGGGCGGCATCGTAGATGACATTGAGCCCATAGGTGTCGGCAATTGAACCGATGGCTTCGACATCGCAGGGGTTGCCATAGCAATGCACCGGCAGGATGGCCGAGGTGTTCGGCGTGATCGCCTCTTCGATGCGCGCGGGGTCCAGGTTGCAGGTGACAGGGTCGATATCGACGAACACCGGTTTTAGGTTGTTCCACAGCAACGCATGGGAGGTCGCCACGAACGAATACGGCGTGGTGATCACTTCACCGCTTACCCGCAGGGTTTGCAAAGCAGTGAGCAGTGCTAGCGTGCCGTTAGCGAACAGGCACAGATGTTCGACCCCCAAATAGTCGGCCAGCGCAGCTTCCAATTGCTGATGGAAAGGCCCACCGTTGGTCAACCGCCGGCTGTCCCAGATCTTTTGCAGGTAGGGCATAAACTCTTCGAGTGGCGGTAGTAGCGGGCTGGTGACTGGAATGACTTTAGACATGGTGGCGCGCACTCCTGGGTAATCGGGGGCTCTCGCTGTGCCAATAAATGGTCGCGCGATCTCGCTTAGGCTGAACTCAGCAATTTGTTTGCCAACTGCGCTTGGCGCGTAAATTGCTGCGATTCATCCGGCGCTGTAATCGTCAAAAACGCGTCTATCTACAGTAGCCTTAAAGGCCTTTTTCCATGTTCGACGGCAAATCCCTTTTAATCACTGGCGGCACCGGCTCGTTCGGCCGCCACTTCATCGCCACCTTGCTGCGCCAGTACCAGCCGCGGCGGGTGGTGGTGTTCTCCCGTGACGAACTCAAGCAGTACGAGATGCAGCAAAGCTTCAACGCGCCGTGCATGCGCTATTTCCTCGGCGATGTGCGCGACCCGGAGCGCTTGCGCACGGCCATGCGCGGGGTGGACTACGTGATCCACGCCGCAGCCCTCAAGCAGGTGCCGGCCGCCGAGTACAACCCCGGCGAGTGCATCCGCACCAATGTCAACGGCGCGGAAAACGTGATCGCCGCGGCCATCGAGAATGGCGTCAGCCGGGTGGTGGCGTTGTCGACCGACAAGGCCGCCAGCCCGATCAACCTGTACGGCGCGACCAAGCTGCTGTCGGATAAGCTGTTCGTGGCCGCCAACAACATCGCCGGCGACCAGCCCACCCGCTTTGCCGTGGTGCGCTACGGCAACGTGGCCGGCTCGCGTGGCTCGGTGGTGCCGTTCTTTCGCAAGCTGCTGGCCGAGGGCGCCAGTGAAGTGCCGATCACCGACGCGCGCATGACGCGCTTCTGGATCACCCTCGACCAAGGCGTGGCCTTTGTGATGGCCAGCTTTGCGCGCATGCATGGCGGCGAAGTGTTCGTGCCGAAGATCCCCTCGATCCGCATCGTCGACCTGGCCAGCGCGCTGGTGCCGAACCTGGCGCAGCGGGTGGTGGGCATCCGCCCCGGCGAGAAGCTGCACGAGCTGATGGTGCCGCTCGACGACGCGCGGATGACGCTCGAATTCGCTGACCACTTCACCATCCAGCCGTCGGTGCGCTTTACCAGCATGGATGTGGACTTTGCCGTGGATGCCACCGGCGAGCGCGGCCAGCCGGTGGCGGAAACTTTTGAGTACCGCTCTGACACCAACCCGGCGTTTCTCGACGTGGGGCAAATCCACAGCCTGCACCAAGGGCTGCAGGGATGATCCCGTACGGCCGGCAAAACCTGAACGAGGCTGACATCGACGCCGTGGTGCAGGTGCTGCGCTCCGACTGGTTGACCCAGGGCCCGGCGGTCGAGCGCTTTGAACAGGCACTGGCAGCTTACTGCGGCAGCGCCCACGCGGTGATGGTGTGCAACGCCACCGCGGCGCTGCACCTGGCCTGCCTGGCCGTTGGCCTGGGCCCGGGCGACCGCCTGTGGACCAGCCCCAACACCTTCGTCGCCTCGGCCAACTGCGGGCTGTACTGTGGCGCCGAGGTGGATTTCGTCGACATCGACCCCGGCACCCTAAACCTGTGCGCCGATGCCCTGGCCGAGAAGCTGGCGGCCGCCGAGCGTGTGGGGCAACTGCCCAAGGTGGTGGTGGCGGTGGCCTTTGGCGGGCAAAGCTGCGACATGCGCCGCTTGGCGCAGTTGGCCCGGCAGTACCGCTTTACCCTGATCGAAGACGCCTCCCACGCGGTGGGCGCGCGTTACGCCGGGCAGCCGGTGGGGCAGGGCGGCTTTGCCGACATCACCGTGTTCAGCTTCCACCCGGTGAAAATCATCACCACCGGCGAGGGCGGCATGCTGCTGACCGGGCGCGCGGACCTTGCCGAACGCCTGCGCCGGCTGCGCAGCCACGGCATCACCCGCGACCCGACGCAGATGCACGGCGGCAGCGACGGGCCCTGGTATTACCAGCAGGTCGAGCTGGGCTTCAACTACCGCGCCACCGACCTGCAAGCGGCGCTGGGCGCCTCGCAACTGAGCCGGCTCGACCTCTTCGTGGCCCAGCGCAGCGCCCTGGCCAGCCGCTATGGGCAGCGCCTGGCCGGCTTGCCGCTGGCCGGCCAGCAGCCCCAGGCCGAGGCGCGTTCGGCCTGGCACCTGTACGTGGTGCGGGTGGCCGCCGAACAGCGCCGGGCGGTGTTCGAGCACCTGCGCGGGGCCGGCATCGGCGTGAATGTGCATTACATTCCCGTGCACCTGCAGCCCTTTTACCGGCGCCTGGGCTTTGCCGAGGGGCAGTTCCCGGCGGCGGAGCACTATTACCGCGAGGCCATCAGCCTGCCGCTGTACGCCGGCCTGAGCGAGGCCGAGCAAGACCAGGTGATCGACCAGTTGGCCACGGCGCTGGCGCGGGTGGGCGGCTAGCATGGGCGCGGTGGCGATCATTCCCGCCCGGGGCGGCAGCAAGCGCATCCCCGGCAAGAACCTCAAGCTGTTCAACGGCCTGCCGATGATCGCCTGGTCGATCCGCGCGGCGCGGGCCGCGGGTTGCTTTGCGCGGGTGGTGGTGAGTACCGACAGCCCGGCCATTGCCGAGGTGGCCTTGGCCGAAGGCGCCGAGGTGCCGTTTATGCGCCCGGCGGCGCTGGCCGACGACTACACCAGCACCCTGGCGGTGGTGTGCCACGCCCTGGAGCAACTGCCGAGCGCGGAACTGGCCTGCTGCCTGTACGCCACCGCGCCCTTGGTGCAGCCGCGTTACCTGCGCGAAGGCCTGTCCACCTTGCAGGCCCATCCCGGCAGCGCCTATGCGTTCTCGGTGTGCAGCTTTGGCTTCCCGGTGCAGCGCGCCTTGGTGCTGAACGGCGCCGGCGCGGTGCAGGCAATGTACCCAGAGTTCCGTAACACCCGCTCGCAAGACCTCCCCACCGCCTACCAGGACGCCGGGCAGTTCTACTGGGGCCGGCGCGAGGCCTGGCTGGGCGGCGAAGTGATTTTCTCCGCGGCCAGCCGGCCGGTGGTGCTGCCGCGCCACCTGGTGCAAGACATCGACACCGACGAAGACTGGCTGCGCGCCGAATGGCTGCACCGGGCGCTGCTCGCCAGCGGCCAGGGCTTGCCATGAGGGTGCTGGTGCGCGCCGATGCCGGCGCTGAGCTGGGCGCCGGCCACCTGATGCGCTGCCTGGCCCTGGCCCAGGCCCTGCGCGCCCGCGGTGCCGAGGTGAGCTTTGCCTGCCGGCCGCTGCCTGGCTTCGCGCCGGCGATGGTCACTGGCCAGGGCTTTGCCCTGCACCTGCTCGAAGGCGCCGCCGAGCACCCGCCGGCGCCAGCGCAGCCCTACCACTGGGCGGTGGTCGACCATTACGGCCTGGGCGCCGAATGGGAAGCCCAGGCCCGCGCCTATGCCGGGCGGGTGCTGGCGATCGACGACCTGGCTGACCGCGCGCACGCCTGCGATGGCCTGCTCGACCACAACCTGAGCGCCAGCGCCGAGCGTTACGCGCCCTGGCTGCCGGCCAGCGCCGAGGGGCTGTTCGGCCCCCGTTACGCCTTGCTGCGGCCGATTTTCAGCCAGGGCCCGCGGCCGCTGGCCGAACGGGTAGGGCGGGTGCTGGTGAATTTTGGCGGTTTCGATGCCGCCGGCATGGCCTTGCGCGCGGTGCAGGCGCTGCAGGCCTGGCCGGACCTGGCGGTGGAGGTGGTCGCCGGGCGCGGCAACCCGGCGCTGGCCACCCTGCAAGCGCTGCTGCGCGGGCGGCCCGGCAGCGAATGCGTAGAGGTGTGCCAAGAGCTGGGCGAGCGCATGGCCCGGGCGGACCTGATTGTCGGCGCCGGCGGTGGCTCCAGCCTGGAGCGCGCCGCGCTGGGGGTGCCCAGCCTGTGCGTGGCGGTGGCCGATAACCAAGTGGCGGGGGCCACCCGCCTGGCCGAGGCCGGCGCGCACCTGTACTTGGGCGAGGCCGCCCACTTGCAGCCCGGGCAACTGGAAGGCGCGCTCGGCCTGTTGCTGGCCAACGCGCCGCTGCGCCGCAGCCTGGCCGCCCGCGGCCTGGAACTGGTCGATGGCCAGGGCACGGCGCGGGTGGCCCGTTGGCTGTTCGCCAGCACCCTGCGCCTGCGCCCGGCCGTTGGCGACGACGCCCAGTTGCTGTTCGACGGGCGCAACGCCGCGGCGGTGCGCGCCGCCTCGCTGAACCCGGCGCCGCTGAGCTGGCCGATGCACCAGGCTTGGCTGGCCGCCACCCTGCAAGACCCTCACCGTGCGCTGCTGGTGGCCGAGGCCGGCGACGGCCCGGTCGGCAGCGTGCGCCTCGACCGCCAGGCGCCGGGCGAGGCGGAGATTTCCCTGTACCTGTTCGAAGCGCGCCTGGGCCAAGGCTGGGGCGGCGCGCTGCTGGCCGCCGCCCATGCCTGGCTGGCGGCGCAGTGGCCGGATGTGCTGCGCCTCAACGCCCAGGTACTGCCGGGCAATGGCGCCTCGCAGCGGCTGTTTCGCCAGGCGGGCTATCGCGCCTTGCCTCAACACTTTCAATTCGATCGGGAGCCTTGAGCATGATCCGAATCGGCCACCGGGCCATCGGCCCTGGCACCGCCCCGCTGATCATCGCGGAAATGAGCGGCAACCATAACCAATCGCTTGAGCGCGCCCTGGCCATCGTCGACGCCGCCGCCGCCGCTGGCGCCCATGCGCTCAAGCTGCAAACCTACACCGCCGACACCATGACCCTGGACCTCGACCAGGGCGAGTTTCGCATCGAAGACCCGACCAGCCTGTGGGCCGACACCTCGCTGTACCAGCTTTACCAGCAGGCCTACACGCCCTGGGAGTGGCACGCGCCGATCTTCGAGCGGGCGCGGGCCCGCGGCCTGCTGGCGTTTTCCTCGCCGTTCGATGAAACCGCCATCGATTTTCTCGAAACCCTCGAGGTGCCGGCCTACAAGATCGCCAGCTTCGAGAACACCGACCTGCCGTTGATCCGCCGCGCCGCCGCCACCGGCAAGCCGTTGATCATTTCCACCGGCATGGCCAGCCTCGGCGAGCTGGAACTGAGCGTGCGCGCCGCCCGCGAGGCCGGCTGCCGTGAGTTGGTGCTGCTCAAGTGCACCAGCACCTACCCGGCCACCGCGCAGAACACCCACCTGCGCACCATCCCCCACCTGCAGGCGATGTTCGGCTGCGAAGTGGGCCTGAGCGACCACACCATGGGCCTGGGCGCGGCGGTGGCGGCGGTGGCGCTGGGCGCCAGCGTGGTGGAAAAACACTTCACCCTGAGCCGCGCCGAGGGCGGGGTAGACGCGAGTTTTTCCCTGGAGCCAGCGGAGCTGGCCAGCCTGGTGGTGGAAACCGAGCGGGCCTGGCAGGCCCTGGGCCAGGTGCATTACGGGCCGACCGAGGCCGAGCGCAAGTCGCTGGTGTTTCGCCGCTCGCTGTACGTGGTGCAAGACATGGCCGCCGGCGAGCCGTTCAGCCGCGCCAACGTACGCGCCATCCGCCCCGGCCTGGGCCTGGCGCCCCGGCACATCGACGCGGTATTGCAGCGCCGCGCGCGCGGCGCGATCCGCCGTGGCACGCCGCTGGATTGGCCGCTGCTGGACTAACCCGGCCACCTTTGCGAAATTTCATCCAGCCGGGTGAGTGACCTGCCGGTCATTTTGCGCATCTTCACTCTAATGTAACCTTATGTAGGGCCGTGCCGTGTCAGGCGCATGGCCACTCTTTGCAAGCGCGTTGCCGCGGCGGCGCGCATTCCAGCGATTCAATTTCGGGAAGCCAGGATGATCGGCATCAAAAGCATTGCGAGTTACGTACCGGCGCAGGGGCTGGACAACTACGCGCAGGGTGCGAAATTCGGCAAGGATGAAGACTTCATCATCGGCAAGATCGGCTCGGCGTTCCTGCCGCGCAAGGCCGCCGAGCAGGAAACCTCCGACCTCTGCGTGCACGCGGTGCAGCAACTGTTTGCGCAGAACCCGGCACTGGACCCCGCCAGCATCGATGCCCTGATCGTGGTCACCCAGAACGGCGACGAAGAAGGCTTGCCGCACACCGCCGCGATCGTGCAAGACAAACTCGGCCTGCCCACCCACATCGCCGCCTTCGACGTGTCGCTGGGTTGCTCGGGTTATGTATACGGGCTGTACGCGCTCAAGGGCTTCATGGAGGCCGCCGGGCTGAAGAACGGCCTGCTGGTCACCGCCGACCCTTACTCGAAGATCGTCGACCCCGAAGACCGCAACACCACCATGCTGTTCGGCGACGCCGCCACCGCCACCTGGATGGGCGAGGGCGCCACCTGGCAACTCGGCAAGGCCAAGTTCGGCACCGACGGCTCGGGCGCCGCGCACCTGAAGGTGACCGACGGCAAGTTCTTCATGAACGGCCGCCAGGTGTTCAACTTCGCCTTGGTCAAGGTGCCCCAGCACCTGCACGAGCTGCTCGGTGAAACCGGCCTGGCGCCGGCCGACGTCGACGCCTTTTGCATTCACCAGGGCAGCGCGGCGATCGTCGACGCGGTGGCGCGGCGCTTCGATGAGGGCGCCCCGGAAAAATTCGTCAAGGACATGGTCGAGACCGGCAACACGGTGTCTTCCAGCGTGGCCTTGCTGTTGGAAAAACACCTGTTCGATTCGACCTGGCAGCGGGTGGCGATCAGCGGTTTCGGTGTCGGCCTGTCGTGGGCTTCGGCTATCCTGTACCGCGAGTGAGCCGCCGGCTCACCCCAAGCGGTGAACCTTTGCAGGCATGAATGACGTACTCGAACAGAACCTGGCGGTTTTGACCCAGCGCTGGCCTGCGGTGGCCGCGCGGCTCGACGCCGAACCCCTGGAGGCCCTGGACGGCGAATTCGTCGAGGGCAGCCAGGTCACCCTGAGCATCCGTGGCATCCAGCTCACCAGCCGCCACGACCGCGAAGCCGAAGCGCGCCAGCAGGCTGATACCTTCCCGCCCGAGGCCGCTGAGCTGCATGTGTACGGCCCGGCCCTGGGCGATTTGCCCCGGGTGCTGCTGGGCCGTGAGCCGCTGCGGCGGCTGCGGGTGTATATCCTCAATGGCGCGTTGTTCGCGATGCTGCTAGAGGCGATGGACCACAGCGACTGGCTGGCTGACCCGCGGGTAGAGCTGGCCTACGCCGACAGCGAAGGCGAAATCCGCCTGCCGTTCTTCGCCATGCCATCGGAACTGGTACTGGCCGATGTGAACAACGCGCGTATTCGCGACCGCTTGATCAGCGAGATGCACCTGGCCTTCAACAACCAGGACTTCTCTCCGAGCGACCCGGCCCTGCAGCAGCGCATCGAGGCCAACGCCCCGTACCTGGCGGCCGACGCCGACGTCAGCACGCTGTTCGGCAGCCTGGCTGGCCGCGAGGTGTACCTGATCGCCACCGGGCCGAGCCTGGAGCGGCACTTCGAGGCGCTGCGCGAGGCCGCCCGGCAAGTGCCGCGGCCGCTGTTCATTTGCGTGGACACCGCCTACCGGCCGCTGCACGCCCAGGGCATCGCGCCGGATGTGGTGGTCAGCATCGACCAGCGCATCGGCGTGCAGCACTTGCCGCAGGCGCCTTGCGCTGCGCCTACCCTGGTGTACATGCCGCTGCTGGCGCCACAGGTGCTTGCCCATTGGCATGGGCGGCGCCTGGCGGCGTATTCCACCAGCCCGGTGTACCAGAGCGCCGCCGCGCGCTGGCCGCACACCGCGCTGCACACCGGCGGCAGCGTGATCCACCCGGCGCTGGACCTTGCCGTGCGCATGGGCGCCGCCCGCGTGACCCTGTTCGGCGCTGACTTCGCCTTCCCCGGCGGCAAGACCCACGCCGGCTGGAACGACGGCGAGCTCGGCGCGCCGGTGGCCAACGCGCGCCACTGGGTGCTCGACGGCCACGGCCGGCAGGTGCGCACCCAACTCAACTTCCGCAGTTACCTGATCGAGGTGGAGCGCTACATCGCCGCCCACCCCGAGGTGAAGTTCTTCAATACCAGCCGCAGCGGCGCGATGATCGCCGGCACCACCTTCGATGAGAGGTTCGCCCGTGACTGACCTAGCCTCCGGCATCGCCGAAGCCGGCCAATGCGCTCTGTTGTTCCGCCTCGGCCGCGAGGTAGAAGGGGCGCTGCGCATGGTCGCGCTGTTCGAGCAACTGCTGCCAACGGTGCAGGCCCAGGCGCCGGCGCTGTTGCCGCCGCTCACCGAACAGCTCAGCGATATTTTTTCCCGCCAACAAGCTCAGGATTGGCTAGGCCTGGCCGATAGCTTGCAGTACGAGTTGGCGGAGTTGTTGCGGCAAGGCGCCTAGCGCGTTGTTTCCACCCCACCGCCCGGGCCTTGCCCGCCCTGTGTGTACCTCGCTTTAACGGCGGCCGTGCACACAGTGCGTCGAATAGCCAAACTCTGGCGCCAGGAACACGGCGCAAGCCCTTGAATTACCTAGAGGGCAACAGAGCGGCAAAAAAATTCGAAAAAAGCCCTCAAGCAACCAGCCAACACGACGATAACTATTACGTAGGTTCTCTAGGCCACACCCGGCACAGCCAGGGCCGGAAGCCAAAGTAAACACACCCCTGAGGATTTCGTCATGTCGTTGACTGTAAACACCAACATTGCTTCGCTGACTGTACAGAACAACCTGAACAAGGCTTCCAACTCCCTGACTACGTCGATGACCCGCCTGTCGTCGGGCCTGAAAATCAACAGCGCCAAAGACGACGCTGCCGGCCTGCAGATTGCTACCCGTCTGACCACCCAGATCAAGGGCCTGACCGTAGCGACCAAGAACGCCAACGACGGTATCTCGATCGCCCAGACCGCTGAAGGCGCGCTGCAAGAAACCACCAACATCCTGCAGCGTATGCGTGAACTGGCTGTTCAGTCGCGCAACGACTCCAACAGCACTTCTGACCGTAACGCCCTGCAGTCCGAGTTCTCGCAGATGAGCGACGAACTGACCCGTATCTCGACTTCGACCACCTTCGGTACCGGTATGAAGTTGCTCGACGGTTCGGCCAGCTCGATGCAGTTCCAGGTTGGCGCCATGACCGGTGACGACCAGCACATCGACATCTCGATCACCGGCAACTTCAGCGCCTCGGGCCTGGGCTTGACTGGTTCGTCGATCACCGGTTCCGATGTGTCGGCCGCTCACACCGCCATCGACTCGGCCATCAGCGCCATCGACGCCGCCCTGCAAACCGTGAACAGCACCCGTGCCGACCTGGGTGCCAAGCAAAACCGTCTGGACAGCACCATCAGCAACCTGAGCAACATCATCGAGAACGCCACCGCTTCTCGTTCGACCATCCAGGACGCTGACTTCGCGGCTGAAACCGCTGAGCTGACCAAACAACAAACCCTGCAACAGGCGTCCACCGCGATCCTGTCGCAAGCCAACCAACTGCCTTCCGCAGTTCTGAAACTCCTGCAGTAATATCCAGCAGGCGGCTGAAAACGAGAGGGTGCGCCAAGCGTACCCTTTCGTTGTTTCCGCACCGAGGTGAAGGTTATGGACATGAGTGTCAATTTGAATTCGGCGCTTGATACGACCAGGTCGGCCACGGGCGCGCAGGCGGCCAAAGCTGTACCCGCACAGGATGGCACAACCCAATCGGCTTCTGGCTCCAGTGCGAAACCTGACCGCACCCAGGTCGAGAAAGCCGTGAAGGATATGCAGCAATTTGTGGATTCGAATCAGCGCAACCTGAATTTTTCCATTGATGACAGTACCGGTGATGTGGTGGTGAAGGTCATCGCGACGCAAAGCGGTGAAGTGATCCGGCAGTTGCCTTCGGAAGCCGCGCTGAAACTGGCGCAGAGCATGCAAGATCCGAAGAACATGCTGTTCCACGAACAGGTATAAGTGGCCGGCACGAAACTTGTATTGGTAACGGCCAGGCCAGGCCCGCCGTCAAACAGGTGACGGCGGGCTTACAGGAGAAGGTTCAATGACCACCACATCATCCACGACTTCGGTCAGCTCGAACGGTGCCATCACCGTCAGCGGCGTGGGTTCGGGCATCGACACCTCGTCGATCGTGACCGCTTTGGTCAACGCCTCGATCGAGCCCAAGCAAACCCAGATCACCAAGCAGGAAACCTCGGTCAACGCGACCCTGTCGGGTATCGGCAGCCTCAAGAGTGCCCTGTCTGCGTTCCAGACTGCTTCGGCGGCGCTGAACAACACCACCACCTTCATGGGCCTCTCGGCGACCTCGTCGAACGAATCCTATGTGAAGGCGACTTCCGACAACACTGCCTCGGCCGGTACCTACACCGTGGCGGTGACCCAGGTGGCGACCGCTTCGAAAGTGGCCAGCCAGCTGTTTACCAGCGGTGCCAAGAGCGCCATCGACGCCGGCACGCTGACGATCACCCAAGGCAGCAAGAGCTATAACGTGACCGTGGGCTCGGGCGCCACGCTGAGCAGCGTGCGGGACTCGATCAACGCCTCGCTGACCTCCAGCGGCATCAGCGCCAACATCGTGACCGACTCCAGCGGTTCGCGCCTGGTGCTGACCTCGACCACCACCGGTGCCGGCTCGGATATTTCCACCAGCGGCATCGATGCGCTGACCATCGACGGCACCAAGAAGCTCGACACCACCGACACCACCGCCGCCGGTTACATCACCGCGCAGCCGGTCGATGCCCAGTACTCCATCGACGGCCTGGCGATGACCAGCAGCAGCAACACGATTACCTCGGCGGTCAGCGGCCTGAGCCTGACGCTGACCGGCAAGGGCACCTCGGACGTCACCGTGTCTGCCGACAGCGACACGCTGAAGACGTCCGTGCAGGCATTCGTCGACGCCTACAACACGATGATGAAGGTGATCAACGCGCAAACCGCGGTCACCGCCACTGGCGCCACCAGCAGTACCTCGAGCTCAGCGACCACCACCGCCGGCGCGTTGACCGGTGATGCCACCGTGCGCAAGCTGGTGGCGCAGATCCACGACGTGTTGAGCAAAGAGAGCACCAGCAGCGGTACCCTCAGCGTGCTCTCGCAGCTGGGCGTGGGCACCGACTCGAGCACCGGCCTGCTGAGCCTGGACGACACCAAGTGGACCAGCGCCATGAACACTCAATACGGCAACGTGGCGAGCCTGTTCACCGGTAAGGACGGCATCATCACGCGGATGAACAGCGTGCTCGACAGCTACACCCAGACCGGCGGCATCCTCGCCACCCGGCAAACCTCGTTGAATGCCCAGCTCAGTGACCTGAGCGACCAGCAGGACGCGCTCGACCGCCGCCAGACCACCCTGACCGCGACGCTCACCGCCAAGTACACGGCGATGGACACCCTGGTGGCGCAGTTGAACTCGACCAGCAGCAGTGTGTTGACCACCCTCAACTCGCTGAACACCAAATCCAGTAGTTGATTGATTGTGCTCGTTGTTTTGGCCCGGCAGGGTGCGAACCTGCCGGGTTTTTTCATTCTGGCACTGTTAAAGTTTGGCGCGCCGCGGACGATAAACTGTACATAAGGGAACACAAGGTTCCCGCTTAACTTGCCCCTTGAAGAGGCTGAAACATGCATCCGATGAAGGCGCTTCGCCAGTATCAGAAAGTCAACTCCCACGCTCAGGCCTCCGAAGCCAGCCCGCACCGTTTGGTGCAAATGCTGATGGAAGGCCTGCTCGACCGCCTGGCCCAGGCCAAGGGCGCCATGGCTCGCGGCCAGGTGGCGCAGAAGGGCGTGATGATCGGCAAGGCCATCGAAATCATCGGCGGCCTGCGTGAAGGGCTCGACCCGGAAAAAACCGACGACCGCAAAGGCCTGGCCAAGGTTGACCAGCTGTACGCCTACATGACCAAGCAGTTGATCCAGGCCAACCGGCAGAACGACCCGGCGATCATCGACGAAGTCGCCAAGCTGATGATCACGGTCAAGACCGGCTGGGATGCCATTGGCAATGCTGCCTGAGCCGCTGCAAGTACAGGAGCCCGCCATGAGCGCCCTGCAACGAATCGAACACACTCGCCACGCCCTCGGCGAGGCCCTGGCAGCCCGTGACTGGGCTGCCATCGGCAGCCTCGACCTGCAATGCCGCCAGTGCCTCGACGGGGTGCTCAACGATCCTGAAATGGACGCCGAGCGCCTGCGCAGCAACCTTGAGCAACTGCTCGAACTGTACCGTGAACTGGTCGACGCCAGCCGCGGTGAACGGCAGGCGGCGTTCGAGGAAATGTCGCAATTTCGACAAGCTCGTAACGCTTCGAAGGTCTACCATCTGTTCAAATAGCGGCGTGCGGCGACACCGTTGCGCCATAAATTTGACTGTGCCGGGTTTTTTGACTTTACTAGTGACGAAGTTCACATTCGGCGCTGAGTTGGCGATACAATGCCACCTCATATCCTGAGCGCCTGAAGGGCATCCGGTTGACTAGGGAAGTTGCTATTGCATGTGGCGTGAAACCAAGATTCTGCTGATCGATGACGATAGCGTGCGCCGCCGTGACCTGGCGGTCATCCTGAATTTCCTCGGCGAAGACAACCTGCCCTGCGCGAGCGCAGACTGGCAGGGTGTCGTCGACTCGCTGGCGTCCAGCCGCGAGGTGCTGTGCGTGCTCGTCGGCACGGTGAACACACCCGGTGGCCCCTTGGGCTTGCTGAAAACCCTCGCGGGCTGGGATGAGTACCTCCCGGTGCTGCTGCTGGGCGATACCAGCCTGCCCGACCTGCCGGACGACCTGCGCCGGCGCGTGCTCTCCAACCTCGAGATGCCGCCGAGCTACAGCAAGCTGCTCGACTCGCTGCACCGCGCCCAGGTGTACCGTGAAATGTACGACCAGGCCCGCGAGCGCGGCCGCCAGCGCGAGCCCAACCTGTTCCGCAGCCTGGTCGGCACCAGCCGCGCCATCCAGCACGTGCGGCAGATGATGCAGCAAGTGGCCGACACCGACGCCAGCGTGCTGATCCTCGGCGAGTCCGGTACCGGCAAGGAAGTGGTCGCGCGCAACCTGCATTACCATTCCAAGCGCCGCGAAGCGCCGTTCGTGCCGGTCAACTGCGGCGCGATCCCGGCCGAGCTGCTCGAAAGCGAACTGTTCGGCCACGAGAAGGGCGCCTTCACCGGTGCCATCACCAGCCGCGCCGGGCGTTTCGAACTGGCCAACGGCGGTACGCTGTTCCTCGACGAAATCGGCGACATGCCGCTGCCGATGCAGGTCAAGCTGCTGCGCGTACTGCAAGAGCGCACCTTCGAGCGGGTCGGCAGCAACAAAACCCAGAGCATCGACGTGCGCATCATCGCCGCGACCCACAAGAACCTCGAAGGCATGATCGAGAGCGGGGCGTTCCGCGAAGACCTCTACTACCGCCTGAACGTGTTCCCGATCGAGATGGCGCCGCTGCGTGAGCGGGTCGAAGACATCCCGCTGCTGATGAACGAACTCATCTCGCGCATGGAGCACGAAAAACGCGGCTCGATCCGCTTCAACTCCGCGGCGATCATGTCGCTGTGCCGCCACGGCTGGCCGGGCAACGTGCGTGAACTGGCCAACCTGGTCGAGCGCATGGCGATCATGCACCCGTACGGGGTGATCGGCGTGTCGGAGTTGCCGAAGAAATTCCGCTACGTCGACGACGAAGACGAGCAATTGGTCGAAGGCCTGCGCAGCGACCTCGAAGAGCGCGTGGCGATCAACGGCCACGCGCCGGACTTCGCCAACAGCGCGATGCTGCCGCCGGAAGGCCTGGACCTGAAAGACTACCTCGGTGGCCTGGAGCAGGGGCTTATCCAGCAGGCCCTGGACGACGCCAACGGCGTGGTCGCCCGCGCCGCCGAACGCCTGCGCATCCGCCGTACCACCCTGGTGGAGAAGATGCGCAAGTACGGCATGAGCCGCCAAGGCGGGGAAGGGGACGAGCTGGGCGAGGATTGACCGGCCTTACCGGCCCTTCGCCCGGCACTCCGGCTGTGCCGGGCGATGGGCCAGGCAGTCTTGCCACGTAGGCAGCCCTTTAACCGCCCAGCCTTATCGGCGTTTCTTCCCACACCCTCAAGCCTTGGCCAAAAAGCGCATCCCTTCTTCCAGCCCGCTCAGCGTCAGCGGGTACATCTGCTCGTTCACCAACTCCCTGACCACCCCAGTCGACGCGGTGTAGTGCCACACGTCCTTGGGGTAGGGGTTGATCCAGATCAGCTTGCGAAACTTCGCCATGAAGCGCTGCATCCACAGGTAGCCGGCTTCTTCGTTCCAGTGCTCGACGCTGCCGCCAGGGTGGGTGATCTCGTAGGGCGCCATGGCCGCGTCGCCGACGAACACCACCTTGTAGTCATCGCCGTACTTGTGCAGCAGGTCGAAGGTGGCGGTGCGCTCGGAGGTGCGGCGCAGGTTGTTCTTCCACACGGTTTCATAGATGAAGTTGTGAAAGTAGAAGTACTCCAGGTGCTTGAACTCGCTTTTGCACGCCGAGAACAGCTCTTCACAGACCTTCACGTGGGCGTCCATCGAGCCGCCGATGTCGAGCAACAGCAGCAGCTTGACGCTGTTGCGCCGTTGCGGGCGCATCTGGATGTTCAATAACCCGGCGTCGCGCGCGGTGTGGTCGATGGTGCTGTCGATGTCCAGCTCGTCGGCGGCGCCGGCGCGGGCGAACTTGCGCAGCCGGCGCAGGGCGATCTTCACGTTGCGCGTGCCCAGTTCGACCTGGTCATCGAGGTTTTTGTACTGGCGCTGCTCCCAGACCTTTGCCGCCTTGCCCTGGCGCTGGCCGGCATCGCCGAGGCGCAGCCCCTCGGGGTTGAAGCCGCCCGAGCCGAACGGGCTGGTGCCGCCGGTGCCGATCCACTTGTTGCCGCCAGCATGCCGGCCCTTTTGCTCGGCCAGGCGCTGCTTGAAGGTTTCGATGAGTTTATCCAGCCCGCCGAGGGTCTGGATTTGCGCGCGCTCTTCGGGGCTCAGCGAGCGTTCGAATTCCTTGCGCAGCCAGTCTTCCGGGATCAGCGCCTCGAGGTGTTCGTCGAGCTGCTGCAGGCCGTTGAAGTAAGTGCCGAAGGCGCGGTCGAACTTGTCGAAGTGGCGCTCGTCCTTGACCAGGATCGCCCGCGCCAGAAAGTAAAAGGCGTCCATGTCGGCGAACGCCACGCGCTGCTGCAGGGCTTCGATCAGGTCGAGCAGCTCGCGCAGCGACACCGGCACCTTGGCCGCGCGCATTTCGGTGAACAGGTTCAGCAGCATGGGGCGCCCTCAGCGGTTGCCGCGGCGGCTCATGAACGCCAGGCGCTCGAGCAGCTGCACGTCGTGCTCGTTCTTGACCAGCGCGCCGGCCATCGGCGGGATGGCCTTGGTCGGGTCGCGCTCGCGCAGCACCGCTTCGCCGATGTCATCGGCCATCAGCAGCTTGAGCCAGTCGACCAGCTCGCTGGTGGAGGGTTTTTTCTTCAAGCCCGGCACCTTGCGCACGTCAAAGAACACCTCCAGCGCTTCGCTCACCAGCGCGGCCTTGATGCCAGGGAAGTGCACGTCGACGATTTTTTGCAGGGTCTGCCGGTCGGGAAAGGCGATGTAATGGAAGAAACAGCGGCGCAGAAAGGCGTCGGGCAGTTCTTTTTCGTTGTTGGAGGTAATGATGATGATCGGCCGCTGCCGCGCGCGGATGGTCTCGTCGGTTTCATAGACGTAGAACTCCATGCGGTCGAGTTCCTGCAGCAGGTCATTGGGGAACTCGATGTCGGCCTTGTCGATCTCGTCGATCAACAGCACCACCCGCTCGTCGGCCTCGAACGCCTCCCACAGCTTGCCCTTCTTGATGTAGTTGCGCACCTCGTGCACCCGCTCCACGCCCAGTTGCGAGTCGCGCAGGCGGCTGACCGCGTCGTACTCGTAAAGGCCCTGGTGGGCCTTGGTGGTCGACTTGATGTGCCAGGTGATCAGCCGCGTGCCGAAGGCTTCGGCCAGTTGCTCGGCCAGCAGGGTTTTGCCGGTGCCCGGCTCGCCCTTGACCAGCAGCGGGCGCTGCAGCGTGATCGCCGCGTTCACGGCCAGCTTGAGGTCGTCGGTGGCGACGTACGCCGGGGTGCCTTCGAATTTCATTGCGCGTGCCTCTTGCTGGGCGCCGGAGTGGGCGGGGACGGTCGGCCTTCGATGATAACGCCGCGGCGCCCTCAGTTGGAGGGTGGGCCCTGTTCATATCGGGCATTGAATGCCCGGATAAAGCCATTGCGGAGAATTTCCAGAAACGCCTGGAAGGCGCTGACGTTCTGCTGGTGCACGTTGCCGGAGAGGTCTACGCGGGTGGCGAACTGGTTTTTCGCCTGGTTCTTCAGCACGCTTTCGGTGCCGCCCACCAGCGCTTCCCACACCGAGCGGAATACGCTTTTATCGCGGTTCTCGACATCCTGCTGCCAGTTGAACACTTCGACATCGTGCAGCAGCGGCTTGATGTAGCCGGTCACTTCAGCCTTGCGCGCCTGGGCTTCGATCACCAGGTCGCCCGAGCCCTTGTTGAAGTCGAACTTGCCGTAGGCGCTGGCGAAATCATTGAGCCGGCGCAGCTCCACGCCGGTGGCGCGCAGGCGCAGCTCGAAGTCTTCGAAGTTGTTCATCGGGTCGAAGGTCGCCTCGGCGCTCAGCGGCGCTTCGCCGAACAGCTGGGCGTGGCCCTCGAAGCGCGCGTCGCGGCTGCCGGCGGGGTTCTGCACGTTGGTCAGGTTGTACAGGCTGGCCTGCACCGAAGTGGCCTTGAGGTTCACCGGCGGCTTGGAAGTGAAGTTGCGAAACGCCAGGGTGCCGTCGATCACCTGCAACTGGTTGAGGGTAAAGGGCACGATCTTGTTCAGCTCGGCGCGCCAGTCGGTGCCGCCACCGGTTTGGCTGGCGCTGTCGTTGTCCTTGCCGCCGTCGACGAAGTTCAGCACCGGGCGGGTGAAGGTCGCCTCGCCGACCACGGCGTGGTCATACCACAGCGAATGCCAACTGATGGCCAGGTCGATCAGCGGCGCGTCGAGCAGCGGCACCGGCACCTTGCCGTCGCGCTTGGTGATGCTCAGGCCGTTGATGCGGTAGGCGCCACGCCACAGGGCCAGGTCTACATCGGCTATGTGGCCGGAATACTCGCCCATGTTCGCCAGTTTGCCATTGAGGTAGTTGCGCACCAGCAGCGGCAGTGCCAGCTGCAGCACAACCAGCAGCACCACGAGCAGCGCCAGGATGCCCAGCGGCCAACGGTAGCGAGGTTTCATCGGGCGTGTTCCAAGGGTGATGGATAGATGGACTGCACGCTGCGGCAGACGTTCGACTAGACGCCCGGGCTGGCCCAGGCTTACCCTTTGGCCTAGAACCGTTTACCCAACAAGGACCCTTTCATGAGCCGCATCTACGCCGACAACGCCCACTCCATCGGCAACACCCCGCTGGTGCAGATCAACCGCCTGGCGCCGCGCGGCGTGACCATCCTGGCCAAGATCGAGGGGCGCAACCCCGGCTATTCGGTCAAGTGCCGGATTGGCGCCAACATGATCTGGGACGCCGAAAGCAGCGGCCGCCTGAAGCCGGGCATGACCATCGTCGAGCCCACCTCCGGCAACACCGGCATTGGCCTGGCCTACGTGGCCGCCGCCCGCGGCTACAAGCTGGTGCTGACCATGCCCGCCTCAATGAGCCTGGAGCGGCGCAAGGTGCTAAAGGCCCTGGGCGCCGAGCTGGTACTCACCGAACCGGCCAAGGGCATGAAGGGCGCGATCGCCAAGGCCGAGGAACTGGCGCAAGACACCGCCCAGTACTTCATGCCGGCGCAGTTCGACAACCCGGCCAACCCGGCCATCCATGAAAAAACCACCGGCCCGGAAATCTGGAAAGACACCGACGGCGCGGTCGATGTGCTGGTCGCTGGGGTGGGTACCGGCGGCACCATCACCGGGGTGTCGCGCTACATCAAGCACACCTGCGGCAAATCGATCCTGAGCGTGGCAGTAGAGCCGGTGGGGTCGCCGGTGATCAGCCAAACCCTGGCCGGCGAGCCGGTGCAGCCGGCGCCGCATAAAATCCAGGGCATTGGCGCCGGTTTTGTGCCGAAAAACCTTGACCTGTCGCTGGTCGACCGGGTCGAGCAGGTGGGCGACGAAGAGGCCAAGGCCATGGCCATCCGGCTGATGCGCGAAGAAGGCATCCTCTGTGGTATCTCCTGCGGCGCGGCGATGGTGGCGGCGGTGCGCCTGGCGGAAAAACCGGAGATGCAGGGCAAGACCCTGGTGGTGATCCTGCCGGATTCCGGCGAGCGTTACTTGTCGAGCATGCTCTTCAGCGACCTGTTTACGGAGCAAGAACTGCAGGCTTGAGGGTTTCAAGATATTACAGAACCCTGCGCTAGACACATTCGGTACCATACTTGCTCCCTTCACCCCCTGAAGGGAGCAAGTTACTATGCCTACCCGCCGCGATTTGCTTCAGGCCACCGGCGCCCTGGCCGGCCTGGCCGCCTGCCACGCGCTGTGGCCATCACTGGCGCTGGCCGCCGAGCTGGCGCAACGGCCGATCCCCAGCAGCGGTGAGCGCCTGCCGATCATCGGCCTCGGCACCTCGCAAACCTTCAACGTCAACCCCGCCGATGGCGCGGCCATGGCGCCGCTGCGCGAGGTGATGCAAGCCTTTGTGCAAGGCGGCGCGCGGCTGATCGACACCGCCCCCAGCTATGGCGATGCCGAGGCGGTCAGTGGCGAGCTGGTGCACAGCGGCGGGCTGCGCGACCGGGTGTTCTTGGCCACCAAGGTGTCGGCCAGCGGCCAGCTTGGCGGCATGCAGCAGATCGAACAGAGCTTCAAGGCCCTGCAAACCGAGCGGATCGATCTGATCCAGGTGCACAACCTGGCCGATACCACCACCAACCTCGGCATCCTGCGGGCGCTAAAGGCTCAGGGCCGGGTGCGCTACATCGGTGTGACCCATTACCTCGAATCCGCCCACGAACGCCTGTTGCAGGTGTTGCAACAGGAACCGGTGGACTTCGTGCAGTTCAACTACTCGGTGAGCGAGCGCAATGCCGAGAAGCGCCTGTTGCCGTTTTGCGCCGACAAGGGCATCGCGGTGTTGGTCAACCGCGCCTTCGATGCCGGCCGGCTGTTTGCCCAGGTCAAGGGCAAGCCGGTGCCGGAGTGGGCGCAGAACGAGCTGCAAGCCAGCAGTTGGGCGCAGTTGCTGCTGAAGTTCGTGCTCGCCAGCCCGGCGGTGACCACGGTGATACCGGCCACCTCCAACCCGCGCTACATGCTCGACAACCTGCTTGCCGGCCAGGGCCCGATGCCCGATGCTGGCCAGCGTGAACGCATCGCCCAGGCCTTTGCCTGAAGGAGCCCGCCATGCACCCGGCGGCTAGCCGCCTGGCCCGCGCACTGGGCTGCCCCGACCAAGAACTGCGCCCGGCGCTGGCCGGCTTTGGTTTGTTCTTTTGCCTGTTCTGCGGGTACTTCATGCTGCGCCCGATCCGCGAAGCGATGGGCATCCAGGCCGGGGTGCAGAACCTGCAATGGTTGTTCACCGCCACCTTCATCGCCACCTTGGTGGCGGTGCCGCTGCTGGCCTGGCTCAACTCGGTCGTGCCGCGGCGGCGCTTCATCGACTGGACCTTCGGCTTCTTCTGCCTGAACCTGCTGGGCTTTGCCGCGGCCTTCCACTGGCAGGGCGATGGCGTGGCCCTGGCACGGGCGTTTTATGTGTGGATCTCGGTGTACAACCTGTTCGTGGTGTCGGTGGCCTGGAGCCTGATGGCCGATGTGTTCGACGCCGCCCAGGCGCGCCGGCTGTTTGCCTTTATCGCCGCCGGCGCTAGCGTTGGCGGGCTGCTCGGGCCGGCGTTCAGCGCGGCGCTGGTGGGCGTGTTCGACGCCAGCGGGCTGGCGCTGTTGGCCAGTGCGCTGCTGGGCCTGGCGATTGGCTTGAAGCAGTACCTGATGCACTGGCGCGAAACCGGCGGCGCCGGCCGCCCAGGCGCGCCGCCCGCGGAAAACCCGCGGCAACCGGTGGCCGGCAACCCGTTCAGCGGGGTCACCACCGTGCTGGCCTCACCGTACCTGCTGGCGATGTGCGCGTTTGTGGTGTTGCTGGCCACGGTGAGCACCTTTTTGTATTTCGAGCAGGCGCGGGTGGTGGCCGAGCGCTTTAGCAGCCGTGACGAGCAGGTGCGGGTGTTTGGCCTGCTCGATGTGATCGTGCAGGCTGGGGCGCTGCTGTCGCAGTTGTTTCTTACCGGCCGCCTGGCTGAGCGGCTGGGCCTGCGGGTGCTGCTGGCGATGGTGCCGGTGCTGATGTGCCTGGGTTTGGTGGGCCTGGCGCTGCTGCCGGGGTTTGGCCTGCTGGCGGCGGTGATGATCGTGCGCCGGGTGGGCGAGTACGCGTTCATCCGCCCGGGGCGAGAGATGCTCTTCGCGCCGCTGGAGGCGCAGGCCAAGTACAAGGCCAAGCAGTTCATCGACACCGTGGTGTACCGCGGCGGCGATGCCGCCAGCGGCTGGGCAAAAAGCCTGCTCGACGCCGCCGGCCACGGTGCCTGGTTGCCGGCGCTGGTGGGCGCGGCCTGCGCGGCGGTGTGGGCGGCGCTGGGCTGGTACTTGGGCGGGCGGCAGGGGCCCGGGCTACAGCGTGGCGCGGATGAAAACCTTGACGCTGAGCAAGTACCGCGCTGAAAGGCGGGTTTTGGTGCGGGCGTTTCAGGTTTATGATGCCGCACTGCCTATTGGAGGTTCCCTGCATGTCCGTTTCGTTCGGCGCCAAGGCGCTGGTGCTGCTGCTGTTCATCGGCAGCACGCTCTACGTGCACCTACGCGGTAAGGCGCGCCTGCCCGTGCTGCGCCAGTTCGTTAACCATTCGGCGCTGTTCGCCCCTTATAACGCCCTGATGTACTTGTTTTCCGGGGTGCCGTCCAAGCCTTACCTGGACCGTTCGCGCTTTCCCGAGCTGGACCTGCTGAAGAACAACTGGCAGGTGATCCGCGAAGAGGCCATGCACCTGTTCGACGAGGGCTACATCCGCGCCGCGGAAAAGAACAACGACGCCGGCTTCGGTTCGTTCTTCAAGAAGGGCTGGAAGCGCTTTTACCTGAAGTGGTACGACAAAGCCCTGCCCTCGGCCGAAGCGCTGTGCCCGCAAACCGTGGCGCTGGTCAACGCGCTGCCCAACGTGAAGGGCGCGATGTTTGCCCTGCTGCCCGGCGGCAGCCACCTGAACCCGCACCGCGACCCCTTCGCCGGCTCCCTGCGCTACCACCTGGGCCTGGCCACGCCGAACTCCGACGCCTGCCGGATCTACGTAGACGGCCAGGCCTACGCCTGGCGCGACGGCGAAGACGTGATGTTCGATGAAACCTTCGTGCACTGGGTGAAGAACGAAACCGAGCACACCCGGGTGATCCTCTTCTGCGACATCGAGCGGCCACTGTCGAACCGCCTGATGACCGCGGTCAACCGCCGCGTCAGCGCCTTCCTCGGCCGCGCCACCGCGCCGCAGAACCTCGACGACGAACGCGTGGGCGGGATCAACCAGGCCTACGCCTGGAGCAAGCGCTTCAGCGACCGCATGAGCGGCGGCATGAAGCAGTTCAAGCGCAAACACCCGAAAGCCTACCGCGTGGCCCGGCCGGTGGTGGCGGTGGTGGTGTTGGTGGCGTTGGGGTACTGGCTTTTCGGCTGAGCCGAAAAGCAGGGGGAAGGGGCAAGCTGCAAGCGGCAAGTAAAAGCAACAGCTGATTGGTCAGCTTTTGCTCTTGCATTTGCCTTTACTTACCGCTTGCAGCTTCCAACTTGCCCCTAGCCGCTAGCCCCGCTAGCGGCCCACCTATAACCTGAACTTCGCCATCATCTCATCCAGCTCCACCGCCAGCCGGCCCAGTTCCTGGCTGGCCAGGCTGGTCTGTTGCGCGCCGGTGGCGCTTTGCAGCGACAGGTCGCGGATGCGCACCAGGTTGCGGTCCACTTCGCGGGCCACCTGGGCTTGCTGTTCGGCGGCGCTGGCGATCACCTGGTTGCGTTCGTCGATGCCCGCCACCGAGCGGGAAATATCCCCCAGCACGTCCCGCGCGGCCTGGGCGCGGTCGCGGGTGCGGCCGGCCTGGGTGGCGCTGGCGGCCAGGGCGTTGACCGCCTGGCCGGTGCCTTGGTGGATGCCGTCCATCATTTGTTCGATCTCGCGGGTCGACACCCCGGTGCGGTGCGCCAGGCCGCGTACCTCATCGGCAACCACCGCGAAACCGCGGCCCACTTCGCCGGCGCGGGCGGCTTCGATGGCGGCGTTCAGCGCCAGCAGGTTGGTTTGGTCGGCAACGTTGCGGATCACGTCGAGCACCTTGTTGATGCCTTGGGTTTGCTCTGCCAGGCGGCGCGCGTGGTCGGCCGCCTGCTCGACCTGATCGGCTAGGCGGCCGATGTCGTGCATGGTGTCGTCCAGTTGCTGCTGGCCTTTTTGCACGGCATCGCTGGAGTTGCGCGACTCGCTGGAGGTCGACACCGCGTTGCCGGCGACTTCTTCTACGGCCTGGGTCATCTCGGTCACCGCGGTGGCGGCCATTTCGATTTCGCTGTACTGCTGCTGCATGCCTTCGGCACTGTCGTGCATGATTGCGCCCATCTCCTGGGTCGCCGAATTCAAGCGCCCCACGGTGCTGCCGATCTGGCTGATCACCTGGTGCAGTTGGTCGCGCATGTGCCCCAGTTCATCGAGCAGTTGCGCGGTTTCGTCGGTGCCATGGCCGTGCACCGCTTCGTGCAGGTTGCCGGCGGCCACGGTGCGCGCCACTTGCAGCGCCTGGCGCAGTGGGCGGGTGATGCTCACCGTCAGGCGCCAGGCCAGCAGCAGGGTCAGCACCAGGGTGGCGGCCAGTACCGCCGGCACCACGATGCGGGTTTGCTGGGCGCTGGCGGCGGCCTCGGCCAGGGCTTCGGCGGAGGTTTGCTTGTTCAGCTCGCGCAGCAACTGCACTTGCATGTCCATCAGCCCGCCCTGGATGTCGAGGGCCATGCCGGTTTGGTTGATGGCGTCGTTGATCTGGTTCGCCTCCACCAGCGAGATGCCTTTTTTCACCGAATCGAGGAACGGCAGGTAGGCGTCGCGCAGCAGTTTGACCGAGTCCAGCTCGGCGCCCGGCTTGAGCCGCGCCACGTATTCGCTGAAGCCCTGATTGAGCGAGCCCGATAGCTGCTCGACGTTGATCTTGCGGTTGACTGTTTCCGCCGGGTCGTTGGCGTGGGCTTGCAGCAGCACCGCCTCGGTGCGCAGCTTGGCCAGGTCCAGGGCGATGGCGTCGGCCTGGGCGATACTGGTCATCGGCCCTTGCTCGATCAGCTCGCCTTGCTGGCGGATGCCTTGCATTTCATACAGGCAGAAGGCGCCCAGGCCGGCCAGCAGCACGGCGCTGATGCCGAACCCGGCGAACAGCCGCTTGCCGATGCTCAAACGGCGCAGCAACGGCTGGCGTGGGGTTTTGGTGCGGCGGGTAACACGAGACAGTACGGACACGACAGGCAACCTGTGAACGTTGTGAAAACCTGTACGTGTGTACCAGCGCAAGATGATGGCTTTGTGACACGGAGTGATCGCTGTCACAGTTTCTTCATCGAACGTTCAAAAAAACCGCGTATGGCCCGACGAACGGCATTTTTGCGGATCCCGTTATTTCACGCGGGCTGGGCCGTAATAGCCTTTTGATAGGCTGGCCAAATGCCTTTATTTCCTTGAGAAATAAGGGTGTTCAAACATTCAGATAGCTCTTATAAAGCGCGCCTTGTTTGATCCGGACGATCACCTCAACCCCCAAAGGAAGACCCTATACAGCCCTTGTACAAGGCACCGCGCATGATTGACCTCGCAGTCTGGAACCTCAGTATCCCGGTGGGCAGCCCACCGAAAACCGTAGAAACCCCGCAGTTGGTCAAGGGGTACAACGACAAGTACTTCAACTCCGATGGTGGCAAGTTGTTCTTCTGGGCACCGGTCACCGGCGCGAAAACCGCCAACGCCATCTACCCGCGCACCGAACTGCGGGAAACCTTCAAGGACGGCGCCCTGCGCAACTGGAAGTACGCCGAGGCCAACAACATCCTGCGGGCCACGGTGCAGGTGAGCAAGGTGCCGAGTTCGGGCAAGGTGGTGATCGGGCAGATCCACTGCTACGAGAGCACCAAGCCGATGCTCAAGCTTGAGTACCAGTACAGCGACAGCCGCCAGACCGGCAAGATCGTCGCCAAGCTGCGGCGCAACCCGAAGCAGTCTGAAGCGCAGGTGATCACCGTGGCCGACAACGTGCCGCTGAACACCCGCTTCAAGTACATGATCCACCTTGGCAAGGCCGGGGACCTTTCGGTGGCCGCCCGTGACCAGGCCTACCAGACGAGCATCGGCTCGGCCTGGAAGAACGAAAGCCTGTACTTCAAGGCCGGCGTGTACACCCAGGACAACACCGGCTACAGCAGCGAAGGAGGCCAGGTGTTGTTCAGCCAGCTGAGCGCCAAGCACAGCAACTGATGGCGCGAAGGTATTGACACGGAAGCAAAAACCCGTAAAATGCCGCGCCACAGCAGGCACATAGCTCAGTTGGTTAGAGCACCACCTTGACATGGTGGGGGTCGTTGGTTCGAGTCCAATTGTGCCTACCAGATGCTGAAAAAGGGCGATCCGCGAGGGTCGCCCTTTTTTGTGCTCGCCTGCTTTGTGCCAGGCTTCAGGGCCCTTCTCGCGGTATCCCGGCTGTGCCGGCCCAAACGCCAGGCAGAAAAAAGCCCGCCTGGGGAACGCGGGCTATGAAAGCAATAATGAGGAGCTTCGAGGCTTCATATTGCCGCCGCGCCTGTGAAAACGGCGTGAACTGACGGTGAAAAACCCCTGATCCCCAGCGAAAACCTCAAACTCAAGGCAAAGAAAAGCCCGCACGCGGCGGGCTAAAGATGTCATGAGGAGCTGGTGTTGAATCTACGCACCCCACTGTGAAAACGCCGTGAACCGGGTGTGAAAATGTCCTGCCCGGTCAGGGTTGTTTGCTGATGCTTTTCACCAGGGTGTCGTGGCCGGCCTTGTCGCTGGCGCGGGAGATCACCTGCACCAACGACATGGTCGGGCCAGAGCCGGCCAGGAAGGTCGACGACAGGGTCGGGCCGCCGCCCATGCTGGCGGTGCTGTCGACCTGCTCAACGCCCAGCTTGCCGAGGGTAAAGCGCTTCTCGCCGGTTTTCTTGAAGTCTGGCAGGGCCTGGGCCTGCTGCTTGAGGAAACCTTCGGTGGCGCCGGAGAGGAATTCGTCGTCGTTGTCACCGGTGGTCACGCCGTTGGGGATCGGCACCTCGGTGACCATCACCACCCGGCGCTGCGCCTGGTTCATGTACATCACGCCTTTGGCGCCGCCAGTGCCGCTGTTGGCATCGCCCGCGGGCAGGGCGGTTTGCGCGTAGCCGGCCGGCAGGCTGAAGGCGAACTTGCCACCCAGGGTGCTGACCGTTTGCGCCTTGGTGCTGGCGGGCGCGGTGGCCTCGGCTGCCTGGGCGGTGTTCAGGCCGGCCAGCGGCAGCAGCAGGGCGGTGCACAGGGCCAGGGGGCGCAGGTGGGAAAAGCGAACAGGCATGTGGAGCTCCAGGATCGATTGCGAACTGTAAAAAGGAGTGCCATGGGCGGCGCGGGTTCCGATCATTCTGGCAAGAGAAACAGATTTTAATGTTTAAGGTGTAGGAAAAAACCGTAAAAACCCGGCGCGGCCCTCTAGCCCGCGGCCCGCCCGGGAGTGCATTGACAGCCCGAAAAGCCGCACATAGGATGTCGTACAAACCCGTTCGCAGGCGTAAGCGGCGGGGCCGTTTCACGGTCAATAACAAGAACAAAAGGAATGCGCACCATGACCACACCGGTTATGCCCCAGCCCCATGCCCCGCTCAAAACCGCCACCGCCAGTGCCACCCGCGCCAGCCGCTACCGCTGGACGATCTGCGCGCTGTTGTTCATCGCCATCGGCATCAACTACATCGACCGGCAGATGATCGGCATCCTCAAGCCCACCCTGCAGGCCGACCTGAAGTGGTCGGAAACCGACTACGCCAGCATCGTGTTCTGGTTCCAGTGCGCCTACGCCATTGGCTTTCTCACCTTCGGCCGGATCATCGACAAGGTCGGGGTGCGCGTGGGTTACGCGCTGGCCTTCAGCCTGTGGACGCTCGCGAGCATCTGCCATGGCCTGGTCAACAGCGTGCTGCAGTTCGCCCTGGCACGGTTTGCCCTGGGCTTTGGTGAGTCGGGCAGCTTCCCGGCCAGCCTGAAGGCGGTGTCGGAGTGGTTCCCGCAAAAGGAACGCGCCCAGGCCACCGGCCTGTTCAACGCCGGCACGGCGATGGGCCCGATCATCACGCCGCTGTTGGTGCCGGCCATCACTCTGGCCTGGGGCTGGCGCGCGGCGTTTATCTCGATTGGCGTGGTCACCGCGCTGTGGCTGCTGGCCTGGGTGCTGATGTACCGCCGCCCCCACGAGCACTCGCAGGTCAACAGCCAGGAGCTGGCGTACATCCAGGCCGGCGACAACACCCCCACCCGGCCGGGCGAAGCGGTGAAGCTGTCGTGGTTCAAGCTGCTGACCTTCCGGGAAACCTGGGCCTACGCCGCAGGCAAGTTCCTCACCGACCCGATCTGGTGGCTGTACCTGTTCTGGCTGCCGGATTTTCTCGGTAAAACCTACGGGCTCGACTTGAAGTCGTTCGGCCCACCGCTGATTGCCGTGTACATCCTTGCCGACGTGGGCTCGGTGCTCGGCGGCTGGGGCTCGTCGAAACAAATGAAGGGCGGGCGCAGTGCCAACGCCGCGCGCAAAACCACCATGCTGCTGTGCGCGCTGGCGGTGGTGCCGATCGTCACCGCACAGTTCGTCAGCAGCCTGTGGCTGGTGGTGGCGATCATCGGCCTGGCCGCCGCCGCCCACCAGGCCTGGTCGGCCAACCTGATGACCTTGCCCTCAGACCTCTTCCCCAAGCAGGCGGTGGCCTCGGTGATCGGCATCGGCGGCATGGCCGGGGCCATCGGTGGCATGCTGATGACCACCTACAACGGCTACATCCTCGAAGTGTTCAAAAGCTACCAGCCGATCTTCATCGTCGCCGGCAGTGCCTACCTGGTGGCGATCGTGGTGATCCACCTGCTCACGCCGAAGCTCAAGCCGGTGCCGCTGGCCAGCCTCAGCGCGGGTTGAGCTGGCGGTAGCCGCTGCCGGGGTGGTTCGCCGGCAGCCGTGGGCCAGCGCCTAGCAGCTTGTGGCGCAGGGTGCCTTCGGCGTAAGCGCTTTTGAAGCGGCCGCGGCTTTGCAGTTCGGGGGTCACGTGCGCGATGAAGTCGGCGTAGCTTTCCGGGGTGACGATGCGCGTGAGGTTGAAGCCGTCGATGCCGGTGTCGTCGACCCAGCCCAGCAGTTGCTCGGCCACCTGCGCGCCAGAGCCGACCAGCGCCGGGTAGCGGCCGCCGAGGGCGTTCTGCTCGAGCAACTGGCGCACCGTCCAGCCCGGGTGGGCGGCGAGGGTGTTCTGCGCTGACTCGATCGCGTTGGTTTTTTCGAAGCGGATCGGCTCATCCAGGCCGAAGCGGGCCAGGTCGATGCCGGTCGAGGCCGAGTAGTGCGCCAGGCCCGCCTCGGGGCTGGCGTAGCGCAGGTACTCGCCGTGCTTGTCGCGGGCCTCGGCTTCGCTGGCGGCGGTGACCACGCTGATGCCCATGAACACCTTCACCGCCTGCGGGTCGCGCCCGGCCTGGCGCGCCGCCTCGCGGATCGCCGCGACCTGGCGGGTGGTGGCGGCGCGGTCCTGGCTGGAGATGAACACACACTCGGCATGCTGCCCGGCAAACCGCACGCCACGGCCCGAGGAACCGGCCTGAAACAGCACCGGCGTGCGCTGCGGCGAGGGCTCGCAGAGGTGGTAGCCATCGACCTGGTAGAACTCGCCACGGTGCTCGATGCGGTGCACCTTGCCCGGCTGGGCGTACACCCGCGTGCCGCGGTCGGCCAGCACGGCGCCGTCTTCCCAACTGCCTTCCCAGAGTTTGTAGAGCACCTGCAGGTATTCGTCGGCCTGGTCATAGCGGCGGTCGTGGGCCACCTGCGCTGGCCGGCCCATGGCGCGGGCGGCGCTGTCGAGGTAACCGGTGACGATGTTCCAGCCCACCCGGCCCTCGGTAAGGTGGTCCAGTGTCGACAGCCGCCGGGCGAACAGGTAAGGCAGTTCGTAGCTGAGGTTGCCGGTCAGGCCGAAGCCCAGGTGGGTGGTGGCGCCGGCCATGGCCGAGACCAGCATCATCGGGTCGTTGACCGGCAGTTGGATGCTCTCTTGCAGGGGCAGCGCTACGTTGCCCCGGTAGACGTCGTACACGCCAAGGATGTCGGCCAGGAACAGCCCGTCGAACAGGCCTTTTTCCAGCAGTTGGGCGAGGCTGGTCCAGTAGCTCAGGCGGTGGTAGTCGGCCGAGCGGTCGCGCGGGTGGGTCCATAGCCCGTGGTTGATGTGGCCCACGCAGTTCATGTTGAAGGCGTTGAGCAGGATCTGTTTGTTCGCTGGCATACCGGGCGCTCGCAAGGCGTGGAGAGGGTAAGGGCCCGGTGGTCCGGTGAGGGCAGGGTAGGCACTGCCCGGGGTGCGGCAAAATAGCCTTTTGGAATAAGCATACGCAGGCCGAACGGCAGGCTACGCTCAACCGTCAAGGTTCACAGGCAGACTAAAGGATAAGGGCCTGAAGCCCTCCAGTTGCCGCGCAGGATGCCGATATTGAGACATAATCGATTCAAACGCCGCTCGTACGGGTTGCCAGCATGAATGCCCCAGCCGATGTGCATGCCTACCGCCGCACCACGCGCCGCGCGATGCTCGGGCTGAACGCGCTGGTGGGGTTGTTGTTCATCGGCGCGATCGTGGCGTTGGTGTTCATCGCCCGCCACGAAGACCAGCACCAACTTCGCCACAGCGAGGCCGACGCCAACCGGGCGGTCAACGCCAGCGTCGAAACCCTCAGCCGCGCGGCCAAGGACTACGCCATCTGGGACGACGGCTACCGCCACCTGGGCGGCCCCAGCGTCGACCTGCACTGGGCACTGGAAGACAACAACCTCGGCCCGGCGATGACCAACACCTATTCGCTCGACGGCGTGTTCGTGGTCAACGACCAGGGCGCCACCCTGTATGGGCTGGTGCACAGCCTGCCGCGGCCGCTGCCACTGGGGCGCCTGGTCAGTGGCGACCTGGCGCCGTTGCTGGCGGCGGCGCGCGAGGGCGCGGCGCAGGGCGACGTGGCCCAGGGGTTTTTTCTGGTCGCTGGGCAGCCGGCGATCGTCCATGCCGCGGCCATCCGCCCGCAACTGATGCCCACCGACCGCAGCGCGCAAAGCCTTTCGGTGCTGGTGTTCGTCTACGTGCTGGACCCCACCCGCCTGCAGCGCCTGGCCGATGATTATGAACTCGACGGCTTGGTCGCCGAGCTGGGCGACGAGCCGGCGCAAACCCAGGCCAGCCTGTTGGCTAAGGCCGATTATGGCTCGACCCTGCGCTTGCGCTGGTACGCCGAGGCACCGGGGGATGTGTTCCTGCGCACCTTGCTGCCGCTGCTGGCGCTGATTTTCGCGCTGTGCACGGTGGTGGCGGTGTACTTCTACCGTTCAGCGCTGCGCACCGCGGAAATGATCGACCAGTGGCGCGAGCAGGGCCTGCAGGCGCGGGCGCGCTATCGGGCGGTGGCTGAAGCGGCCTCGGACTGGATCTGGGAAACCGACGCCCAGGGTTGGCTCACCTACCTCTGCGAGCGCTTCGAGCCGGCCACCGGCTTTGCCGCCGAGCAATGGCTGGGGCGGCCCTTGGTCACCCTGCTGGAATACAACCACCCGCTGTTCGCCAGCAACGCCCTGGCCGACGCACCCGGGCGCTGGCGCCAGGTGCCGTGCCGGCTGCGCGATGCCAGCGGGCACTGGCACGACTGCCAGCTCACGGTGCGCGCGGTGCTCGAGGGCAACGCCTTGGTGGGTTACCGCGGCAGTGTGCTGGATTTGTCCGGGGCGTTGGGCAGCAGTACGGTTTAAGGGCGCACAGGCCCTACAGGTACTTGGTGATTTGCTTGAATTCCTCCAGCGCCCCGCGTTCGCCCTTGGCGATCGCCTCGGCGCTGTGCTCCAGGCAGTGGTCGATGTGATCCTGGATCAACGTGCGCTTGGCCTGGCAGATGGCCTTTTCCACGGCGTGCAGTTGCTGGGCGAGGTCCACGCAGGCGCGGCCATCGGCCATCATCGCGATGATGCTGCGCAGGTGCCCCTCGGCGCGCTTGAGGCGCTTGCTGATGGCCGCGTGGGAGGTGTGCGTGTGGGTTGGCTCGGTCACGGTGAAACCCTTGGCGGCAAAGGCGCCAGTATCCCCCAGCCGGGGTTGCCCTGTGAACTCACAGCAGCTCGACGCCCAGCCGCCGCACCGCCAGCGCGAACAGCGCGAACACCACCAGGGTGAGCGCCACGCAGCCCAGCAGGGTAGGCCAGAAGCCCCAGCGCGGCAGCAGCAGCGGGAAGGCCAAAAACATCGGCAAAGTGGGCACCACGTACCAGAAGGTGTACCAGGCGTGGCGGGCGATCTTGCCCGGGGCCTGCTGCTCTACATGCAGCCAGATGAGCGTGAGCACGGTCACCAGCGGCAGCGCCGCCACCAGCCCGCCGAGCTTGTCGCTGCGCTTGGCCAGCTCCGAGACCATCACCACGATGCCGGCGGTGACGAGGTATTTGGTGAGGATCCAGTACATGGGGGTGGCCTGTGCCGGGGTGCTGGGCATGGCTTATCCTATCCCCCCTGGGGGGATACAGCAAGTGAACGCCCGGCGCCGCCTGGCGGTCTTCCTTAGGTGCCCGCCCATTTGCCACAGGAGGCCGCCATGCCCACCGAACAACCCCTGGCCCAGCGTTTCGTACTGGCCTCGCGCCCCGAAGGCGCGCCCACACCCGAACACTTCAGGCTAGAACGCTTCACCCCGCCCGAGCCCGCCGAAGGCCAGGTGCTGCTGAAAACCCTTTACCTCTCGCTGGACCCTTACATGCGCGGGCGCATGAGCGACGCGCCAAGCTATGCCGCGCCGGTGGAGATCGACCAGGTAATGGTCGGCGGCACCGTGTGCGAGGTGCTGCAAAGCCGCCACCCGAAGTTTCATGCCGGCGACCACGTGGTGAGTTACTCCGGCTGGCAAACCCATGCCCTGAGCGACGGCAACGGCTTGATCCCGCTGCCCGCCGGCCTGCCCAGCCCGAGCCTGGCGCTGGGAGTGCTGGGCATGCCGGGGATGACCGCCTACATGGGCCTGACCCACATCGGCCGGCCCCAGGCCGGTGAAACCCTGGTGGTGGCGGCCGCCTCCGGGCCGGTCGGCTCGGTGGTCGGGCAACTGGCCAAGCTGCAGGGGCTGAAGGTGGTGGGCATTGCCGGCGGCGCCGACAAGTGCCGCTATGTGGTCCAGGAGCTGGGCTTCGACGCTTGTATCGACCACAAGGCCGAGAGCTTCGCCGGGCACCTGGCCAAAGCCTGCGGGCAGGGCATCGACATCTACTTCGAAAACGTCGGCGGCAAGGTGCTCGAGGCGGTGCTGCCACTGCTCAACCCTGGCGCGCGGGTGCCGGTGTGCGGGCTGATCGCCCAGTACAACGCGGCGGGCAACGGGCCCGGCCCGGACCGCAGCGCGGCGCTGATGCGCGCCATCCTCACCCGCCGGGTGACCATGCGCGGGTTTATCGTGTTCGATGATTTCGGCAACCGCGAAGCGGAGTTTCTTGCCGCCATGGTGCCGCTGGTGCGCGAGGGCCGGGTGAAATTCCGCGAGCACGTGGTGGAGGGTTTCGAGCAGGCGCCGCAAGGCCTGATCGACCTGCTGGAGGGGAAGAACTTCGGAAAGATGCTGGTGAAAGTGATATAAACCGCCGCTTCGCCGATTGTTTTGCCAGGTATTTTCGCGATGAGTTTCAGCCCTCTGATTCGCCAGTTGATCGACGCCCTGCGGGTGCTGCCCGGGGTAGGCCAGAAGAGCGCCCAGCGCATGGCGCTGCAGTTGCTTGAGCGTGACCGCAGCGGTGGCGCGCGGCTCGGCCAGGCGCTGGCCAAGGCCATGGAAGGGGTAGGCCACTGCCAGCAGTGCCGCACCCTGACCGAAGAAGCGCTATGCCCGCAATGCGCCGACCCACGCCGTGATGACACTTTGCTGTGCGTGGTGCAGGGGCCGATGGATGTGTACGCGGTAGAGCAGACCGGCTACCGCGGCCGTTACTTCGTGCTGAAGGGCCACCTGTCGCCGCTCGATGGCCTGGGCCCCGAGGCGATCGGTATTCCGTTGTTGATGGCGCGGGTGGCCGAGCAGGGCACCTTCACCGAGGTGATCCTGGCCACCAACCCCACCGTCGAAGGCGAGGCCACCGCGCATTACATCGCGCAGTTGCTGCTGGAGAAAGGCTTGCTGGTGTCGCGCATTGCCCACGGCGTGCCGTTGGGTGGCGAGCTGGAGCTGGTCGATGGCGGCACCTTGGCGCATTCGTTTGCTGGGCGCAAGCCGATGGGTGCGTAAGGGGTTGCGGGCCCTTCGCCCGGCACAGCCGGCCTCCCACAAGGTCTATGTTGTCCTTGATTTCCGGGACAATACACATCTGGTGGGAGGCCGGCTGTGCCGGGCGAAGGGCCCCTAAACCACTACCCCCAAAAAAAACACGAGGCGCTGGATGGGGGCCAGCGCCTCGTGGGGTGCCCGGCGAGCCGGGCGATCAACTCGCCAACCGGGCCGTCCTTGGCCCTGCTGGCAGGTGATGGGGTTTAGAACTTGGCTTCCAGGTCCAGCTGCAGGGTCTTCACGTCGACGTCGTTGGTCTTGGTGGAGGTACCCGCCGGCAGGCCGTCGGTTTGTGCCAGGAAGTAGGTCACGCCCAGGCCGAAGTTCTTGCTGATGTCGTAGCCCAGTTTGATCTTGTGGCCACGCGAAGCGGTGTAACCGTTGGCGAAGTCGGAGTCGGTGAAGGCACCGACCACAGCGTTACGCTGTACGTCGCGGTAGTTGTAGTCCACCGAGAACGCGCCGAGCTTCGACTTGATACCGGCCAACCAGGCTTGGTCGCCGTCGGTGCTGGCGTCGGCGTTCTTCACGTACTGGCCGTACAGCGACAGCGGTACCGGCAGCATCTTCAGGTCGACCTGGCCGAAGCCTTCGTACAGTTTGAATTCAGTCGCGGTGTTGCCGTTGACCGCCAGGATGCGGGTGGCGTTGGCTTCGTCGTTGTCGTCGTTGCGGAAGCCGTAGTAGCTGGCACCGACGGTCACGCCAACCTGGTCACCCAGTGCGAACTTGGCGCCGCCTTGGGCGGTGTACATCGAGAGGTCGTGCTTGAACTGGTAGCCGTCGCTGTCGATGTTGTCTTTCAGGGTGTAGTAGCCAGTGCTACCGAACAGCTCGGTACCGCCGCCCAGTGGCAGCTTGTAGGTGGCTGCAACACCTTCTGGGTTGATGTCGCTATCCCAGATCACGTCACCCATCGACACCCAAGGCTGGGCCATCTTGCCGCCGATCAGGTGCAGGTTAGGCAGGGCAGCCGGGTGCCAGTCGATGTAACCCATGTCGAGCCACAGCGACTTCTTGGCGAAGGCGGTGTCGAGGTTTTCGTTGGTGGAGCGGCGGTCGTTGCTGCTGCCGGTGGCGATGCGGATGCCGGTGTCGACTTCCGGGTTGATCTGGCTGTAGAAGCCTACGCGGGCACGGATACGCTGGCGGTCAGCGGTGCGGTCGCCATCAACGTTGGAAGCGGCCGGATCATCGACGTTGACCATTTCCTGGCGGAAACGCACGTCGCCCTTGACCTGGGTCTTGGCCGCCCATGCCACTTTCTGTTCAAAGGAGCTCAGCTCGTCTTTTTTCGCTTTCACGTCAGCCAGTGCCTGCGCTTGAGCAGCGTCGGCCTGTTGCTTGGCTTGGGTGTCCTTGGCCAGCTCGGCGCTCAGCTCGGTGTACTGAGCCGGGCTGATCGAGCCGTTGGCGCGCAGCATGTCCAGCAGCTTGGCGTCGACCGCGGCACTGGCCGGTACGCTCATGGCCAACATCAGGCCAGTCAGGCTAGCGCCGGTGAGTGTGGAAACAAGACGCATAAGGTTCTCCCTATCGAAAAATGAGGAGGCGACAGCCCACCCCGAAAAAGTGCCTCCGCCGCCCCGGCGCCATGGCAGTTGGCGGGTGTGGGGCTGGCGAAAAACTGGCGCAAGTATTGCGAGGGGTGATGACAAAATAATGGCTTGTATATGTCATTCAGATGACTATTTGTCGCAAAAATGTCGCGGAATAGAGCCTTCGCGGGTTCAAGTGTGAAAATTCCGTTGATGAAAATTCGGACATTGTGAAAAACACGCGAAGCCCCGAGGTTTTTGGGATACTCCTTGTTACACGCCCCTTTCGCCGTGGAGGCCCGATGCCCATCCAAGTTCTCGACCGCCTCGATGCACTGCCCGCCGCGCAATGGGATGCCCTGCTGCCACGACCGCAACCGTTCCTCAGCCATGGCTTTTTAAGCGCCCTGGAGGCCAGTGGCAGCCTCGGCAAAGCCAATGGCTGGCGGCCCGAGCACCTGCTGTTGTGGGAAGGCGGCCAGCTCAAGGCGGCGCTGCCGGCCTACCGCAAATGGCACAGTTATGGCGAGTACGTGTTCGATCACGGCTGGGCCGATGCCTGCCGCCGCGCCGGCTTGAGTTATTACCCCAAGCTGCTCTGCGCGGTGCCGTTCAGCCCGGTGACCGGCCCACGGCTGCTGGCGCCAGAGCCTGAGCAAGGCCTGGCGCTGCTGCGGGCGCTACCGGAGCACCTGCTGGCCGAGGGGTTGTCCGGCGCCCACGTGAACTTCACCGACGCCGCGCTGGATGCGCACCTGGCCACGCTGGACGGCTGGCAAGAGCGGCTGGGCTGCCAGTACCACTGGCGTAACCGCGGTTACCGGGACTTCCAGGATTTTCTCGACACCCTCAGCTCGCGCAAGCGCAAGCAGATGCGCAAGGAACGCGAGCTGGTGGCCGGGCAGGGCATTGCCTTTACCTGGTACGGCGCCGCCGAATTGAGCGAGGCGCACTGGGACTTCGTTTATGCCTGCTACGCCAACACCTATGAGGTGCGCGGCCAGGCGCCCTACCTCACGCGGGCGTTCTTCAGCCTGCTGGCCGAGCGCCTGCCGGCGCCGATCCGCGTGGTGCTCGCCCACCAGCACGGCCGGCCGGTGGCAATGGCCTTCAGCCTGGTCGGCGATAATTGCCTGTATGGCCGCTACTGGGGCTGCCTGGCCGAGTTCGACCGGCTGCACTTTGAAACCTGCTTTTACCAAGGCATGGAGTACGCCATTGCCGAAGGGCTGGGGCACTTCGACGCCGGCGCCCAGGGCGAGCACAAGCTGATCCGCGGCTTCGAGCCTACCCTCACGCGGTCTTGGCACTACCTGCTGCACCCAGGGCTGCGCGAGGCGGTGGGGGCGTTTTTGCAGGAAGAACGCGAGGGGGTGAAGGCCTATGCTGCCGAGGCGCGGGCGGGGTTGCCGTACAAGCAGCCTGGCGGCTGAAGTGGCAAGCGGTAAGCGGCAAGTGGGTTCGCGGTGATCCTTCTTGCAGCTTGGGGCTTGGCTGAGCTTGCCGATAGAGGCAGCCTTGCGTAAGCGTCCAGCGAACTCACATAGCCCAGTGTGCCGGGTAGGCGTCGAGCCTCGGTAGCCGTTCAGCACTCGTCACGTAACCTGCCGTCGTCATTTCTTCTACGAGAGCCGTGCATGCATCAGTGGCTCCGGATCTGTTTTATTCCTGTGAAGCATGAGTCCTATGCCCACCCCCTGCGTTCCGCAGCCCTGACGAGAACCGCAAGGGTGGTGTACCTCACCGCCAACTTCGAGAACAACTGCCACTACTGCATGGCCGGGCATACCACGCTGGCCAAGATGATCGACATGGCGCCTGAGGCGATTGCCGCACTGCGTGCCGGTAGTGTTATTCCAAATGCCCGCCTGGAAGCCTTGCATGTATTCACCACCGCAGTGGTGCGTGATCGCGGCTTTGTCAGCGATGCAGGGATCGAGGCGTTCCTCGCGGCTGGCTTCACCCGCCGCAACGTGCTGGAGGTGGTGCTGGGCGTCGCCACCAAGGTCATGAGCAACTACACCAACCACCTGGTGCACACTCAGCTCGATCCGTTCATGAAAGGTAACGAGTGGACTAAGCCGGTCTGAACGCCACTGCCGGCTATCACATCGCAGCGGTCATCACCTGCCTGCTGGCCGAGAGCAGTAATTTCATGACGGGCCAGACATTGTTCGTCGATGGCGGTGCTTCAATCGGCAAGGCGGCGTTCTAGCCAGGCTTGCTTTGTACCCTTTGCGTTGAGATAACCCTTCCGCTACGGGCGAAGCTTAGCTTCGCTCGTTTTTTGCCATGCCTTTTTTAACCGTTTCAGGTGGAACAACGATGGACCGATTGGCTGCAATGGAAACCTTCGTCAGTGTGCTCGAGGCCGGGTCGTTTTCTGCCGCCGCGCGGCGTCTCAACCTCGGCCAGCCCGCCGTGTCGAAAACCATTGCACAACTGGAAGAGCGCCTTGGCGTTCGCCTGCTGCTGCGCTCCACGCGCGGGCTCACGCCGACTGAGGCCGGCACCGCCTACTACGACCGCGCCAAGCGTGCCATCGAGGAAGCCCACGAAGCCGACCTCGCCGCGCGCGGCGCAGGCAGTGGGCTGCACGGTACCTTGCGGGTCTGTGCGGCAGTGACCTTCGCGCGTTTGCATGTGCTGCCGCACCTGGGGGCTTTCCTCGAAGTACACCCCGAACTGAACATCGATATCGTTCTAGACGACCGCACTGTCAATCTCGTAGAGGAAGGCATCGATGTCGCCCTGCGCATGGGAGCTTTGGCGGACTCCAACCTGATCGCGCGCAAGATCGGGGAGTGTCAGCGGCTGGTGTTGGCCACGCCTGCTTACGTGCAGGCCCATGGCGAGCCCTCAGTGCCAACTGACCTGGCGCAGCACCAGGCGGTTATTTACGCCCTGGCAGGCGGCGGTGAGCATTGGGCCTTCAAGCAGGGCAGTACCGTACAGTCGGTGACGGTCAGCGGGCGGGTGCGGGTCAGTGCCGCTGAGGGGGTGCGCGCGGCAGTACTCGGGCATCTGGGTGTGGCGTTGACGTCCCAGTGGATGTTCGCGGATGAACTCGCCAAGGGCGACGTGGTGCCACTGCTGGAAGATTGGCAACTGCCGCCGCTGGATCTCTGGGCGGTCTTTCCTACCGGGCGCCTGGCGAGCGCCAAGGCGCGGGCGTTTGTCGACTTCATCGAAGGCTTGATGAGCCGGCAATAAGCAAGGCCGCCCCAAGGCGTAATGCTGTTCACTTAAGGCATTTCAGGGCTTCATGGAGGGATCAATCTGTGAGCTCTGCGGATTTTGTGCATGAGCTTTAGGGCCTATCGCCCGGCACAGCCGGCCTCCCACGGGTTCTGTGTTGTCCCGTAAATCAAGTACTTACACAAATCTGGTGGGAGGCCGTGGTCCGGCACTCCGGCTGTGCCGGGCGAGGGGCCCTGAAGCTCATGCACAAAATCAGCAGAGCTCACCGAATGATCCCTTTCTTAAAGCCGTGAAATGGCTTGTGTGAACAGCATTAGCCCTAAGGCGGCCTTGAAAGCGGGACAATCAACCGCGCAATGCAGGCAGCAACTCGGTGGGCTCAGGGCGCGGCGTGTAGTCGGGATTGACCTCCGCGTACAGAATGATGCCGTCTTGGCCGATGACAAAACGACCTGGCATCGGCAGCGTCCAACTCTGGTCGCCGTTGATGACCGGCAGGTTATTGCCCAGGCTCAGATAGAGTTCAGCCAAATAATCTGGCAGTTTGAAACGCAGGCCGAATGCAGCCGCCACTTCATTACCACTGTCACTCAGGATGGGGAAACCCAGGCCATTTTGGCGCTGCGACTTGCGGCTGTTGGCCTGGCTCTGTGGCGAGATCGCCACCAGGCTCGCACCTCGTGCTTTGAAGACCGGCAGTGCTTCTTCCAAGGCTTGCAACTCCATGTTGCAGTAAGGGCACCACACCCCGCGATAGAAGCTGATCACCAGTGGGCCGCGTGACAACAACTCGGCCGACGACACCCAGTGACCTTCCGCGTCTGGAAGGCTGAATACCGGCGCCTGGTCGCCGGCCTTCAGCGCTCGCTCGGCTTGGCCGCTGGCGATCAGCTCGGCGGTGGCGCGGTGCATGACCGCATGGACGGGGGCTGGGGCATTGTAGGGCGGCTTGCCGGCAACGAAGTCGGCCTTGAAGGCATCCAGTTTGGCTTGAAGGAGCATGAGTATTTCCTCGTTGGTGGATGTGTCGAGGCTCATGATCGCGGTGTAGAAGCGCCGCCAGTAGAGCGCTGCCCCGCATAGGAAATATGCTCGGCAGGAATGGCCCTCACTCGGCCCTTGATCCTTCTTGCGGCTTGAAGCTAGGCTCTTCAGCCGTATCGGCAAGCGCCGCCAAGCCGCAAGCCCCAAGCCGCAAGCAAGAGCACCGCAAACCCTCTTGCCGCTTGCCTCTTCCCCCGGCAGCAGTGTTCAATCCCCCCCCTCGTCTCCCAAGGGGCTGTTCCAAGTGGATTTTTCCAGCGGCTTTCTGCTCAGCCTGTCCCTCTGCCTGGACATCGGCGTGGCCAATATCGCGATGATCACCCTGGCCATGCAACGCGGCACCCTGCAGGGCTTCTGGCTAGGGCTGGGTACCTGCTTCGGGGATCTGTTCTACGCGGTGCTGGCGCTGGCCGGGATGGCCGTGCTGCTGCGCTTCGAAGGGGTGCGCTGGGCGCTGTGGCTGGGCGGCTCGGCGTTGCTGGTGGTGTTCGCCGTGAACATGCTGCGCAATGCCCTGCGCGGTGGCGCCAGCCTGGCGGCCAGTGGCGAGGCGCAGCAGGTGTCGGGGCGCGCGGCGTTCGTGCGGGGGTTCTTCCTGGCGGTGTCGTCGCCGAGCGCGATCCTCTGGTTCGCGGCGGTGGGCGGGGTGTTGATCTCCCGCGCCGGTGGTCACGGCGCGCTGAGCACCGGGCTGTTTCTCGGCGGGTTCTTCAGCGCCGGGCTGCTCTGGTCGGCCGGCCTGTGCTTCGCCGCCGCCCAGGGCGGGCGGCTGCTCGGCGCCGGCTTGTTGCGGGCCTGCTACCTCGCCTCGGCGGCGATCTTCAGCTACTTCGCGGTGTACGTGATCCTCTCCGGCTACCGCGAATTCATCGCCGTCAGTGGTTGAGCTGGGTGGCGAACTGCTGCACCGCGCTGACCACCTTCTGCGCGCCGTCCTGGATCTCGATGATCACCTCGCCCGCCTGGTTGGCCAGGCCCAGGCCGGATTCCGCCTGCTCCTTGCCGGTGCCGATGATCGCCACCGCGTCAGAGGCGAGCTTCTGGTTCTGCTGCACCACCCCGGCGATTTCCGCGGTGGCCTGGGTGGTGCGTGAGGCCAACTGGCGCACCTCGTCGGCCACCACCGCGAAGCCACGGCCCTGCTCGCCGGCGCGGGCCGCTTCGATCGCGGCGTTGAGCGCCAGCAGGTTGGTTTGCTCGGCGATGCCGCTGATGGTCTTGATGATGTTGCTGATCACCTGGCTCTGCTGGTCGAGCGCCTCGATGCCTTCGGCGGCCTCTTGCATGTGGCGGGCCAGCTCGCGCATCACCGACACGGTTTGCTGCACCACATCGGCGCCGCGCTGGGCGCTGCCGTCGGTGTGTACCGAGGTGCTGTAGGCGATGTTGGCGGCCTCGGCCACGGCTTCTTCGCGCACCACCTGGTCGGTGATCACGGTGGCGAACTTGACCACCTTGTAGAGCTTGTCGTGGGCGTCGATCACCGGGTTGTACGAGGCCTCCAGCCAGACCACGCGGCCCATGCTGTCGATGCGCTTGAAGCGGTCGGCGACGAATTCACCGCGGTTCAGCCGCTCCCAGAACTGCCGGTATTGCGGCGATGAGGCCTCTTGCGGGGTGCAAAACTGGCTGTGGTGCTTGCCGCGGATTTGGTCAAGGCGATAGCCCATGGCGTCGAGGAAGCGGTCGTTGGCCACCAGCACATGGCCCTTGAGGTCGAATTCGATCACCGCGGTGGAGCGCAGCAGGGCGTTGATGAAACTCTCGTGCTCGCGGGACTTTTCAATGGTGCGGGTCAGGTCGGCGGCGTAGCAGGAAAACTTCACCACGTTGCCTTGGCCGTCGCGCACCGGGTGCATGATCACCCGCAGCCAGGCCTCTTCGCCGTTCTTGCGCAGCAGCCGCAGCGCGCCGCAAAAGTGCTCGGCGCGGGTCAGGGCATTGCGAATACGCTGGTGGAAGTCGGAGTTCTTCACGTAGGCCGGGACGATGTCGTCCAGGGCGCGGCCGTTGAGCTCGTCGCTGCGGTAGCCCATCTCCTTGACGAAGTTCTCGTTCACGCCCATGAAGCGGCCCTGGCCGTCGAGGCGGATGTGAATCATCTCCTCGTCGAGCCCGGAGCGAATCTGCTGCACGCTGGCCAACTCCTCGCGCAGGGCGGCCAGTTCATTTTTATAGCGCTGGTTGAAGAACATCGACGGGCACCTGAAAAGAGCCATGGGAATTACACAGTTCATCGACTCACTGTAGGCACTCTTGAGCGCAGCCCTGAAATAAATTTCAGGCGTGGGCCAACGGCTGGCGGAAGGTGAACAGCGTGCCGTGGGCGCGCGACGACGCCACCTCGATGGCGCCGCCGTGGGCATGGGCGATCTGTTGAGCGATGTACAGCCCCAGGCCCAGGCCGTTGCGGCTCGGCGCCTTGGCCAGGCGCGAGAACGGCTCGAACAGTTTGCCGAACAGCTCCGGGGCAATCGGCTCGCCTTCGTTGTGCACGCTGAGCACGAACTGCCCGGCATGGCAGCCGGCGTGCACGGTCACCGGGGCGTTCGGCGCGCCGTGGACGATGGCGTTGCTGAGCAGGTTGGAAAACATCTGCCCCAGCCGCTCGCTGTCGCACTGCACGCCGGCCAGCTCGCCCACCTGCAGGCGCAGTTCCCGCTGTGGGTGCACGTGTTGCAGCTCATCGACCACATGGCGCAGGGTGCTGGCCAGTTGCGGGCAGGGCACCGCCTGCACCTGCAGGCCGGCGCCGAGCTGGCCGCGGGCGAAGTCGAGCACGTCTTCGACCAGGCGGGTGGCGCGGTGGCTGCAACTGACGATGTGCTCAAGCACCGTGCGGCTGCGCTCGCTGGCGTCGCGGCGCAGCAGCAACTGCGCGCCGGCCTCGATGGCGAACAACGGGTTGCGCAGGTCATGGCCGAGCACGGCGATGAACTGCTCGCGCTGCTCGGCGCGCTCGCGTTCGTGGCGCAGGGCGGCTTCGGTGACTTCCATTTGCTGCTCGCGGTCGATCTGCACGGCGATCAGCCGGGCGAAGCCCTCGACCATTGCCTGCACGCTGCTGCCCTTGAGCTGGGCGGGGAGTGGGTCGAGCGCGCAGAGGGTGCCGAACATCTCGCCGTTGGCGCGGATGATCGGCACGGAAATATAGCTTTCAAAGCGGTACAGCCGCGGGCAGGGGTGTTCGCAGTAGGCGGCGTCGGTGCTGGCTTTGTCGATCACGATGCTGTGGCGGTTGCCTTGCACCTCATGGCAGAGGGTGCTCACCACCGGCAGCTCGCCGCCGACCTTCAGGCCGAAGCCGAGGCGGTCGAGCACCGCGCAGGCCATCCAGCGTTGCTCGGTAACCCGGGCGATGGCCACGAAACGCATGCCGCTGCTTTCGGCGACCACCTGAAGGATGGACGGCACGGCATCGATCCGCCCGATCAGGGCGATCTCCGCGGCGGCGGTGTCGTGTGGGTGGTCCATCTAGCCTCGCATCCTTCGGGCACTCAATGGGCCCAGCATAGCGGCATGGCGGCGGGGTGTAAAAGCGTGCACAGGCTGACCGGCCGGTCAGAACGGTTGGCGTTTGCGTTGGCCGCTCAGGGTGTCGTTGGCCGCGGCCACTTCGTGCTGGGCCAGGAGGATGCTCAGCGCGGCCTTGTCGATCGGCCGGCTCAGGTAAAAGCCTTGCACTTCATGGCACTGGTCGTTGGTCAGCGCCGCCAGTTGCTGCTCGGTCTCCACCCCTTCGGCGGTCACCTTCAGGCCCATCGCCCGGGCCAGGTTGATGATCGCCTGCACCACCGCGCGGTCGCCGCCGGCGGCGCTGCCGTCCATGGCGGCGATGAAGCGCTTGTCGATCTTGATGCTGTCGAAGGGGTAGGTGCGCAGGTAGCCAAGGGAGGAGTAGCCGGTGCCGAAGTCGTCCATGTTCAGCCGCACGCCCAGTTCCTTGAGTGACTGCAGGGTGCCGAGGGCGTTGTCGATGTCGCCGAGCATCATGTTCTCGGTGATCTCCAGCTCCAGCCGGTGCGCGGGGAAGCCGGTTTCGACGAGGATGTCGTGGATGTCGCTGACCACGTCGCTGCGCACGAACTGCGCCGGCGACAGGTTGACCGACACCAGCAGCGCCTCGGGCCAGTGCCGCGCGGTTTCGCAGGCTTCGCGCAGCACCCAGCGCCCCAGCGGCACGATCAGGTCGGTTTGCTCGGCCAGCGGAATGAACACATCGGGGCCGATCAGCCCGTCGACCGGGTGGTCCCAGCGCACCAGCGCCTCGACCGACACGATGCGCAAGTGGTCGATCTGGTAGCGCGGCTGGTAGTGCAGCACGAACTCCTGGTTTTTCACCGCCAGGCGCAGCTCGCTTTCAAGTTGCCGGCGGTGCTGGATCTGCTCGCTCATCTGCTCGGCGTAATAGCGCCAGCCGCCCTGGCCAGCGGCCTTGACCTGGTACAGGGCGATGTCGGCGCAGCGAATCAACTCGGCGCCGTCGTAGCCTTGCAGGCGGCTTTGGGCGATGCCGATGCTGGCGCCCACCTGCAGCGCGTGGCCGTTGTGCTCCACCGGCTGCTGCAGGCTGTCGAGCAGGCGCTGGCAGAAGCGGTCGACCTCATAGCGTTGCTCCAGCCCGCAGAGGATCGCCACGAACTCATCGCCGCCGAGCCGCGCGACCAGGTCGAGGTCGCGGGTGCAGCCCTTCAGGCGTTGGCCGATTTCCACCAGCACCGCGTCGCCGGCGGCATGGCCAAGGCTGTCGTTGATCGGCTTGAAGTGGTCGAGGTCGACCAACAGCAGGGTCAGCGCTGGGCCGTCTTCGCGGGCCGCCAGGGCGTCTTCGAGGTAGCGCGCCAGCAGGTTGCGGTTGGGCAGGCCGGTGAGCGCGTCGTGCAGTGAGAGGTGCTGGATGCGCGCGTGGGCGGCCACTTCATCGGTGATGTCGCTGGCGGTGCCACGAAACCCCTGCACCCCGCCGTGCTGGTGGATCGGCCGCGCCGACACCCGGCAGTAGCGCAATTGCCCGCCCTGGTCGCGGTAGGCGCAGCGCAGGTTGCTGACGTTGGCCGGGTCTTCGGGAAGGGTGGCCAGCCAGGGGCCGATAGGGGTGGTGTCGCAGCTGAGCAGTTGCTCGATCGGCTGGCCAAGCCAGGCCTCGCTGGCAAAGCCGGTGACCGCGGCGAAGCGGTTGGAGAGGTAGGTGATGCGCCCGCGGGCGTCGGTTTCCCAGATCCAGTCCGAGGCGGCCTCGGCGACTGCGCGAAAGCGCTCTTCGCTGGCTTCGAGGGCATCGGTGCTTTGGCGCAACGAGGCGAAGCTGGCGTCGATCTGGCGCGAGGCGCGCAGGGCGAAGCGGAAGCAGTAACCCAGCAGCAGCGCCAGCACCGCGGCCACCAGCAACAGGCTTGGCAGCACGATCCACAACAGCCGCGCGCCCGGCGCCTGGGCGGTCCAGGCCAGGCGGAACTCGGTGCCGGGGAGGGTCAGGTGCGGGGTGGCGGCGGCCTTGTTGCCGGCTGGCTCCAGGCGCAGGTCGGCGAGCTTGTAGCTCAGGCCCATCTGCAGCAGCTTGGCCGGGGTGAGCTGGTCGACCAGCACCAGCACCGCGCTGTTGGCGCTGGCCGGCGGGGCGCTGTCGCCGTCGGGCTGGATCACCGCCGCGCTGATCAGCGCCGGCCAGCCGTACAGCAGCCCGACGTGGCTGAACGCCTCTTTGCGCGCGGCCAGCGCGCGGGCCTGTTGCAGCAGGCTGGCCAGCGGCAGGTCGAGCATGGTGCTGAGCGCGCCGGTGGTGGGCTGGCCCTTGTACAGGGCGTACTGCGGGCCTTGGTCGTTGAGCACGAACACCGCTTCGAAGCCTTCCTGGGTAAACAGCGTGTCGCCCAGGTTGTGTTGCTCCAAGGCCCAGTCGCGGTCGACCCCGGCGCTGCCGAGGTGCTCGTAGGCGCTGTCCCAGATGGCGTAGCTGAGGGTGCTGGTGCGGTCGCTGGCGGCGCGGATGTCCAGCGCCTTTTGCGCGTAGAAGCGGCTTTGCCCGAGTTCGTCGCGGTCCAGCCCGTGGGCGATGCCGACCACCGCCAGCCCGGCAATCACGAACGCGGCGCCGAACAGCGTGCCGATCAGAATGAGAAAACGCCGCGTACGCTGCCAGTGCGGCGCGGGGAAGCGAGCGATGGTCTGCATAGGCGTGCGGGTTCCCTGTCTGGCCCGGCGCGTGCAGTGCTGCCCGAATGAGCCGGTTCACTGCCTGGGCCGGGGTGTCATCCTTCGCATGAAGTGGAATGTGCGCACAGAACGCCGATGGCTATCTTGAGCGGGCGTAAGCCATTAGGTTCCCCAAGGCAACCGCCGCCCGTCCGCGAAACCAGCGTGCTAGCCGCCCGCCGGGCCGGAAAACCCCTGCCAGAGCGGCCCTGCCCTTGAAAAGGCCCAGGGCGGCACCCATGATCGCTGCACAGGCTGCCCATCCGGGAGGCACTGATGAACACGACCTGGCTCGCTGGAGTGGTACTGCTTATGTTGCAAACCCCCGCCCATGCTGTTGAACCCACCCTCGACGCACCGGCCCCGGCGCCGTTCGAGGACGGCCGCTACCGCAATATCGTGGTCCGGCCGAACAAGGACGGCGTGCTCAAGAAGCTCAGGATCGGCTTCAAGTACCTGCTCCGGCGCAAGCCGGCGTACACCCGCCCGCAGGCGCCGATCCCGGTGCAGGCGCTCACCCGCCAAGCGCTGCTGGCAGCGCCAGACAACAGCCTCTGGCGGCTGGGGCATTCCACGGTGCTGATCAAAAGCCGTGGGGCGTTCTTCATCACCGACCCGGTGTTTGGCCAGCGCGCCTCGCCGGTGCAATGGGCCGGGCCGCTGCGCTTTCACCAGCCGCCGCTCGCCCTTGAAGACTTGCCGCCGATCAAGGCGGTGATCATCTCCCACAACCACTACGACCACCTCGACCAGGACGCGGTCAAGCGCCTGGCCGAACGCGCCGAATGGTTCCTCGCGCCGCTGGGCGTGGGCGACACCCTGGTGCAGTGGGGCATCCCCGCGGCCAAGGTGCGCCAGCTCGACTGGTGGCAGGAAACCGAAATCGACGGCACGCGCTTTGCCGCCACGCCCACGCAGCATTTTTCCGGGCGAGGGCTGTTCGACAGCAACGCCACGCTGTGGGCCTCGTGGGTGGTGATCGAGCCCGACTGGAAGCTGTTCTTCAGCGGCGACTCGGGGTACTTCGCCGGCTTCAAGCAGATTGGCGAGCGCTATGGCCCGTTTGACCTCACGCTGATGGAAACCGGCGCCTACAACGTGGCCTGGCCGGTGGTGCACATGCAGCCGGAAGAAAGCCTGCAGGCCCACCTCGACGTGCGCGGGCGCTGGCTGCTGCCGATCCACAACGGCACCTTCGACCTGTCCAGCCACCCTTGGCACGAACCCTTCGAACGCATCAGTGCCCTGGCCCAGGCCGCCCAGGTGCCGGTGACCACGCCGGTGATGGGCGAGCGCGTGGATATGCTCGAGCCGCGGGGGTTCAACCGTTGGTGGGAGATTGAATGACGCTTCAGGGTTTTAGGGCCTATCGCCCGGCACCCACGGCCTCCCCTGGATTTTTGTAAGTGCTTGATTTACTAGGCAACACAGCCCCCGTGGGAGGCCGGCTATGCCGGGCGATAGGCCCTTAAGCGCCTGCACTGGATCCGCCAGCAGCCCCCCACGGCCTGGCAATCCCCAACGCTGAACACTTTTGCTTATCACCGCGCCCGGTTTTTTCTCCATTGACCGCCCACCGCCCGCCCCCTACCTTGAACCCGGTAAACCTTTGACACGAAACGGGCAGGCAGCATGATCCTCCTCAACTGCGATATCGGTGAAAGCTTCGGCGCCTGGAGCATGGGCCTGGACGACGCGGTGATGCCGCTGATCGACTGCGCCAACATTGCCTGCGGCTTCCACGCCGGCGACCCCGGCACCATGCGTAAAACCGTGGCACTGGCGCTGCGCCACGGCGTGCGCATCGGCGCGCACCCGGCTTACCCGGACCTGGCCGGCTTCGGCCGCCGCTCGATGGCCTGCTCGGCCGAGGAAGTGCAAGACCTCCTGCATTACCAAGTCGGTGCCCTGCAGGGCCTGTGCACTGCCCAGGGGGCCAAGGTGGAATACGTCAAACCCCACGGCGCGCTGTACAACGACATGATGGCCAAGCCTGAGCAACTGCGTGCGGTGCTGCAGGCCATGGCCCGCTACCAGCCCGGCTTGCCGCTGGTGCTGCTGGCCATGCGCGACAACAGCGGCGCCGAGGCGCTGGCCGCCGAATACGGCGTGCCGCTGTGGTTCGAAGCCTTCGCCGACCGCGCCTACGAGGCCGACGGCGCGTTGGTTTCGCGGCGGCTGCCTGGCGCGGTGCATCACGAAGCCGACGCGGTGGTCGCCCAGGCGCTGAAGCTGGCCCAGGGCGAACCGCTGCAGGCCCGCGATGGCAGCGCCCTGCGGCTGCAGGCCGACACCCTTTGCGTGCACGGAGACAACGCCGCCTCGGTGGCCGCCGTGCAGCGCATCCGCACTGCCTTGCAGGCCCTGGCATGAAGCCCATCCGCTTTGCCCCGGGGCGCCAGGCCGAGGTTGAGGTCGTTGCGCTCGACGGCCTGATGCTGCGCCTGTTCGAGGTGATCGACGAAGACAACGTGCCCTGGCTGATGGCCGCCTGCAACCGGGTACGGGAGGTGTTCGGCGCCGCGTTGGTCGACCTGGTACCGGCCTACACCACCCTTTATGTGCACTATGACCTGCTGCAATTGGGCGCCGAGCAGGCTCACGCCTTGCTCGCCGAAGCGCTGCGCGAGCTTGTGCCAGCCAGCGCCGCCAGCGGCCGCGAGCACGTGGTGCCGGTGTGGTACCACGCCAGCGTCGGCCCGGAGCTGCCGCTGCTGGCCGAGCGCAGCGGGCTGGGCTTAGAGGGTTTTATCGCCGCCCACTGCGCGCGCGCCTACACCGTGTTCGCCCTGGGCTTTACCCCCGGCTTTGCCTTTATGGGGCTGGTCGAGCCAGCCCTGGCGGCGCCGCGCCTGAGCACCCCACGCCAGCGTGTGCCGGCCGGCAGCGTGGGCATCGGCGAACGACAAACGGCGATCTACCCGTCGGTGTCGCCCGGTGGCTGGAACCTCCTCGGCCGCACCCCCCAGGCGCTGCTCGGCGAAGGCGGCGAATGCCTGTTCAGCCCCGGCGACCGAGTGCGCTTCGAGGCCGTGAGCCGTGAACGTTTCATCGCCCTGGGTGGCGATAGCCGCCCGCTGGAGGCCCGCCCATGACGGCATTGATCATCGAGCACAGCACCCCGCTGTGCACCCTGCAAGACGCCGGCCGCTTCGGTGTGCGCCACCTCGGCTTCACCCAGGGCGGCGCCGCGGATTGGCGCTCGATGGGCTGGGCCAACTGGCTGTTGGGCAACCCCCTGCAGGCAGCGGTGGTGGAGGTCACCCTCGGGCAGTTCAGCCTGCGCGCCGAGGCCGACTGCCACCTGGCCCTGGCCGGGGCAGACCTCGAAGCCACGATCGACGGCAGCCACCTGCTGCCGTGGCGCAGCTTCCGCCTGCGCGCCGGGCAAACCCTGCGCTTCAAGGGCCCGCGCGCCGGCACCCGTGCCTACCTGGCGGCCCCCGGCGGCTGGCTGGCCACGCCAGTGTTGGGCAGTTGCGCCACGGTGGCCCGCGACCGCCTCGGCGGCTTGGGCGGGCAGGGCGCCGCACTGGCCGCCGGCGAGCGCTTGAGCTACCTCGGCCCGGCCCGCGAGCCGCGGGAAATCGCCGTGGCGCGCACGCCCGACATCAGCCTCGGCGAGCCGCTGGAGGTGGTGCTGGGCGCGCAAACCGCGTATTTCAGTGGGCAAAGCCTGTTCGATGCGTTTAACCAACCCTGGGTAGTCGATGCCCGCGCCGACCGCATGGGCGTGCGGCTGTGTGGCCCGGTGCTGGCCTACCAGGGCCCGGCGATGATTTCCGAAGGCATCGCGCTGGGCGCCATTCAGGTGCCGCCCGACGGCCAGCCGATCGTGCTCGGCAACGACCGCCAGACCATCGGCGGCTACCCACGCCTCGGCGCGCTGACCCCCGCCGCCAGCGCCCGGCTGGCCCAGGCGATGCCCGGCGAGCGCTTGCGCCTGCGCCCGGTGCTGGCCGAACGGGCCCGCGCCGCGCACCTGGCGTTGCTGGCGCAATGGGCCTGAAAACCCAGGCTTATTCCTCCTGGGAATAAGCCTTGCACATTGCGTGATATGGCCGGGCGCCGTTTGCCGGTATGATAGGCGCCCTTCGAAATCCCGATCGCGAATTCGCCATGACCGTGCACTACCCCACTATCGCCGATTGCATCGGCAATACCCCGCTGGTGCGCCTGCAGCGCTTGGGCGGGGCCACCAGCAACACGTTGCTGCTCAAGCTCGAGGGCAACAACCCGGCCGGCTCGGTGAAAGACCGCCCCGCGCTGTCGATGATCACCCAGGCCGAGCTGCGTGGGCAGATCACCCCTGGCGACACGCTGATCGAGGCCACCTCCGGCAACACCGGCATCGCTTTGGCCATGGCGGCGGCGATCAAGGGCTACCGGATGGTGCTGATCATGCCCGACAACTCCACCGCCGAGCGCAAGGCGGCGATGACCGCCTACGGCGCCGAGCTGATCCTGGTCAGCAAGGAAGAGGGCATGGAAGGCGCCCGCGACCTGGCCGACCGCATGCAGGCCGAAGGCCGCGGCAAGGTGCTCGACCAGTTCGCCAACGGCGACAACCCCGATGCCCACTACCACGGCACGGGCCCTGAGATCTGGCGGCAAACCCACGGCGCGATCAGCCATTTCGTCAGCTCCATGGGCACCACCGGTACCATTATGGGCACCTCGCGTTACCTCAAGGAACAAAACCCGGCGATCCAGATCATCGGCCTGCAGCCCCAGGAAGGCGCGGCGATCCCGGGCATCCGCCGCTGGCCAGAGCAATACCTGCCGCGCATCTACCAGGCCGAGCGGGTCGATCGCATCATCGACATGGCCCAGGCCGAAGCCGAAGACACCACCCGCCGGCTGGCCCGCGAAGAGGGCATTTTCTGTGGTGTGTCCTCCGGTGGTGCGGTGGCCGGCATGCTGCGCCTGAGCCAGGAGGTGGAGCACGCGGTGATCGTCGCGATCATCTGCGACCGCGGCGACCGCTACTTGTCTAGCGGCCTGTTCGACGCGCCACGCTGATGGCCAAGCGCACCACCGGGCTGCGTTTCCAGCCCAGCGGCGGTAGCCGCGCCAGCGCCTTGCCGGTTGGCAAAAAGCAGGCCCTGAGCATCGAGCGGCTGGCCGGCGACGGCCGCGGCATCGCCTTTTTCGAAGGGCGCACCTGGTTCGTGCATGGCGCCCTGGCCGGCGAGCAGGTCGAGGCGCGGGTGCTGGGCAGCCATGGCAAGGTGGTCGAGGCCCGCGCCGAGCGCATCGCCCAGCCCAGCCCGCTGCGCCGCCCGGCGCCCTGCGCGCATGCCGGCACTTGCGGTGGCTGCAGCGTGCAGCACTTGCCCCATGGCGAGCAATTGGGGCTCAAGCAGGGCCAGTTGGCCGAGCAATTGCGCCGGGTCGCCGGGGCCGAGCCGGAGCGCTGGGCGGCGCCGCTGGTCAGCCCGGAGTTCGGCTACCGCCGCCGCGCCCGCGTGGCAGTGCGCTGGGACGCCCGCCAGCAGCGGCTGGAGGTGGGCTTTCGGGCCGCCGGCAGCCAGGCGATCGTGGCGCTGAGCCAATGCCCGGTACTGGTACAACCCTTGCAAACAATTTTGCTCGAGTTACCCAGAGTGTTGTCGGGCATGAGCAAACCCCAGGCCATCGGCCACGTCGAACTGTTCCATGGCAGCGCCAGCGCGGTGTTGGTGCGGCACGTCGGGCCGTTGCCCGAGGCCGACCTCGCCGCCCTGGCGCAGTGGTGCGCGGCCCTGCCGGCGCAGCTGTGGTTGCAGGGCGAGGGCCCGGCGCAGCCCCATGAGGCGGGCGCCCAACTGGGCTTTACCCTGGCGCCGTGGAACCTTTCGCTGAATTATCGCCCCGGCGATTTCGTTCAGGTGAACGAGCAGGTGAACACCGCGATGGTCGCCCAGGCCCTGGAATGGCTGGCGCCGCAACCCGGCGAGCGGGTGCTCGACCTCTTCTGCGGGCTGGGCAACTTCAGCCTGCCGCTGGCGCGGCTGGCCCGTGAGGTGGTCGCGGTCGAAGGCGTGCAGGCGATGGTCGAGCGTGCCCAGGGCAACGCCGAGACGAACGGCCTGGGTAACGTTCAGGTGCACCGCGCCGACCTGTTCGAACCGTTGCACGGCGCGCCCTGGGCCGCCGGCGGCTTCGACGCGGTGCTGCTCGACCCGCCCCGCGATGGGGCTTTTGAAACAGTTCGAGGCCTATCATCGTTGGGCGCCAGGCGAGTAGTGTATGTGTCGTGCAACCCCGCCACGCTCGCCCGTGACACGGTGGAATTACTGCAACAGGGTTATCGTTTAAAGTGTGCTGGGGTGCTCGACATGTTTCCGCAAACATCGCATGTCGAGGCCATGGCGTTATTCGAAAAGAGCACGGACGCACGTGCGATGTGACTGGCGACCCTAGCGGCCCGCGAAGGTCCAAGCCAGCGTGATTGGCCCGCCATTGGCAAGGCCATAGGGAAGGTAAGCAACATGGTACAGGTGAGAGCACAGCAGCCGATCAATACCGACGGCAGCATCAACCTCGATGCATGGCTCGATCATATTCTCAGCGTCGACCCGGCGCTGGACCGCCAGGCCCTCAAGGAGGCCTGCGAGTTCAGCCGCACGCTCGACCGGGAAGACCCGACCGCCAAGCAATCCTGGGCAGATGGCACCTCGAGCTTCCAGGCCGGCCTGGAAATGGCCGAGATCCTCGCAGACCTGAAGCTCGATCAGGATTCGCTGCTCGCCGCGCTGCTGTACCGCGCGGTGCGTGAAGACAAAGTCACCCTGGCCCAGGTCGGCGAGCGCTTCGGCGCGGTGGTCGCCAAGCTGGTCGACGGCGTGCTGCGTATGGCTGCCATCAGCGCCAGCCTCAGCCCGCGGGTGTCGGCGGTGCTCGGCACCCAGGTGCAGGTCGAGAACCTGCGCAAAATGCTCGTGGCGATGGTCGACGACGTGCGCGTGGCGCTGATCAAGCTGGCCGAACGCACCTGCGCGATCCGCGCGGTCAAAAGCGCCTCCGAGGAAAAACGCCAGCGGGTCGCCCGCGAGGTGTTCGACATCTACGCGCCCTTGGCGCACCGCCTGGGCATCGGCCACATCAAGTGGGAACTCGAAGACCTGTCGTTCCGCTACCTCGAGCCGGACCAGTACAAACAGATCGCCAAGCTGCTGCACGAGCGGCGGCTTGACCGCGAGCGCTTCATCACCGAGGTGATGGGCCAGTTGCGCGAAGAGCTGCAAGCCACCGGGGTGCAGGCCGACATCAGCGGCCGGGCCAAGCACATTTACTCGATCTGGCGCAAAATGCAGCGCAAAGGCCTGGAATTCAGCCAGATCTACGACGTTCGCGCCGTTCGCGTGCTGGTGCCCGAGGTGCGCGATTGCTACACCGCGCTGGGTATCGTGCACACCCTCTGGCGGCACATCCCGCGGGAGTTCGACGACTACATCGCCAACCCCAAGGAAAACGGCTACCGCTCGTTGCACACCGCGGTGATCGGCCCGGAGGGCAAGGTGCTCGAGGTGCAGATCCGCACCCACGCCATGCACGAGGAAGCCGAGCTGGGCGTGTGCGCGCACTGGCGCTACAAGGGCACCGACGTCAAATCTGGCTCCAGCCACTACGAGGAGAAAATCTCCTGGTTGCGCCAGGTGCTCGAATGGCACGAGGAATTGGGCGACATCGGCGGCCTGGCCGAGCAGTTGCGGGTCGACATCGAACCCGACCGGGTGTACGTGTTCACCCCCGATGGCCACGCCATCGACCTGCCCAAGGGCGCCACCCCGCTGGATTTCGCCTACCGGGTGCACACCGAGATCGGCCACAACTGCCGCGGCGCGAAAATCAACGGCCGCATCGTGCCGCTGAACTACAGCCTGCAGACCGGCGAGCAGGTCGAGATCATCACCAGCAAGCATGGCAACCCCAGCCGCGACTGGCTCAACCCCAACCTGGGCTACGTCACCACCTCGCGCGCCCGGGCCAAGATCGTCCACTGGTTCAAGCTGCAGGCGCGCGACCAGAACGTCGCCGCCGGGCGCTCGCTGCTTGAGCGCGAACTGGGCCGGCTCGACCTGCCGCAGGTCGACTACGAGCGCCTGGCCGAGCGGGTCAACATGCGCACCGCCGAAGACATGTTCGCCGCCTTGGGCGCCGGTGACCTGCGCCAGGCCCATGTGCTCGGCCACGCCCAGCAACTGGCCGAGCCGGACCGCGACGACGCCCAGCTCGACCTGCTGCCGCGCCGGCCGAGCAACGCGCCGCGCCACGGCAAGCGCGGAGACATTCAAATCCAGGGCGTGGGCAACCTGATGACCCAGATCGCCGGCTGCTGCCAGCCGCTGCCGGGCGACCCGATCGTCGGCTACATCACCCAGGGCCGCGGCGTGAGCATCCACCGCCAGGACTGCGCCTCGGTGCTGCAACTGGGTGGGCGCGAGCCCGAGCGGATCATCCAGGTCAGCTGGGGGCCGGTGCCGGTGCTTACCTACCCGGTAGACATCCTCATCCGCGCCTACGACCGCTCCGGCCTGCTGCGTGACGTGTCGCAAATGCTGCTGAACGAGAAGCTCAACGTGCTGGCGGTGAACACCCGCTCGAACAAGGAAGACAACACCGCGGTGATGTCGCTGACCATCGAAATCCCTGGCCTGGAGGCCCTCGGGCGCTTGCTGGGGCGGATTTCGCAGTTGCCGAACATCATCGAAGCACGGCGCCAGCGAGCGTCCTGATTGGAGAAGGCCGTGTACCGCCTCGACGACCTGCTGCACCTGATGGCGCGCCTGCGTGACCCTCAACACGGCTGCCCGTGGGATGTGAAGCAAACCTGGGCCAGTATCGTGCCGTTCACCCTCGAAGAAGCCTACGAGGTGGCCGACGCCATCGAGCAGGGCGACTTCGAGCACCTGCCCGGCGAGCTGGGCGATTTGCTGTTCCAGGTGGTGTATTACGCCCAACTGGGCCAGGAAGAAGGCCGCTTCGACTTCAACACGGTGGTGCACGCGATCACCGCCAAGTTGGTGCGCCGCCACCCCCACGTGTTCCCCACCGGCGACCTCTACGCCCCGCTCGGTACGCCACGGCTGGATGACACCCAGGTGAAGCGGCGCTGGGAAGAGATCAAGGCCGAGGAGCGCGCCGAGCGCGCCCAGGCGCCGGAGCAATTGTCGCTGCTCGACGACGTGCCCGCCGCGTTGCCGGCGCTGGCCCGTGCCGCCAAGCTGCAAAAGCGCGCCGCCACCGTCGGCTTCGACTGGCCCGAGGCGTTGCCGGTGGTCGACAAGGTGCGCGAAGAACTGGATGAAGTGCTCGCCGCCATGGCCGCGCCGGCTTACGAGGGCGCGCTGGCCGAGGAGCTGGGCGACCTGCTGTTCAGCGTAGCCAACCTGGCGCGGCACCTCAAGGTTGACCCGGAAAACGCCCTGCGCGCGGCCAACGGCAAGTTCGAGCGGCGCTTCCGGTTTATCGAGCAGGCCTTGCGCGCCCAGGGCCGGCCCATTGAAGATTGCAGCCTCGAGGCGCTCGATGCGTTGTGGGGCGAAGCCAAGAAACAGGAAACACACCCGCCGGCCTGCGGCGGGTAAGCATCAGTTAGGTGCGCCGCGTTGGCGGCGCAGTTCGTTTATTCGAAGGTAACGCGAAATGAGCCTCTCCCTCCGAGATCAATTGCTGAAAGCCGGCCTGGTCAACCAGAAGCAGGTCAAGCAGGTCACCAAGGACCAGAAGAAACAAAAGCGCCTGGAGCACAAGGGCCAGGTCGACGTAGACGACACCCAGCAGCGGATTGCCCAGGAAGCCATGGCCGAAAAAGCCAAGCGCGACCTCGAGCTGAACCGCCAGCAGCAGGAAAAAGCCGAGGCCAAGGCCCGCGCCGCGCAGGTCAAGCAGTTGATCGAGGCCACCCGCCTGCCCAAGCTGACCACCGAGGATTACTACAACTTCGTTGACGACAAGAAGGTCAAGCGCCTGTCGGTCAACAGCCTGATGCGCAGCAAGCTGAGCAATGGCGCGCTGGCCATCGTGCACCATGGTGGCGGCTACGAGGTGGTCCCGCGCGAGGCGGCGCTGAAGATCCAGCAGCGTGACCCGCAGCGCATCGTGATGCTCAACGAGATGGTCGAAGAAACCGACGCAGACGATCCGTACGCCGCCTACAAGATCCCGGATGATCTGATGTGGTAAGGCGGTAGGGCCTGCCAGCCCTACCCATAATGAAAAAGCCCGCGTGAGCGGGCTTTTTCATGGCTGGCGAAAAGGCCGTCAGGCCTGGGCGTGCTCAGCGTTGGCTGTGCGCGCCTGCTCCAAGACCTCAAGCTCGAGCTTGTAGGTCTGAGCGGCGCTTTCATCATGGAACATGCCTACCAGCAAATCCTGTTGGTACACATCCCAGATGCGCACGCCCGAGGCTACGGCTTCATGGGATTTATGCGAATCGTCACGTTCAGTTACTCGTACGGTCATTCTGCAACTCCTCCGAAAACGGGCCTGCATCAAGACGTGGTGCAGGCCTTCGTTATAGGGTTTGTTAGGAAGCTAAGTAAACCGGCGATTTTTGCAAGGGTGTTTTGCAAAAAGGGTAATAATCGTGGAGACCGCTGAGGCTGGGCGCTGTGGCGAATTGTCGCACCCGGTTCGCTTGTGTGAATAATCGTTCATGGAACCCGGGGGAGGGGGTTGAAGGCCTTCGCCCGGCGCTGCCGGGCAAAGGCTTTGCAGCCGTTTAGTTACCTTTTACCGCCTTACCGTCCACCGTGCCGTCTTGCAGCATGATGGTGTATTCCTTGCCGTCGGTTTCAGTTTGCTGCAGTTGCACCAGCAGGTAGTCCCAGTTTTTGGCGAACCACAGCACGGTGGTGCGCTTGCTCTGGGTGGGGTCGCGCACGCGTTCGACCTTGATCGCGTCGATGCTGCCGGCCTTGGTGTTGACCTTCTCTTCACCCAGTGCGCGGAAGTCGTAGGTGTCGAGGTCGTCGCCGTCTACCACCTGGTAGCTCATGCTCTTCTTGCCGGCGGCCACGTCGTGTTGCAGGGCCAGTTGGTAAGTGGATTTGTCGAGCACGCCGTTGTTCAGCGGCAGGTTGACCGCGTCGCCGCGGTCGCTGCCGGTGATTTTCTTGGCCGACCAGTCGAAGTCGAGGTTCACCGTTTTGCTTTTGCCCAGGCCGCCACGCTCGTAGCTGTAGCTCTGGGGCAGGAAGCTGCCTTTGTCGTACTTGAACTCACTGCTTTCGCTGAGGCTGGCGATCATCATCGAGGCCTTGAAGCTCAGCGACCACTGGCCATTGGCGTTGGCGCTGAGGCTACGCTCGGCGGTGCCGCTCATGGGCAGTTGTTTCCAGTCGGCGGTGTAGCTGGCGCTGAACGGCTTGAGGTCGGCGGCTTGGGCCAGCGGGGCAAGCAGGGCGAAGGCTAGAAGCAGGGCGCGACGCATAGTGTCTCCTAATGGCGAATCACATGGCCGGTGGCGGGCAGGGGTTGGCCGTCCAGATGGACCTGGCCGCTGCCGGCCAGCGTCAAACGGCCTTCGGCGAACCAGCGTACCGCCAGCGGGTAGATCTGGTGTTCCTGGGCGTGAACCCGGTGTGCCAGGGTGTCTGGCGTGTCGCCCGAGTCTACCGGTACGACCGCCTGTACGACCAGTGGTCCCCCATCGAGTTCCTCGGTGACGAAGTGCACGGTGCAGCCATGCTCGGCATCCCCCGCCTCGAGCACCCGGCGGTGGGTGTGCAAGCCCTTGTACTGGGGCAGCAACGAGGGGTGGATATTCAGCAGGCGGCCTTGGTAGTGGCGCACGAAGCCGGGGGTGAGGATGCGCATGAAGCCGGCCAGCACCACCAGGTCGGGGCTGTAGCCGTCGATGGCGCTGATCAGCGCCGCGTCGAAGGCGTCGCGGCCATCGTAGTCGGTGTGGCTGAGCACGGCGGTGGGTACGCCGGCGGCCTCGGCGCGTTGCAGGCCGTAGGCGTCGGCGCGGTTGGAGACCACCGCGCTGATTTGCGCCGGGTTGCCCGGGGCCTGGCTGCTGTCGAGCAGGGCTTGCAGGTTGCTGCCGGTACCCGACAGCAACACCACCACATTGCAGGTGCGCGGCATCAGTGTGCCTTGAGGTTGTTCAGCTCGACCTGGGCGGCGCCTTCGGCGGCGGTGGCGATCTGGCCGATCACCCAAGGTTGTTCACCGGCCTGGCGCAGCACCTCGAGCGAACGCTCGACGTCGGCCTGTGCCACGCAGATGACCATGCCCACACCGCAGTTGAGCACGCGGTGCATCTCGTGCTCGTCGACGTTGCCCTGCTGTTGCAGCCAGTCGAACACCGCCGGGCGCGCCCAGCTGGCCACGTCGATCACCGCTTGGGCGCCGGCCGGCAGCACGCGCGGGATGTTGTCGAGCAGGCCGCCGCCGGTGATGTGGGCCATGGCCTTGACCGCGCCGGTTTGCTTGATCAGTTGCAGCAGCGGCTTGACGTAGATGCGCGTGGGCGCCATCAGCAGGTCGGCCAGGGGCTTGCCGCCGAGCTGGGTGTCTTCGATCACCGCGCCAGACACTTCGATGATTTTGCGGATCAGCGAGTAGCCATTGGAGTGCGGGCCGGAGGAGGGCAGGGCGATCAGCGCGTCGCCGGCCACTACCTTGGAGCCGTCGATGATCTCGGCCTTTTCCACCACGCCCACGCAGAAGCCGGCCAGGTCGTAGTCTTCGCCTTCGTACATGCCGGGCATTTCAGCGGTTTCGCCGCCCACCAGCGAGCAGCCGGCCAGTTCGCAGCCGGCGCCGATGCCGGTGACCACGGTGGCGGCGGTGTCGACGTTGAGCTTGCCGGTGGCGTAGTAGTCGAGGAAGAACAGCGGCTCGGCGCCGCAGACCACGAGGTCGTTCACGCACATGGCGACCAGGTCCTGGCCGATGCTGTCGTGTTTGTTCAGGTTCAGCGCCAGGCGCAGCTTGGTGCCGACGCCGTCGGTGCCGCTGACCAGTACCGGTTGCTTGTAGCCGGCGGGGATTTCACACAGGGCGCCGAAGCCCCCCAGGCCGCCCATGACTTCAGGGCGCGCGGTGCGCTTGGCCACGCCCTTGATGCGTTCGACCAGTGCTTCGCCGGCGTCGATGTCTACACCGGCGTCCTTGTAGCTCAGGGAAGGTTGCTTGCTCATGATTTGGCCTATAGATAGGGGCTTTTCGAAAAAAAGACGCCGCGCGCGCCGCCCTGGCGCGCGACCGCCAGGCAGCCTTTGACGCTAGGTCTGCGAAGGCGCGCGATTCTAGCAGGGTTGGCCGGGAGGGACCATCCTCGCGAGACGGGCCGCGCATTTTGAACAATTCTTTTATTGGCACGCTGAGTGTTTTACGGGAAAGTGTGGTCACACTGCACGAACCGCTTTTGCCCCTCGGGAATCCTTCATGCGTCTGCACACCCTCCTGCTTGCGACCTGCGCCACGCTGGCCAGCCTTGGCGCCCACGCCGAGACCGTCAACAACCTCTACCAGGTGCGCGAGCCGGCCGCCAGCCAAGCCCCCGAAGAGCGTGACCAGGCCACCCAGCGCGCCCTCGAAACCCTGGTGCTGCGCCTGACCGGCGACCCCAAGGCGTTCGCCAGCGCGGGCCTGGCCGGCGTGCGCGCAGACCCTAAACAGATCATCAGCCAATTCGGCTTCGACGCCGGCCAACCGCCGGCGCTGCAGGTCGACTTCGACCCGGTCGCGACCGACGCCGCCCTGCGCAGCGCCGGCCTGCCGACCTGGGGCGCCAACCGCCCGTCGATCCTCGCCTGGTGGCTGACCGACAGCGACAACGGCACCAACCTCACCGGCGACGGCCAGGCCAGCGCCGACCCGCTGCGCCGCGCCGCCCAGCACCGCGGCTTGCCGCTGCGCCTGCCACTGGCAGACTTGGCCGAGCAGCCGCTGGCCAGCGCGAAAACCCTCGAAGGCAACGACCCCAGCGCCCTGCGCGGCGCCTCCGAGCGCTACGGCGCCGACGCCCTGCTGGCGGTGCACGCCACCGGTAGCGCCGGCCAGTTGCAGGCCAAATGGCAGTTGTGGCTGGGCAACCAGCGTGAGCAGGGCACCGCCCAGGGCAGCGATGCCGCCGGCCTGGCCGACGCGGTGATGCTGGCGGTCAGCGAGCGCCTGGCGCCGCGCTTCATCGCCAAGCCGGGCGCCAGCAGCGACATGACCCTGCAGGTGCAGGGCATGAACCTCGAGCGCTACGGCCAGCTCAGCCGCCTGCTCGACAGCTTCGGCGGCCGCCTGGCCTCGATCAACGGTGACACCGCGGTGTACCAGGTCACCGGCAGCCCTGAGCAATTGCGGGCCCAGCTCGGCCTGGCGAAATTGCAGGAAAGCCCGCCCGAGCCGGCACCGCCCGCCGCCACCCCGGCGCCCGTGCCCGGCCAACCCGCGGTAGCTCCCGCGCCGGTGCCCGCCGGCCCGGCCCCTCTGCGTTTTCACTGGTAAGGGCTGACCATGGCTGACATGCACCGTTGGTTCTGGCTGGGCATTGCCCTGCTGTGCTGCGCGTTCATCTATTTGCTGCACCCGATCCTCACGCCGTTCCTGGTGGCGATGCTGCTGGCCTACCTGGGCGACCCGCTGGTCGACCGCCTCGAGGCCTGGGGGCTGTCGCGCACCCTCGGCGTGGTGGTGGTGTTCGTGGTGTTCACCCTAGTGCTGGTGCTGGGCCTGGTGGTGCTGATCCCGATGCTCGCGCGCCAGGTGGTGCGGGTGTACGAACTGGCGCCGCAGATGCTCGACTGGCTGCAGCAGGTGGCGTTGCCCTGGGCCCAGGCCAAGCTGGGCCTGGCCGAGGGCTTCTGGAAGTTCGACAAGATCAAGGCAGCGATTTCCGAGCACATGGGCCAGACCACCGACATCGTCGGCCTGGTGTTGCAGCGCGCCACGGCGTCCAGCCTGGCGCTGGTGGGCTGGCTGGCCAACCTGGTGCTGATCCCGGTGGTGGGTTTCTACCTGCTGCGCGACTGGGACGTGATGATGGCCAAGATCCGCAGCCTGCTGCCGCGCCAACGCGAGAAGCAGATCGTCGGCCTGGCCGGCGAATGCCACGAGGTGCTGGGCGCGTTCGTGCGCGGGCAACTGCTGGTGATGCTCGCCCTAGGCGGTATCTATGCCTGCGGGCTGATGCTCACGGGCCTGGAGCTGGGCCTGTTGGTGGGGGTGATCGCCGGGCTGGCGTCGATCGTGCCGTACATGGGCTTTATCACTGGTATCGGCGTGGCGATGGTGGCCGGGTTGTTCCAGTTCGGCCTCGACTGGCTGCACCTGGGGCTGATCGCCGGTGTTTTCGTGATCGGCCAGGCGCTTGAAGGCATGGTACTGACGCCGATGCTGGTGGGCGACCGCATTGGCCTGCACCCGGTGGCGGTGATCTTCGCCGTGCTCGCCGGTGGCGAGTTGTTCGGCTTCACCGGGGTGCTGCTGGCGCTGCCGGTGGCGGCGGTGATCATGGTGCTGATCCGCCATGTGCATGACCTGTACAAGCAGTCGGAGCTGTATGCCGGCGATGAGGACCCTGAGCTTTAGGCTCGGCTTAGCGGCCCCTCGCCCGGCACAGCCGGCCTCCCACGGGTTCCTGTGTTGCCTAGGAAATCGGGACTACACAAATCTGGTGGGAGGCCGGCTGTGCCGGGCGATAGGCCCTGAAGCCCATGCACAAAATCAGCAGCGCTCTCAGATTGATCCCCTCCATGAAGCCCCGAAATGGCTCAAGCGAACAGCCTTACGGCGGTTACACCGCCTTCTCGAAAAACACCCGATCAAACCCGTGCTCTCGGCGCCGGCCGGTTTCGGCATACCCCAGCCGCGGGTACAACGCCAGGTTGGCGCTCATCAAGGCATGGGTGTACAGCCGCACGCACGGCAGCCGCAGGCGCCGCGCTTCACCCTCGCAAAACCCGATCAACGCCTTGCCGATGCCCTGGCCCCGCGCGGCCGGGGTGACCGCCACGTTCTCCAGCAGCACATGGTCGGCCTCGGCCCACAGCACCACGAACCCCAGCAACTCATCGCCAGCACCACGGGCTACGTACACCTGGCCGGCGGCGATCTGCGCGGCGTAGTCGGCCAGCATTGGCGCTGGCGGGCGGCCGATCAGCGGGATGTAGGGCGCATAGGCCTGCTCGGCGCAGGCGCGGATGGCGGCTTCGTCACTGGGCAGCGCGGGGTGGATCATGGCGGGGCTCGCAGGCGGGGGCTGGCGGCCCAGCATACCTCAGTCTTCCAGCGCCGCCAGGCCCAGGTGCTCGCGCAGGGTGCTGCCTTCGTAGGCGGTGCGGAACAGCCCCTTGCGCTGCAGGTGCGGGATCACGCTCTCGACGAACTCGCTGAACGAGCCCGGCAGGAACGCCGGCGACACCACAAAGCCGTCGCAGCCGCCCTGGTTGAACAACTCGGCGAGTTGGTCCGCCACCTGGGCGCCTGTGCCCACCAGTTGCGGCACGCGCACGCTGCTGGCGAAGATCCGCCCGAGTTCCTCGAGGGTAGTGCTGGGCCCCTGCATCAGCAGTTTTTCCGCGGCGGCGGCGTGCACCAAGGGTGAGGCCGCGACTTGCGCCAGCGTGGCGTTGAGCGGGAACGGCGAGAGGTCGACGTTCAACTGCGAGGCCAGGGTGACCAGCCCCAACTCCGGCCGCGCCAGGGCATTGTGCTGGTCGCGCTTGGCGCGGGCCTCGGCCTCGCTGCCGCCGATGAAAGGCATCACCGCGGTGAGCACCTTGCAGCTGTCGGCATGGCGGCCTTGCTGGACCACTTGGGCGCGCACGTCGTTGCGAAACGCCTGCATCGCCGCCAGGTGCGGGTGGATGGTAAAGATCGCTTCCGCCCAGCGCGCGCCGAAGCGCCGGCCGCGGCCGCTGGAGCCCGCCTGGATCAACACCGGGCGGCCTTGGGGCGGGCGCGGGATGTTCAGCGGCCCTTCGACCTTGAACCATTCGCCCTGGTGGTTCACCGAGTGGATGCGCGACGGGTCGGCCAGCACGCCTTGTTCGCGGTCGAGCTTGAGCGCATCGCGCCCCCAGCTTTGCCACAGCTTCAGCGCCACCTGCACGAACTCGTCGGCGCGGTCGTAGCGCAGGTCGTGCTCCAGGTGCTTGGCCTTGCCGAACAGCCGGCCTTCGCTGTCGTTCATCGAGGTGACGATGTTCCACGCGGCGCGGCCCTGTGAGAGGTGGTCGAGGGTGGCGAATTCGCGGGCGATGTGCGCCGGCTCGTAATAGGTAGTGGAGCGGGTCGCGCCCAGCCCCAGCTTGCGGGTTTGCCCCACCAGGTAGGAGAGCACCGGCAGCGGGTCGAGGCGGGTGGCGTCTTGGGCGCCGTAGCGCAGCGCCAGCTCCCGCGAGCCGCCCATCTGGTCGCCCACCGCCAGGCGGTCGGCGAAGAACAGAAAGTCGAACAGGCCTTCTTCGACCACCCGCGCGGTACGTGCGTAGTACTCCGGGTCCAGGTAGTTGCCCACGGTTTGCGGGTGGCGCCAGGCGGCGTGGCTGTGGATCACCGGGCCAGACAACAAAAAGGCAGACAGGTGGATTTGGCGGCTCATGGCAAGGCGGCTCCAGGCAGGCGGTCAGTGGGCAGTGGGTGCCCAGGTGGCGATGGTGTCGATCGTCAGCGGCTTGGGAATCAGCTTGGCGGCGTAGTAGGTGTCGGCGATGCGTTGCTGCTCGGCCAGCTCATCGAGCTTGACCGGCACGATCTCGTAGCTGCGCCGGCTGTTGGCCAGCTCGACGGTGGCCGGCGGGATGTTGCCCCACAGCGGGCCGAGCTGCTGCGCCGCCTCTTGCGGGTGCGCCTTGACCCATTGGCCGGTGTGCTTGAGGGTGTCGAACACCACCTGCAGCACCTCTGGGTGGGCCTTGGCAAAGCTCGTATTGGCCACGTAGAAGCGGTTGTAGTTGGCCACCCCGGCGCTGCCGTCGGCGATCACCCGCACCTGATGCTCACGCTGCTGGGTGGCCAGGAACGGGTCCCAGATGGCCCAGGCATCTACGCTGCCGTTGCTGAACGCGGCCACGCCGTCGGGGGCTTCGAGGTACACCGGGGTGATGTCTTGCAGGGTCAGCCCGGCGCTTTTCAGTGCGCTGATCAACAGGAAGTTGCTGCCCGAACCCTTCGACACCGCCACCCGCTTGCCCTTGAGGTCGGCCACGCTGTGCACCGGCGAGTTGGCTTGCACGATGATCGCCTGGGCGCTCGGCGCCGGGGTTTCGCGGGCGTAGTAGGTGAGCGGCGCGTTGGCCGCCTGGGTGAACAGCGCGAAGGCGTCGGCGACGTCGGCGTGCAGGTCAACCGAGCCCGCGTTCATGGCGCTGAGCAGGCCGCTGCTGAACTCGTGCCAGTTCACCGTGAAGCCCAGGGGCTTGAGCTTTTCTTCGAGCTGGCCGTTGTTCTTCAGCAGGATCCACAGCGTGGAGGAGCGTTGGTAACCGATGTCTACGGTTTGCGCGGCCTGCGCGGCGGCGGCCGAGAGCAGCAGGCCAGCGGCCAGCAGGATGGAGCGTAGGGGCATGGGAACATCGCCAGGGCAAGGAATGGAGCCAGCGAGTATTCAAAGCCTGGGGGGCGCGGGTGAAAGACTGTATCGGACTAAGGTTATGCCCGGCGCCCGCCGCCGAACATTAAGCTGAACCGCCACGCCTTTGCCCGGCTCCAAGTTACACAGTGCCAATAAAAGGAAACGAGCATGAGCGCGACAGTACGCAAGGTGGTGTATGCCACGCTGGCCAGTGCGGTATTGGCCCTGGGCCCACAGTGGGCGCACGCCGACAACGAGAAGCCGGCCGACTGCCAGAAGAACGAGGTATTCATGAAGTTCCTCGATCACACCAAGTGCTATGGCACGGGCGATAAAGTGCCAGACCCAAACAGCCGGGACGAAGTGGCGCTGAAGGATTGGAAGAACTACAAGCTGCCGGCGCCGAAGGAAAACACCCAGTGGGTGAAATCGGGCGATCACTTTTTGCTGATCAACCGGGAGAACGCGACGATCGTCGAGATTTATGACAAGGCGGGGCACAAGGTGGAATAGGGTTGCAGGCCCCTTGCCCGGCTGGCGCCGGGCGAGGGGCTTTCAAGCAACGTTACTTCGCCACCGGCATGGTGAACTCAGCGCCTTTCTCGATGCTTTCAGGCCAGCGCTGCATGATCGACTTCTGCTTGGTGTAGAAGCGCACACCCTCTTCGCCGTAGGCGTGCATGTCACCGAACAGGCTTTTTTTCCAACCACCAAAGCCGTGCCAGGCCATCGGCACCGGGATCGGTACGTTGATGCCGACCATGCCCACCTGAATACGCCGGGAGAATTCGCGGGCGATGTTGCCGTCGCGGGTGAAGCAGCTCACGCCGTTGCCGAATTCGTGGGCGTTGATCAGCTCGACCGCCTCGCCGAAGTCGCGCACGCGCACGCAGCTCAGCACTGGGCCGAAGATCTCTTCGCGGTAGATGCTCATTTCAGGGGTGACGTGGTCGAACAGCGTGGCGCCGGTCCAGAAGCCAGCCTTCAGGCCTTGCTCGTCGGGGCTGAAGGTGCGGCCGTCGACCAGCAGGGTAGCGCCGGCTTGCACGCCTTGCTCGATGTAGCCCTCGATGCGCTGCAGGGCCACCTTGCTGACGATCGGGCCCATTTCCGCCTTGAGGTCGCGGCCGTCGGTGATGCGCAGTTCCTGGGCGCGCTTGGCCAGGGCCGGCACCAGCCGATCAGCCACATCACCTACCAGCACCGCGACCGAGATGGCCATGCAACGCTCGCCGGCGCTGCCGTAACCGGCGCCGATCAGGGCGTCTACTGCCTGGTCGATGTCGGCGTCGGGCATCACCACCATGTGGTTCTTGGCGCCGCCCAGGGCTTGCACGCGCTTGCCGTTGGCGGCGCCGGCCTGGTAGATGTGCTGGGCGATCGGGGTCGAGCCGACGAAGCTCAGGGCTTTCACGTCGGGGTGGTCGATCAGTGCGTCTACCGATTCCTTGTCGCCTTGGACCACGTTGAACACGCCCTTGGGCAGGCCGGCTTCGCGCAGCAGGTCGGCCATGAACAGCGAGGCGCTAGGGTCGAGCGGGCTTGGCTTGAGCACGAAGGTGTTGCCGGCGGCCAGGGCCACTGGGTACATCCACATCGGTACCATCACCGGGAAGTTGAACGGGGTCACCCCGGCGACCACGCCCAGCGGCTGGCGCATGGTCCAGTTGTCGATGCCGCGCGACACCTGGTCGGTGTAGTCGCCCTTGAGCAGTTGCGGCACGCCGCAGGCGAACTCGAGGATGTCGATGCCGCGGGCGACTTCACCCTGGGCGTCGGTGAACACCTTGCCGTGCTCGGCGGTGATGATGTGGGCCAGTTCATCCTTGCGCTCGTTGAGCAGGCGCAGGAACTCGAACAACACCCGCGCGCGGCGGATCGGCGGGGTTTCGCTCCACGCTGGGAACGCCGCCTGGGCCGCGGCTACTGCCTCGTTCACGGTTTGCTGGCTGGCCAGCGCGACGCTGCCAGACACCTCGCCGGTGGCCGGGTTGTAAACGTTTTGCGCGCGGTCATCGCGGCTGACGCGTTCGTCGTTGATGTAATGGGTGATTGAGGGCGTGCTCATGGGCGGGGCTCCGGTTCTTGTAGGCGGATGGGGCTGCGATGGGGTTAACGATAGCCCTTTACTTTGTTCTTGCCGAGGCGCAAAAATTGAAATCATTGTCCTGATTACTGAACAATCCGCCGATGGAAAAAACCGAAATCGAAGCCCTCTGGACGCACATCCACTGGCTGTCCGTGCTGGCCGAGCAGGGCACCTACACCGCGGCCGCGCAGCGCCTGGGGGTGAGCAAGTCGGCGGTCAGCCAGCGCATCATCGACCTGGAGAAAGCCACCGGCCTGAGCTTGGTGATGCGCACCACCCGCAGCGTGCGCCTGACCGACGCCGGCGCCTCGCTCACCCGCGAGGTGCGCAGCGCCTACGCGCACATCGCCCGCAGCTTTACCCAGGTGCGCGATTCCGCCGGCGCCGTGCGCGGGCTATTGCGGGTGACCGCGCCGGTGGCGCTGGCGCGCCAGCAACTGGTGCCGCGGCTGGCGGGCTTTTTGCGGACGTACCCCGAGGTGCGCATCCAGCTGGATGTGAGCGATGCAATCAGCTCGATCGCCGCCGAGGGCTACGACCTGGCGGTGCGCCATGGCTTCCAGGTGCCGGAAACCCATGTGGCCTGGAAGCTCTGCGACACCCACTCGGTGCTGGTCGCCACCCGCGACTACCTGGCCCACGCCGGCGAGCCGAAACGGCCCGAGGAACTGGCCCAGCACAACTGCCTGTTCTACCCGCGCAACGCCGACGCCCCGGCCTGGACCTTCGAAAAGGCCCGCCGCGGCCACGCCGAGCCGGAGCGCATCACCGTGCCGATCACCGGCTGCTTCGCCACCAACAACAGCGAAGCGCTGCGCGATGCCGCGCTGAACCACCTGGGCATTGCCTTGCTGCCGGATTTCAGCGCCCAGGCCGGGCTGGCCCAAGGCACCCTGGTGCGGGTGCTGGCGCCGTGGCGGCTGCGTGGGGCGTTTTCCGATGAGATCCACCTGATCCGGCCGTATTCCTTGCATGTGCCGAAGGCGGTGAGTGCGTTGGTGGGGTATTTGCGCGAGCAACTGGCTGGGGGGTTTGGTTGAGGCCGCTGGCCCTTCGCCCGGCACAGCCGGCCTCCCACTAGATTTGTGTAAGTCATTGATTTCCGAAGCAATACACAACCCGTGGGAGGCCGGCTGTGCCGGGCGATGGGCCCACCAGGCCATGCGCGCCCTTGCCAGGCCTAAGCCTTGGCCCCATACCAGATCCGGTTCACATACCACAGTGCCTCGCCGGTGGGCGTTTGCACCGTCACCTCATCGCCCTCCTGCTTCTTCAGCAAGGCCCGGGCCATGGGCGCGTCGATCGAGATGTAGTCGTTGCGGCCGTAGATTTCGTCATAGCCCACCACGCGGAAGGTCTTCTGCTCGCCGTCGTCGTTCTCGATCTCGACCCAGGCGCCGAAAAACACTTTGCCTTCCTGTTCGGCGGCGTAGTCGACCACTTTTACGTCTTCGAGGCGCTTGCGCAGGTAGCGCACGCGGCGGTCGATCTCGCGCAGCAGCTTTTTGTTGTACTGGTAGTCGGCGTTTTCACTGCGGTCGCCCAGCGAGGCGGCCCAGGCGACCTTCTGGGTGATTTCCGGGCGGTACACCCGCCACAGGTGGTCGAGCTCGGCCTTGAGCGTGTCGTGCCCTTCGCGGGTGATGATATTGGTGGGCAAGGGGGGCTCCTGAAGGTGGCCTGGGGGGGGCAGCGGAGTAGGTTGGGCCTGCTGCCCGGATTGAGGCGGGCCTGATTTTCGCCCCAGCCTGCAAACCTGGCAACCTTACTAGGTGGTTGGGTTATACAGGGCCGTTATAGTGGGTGCGAGCCCCTGTTGATGGAGGTTACCCATGCTCGTCACGACCCATGCCTCTGGCACCGTGCTTCACCGCAATGGGCTGCTTCAGCACTATGATGCCTTTGGTTATGGGCCGGCCAGGCGGGCAGCCGCCGCGTTCAATGGCCTGTGGCGCGAGCCTGGCAGCGGGCTGTATCTGCTGGGGCAGGGGCGGCGTGGGTACTCCCCTACGCTAAGGCGCTTACTGGCGGCGGATGCATACAGCCCATTCGGGGCCGGTGGCATCAATGCGTACGCTTACGCCAACGCTGAGCCAGTCGGGCGCTGGGACCCTTCCGGCCGGGGGGTTGAACAGATCGGCAAACAGCTCGGCAAACTTGGCCGCCTGATCACTGGCCGCCCAGACAAGGCCGCGTTGCGCACGCTTTGGGCAACCCCGCTTGCGCCGGAGGTTGTAGTGGGCATGGGGCCCGGCAGAACGATGGAGGTCATCGCCCACGGCCTGGAGGGGCGGATGCTGGTCCATGGTGAACTACTGGCGCCCGACGAAGCTTGGCGGTTTTTCGGTTCAACACCCGCGTCACGCCGTGTGCTGGATGACGCCAGCCAGATCCATCTGGTCATTTGCCACAGCGCTGATAGCTTCAGCCCCGGCCGGGAAGCATTCGGCGCGGGTATTCACCGGCTCAGCGGGCGGCCGGTGCGTGCATACAACGGCGAGGCGATTCAATGGGCCGACCTCAACCCCCTCATCGACCTCTCCTACACCTTGGTGCCCCATCAGCGAGGCCAGATGCTGTTCACCACCAACGCCGCCGAGATGGCTGATTCGCCGTGGTTAGGCGCCTATAACTACCCGCGAGATTACGGGGCTTTTGACGTGCGGCGATTCCGGGGAGGGCAAGGCTGAAGCGCTCGAAGGCGTTCAGGCGCCAGGCGCGATGTCGAACGGCTCCAACTGCCACTGGCCGCCCTCCACCTGCAGCAGCCAACCCTGGCGCTCCCAGTCGCCGAGCACGATGCGCCGCGCGGGTTGGGCGCCGAGCTGCAGCTTGTGCAGGGCAGGGCGGTGGGTGTGGCCGTGGACCAGGGTGAGCACGCCGTGGCGGGCCATCACGCGCGGCACTTCGCTGGGGGTCACGTCGATGATGTCGGTGGCCTTCATGCGGGTTTGCGCGCGGCTTTCGCGGCGCAGCTTGCGCGCCAGCTTCTGCCGGGTGGCCAGCGGCAGGTGGCCGAGCACCCAGCGTACCAGCGGGTTGCGCAGCACCCGGCGCATGCGCTGGTACTGTTCATCGCGGGTGCAGAGGGTGTCGCCGTGCATCAGCAGCACCGGCTCGCCGCCCAGGTTGACCACGCTGGGGTCGGGCAGCAGGGTACAACCGGCCGCGCGGCAAAAGCGCCGGCCGATCAAGAAATCGCGGTTGCCATGCATCAGGTAGATGCGCGTGCCGCGCTCGGCCAGGGCCTTGAGCGCGGTGGCGACCGACTGTTGGAACGGCGACATGGCGTCGTCGCCGATCCACACTTCGAAGAAATCACCAAGGATGTACAGCGCCTCGGCGCCGCGGGCGCGGCCTTCGAGCAAAGCAAAAAACGCCCGGGTGAGGTCCGGGCGTTCTTCCTGCAGGTGCAAGTCGGAGATCAGCAGGATCACTCAATGATCTCGGCTTTCTCGATGATCACGTCTTCTTTCGGTACGTCTTGGTGGCCGGCCTTGGAACCGGTGCTCACGGCCTTGATCTTGTCGACCACTTCCTGGCTGGCGCTGTCGTCTTTGTCGATGCCGCCGAATACCGCGTAGCCCCAGCCTTGCATCGTGGGCTGGCTGTGGTTGAGGAAGTCGTTGTCGCCGACGTTGATGAAGAACTGCGCCGAGGCCGAGTGCGGCTCGGAGGTGCGCGCCATGGCGATGCTGTATTTGGTGTTCTTCAGGCCGTTGTTGGCCTCGTTCTTGATGCTGGCGCGGGTTTTTTTCTGTTCCATGCCCGGCGCGAAGCCGCCGCCCTGGATCATGAAGTTGTTGATCACGCGGTGGAAGATGGTGTTGTCGTAATGGCCTTCCTTCACATACTGGACGAAGTTGGCCACGGTTTCCGGCGCCTTCTCGGCGTTCAGCTTGAGGACGATTTCACCGTGGTTGGTGGTCAGTTTGACGGTTGCCATAAAAATCACTCTTGTCGAAAAAACGGTTTGAGCCAGTGCCATGCAGCGCCGGCCTGTCGGTGCCTTGACAGCTTGGGCTATGATAAGCGCTTTGTTCCAGCCGGCACACCCGTATTCAAGGATTCTATGAGCAAGCCAACCGCCGACACCCAAGCCGCCAAGGCGCCTGTGGTTCCCACCAACTTCCTGCGGCCGATCATCCAGGCTGACCTGGACGCGGGCAAGCACACGGCCATCGTGACCCGTTTCCCGCCGGAGCCCAACGGCTACCTGCACATCGGGCATGCCAAGTCGATCTGCGTGAACTTCGGCCTGGCCCAGGAATTCGGTGGCGTGTGCAACCTGCGCTTCGACGACACCAACCCGGCCAAGGAAGACCAGGAATACATCGACGCGATCAAAAGCGACGTGCAATGGCTGGGCTTCAACTGGAATGGCGAGGTGCGCTACGCCTCCGAGTATTTCGACCAGTTGCACGCCTGGGCGGTCAGCCTGATCGAGGCCGGCAAGGCCTATGTTGACGACCTCACCCCCGAGCAGGCCCGTGAGTACCGCGGCAGCCTCACCGAGCCGGGCAAGAACAGCCCGTTCCGCGAGCGCTCGGTGGCCGAGAACCTCGACCTGTTCGCGCGCATGAAGGCCGGCGAATTCGAAGACGGCGCCCGCGTGCTGCGCGCCAAGATCGACATGGCCTCGCCGAACATGAACCTGCGCGACCCGATCCTGTACCGCATCCGCCACGCCCACCACCATCAAACCGGCGATAAATGGTGCATCTACCCCAACTATGACTTCACCCACGGCCAGAGCGACGCCATTGAGGGCGTGACGCACTCCATCTGCACCCTCGAGTTCGAAGGCCACCGGCCGCTGTACGAGTGGTTCCTCGAGCACCTGCCGGTGCCGTGCAAGCCGCGCCAGTACGAGTTCTCGCGGCTGAACCTGAACTACACCATCACCAGCAAGCGCAAGCTCAAGCAACTGGTCGACGAGCGCCACGTCAGCGGTTGGGACGACCCGCGCATGAGCACCCTGCAGGGCTTTCGCCGGCGCGGCTACACCCCGGCGTCGATCCGCAACTTCTGCGAAATGATCGGCACCAACCGCTCCGACGGCGTGGTCGACATGAACATGCTCGAGTTCAGCATCCGCGAAGACCTCGACCACAACGCCCCGCGGGCGATGTGCGTGCTGCGCCCGCTGAAGGTGGTGATCAGCAACTACCCCGAGGGCCAGGTTGAAACGCTGGAGTTGGCGCGCCACCCGAAACACGACCTGGGCAACCGCCAACTGCCGTTCGCCCGCGAGCTGTACATCGACCGCGACGACTTCATGGAAGAACCGCCGAAGGGCTACAAGCGCCTGGAGCCGGGCGGCGAAGTGCGCCTGCGCGGCGCCTACGTGATCCGCGCCGACGAGGCGATCAAGGACGCCGCCGGCAACATCATCGAGCTGCGCTGCAGCTACGACGCCGACACCCTCGGCAAGAACCCCGAGGGCCGCAAGGTCAAGGGCGTGATCCACTGGGTGCCGGCGGCCGCATCGGTCGAATGCGAAGTGCGCCTGTACGACCGCCTGTTCCGCTCGCCGAACCCGGAAAAAACCGACGAGGGCGGCACCTTCCTCGACAACATCAACCCGGGCTCGCTGCAGGTGTTGAGCGGCTGCCGCGCCGAGCCGTCGCTGGCCCAGGCGGCGCCTGAAGACCGCTTCCAGTTCGAGCGCGAGGGGTATTTCTGTGCGGACCTGCGTGACCACAGCGCGGCCAAGCCCGTGTTCAACCGCACCGTAACCCTGCGTGATTCCTGGAGCTGACCGGCCGTGCTGACCGTTTACAACACCCTGAGCAAAACCAAGGAAGTGTTCACCCCGCTCGATGGCAACAAGGTGCGCATGTACGTGTGCGGCATGACCGTGTACGACTACTGCCACCTTGGCCACGGCCGCAGCATGGTCGCCTTCGACCTGGTCAACCGCTGGCTGCGCTACAGCGGCTATGAGTTGACCTTCGTGCGCAACATCACCGACATCGACGACAAGATCATCCAGCGCGCCCAGGCCAACGGCGAAAGCTTCGAGGCCCTGACCGCGCGGATGATCGCCGCGATGCACGAAGACGAAGGCCGCCTGAACATCCTGCGCCCCGACCAGGAACCGCGCGCCACCGGGCACATCCCCGGGATGCACGCGATGATCCAGACCCTGATCGACAAGGGCTATGCCTACGCCGCCGGCAATGGCGACGTGTACTACCGCGTCGGCAAGTTCCAGGGCTACGGCAAGCTGTCGCGCAAGCGCATCGAAGACCTGCGCATCGGCGCGCGCATCGAAGTGGGCGAGGCCAAAGAAGACCCGCTCGACTTCGTGCTGTGGAAGGCCGCCAAGCCGGGCGAGCCGAGCTGGGCGTCGCCGTGGGGCGAGGGCCGGCCGGGCTGGCACATCGAGTGCTCGGTGATGAGCACCTGCTGCCTGGGCGACACCTTCGACATCCACGGCGGCGGCAGCGACCTGGAGTTCCCGCACCACGAGAACGAGATCGCCCAGAGCGAGGCGGCCACCGGCAAGCTCTACGCCCAGCGCTGGATGCACTGCGGGATGATCCGCATCAACGGCGAGAAGATGTCCAAGTCATTGAACAACTTCTTCACCATCCGTGACGTGCTGGAGAAGTACCACCCGGAAACAGTGCGTTACCTGTTGGTGTCGAGCCACTACCGCAGCGCGATCAACTACTCCGAAGAGAGCCTGCGCGACGCCAAGGCCGCGCTGGACCGCTTCTACAACGCGCTCAAGGGCCTGCCGCAGGCGCCGGCGGCCGGCGGCGAGGCGTTCGTCGAGCGCTTTACCGCGGCGATGAACGACGACTTCGGCACCCCCGAGGCCTGCGCCGTGCTGTTCGACCTGGTGCGCGAGATCAACCGCCTGCGCGAGGTAGACGCCGCCTCCGCGGCTGGCCTGGCGGGCCGCCTGCGTGAGTTGGGCAGCGTGCTGGGTGTGCTGCAACTGGAGGCCGATGCCTTTTTGCGCGCCGGCGCCAAGGTCGATGCGGCCGAGGTCGACGCGCTGATTCAGGCACGCCTGGCCGCCCGCGCCGAGAAGAACTGGGCCGAATCCGACCGGATTCGCGACCAGATCGCGGCGATGGGGGTGGTGCTGGAAGATGGCAAGGGTGGGACCAGCTGGCGGATTGAGTAGGGGGCAGTGGCAAGCGGCAAGCGGCAAGTGGTGCGCCGCTTGCCATGGCTTACCGCTTAGCGCTTTTTTCTTCGGTTGCCCCTGAGGGCTGGTCACTCCTGATCTGCGCATGGCTGATCAGCGTAAAGATGAAACTCCCGCCAATGATGTTCCCCGCCAGCGTCGGCCCGCCGAACTGCAACAGGAAGTCGCGCCAGCTCGCCTCACCGGCCCACACCAGGTAGCTCACCTCCAGCGACCCGACCACGATGTGGGTGAATTCGCCCAGAGCCATCAGGTAGGTGACCATGATGATCATCCAGATCCGCGCCTGGTCGAGGGCGGCGATCATCCACACCATGGTGGCGATCATCCAGCCCGAGATGATGCCCTTGGCGAACATCTGCCCGGGGGCGTTTTCCAGCACCTTGCGGCCGATGTCGAGAAAGGCCGCGTCGGTTTTGCTGTCGAAAATTGGCAGGCGCAGCATCACGTAGGCCACCAGCAGGGTGCCGGCCAGGTTGCCGATCAGCACCACGCCCCATAACCGCCCCAGGCGGCCGAAGTTGAGCAGGGTTGGGCGGGTCATCACCGGCAGCACGGCGGTGATGGTGTTCTCGGTGAACAACTGCTGGCGCGCCAGGATCACCGCCAGAAAGCCCGCGCTGTAGCCCAGGCTGGCGATCACGTGGCTGGCTTCGTTGGCGGGCAGGCGCGAATTGAGCAACCCCATCGCCATCAGTGACAGCCCCATGGTCAACCCCGCGGCCAGCGCCGACCAGAACAACGCCGCCATGCTGCGCTCCAGTTCATGGTCGCCCTGGGCGCGGATGATTTCGTGCAGCACCGCGGCGCGGGGCATCTGTTTTTCGTCGGCTTCCTGTTGCTCATCGGCCGACAGGCCGGGGGTTTGGTCCTGTTCGGCTTCGGGCGGGTGCTTGTCCATGGGGGCAGTGCTCAGGGGGAGATGAACAACTGACTGTGGATCCATGGGGGGCGTTCCGGAGGGCGGTGTGTGAAGTTAGAGGGCCCTTCGCCCGGCGCAGCCGGCCTCCCACCAGGTTTATGTAAACCCTTGATTTACCAGGCAATACAAAACCCGTGGGAGGCCGGCTGTGCCGGGCGAGGGGCCAGCCGCTACTGCCCCTGGGCCCCCACCCCAAACACCTCCCGCAACGCCTTGGCATACTCATCGCTGCCAATGATCATGCTGTTGTTGTGGGTGCCGCCGGGCACCAGCAGCAGTTGCTTGGGCTTGCTGGCGGCGGCGTAGAGGGCCTGGCTGAAGCGGTCGGGCACGTATTTGTCGTCGGTGCCGTGGACGATCAGCACCGGCATGGCGATGTGAGGGATCTTGTCGATCGAGTCGAATTTCTCCGACAGCAGCCAGCGCACCGGCAGCGAGGTGTTGATCACTGCCTGGGCGGCGTCGCCCATGTTGGTGAAGGTCGACTCGATGATCAGCCCGGCGGCCTTGGGCTGCTCGCCGTCGCCGATGCGCTGGGCGAGGTCCACGGCGATCGCGCCGCCGAGGGAGTGGCCGTAGATGAAGCGCTTTTGCTCATCGGGCTGCAACTGCACCAGGCGCTGCCAGGCGGCCTGGGCGTCTTCGTAGACCGTGCGCTCGGACGGCAGGTCGCCGGGGCTTTCGCCAAAGCCGCGGTAGTCGATGGCCAGCACTGAAAACCCCAGCTCGCGCAGTTGGGTGATGCGCCGCAATTGCGCGGTGAGGTTCCAGCGGGTGCCGTGCAGGTACAGCGCTGCCGGGGCGTTACGCTGCGCCGCCGGCCACCACCAGGCGTGGATGTACTGGCTGCTGCTGGTGTTGCTCTGCAGCGGGATGTTCAGTTGCTGCACGCCCGCGGGCAGGCCGCTGAACCAACTGGCGGTGCCGGGTTCGATGCGGAAGATCAGCTCGCGCTCTTTGTAGGCCAGGCGCGAGCAGCCGTAGGGCAGGGCGAGCGCGCTGATCACGGCCAGGCTGGCCAGCACGCGGGCGCCGCGGCGGCGAAACATCGTTGAAAACATGGGGTGTCCTGAAAACCGGCGTAAGCCTATCACCTAGCAAAGGGTGTGCCTGGCCGCTGCGTTTGGCAAGGCCCGCGGCCACACGGTAGGATGCGCTTCTTTCTCGGCAAAACCCCTGATGGCGCACAAGTCCCCCAGCGGCCGGCAAACCGGCGGCGTAACCCTGATCGACGTCGCCCGCCTGGCGGGCGTGGCGCCGATGACCGTGTCGCGGGTGCTCAACCAGCCCGACGCAGTGCGCGACGCCACCCGCAGCAAGGTACTCAAGGCCATCGAGCAGACCGGCTACGTGCCCAACCGCCTGGCCGGGGCGCTGGCCTCGAACCGCAGCCGGCTGGTGGCGGTGATCGTGCCGATGCTGACCAACCCGATTTTTTCCGACACCTTCCAGGCCATCGCCGAGCGCCTGGCCAGCGCCGGCTACCAAGTGCTGCTGGGCATGAGCGGCTACCAGGCCGACCGCGAGCAAGAGCTGCTCGAGGTGATCCTCAGCCGCCGCCCCGACGGCATCATCCTCACCGGTACCCTGCACACCGAAGGCAGCCGCCACCGGCTCAAGGCCAGTGGCGTGCCGGTGGTCGAAACCTGGGACCTGACCGACAACCCCATCGACATGCTGGTGGGCTTTGCCCACGAGCAGGTGGGCGAGCAGCTGGCGGCGCACCTGCTCGGCAAGGGTTACCGGCGCTTCGCCTTGGTCAAGGTTGGCGACCCGCGCGGTACCCGCCGCAGCCAGGCCTTCGCCCAGGCGTTGGCCGTGGGCGGCGTGGCGCTGGCCAGCCTGCAAAGCTTTGACGGCCTGCCGAGCCTGGCCCAGGGCCGCGAGGCCCTGGCGCGGCTGCTCGAGGAGGGCCTGGGCGAGGGCGGCGGGCCACTGATGGTGGTGTGCACCTCCGACACCATCGCCCACGGCGTGCTCACCGAAGCCGCCGCCCGCGGCCTGCGGGTACCCGAGCAACTGGCGGTGATCGGCTTTGGCGACATGGCCTTTGCCGCCCACACCTTCCCGCCGCTGTCCACCGTGCGCATCGACGGCCAGCGCATGGGCCAGGCCGCGGCGGCGCTGTTGCTGGCGCGCTTGAACGGGGATGAAACCTCACCGGTGATCACTGACATCGGCTTTGAGTTGGTGCAGCGCGGCAGTACGGTTTAAAGGCCCCGAGGCTTGCGCAACACCCCCAACACGCGCTAGATTTACCTAAAGATGGTTGCGTTACCATCGAGCACCAAGCCTACAACAACTACAACACCGAGCCCAGGGCCCAGCCATGTCCAAGACTTTCGCGCACGCTTCGGCGGCAGAAAATGGTAGCGATACCAAACCTCTCGAGCACGCCACGGCCCTCAAGGCCACCCGCGTGCGCTACGGCATCATGGCGATGCTGTTCTTCATGACCGCGATGAACTACGCCGACCGTTCCACGCTGTCGATCACCGGCGTGGCGATCCAGCAGACCATGGGCCTGAGCTCGATCACCCTCGGCTACCTGTTCTCGGCCTTTGCCTGGACCTACGTGCTGGCGCAGATCCCAGGCGGCCGCCTGCTCGACCGTTACGGCTCCAAGCGGGTGTACGCGGTCAGCTTTGGCCTGTGGTCGGCGCTGACCTTCACCATGGGCTTCGTCATCGGCTTGCCGGCGGCGGTGGGCATCGCCGCGCTGTTCGTGCTGCGGATTCTGATCGGCATCGCCGAGGCCCCGGCGTTCCCCGCCAACAGCCGGGTGGTGGCGACCTGGTTCCCGGCCTCGGAGCGCGGCACCACCTCGGCACTGTTTACCTCCTCCTCGTACTTCGCCAAGGTGATCTTCGCCCCGCTGATGGGCTGGATCACCCAGGAATTCGGCTGGCAGTACGTGTACCTGCTGATGGGCACCCTGGGCTTCGCGATGATGCTGGTGTGGCTGAAGGTGATCCACGCGCCGCGCCAACACCCGCGGATGAACCAGGCCGAGCTGGACTACATCGTCGCCGGCGGCGCCGTGGTCGACATGGACAGCGCGGAAAACACCCAGCGTAAAAAGGGCGAGCAGGGCAGTGTGCAAACCTGGCCGGCGATTCGCGAAATCGTCAGCAACCGGATGATGGCGGGGATCTTCCTCGGCCAGTACTGCGTGACCACGCTGACCTATTTCTTCCTGACCTGGTTCCCGATCTACCTGGTGCAAGACCGCGGCATGTCGATCCTCAAGGCGGGCTTCGTGGCGGCCATCCCGGCGATTGCCGGGTTTCTCGGCGGCGTGCTCGGCGGGGTGGTGTCGGACTGGCTGCTCAAGCGCGGCTACTCGCTCAGCGCCGCGCGCAAGATCCCGTTGGTGGCCGGCATGCTGCTGTGCACCACGATGATCATCTGCAACTACATTCAAACCGAGTGGCTAGTGGTGGCGATCATGGCCGCGTCGTTCTTCGGCAAGGGCTTCGGCGCCCAGGGCTGGGGGGTGATGAGCGATGTGGTGCCCAAGGAAGCCTCAGGCCTGGCCGGCTCGCTGTTCAACGGCTTCGGCAACATCGCCGGGATCATCACGCCGATCATCATCGGCTACCTGGTCAGCGATGCCGGCAACTTCTCCATCGCCCTGATGTTCATTGCCGCCCACGCCCTGGGGGCGATCCTCTGCTACCTGGTCTTGGTCGGCAAGATCCAGCGGCTGCAACTGAAAACGTCCGTGGTCGGCGAGCCTTCGGCCCACTGACCCCCTGCCTGAACCAGGAGTACCCATGAAGATTGTGATGGTCGGCGAAGCCGCCACCCACCAACAGGAACTCGCCGCCGAGCTGGCGACCCCGGCCACCTTCGTGGCCCTGCCCCGCGAGGCCCACGAGTCGCCGGAATGGGACGACCAGATCGACGGCGCCGACGTGCTGGTGGCGATGCGCTTCAAGCGCAGTACCCCGGCCCCGCGCTTTCGCCTGCTGCACGCGCCCGGCGCCGGCCTCGATGGCGTGGACTTCGCCGCGCTGCCGGCCGGCTGCACCGTGTGCAACGTGTTCGAGCATGAAATCCCCATGGCCGAATACGCCATGGCCTGCCTGCTCGAGCACCAGATTGCCTTGGCCAGCGTCGGCGCGGCGTTCAACAGCGACACCTTCGCCCAGGCCTACCTGGGCCGCCAGCCCCGTGGTGAGCTGTACGGCAAAACGTTGTTGATCATCGGTTTCGGCCGCATCGGCCAGGCGGTGGCGGTGCGCGCCCGGGCCTTTGGCATCCGCGTGGTGGCGATCTCCAGCCGCGCCCAGGGCGGCCGGGTAGAAGGCCCAATGGATGAGGCCTACACCGAAGCCGAGGTGCTGGCGCAGTTGCCGCGGGCGGATTTCGTGGTGCTCAGTTGCCCGCTCAACGCCCACACCCGCGGTTCGTTCGGCGCCGCCCAACTGGCGGCGATGAAGCCCAGCGCGGTGCTGATCAACATCGCCCGCGCGGCGGTGGTCGACCAGGCGGCCTTGTATGAGGCGCTCAAGGCCCAGCGCATTGCCCGGGCGTTTCTCGATGTGTGGTACCAGTACCCGGCCGGCGAGGGCGACAACGTGCAGCCGGCCAGCCAGCGCTTCGAAGCGTTGCCCAATGCCTTTTGCACGCCCCATGTGTCGGGTTGGACCCACGGCCTGTTCGAACGCCGCTACCGCCTGATCGCCCAGAACATCGACCGCCTGGCGCGCGGTGAACCCTTGCATAACGTTGTTGCCGGCAACTGAGGCCGCTTTCATGAAAATCACCAAGATCCAGACCACCCGCATCAAAGCCTGGCCCAACCTGCTGTGGGTCGAAGTGCACACCGACGAGGGTATCGTTGGCCTGGGCGAAACCTTCCGCGGTGCCGAGGCGGTAGAGGCCTACATCCATTCGATTTCCGCCGGCATGCTGCTGGGCAAAGATCCGCTGCAGATTGAACGGCACAACAAGGCGCTGCTGCGCGGTTACCTGGGCTTCAACGGCTCGGGGGTGGAGACCCGCGCCGCCTCGGCGCTGGATATTGCCCTCTGGGACGTGTTCGGCAAGGCGGTGAACAAGCCGGTGTGGCAACTGCTGGGCGGGCTGGCCCACGACAGCATGCGCGCCTACAACACCTGTGCCGGCGGCAACTTCAACACCGGCGGCGAGCAGCGCCGCACCATCGCCAAGGGCGATGCCAAGGTGGCTGGCCGCTACGATGACCAGGTGGCCTTTATCGAATGCCCGGACGAACTCGCCTACAGCCTGATCGAAGAGGGCTACAGCGCCATGAAGATCTGGCCGGCGGATAGCTTCGCGCTGCCCACCGGCGGGCAGTTCATTTCCAGCGCCGACATCCGCAAGGCGGTCGAGCCGTTCGAGAAAATCCGCAAGGCAGTGGGCAACCGCATCGAAGTGATGTGCGAATTCCACTCGCTGTGGAACACCACCAGCGCCCTGGCGATCGCCCGCGAGCTGAAGCAGTACGATATTTTCTGGGCCGAAGACCCGATCAAGATGGACAGCGTGCAGGCCCTGGCCGACTACCGCCGGCTCAGCGGTTTGCCGGTGTGCGGCAGCGAAACCCTGGCCACCCGGAGTAGCTTTCGCGACCTGCTGGCGGCCGATGCGCTGGACTACGTGATGCTCGACCTGTCGTGGTGCGGCGGCTTGAGCGAAGCGAAGAAGATCGCCGGCATGGCCGAGGCCTACCAAAAGCCCATCGCCCCCCATGACTGCACCGGGCCGGTGGTGTTGATGGCTTCGCTGCATTTGGGGTTGTCGTGCCCGAACGCGATTTTCCAGGAAGTGGTGCGGGCCTACCTGGCGGGGTTCTACCAGGAGATCGTCACCGAACTGCCCGTGCTGGAAAATGGCTTCCTGCTGCCGCCGACCGCGCCGGGGCTGGGCACCACCCTGAGCGATGCGCTGCGCGGGCGGGAGGATGCGGTGGTGAGGGTTTCAGTGCTTTGATCGGGCGAAGGGCCCTTCGCCCGGCACAGCCGGAGTGCCGGACCACGGCCTCCCACGGGTTCTGTGTTGTCTCGTAAATCAAGTAGTTACATAAATCGTGGGAGGCCGGCTGTGCCGGGCGATAGGCCCTGAAGCCAGGCACAGCACTCAGAAAAACGACCGCACCGCCTTCAGGGTGAAGGTCCCGCCGCACTCGGGGTTGTGCCCGGCATACGCCGCGCAGCGGCCGCCGGAGAGGTCTGAGTCGGTGTAGGTGAAGTCGAGGTCCACCCCGCGGTAGGGGCGGGTGAGGGTCATCGACCAGTCGTTGTAGCCACTGACCAGGTTACCGTCGCCCACGTCGTACGGGGTGCTCAGCTGGTAGTTGGTGACCTTCATCGACAACCCCAGGTTCAGCAGCGGCAGGGCGCCGAAGTCGGCGTACAGGGTGCTGGCGCGCGAGCCGATCGCTTCGCTCAGCGCCGCGCCGAAGCGCGTGCCGAGCAGGCGCAGGCCGGCGTACAGTTCGTGGCTGTCGCCATCGACCACCTTGGGCCGGGTGTAGCTCATCACCCCCACTTCATAGCCCAGCGCTGGGCTGAGCTTGCGCTTGTAGCCGGCATAGGAGTCGACCTCCAGCGTGCTGGTGCTGGTCAGCCCCAAGCTGGGGGCCCACTGGCCGACGTAAAAGCCGCTGTCGTGGGTGAGGTCGAGCCCGCCGTGCACCGCGGTGCCGGTGCTCGGGGTGACCAGGCCCTGGGCCATGGTGCGCGACGGCGTGGTGCCCAGGGTGAGGTCGAAATCGCCCATTTCGCGTTGCATCAACTGCGCGTGGGCGGCTGGCGCCAGGGCCAGCAGAAACAGCGGCGCCGCCACTTGGCGGCGCGGGGGCAAATATCGGCTGAGCATGCTTCACTCCCTTGAAAGGCGCCCAGGGCGTTGGAGTCGGCTGCGTGGTGCTCGCAACGGCTAACGGTGGCCGGGCCATCAAGCCCGTCATAGACGCGTCCGAGGATACCCGGCAATTCGCCGATCGGACCACCGCTCGTCGATTTTCGTTCCAACAGTGACGAAGGGTCGCACTTTTGCCCCCTTCGCCGGTCACGGTGCAGGCGCGCGCGGCGATCTGGGGTAGAATGCGCGCCTTCGCAAAATAGGTATCGATGATGGCTTTGGTGGGTCGCTTCAACAGCTTGCAGGTAGTCAAGACCACGGACTTCGGGGTGTACCTCGACGGCGGCGCCGACGGCGAAATCCTCTTGCCGCAGCGCTACCTGCCCAAGGGCGAGCCGTGCGAGGTCGAAGACTGGCTGAACGTGTTCGTGTACCTCGACAGCGAAGACCGCCTGCTGGCCACCACGCTCAAGCCCAAGGTGCAGGTGGGCGAATTCGCTAGCCTGAAGGTGGTGCAGGTCAACGCCATCGGCGTGTTCCTCGACTGGGGCCTGCCCAAAGACCTGCTGCTGCCGTTTTCCGAAGAAAAACGCCAGCTCAAGGTGGGCGACTACGCCGTGGTGCACGTGTTCCTCGACGCCCGCACCCGGCGCATCACCGCCAGCGCCAAGGTCGACCGCTACCTCGACAAAACCCCGGCCAGCTACAAGCCCGGCCAGGCGGTCAACCTGCTGGTCACCGGCAAGACCGACCTGGGCTTCAACGCCATCATCGACAACCGCCACTGGGGGCTGATCCACAAGAACGAGGTGTTCAAGTTCCTGCGCAGCGGTTCGCGCGAGCCGGGCTACATCCGTGAAGTGCGCGCCGACGGCAAGATCGCCCTCAGCCTGCAGCCGCCGGGCGTGCAGGCCAGCCGTACGCTGCATGAACAGATTCTCGACAAATGCCAGGCCGCCGGCGGCACGCTGATGGTTTGCGACAAAAGCGACCCGCAGGCCATCGCCGACCTGTTCGGCATCAGCAAGGGCAATTTCAAGAAGGCGATCGGCGCGCTGTACAAGGAAGGCAAGCTGGTGATCCTCGACGATCGGATTGAACTTCCCTGACACAACCCTTCGTCGGCAAGCCTTTCGGGCCCGCAAACGGTTGAAACTCCACACCGAAGCGTTGGGTCAACCCTATGTCGATTGAAATCATTCAATCAGCAAAATGGAGTCTGACCCATGAGTGGCACCAAAGATAAAATCAAAGGTATGGCCAACGAAGCAGCCGGCAACGTCAAGCAAGCGGCTGGTAAAGTGACCGGTAACCGCGAAACCCAGGCCAAGGGCAAAGCCCAGGAGCTGAAAGGCGAAGCCCAACAGACCAAAGGCAAAGTAAAGGATGCTGTCAGCAAAGACCGCTGATACCCTTCGTTGGCTTTGATCCAGGCGCAGCGGCCATCCTCGGGGTGGCCGTTGTGCTATATGGGCATTGGATATTGAAACTCCCAGAGGGGTAAGGCGAGGGAACACGATGATCTTTCCGCACATGAAGCAATTGCCGCTGAGCAAAGTGCTGATCAGAACCGTCAAGGAATTCGTTGACGACGAAATGCCCACCTATGCCTCGGCACTGGCTTACCAGATGCTGTTTTCGCTGTTTCCCTTCGTGTTGTTCCTGATCGCCCTGATCGGTTTTCTGCACCTGCCCGACTTCTTCGGCTGGCTGCGCACCCAAGCCTCGCTGGTGCTGCCACCGCAGGCGCTGGACCAGGTGAACCCAGTGATCGACCAGTTGCAGCAGTCCCAGGGCGGGCTGTTGTCGTTCGGTATCCTGGTGGCGCTATGGACCGCTTCGGCCGGCGTGCGCCTGCTGATGAGCGCGATGAACGCCGCCTACGACGTGCCTGAGCAACGCCCGGTGTGGAAGCGCCTGCCGTTGTCGGTGCTGTACACCGTGGGCATCGCCGGCATGCTGTTGTCGGCCGCGGCGCTGATGGTGCTGGGGCCGCAGGTGATGACCTGGATCGCCGAGCGCATCGGTATCGAAGAGATCATCATCACCGTCTGGGCCATCGCCCGCTGGCCGCTGGTGATCATCCTGATGATGATGGCCGTGGCGTTGATCTACTACGTGATGCCCGACGTTAAACAGGAATTTCGCTTCATCACCCCGGGCTCGGTGCTGGCGGTGGTGGTATGGATTGCCGCCTCAGTGGGCTTTGGCATCTACGTGAAGAGCTTTTCGAACTACAACGCCATGTACGGCAGTATCGGCGCGATCATCGTGCTGCTGTTGTTCTTTTATATTTCCGCCGCGGTGTTGCTGCTGGGCGCGGAGATGAACGCGGTGATAGAGCACATGTCGGCCGAAGGCAAGGACAAGGGCGAGCGCGAGGAAGGCGTGCCGGCCAGTGCCGAAGCCGTGGCCGCCCAAGGCGCCGACGGCGATGGCCATGCCCACCCGCTGGGCAAGACCGAGCCGGGAGGCCAGGCATGATCCGCGAGATCCTCAAGATGGGCGACCCGCGCCTGCTGCGCGTCGCCCCGCCGGTGCCGCAAGAGATGGTCGGCAGCGAAGCGCTGCACAGCCTGATCCAGGACATGTTCGAAACCATGGAACACGTGGGCGGCGTGGGCCTGGCCGCGCCGCAGATCGGCATCGACCTGCAACTGGTGATTTTTGGCTTCGACCGCAGCGAGCGCTACCCCGAAGCCGAAGCGGTGCCGCGCACGGTGTTGCTCAACCCGTTGATCACGCCGCTGGCGCCTACCCTCGAAGAAGGCTGGGAAGGCTGTTTGTCGGTGCCGGGGCTGCGCGGGGTGGTAGAGCGCTTTCAGCGCATCCGCTACGAAGGGCTCACCCCCGAGGGCGAGCTGATCGAGCGGGTTGCCCATGGCTTCCATGCACGGGTGGTGCAGCATGAGTGCGACCACCTGATCGGCCGCCTGTACCCCTCGCGCATCACCGACTTCAGCCGCTTTGGCTACACCGAGGTGTTGTTCCCGGGGTTGGACCCTAACGCCGACGACTGAACGCCTCACGGTGTGTTCGGCCGGTACCGCACCGGGCGCTTGGGCTTTTTGCGTGGCTGCGGCGCGGGCTGGGTTTTTTCCGCCTTGGGCCGTTCGCCGACCACCACCAGCGGCGCCGCGGCCCGCGCTGGCGGCTTGGCCTGGCGGGGCGCCACGCTGCCCGGTGGCGGGTTGTGGGCGCGGTGGTCAATGCCCTCAGCGCCGCCGGGGCACTGGGTGTAGGTGTAGGTCAGGTGCCCCTGGGCATCGAGGCAACGCTGGAACGTTTTGGCCCCAGCACCCGGGGCCAATAACAGCGCAATCAAAAAAACCTTGGTACGCATGGCACGCCCTCCCTGGCGCGGTGGTCTACCGTTGCGCTGCTCAGCCTAGTGCCCGGTGGGGGGAGGGGCAGTACAGAGGTTTTACCGCATGTGAACGCCAGCCTGGCAAGCGGCGTTAACTCTTGGCCGCAAACACTTGTTTAGCGCGGTTTTTTTTAACCCTAAATGTAACCAAGCAGGTATCATGGCCGCCGTCTGCCCCGCCGGGGCTCTGGAATCGTTTCCAATGGACTTACCCAGTAGATCCTCACTACAGCGTTTCGCCTACACAGCATTGATCGATTGATCTCCCGGCGTGGTCCACTGCTGGGAGTGGAGCACGCTTATGACCGAAGTAGAAGTCAAGAAACTACAGGACAGCCTGCAAGACCGCCTTGCCCAGGTGGTAGAGCTGTTGCAGCGGCAAAAGGTCGTCGAAGACCTCACCCACCGCCAGGAAGGCCAGCACCAGGAACGGGTAGAAAGCCTGGTGCACCGGCAGAACCTCGTCGAGCTGCAACGCAAGCTCGATGACCTGCACTCGGCCGACATCGCCTATATCCTCGAAGCCCTGCCGCTCGACGACCGCCTGACGGTCTGGCAGCTGGTCAAGGCAGAGCGCGACGGCGACATCCTCCTTGAAGTCTCCGACGCGGTGCGGGAAAACCTCATCGCCGACATGGACGACCATGAGATCCTCGCCGCCGCCAAGGACATGGACGCCGACGAACTCGCCGACCTCGCCCCCGAACTGCCGCGCGATGTGGTCCATGAGCTGATGGAAAGCCTCGACGCCCAGCAACGCGAGCGCGTGCGCTCGGCGCTGAGCTACGAGGAGGACCAAGTCGGCGCGCTGATGGACTTCGAGATGGTCACCCTGCGCGAAGACGTGACCCTCGAGGTGGTGCTGCGCTACCTGCGGCGCCTGCGCGAGCTGCCGGGGCACACCGACAAGGTGTTCGTGATCGACGGCGAGGGCGTGCTCAAGGGCGTGCTGCCGATCAAGCGGCTGCTGGTCAACGACCCAGACAAGCAAGTGGCCGAGGTGATGGCCAGCGACCCGGTGACCTTCCACCCCGACGCCGACGCCTATGAGGCGGCCCAGGCCTTCGAGCGCTATGACCTGATCTCGGCACCGGTGGTCGACAAGAACAACCGCCTGATCGGCCGCCTGACCATCGACGAGATGGTCGACCTGATCCGTGAAGAAAGCGAAAGCGAAATGCTCAACATGGCCGGCTTGCGCGAAGAAGAAGACATCTTCGCCTCGGTCTGGCGCTCGCTGCGCAACCGTTGGTCGTGGCTGGCGGTGAACCTGGTCACGGCGTTCGTGGCCTCGCGGGTGATCGGCCTGTTCGAAGACTCCATCGCCCACCTGGTCGCGCTGGCGGCGTTGATGCCGATCGTGGCGGGGATTGGTGGCAACTCCGGCAACCAGACCATCACCATGATCGTGCGCGCCATGGCGCTGGACCAAGTCAGCCCCGGCAACAGCAACACCAAGCGCCTGTTGAAGAAGGAGCTGGGCGTGGCGGTGCTCAATGGCTTGATTTGGGGCGGGGTGATCGGCGTGGTCGCCTGGCTGCTGTATGACAGCTGGTCGCTGGGGGTGGTGATGACCGCCGCGATGACCCTCAACCTGCTGCTGGCAGCGTTCATGGGGGTGTTGATCCCCATGACCCTGGCCCGCTTCGGCCGCGACCCGGCGATGGGCTCGAGCGTGATGATCACCGCCATGACCGACAGTGGCGGGTTCTTCATCTTCCTGGGGTTGGCGACGGTGTTCCTGATGTAAACGGCTGGCCCTTCGCCAAGCGAAGGGCCCTCAGCCTGTACACCTGCAGCACACCCACGGAGGCAGGGCCGTGGGTTTTACTCATCCAATCACTCGGCTTCGGCGGCCATTTCCACATCGTGGTTGATCAGCGCGACCAGGGCGTTCTGCTGGCGGTGGCTGAGCTGGCGGAAGCGCTGCAGCAGCTCACGTTCATGCAGGCTCAGCTCGGGGCTGTCGAGGCGCATGCTCAGCTCTTCGCCGAGGGCGCCTTCCTGAATCAAGCTTTGCTCGAGGCGGGCGATGATTTCCGAGTTCATGCTGCGATGGTGGTTGCGCGCAACCTCGGCGATGTTTTCGCGCATGCCATCAGGGAGGCGGACGACGAATTTGTCCGCGGTACGGCTGGAATAGACTGCCTGTTTCATTGGGCGCATAGGATTACCGATTGAGTTCAGGGAAAGCGGTTTCTCGGAAAAGTTGGCCGCAGAATGCCGATATGACAAGGCATTTTGCCAAATGTTCAACCTGAATTGTCTGCTCAGGCCTCTAGGATGCCTGAGGGCGCCGTAGTATTGGCGTCAATTCTGTGACAAATAGTGGCCCGAATAAAGGCGCAGTGCCAGTACCTAATGTCTGAAAATGCGTACTGGTTGGAAAAAACGGGGCGATCCATGCGTGATGCCGGTCACAGAACGTAACGGGGCTGATATTACCGGGGCGTCATGGCGGGTAGATATCACTCCAGCTCCTTATTTTGAGCATAGTGGCAAACCGGCCAATCGCTAGTTTCCCACCCAGAGGCTGACGAAATGCAACCTGGCACGCTGATCTACCTGATGGGCCCGTCTGGCGCGGGCAAAGACACCCTGATAGACGCCGCCCGGCCAGTGCTGGCACAGCGCGGTATCGAAGTGGTGCAACGGGTGATCACGCGCTCGGCCGAATCTGTCGGCGAATGCGCCCTGGGCGTGGACGAGGCTGGCTTTGAGCGCTTGCGCGCCCAGGGGGCCTTTGCCCTGCACTGGCAGGCCAATGGCTTGCATTACGGCATCCCGGCCAGCATCGATGCCTGCCTGGCGGCGGGTACGGGGGTGTTGGTCAATGGTTCGCGGGGCGCGCTACCGCAGGCCCTGGGGCGTTACCCAAGGCTGCTGCCGATACTGCTGACGGTGAATACGGCGGTATTGCGCGAACGCTTGCTGCGCCGCGGGCGCGAAGACAATGCCCAGATCGAACAGCGTTTGCGCCGGCATGAACAATTGAATGAAGAAGCGGGGCAGTGGGCTGCCGGTGCCGGTATCCAGCGGCTGGACAACTCGGGCCGGCTTGAGGATAGCGTTGCTGGCCTATTGCTGCTAGTGGAAAATGCGCATCAGCGCAGTTGAGGGTCGAAGCGAAAGCGTTTGCCGCGAATCAGCGCCAGGATAAACAACACCGCGAAGCAACTGCCGGCGAACAACAGCACGCGACCATCGCTGGTGGTGCCCGGGGAGGCGAGGAGGGCGCCGAGCAGGCTCAAGGCGCTGGCGATCAGAAAAACCACGGCTGATCTGGACATCGTTTACGTTCCTTCAAAAAGTGTAGCGTTCAACCGGCGCGGGCTGCGCCATCTCCATGTGCTCAACGTTGCCAGCACGCTCTTGTATCACGCTTGCACGAATGTGTTGTGTCGGCATGCCTGCGCGCTGCGCGACTGGGCGTTGTACCCAGTGGTCGGTATCGATATGAACCAGCGCGGCATCGTTGCGGTCGGAAAGAAAGTGGCACGACAGCAGAGCGGCAAGGGCCATTGCGTTCAGCGCGAAGAGGGTGGCATTCATGGCGTGGGCTCCGCAGGGCGACCGGGGTCGCGAAGTGTTGTCCGAGAGCCAGTACTACAGCAGAAGCCATGCCAGCTCTTGATTGCCAAATAAAGCCTTTAAAATCAATTACTTAAAGTGATTTTGAAAGGCGTGTGACGTGCATTCTGCAAGATGCCCGAATGGCTGCCATGCAAAATGCATGATTTTGACTGTGGCGTTCTGCCACTGCCTGGATTTCCCGTTCTTTGACGCCCCGCCCAGGCAATCCAGTGGGCCGCGCGCAAGTGGTTGAAGCGCTTGGGCAAAACTGCCAGAATTGCGGCGCCAACGTCCTTGTAGTTCAACGGATAGAACGGGGCCCTCCTAAGGCTCAGATGCAGGTTCGATTCCTGCCGGGGACACCAGATTTCAGTTCAGTACACCCCCTCATCTGTTAGGGAGTGTGCCGGGCGAAGGGCCCATCGCCCGGCACAGCCGGAGTGCCGGACCACGGCCTCCCACCAGATTTGTGCAAGTACTTGATTTACTTGGCAACACAGAACCCGTGGGAGGCCGGCTGTGCCGGGCGATAGGCCCTAAAGCTCATGCACGACATCAGCAGAGCCCACAGAACCTACCCCCTCAACGGTCCGCACTCAACGCCACCGCCTGCTGCGCCTCCAGCGCACTCAACCGTGCCCTCAACGCTTCGCTGACCGACGCATACGCCGTGCTGCCCAGCACCAGGCGCAACGGCGGCCGTTCGGCATCGGCGGCGGCGATGATCGCCGCCACGGTGTTGCCGGCATCGCCCTTGATGGCAAACGCGCCACTTTCAATGGCCCGGCGTAAGGCCCCAGCCGGGGTCGCTTCGTATTCCGGCAGCGGCGTGCCGTGGTCGAGGCTGGCGCCAAACTGGGTGGCGGTGGGGCCGGGCTCGGCGATCACGAAGCTGATGTTGAACGGCGCCACCTCCTGGGCCACCGCCTCGACGAAGCCCTCGATGCCCCATTTGCTGGCGTGGTACAGGCTGAAGTTGGGGTAGGCGATTTGCCCGCCTTCCGACGACACCTGCACCACCCGCCCGCCACCCTGGGCGCGCAAGTAGGGCAGCACCGCGCGGATCAACTGGATCGAGCCAAGCAGGTTGGTCGCCAGTTGCCGCTCGATCTGCGCATCGCTCACCTCCTCGGCGGCTCCGAACAGCCCGTAGCCGGCATTGCTGACTACCACGTCGATCCGCCCGGCTTCGGCGAAGGCCTGGGCCACCACGGCGCGCAGGGCCGGGGTGTCGGTCAGTTCCAGGGGCAGCACGCGCAATTGCGCGCCGTAGCGTTGGGCCAGGTCATCCAGCGCCCCTTCCCGGCGCAGGGTGGCGAAAACGCGGTCGCCGCGGGCCAGCACGCGTTCGGCCATCAGCCGGCCAAGGCCTGCCGAGGCACCAGTGATCAACCAGGTGTTACTCATGGTGAATACCTCATCAAGGATGTACAGCATCACGGTAGGCGGTAACACTGGCGCGATAAACCGCAACAGCCCGGATGAAACCGTGAAATGAATTCACCAATGGCTTCGCCCACCCTGGCCGACCTGCGCGCCTTCATCGCCGTGGCCGAGCAGCGCAGCTTCCGCCGCGCCGCCGACCTGCTGGGCCTTAGCCGCTCGGCGCTGAGCCACGCGGTCAGCGGCCTCGAGGCGCGCCTTGGGGTGCAGCTGCTGCACCGCACCACCCGCAGCGTGGCCCTGACCGAGGCCGGCGAGCGCTTGCTGGCGCAGTTGTACCCGTTGCTCGGCGAATTGGAGCGGGTGCTGCACCAGGCCGGTGGGGACGGCGGGCCCCTGCGCGGCCGCTTGCGCATCAATGGCAGCGAAGGCGCGCTGCGCTACCTGTTGCAGCACCTGGTGCCGGCGTTCATGGCGCGCTACCCGGGGGTGGAACTGGACCTCGCCGCCGAAGGTCGGCTGGTCGACATCGTCGCCCAAGGCTTTGATGCCGGCGTGCGCCTGGGCGAGGCGCTGCCCAAGGACATGGTCGCCATCCCCCTGGGCCCGGAACTGCGCTTCATTGCCGTGGCGGCGCCGGCCTACCTGCGCGCGTACCCAGCGCCGCGGGTGCCCGACGACCTCGCCGGGCACCGCTGCATCCGCCAACGCCTGCCCAGCGGCAAACGCTACCGCTGGGAGTTCAGCCAGCACGGCCAGGCCCTGGCGGTCGACGTGCCCGGCGGCCTGACCCTGGACAACACCCAACTGATGACCGAGGCGGCCGCCGCCGGCCTGGGTATCGCCTACGTGCCGCAGCCCTATGCCGAAGCGGCCCTGGCCCGCGGGCAGCTGCAACAGGTGCTGGCCGACTGGTGCCCGCCCGGGCCGGGGTTGCACCTGTATTTTCCCGCGCAGCGGCACATGCCCGCGCCGCTGCGGGCCTTCGTCGACCTGGTGAAGGGCTTGTAATCGCTGAGGTTTCGGATCCTTCCCGCTGCGGTGTACTACAGTGGAAGCATCGACCACAGGGAGGTTTTATGAACAGGCGCGAATTCCTTGCTGGCTCCGCCGCGTTGGCGCTGGCATCGGCGGTTCCTTTTTCAGCCCGCGCGGCAGACCCTACCCTGAGTGGGCGGCTGGTGTTCGGGGTGCCCGGCGGGGCCATTGGCAGCAAGCTGGCGCAGGGCGCCCTCGACCTGCTGCGGCCGATGGGCCTGAGCTACCAGTTGCAGATCACCGACACCCGTGACAGCCGCGACGCCACCGAATCGGTCAAGGCCGCGCCGCCAGACGGCCGCACCTTGCTGCAGGCGCAGTCTGGCTCGATGGTGTTGTTCCCGGCCATGTACGAACACCTCGGCTACGACCCGATCGGCGATTTCGAGCCGCTTGGGGTGTTGGGCGAATACGCCTACGCCCTGGTGGTGGGCCCGGCGGTGCCGGCCTCGGTGACCGACCTCAACAGCTACCTGAAGTGGGCCCGAGACAACCCCGCGCTGCAGGATGTGGGCTATTCCTTGTACGGCTCGCAAGGCCACCTGGGCTGCCTGATCCTCGCCCGCAACAAAGACATCGCCCTGCGCCCGCAGGGTTACCGCGCCTCCCGCGCGCTGTTCGACGACCTGCGCCACCAGCAACTGGCCGCCGGCATCGTGGTGGCGGGCAACTTCGCCGTGCTCGGGGATAAAACCCTGCGCCCGATCGCCGTGACCGGGCGCACCCGCCAGCGCTGGTGGCCACAGGTGGGCACCTTCGCCGAGGCGGGCATCGACGACCTCGACCATTACGGCTGGTACGGTTGGTTCGCCCAGCGCGGGCTGGCGCCGGCGGCGCGCACGGCCTTGCTCGGCAGCCTCAAGCAGTTGCAGGGCGCGGCGGCCTTCCAAAAGCTGCAAGACGGCCTGCTGCTGATGAACCAACCGCAGGGGCCGGAGCAGATCAGCCAGCGCATGGCCGAGGAAATCCCGTACTTCCAGAAGCTGGTGAAAAGCTACGGGATCAGCCAGATCACCAGTTGAGCGGCGGTGCTGGCGGGGGCGGAGCGGGGTGTGCATATAATTGCATGGCTAACTATCTAGCCCCGCAGGCCCCCCGTGCACACACCTGAGTTCCCCCGCAAAAGCGCACCGCTGTGGTTGCTGGTGATCATCACCATCAGCGGCACCCTGGCCATGCACATGTTCGTGCCGGCCCTGCCCAGCGCCGCCGCCGCCTTCGCCGCCAGCCCCGGCACCCTGCAAATGGCGATCAGCCTGTACATCGCTGGCCTGGCGGTGGGGCAGTTGTTCTATGGGCCGATGAGCGACGGCCTCGGCCGGCGGCCGATGTTGCTGGTGGGCCTGGCGCTGTACACCGCTGGCGGGGTGCTGGCGGCCTGCGCCGAGCAGGTGCCGCTGTTGCTGGCGGCGCGGCTGCTGCAGGCGCTGGGCGGCTGCGCCGGGCTGGCCCTGGGGCGGGCGATGGTGCGCGACGTGGGTAGCACGCTGGACGCCGCGCGCGACCTGGCCCTGCTCAACCTGATGATCATGGTCGGCCCCGGCCTGGCGCCGCTGATAGGCTCTACCCTGTGCGCGCACTTTGGCTGGCGCTCGGTGTTCGTGGTGCTGGCGGCGCTGGGCGCCTTGACCTGGCTGCTGAGCTGGCGCCTGCTGCCGGAAACCAGCCAACCCAGCGGCCAGGTGAGCCTGCCGGCGCTGGCCGGAGACTACAAGGCCCTGCTTGGCAACCGGGCGTTCCTCGGCTTCGCCCTGGGCGGCGGCTGCACCACCACTTCGATCTACGCATTCATCGCCGCCGCGCCGTTTTTGTTCGTCGAGCAACTGCACCGCAGCGTGCAGGAGGTGGGGCTGTACCTGGGTGGGTTGATCGTCGGCATGGCCCTGGGCAATGCGCTCACCCGCCAACTGGTGCGCAGTTGCCCGCTGGCGCGGCTGCTGCTGGGCGGCAACGCACTGTGCCTGGCCAGCGCGGTGGCGCTGCTGGTGGTGGAGTGCAGCGGCGCGCTGAGCGTGCCCTGGGTGCTGGTGTTGATGTTTCTGTTCACCCTCGGCGCCGGCATCACCAGCCCGGCGGCGATGACCAAGGCGTTGTCGGTAGACAGCCACCTGATCGGCTCGGCGGCGGGGTTCTATGGGTTTACCCAAATGGTCGTGGGCGGGCTGTGCACCACCGCCGTCGGCTGGCTGGGCAGCCCGGCGCTGGGGGCCGCGGTGGTACTGGTGGTGGCCGCGGTGCTGGGGCAGGGCGGCTTCTGGTTTGCTCTGGGCCGCGAACGGATGGGCCGAACGGCGCTGGCGCAACAGGCCACACAGGTATAAAAAGGTTTTCAGAGGCTGGCGGGGGTTGAGCAGTACGATGCCGAAGTGCCCCTCCTGTAGTGGCTGAGCACAAGGGGAAGTGTGATGGCCGATGGAACGCTGCCGCGCTTGGGCCATTGGCCCGAAGTTACCGAAGAGGTGTTGCAGGCCATGCTGGCGGTTGTCAGCGACGGCGTGTGGGACTGGAACGCCAACACTGGCCAGGTGTATCGCAGCCACGGCTGGTACCAGTTGCTTGGCTACGCGCCGGATGCCCTGCGCAACACCATGCACAGCTGGACCCACCTCATCCACCCCGACGACTACGCACCGGTGATGGGCCACTTCGACGCCTGCCTGCAAGAGCGCCTGGGGGGCTTTCACATCCAGTACCGCTGCCGCTGCCAAGACGGCAGTTACCGGCTGATCGACGACCAGGCCCAAGTAGTGGCGCGCAACCCCGACCGCTCGGTGGCGCGGATGGTCGGCGCCTACCGGCTGGTGCAGCCCGGCGCCCGCCACCTGGAGCAGTTGCAGTTGCGCAACGACTCGCTCGAGCAGATGGTCGACGAGCGCACCCGCGCGCTCGAAGCGCTGAACCTGGAGCTGCGCCGCCAGCTCGACGAAAACCGCCAACTGGCCGAAACCGACACCCTGACCCGCGCCGCGAACCGTTACCGCTTCGAGCAGGTGCTCAGCCAGGCCTGCGAGCAGGCGCGAAGCTTTCGCCAGCCGCTGTCGCTGATCGCCCTGGACCTCGACGGCTTCAAGCTGATCAACGACCGCCATGGCCATTCCTGCGGCGACCGGGCGCTGGTCAGCGTGGCCCAGGCGATCAGCCAGTGCATCCGCCAGGTCGACACCCTGGCGCGCTGGGGCGGCGATGAATTCATGCTGGTGCTGCCCAGCACCCGCCAGGCCGACGCCAACGCCTTGGCCCTGCGGATCCAGCGGCAGATCGCCAGCTTGCCACCCGTTGGCCAGTGCAGCCTGGCGGTGAGCTTCGGCGTGGCGCAGTTCGAGGGCAGCGGCGACCAGGCCGACCTGTTGCTGCGCGCCGACCGCGCGCTGTACCGCTGCAAGGCCGCCGGTAAACGCCAGGCATGCGCCGAGGCGCCCAGGCGCGGTGGAATCTTGTAGGCTGGTGGCCCGAACAAGAACAAGGAGTTCAACATGGCCAACCCGCACCCCCTCGCCGGCGTGGACGAAATCGAATGCGTGACCCCCGACCTCAACGGCGTGCCGCGCGGCAAGGTGATGACCGCCCAGGGCTTTGCCGAAGGCCGGCGCCTGCAACTGGCCCGTGGGGTGATGCTGCAGGGCATCATGGGCGGCTACCCGCCGGCGCGGTTCTATGGCAGCGATGACGGCGACCTGGCCCTGGTGCCCGACACCCAGCACCTGTACCGCCTGCCCTGGAGCAGCACGCCGCGGGCCTGGGCGATCTGCGATGCCCAGGAGCTGAGCGGCGAGGGCTCGGCGTTATCGACCCGCGAACAGCTCAAGCGCGTGCTGGCGCGCTACGCCGCCCACGGCTGGGCGCCGGTGGTGGCCACCGAGCTTGAGTTCTACGTGTTCAAGCAGCATGCCGACCCCACCCAGCCGTTCGAGCTGCCGGCCGGCGAGTTGGGCTATGGCGCCTTCTGCGTGAGTTCGCACAACGGCTTGCGGCCGTTTTTCGACGAGGTATACCGCAGCATGGCCGCGCTGGGCCTGCCGCGGGACACGGTGATGCACGAAATGGGCGTTAGCCAGTTCGAAATCAACCTGCTGCACGGCGATGCCCTGCTGCTGGCCGACCAGACGTTCTTGTTCAAGCACCTGCTCAAGGAGGTTGGCCTGCGCCACGGCCTGAGCGTGGTGTGCATGGCCAAGCCGCTGGCGCACACCCCGGGCAGTTCGTTGCACATCCACCAGAGCGTGGTGCGCCTGGACGGCGGCGGCAACCTGTTCAGCGGCGCCGATGGCCGCGCCACCGAGGCGTTTTCCCACTTCATCGGCGGCCAGCAGCAGGCCATGGCCGAGCTCACCGCGTTGCTGGCGCCGAACGTGAATGCCTACCAGCGTTATTTTCACCCCTACGCCTCGCCGAACAACGCCTGCTGGGCCTACGACAACCGCGCCGCCGGCCTGCGCGTGCCGGCCAGCGCCCCAGCCGCGCGGCGCCTCGAGAACCGCCTGCCCGGCGCCGACGCCAACCCCTACCTGGCCCTGGCCACGGTGCTCGGCGCCGGTTTGCACGGCATCGAGCAACGCCTGGCGCCCAGCCCGCCGCTGCAAGGAGAATTCGAAGTGCCGGAAGAATTCAAGCTACCCTGTACCCTTCCGGCCGCTTTGGAGCGTCTGATGCGCAGCGAGTTGGCCGTGGAACTGTTCGGCAAGGAGTTCATCGAAGGGTTTGGCGCGACCAAGGCCCTGGAACTGGCCAGCTTCATGGGCGAAATCACCCCCTGGGAGCGGCGCATCCTGGCCGCGCAAGTGTAAACAAGGCAAGCCTGCCCGGCCGAGCGCGCCGGGCTTCATCTACCGTTGAAGGAGCCCTCTGGGCAGTCCGATGCGTCAAGTCTGGAAGAATTTTCGTGCGTTGTACTTCGCCGCCCTGCTGATGCTGATCGGCTCCGGCTTGCTGACCACCTACCTGAGCTTGCGCCTGGCCGCCGACCACGTCGACGGCCTGTGGGTGGGCGCGCTCACCGCGGCCTATTACCTCGGCCTGGTGCTGGGCGGCAAGCTCGGCCACCGGCTGATCGCCCGGGTGGGGCATATCCGCGCCTACACCGCCTGTGCCGGGATCGTCACCGCGGCGGTGCTCGGCCACGGCGTGGTCGGGCTGCTGCCGGTGTGGCTGTTGCTGCGTTTGCTGGTGGGCGTGGGGATGATGTGCCAGTACATGGTGATCGAGAGCTGGCTGAACGAGCAGGCCGAAGCGCGCCAGCGCGGGCTGGTGTTCAGCGCCTACATGGTGGCTTCGTACCTGGGCCTGGTGCTCGGCCAGTTGCTGCTGGTGGCGCACCCGCAACTGGGCCCAGACCTGCTGATGATCGTCGCCATCTGCTTCGCCCTGTGCCTGGTGCCGGTGGCGTTGACCAAAGGTATCCACCCGCAGCCGCTGCACTCGGTGCCGATGGAGCCGCTGTTCTTCATCAAGCGCGTGCCGCAATCGCTGACCACGGTGCTCGGCGCCGGGCTGGTGATCGGTTCGTTCTACGGCCTGGCGCCGCTGTACGCCACCGGCCAGGGCCTGAGCACCGAGGCGGTGGGTTTGTTCATGGGCTGCTGCGTGTTCGCTGGGTTGGTGGTGCAGTGGCCGCTGGGGTGGTTGTCCGACCGCTACGACCGCGCGCTGTTGATCCGCTGCATCGCCGGCGCGCTGTGCGTGGTGGCGCTGCCGCTGGCGGTGTTCCCGCAACTGCCGCTGGAGCTGCTGTTCGCCATGGGCTTTTGCGTGTCGTTGCTGCAGTTTTCGATGTACCCGCTGGCGGTGGCGTTCGCCAACGACCACGTCGAGCCGGAGCGGCGGGTGTCGCTGACCGCCATGCTGCTGGTGACCTACGGCGTCGGCGCCAGCGCCGGGCCGCTGCTGGCCGGGGTGCTGATGAAGCAGTTCGGCCACCAGATGCTCTACGCGTTCTTCAGCTTTGCCGCGTTGGTGCTGGTGCTGCGCGTGCGGCCAAAGGCGGTGACCAACCTGCACCAGGTCGACGACGCGCCGCTGCACCACATCCCGATGCCCGACAACATGACCGCCTCACCCCTGGCCGCGGCCCTCGACCCGCGGGTAGACGAGCAAGTGGTGGAAGACCAGATGAAAGACGGCCCGGCCAACCCGGTGCCCTGATGCTGGCTTGAGGGCCTATCGCCCGGCACAGCCGGCCTCCCACAGATTCTGTTTTGCCTCGTAAATCAAGCACTTACACAAATCTGGTGGGAGGCCGGCTGTGCCGGGCGATGGGCCCTAAAACCCACCCATCACACCCCCGCATCCACCCTCGCCAGCTTCGAAATCGAAGACAAATCCTGCTTCTCCATCCCCTGCGCCTGGGCCCTGATAAACCGGTCCCGCACAATGCTGGCAAACGGCAGCGGCACGTTCAGCGCCTCCGCTGCCTGCAGCACCAGGCGGTTGTCCTTGGCCGCCAGCGGTACGGTGAACCCCGCCGGCTCAAACTGCTGCTCAACGATCAGCTTGCCGTAGGTGTGGTACACCGGCGCGTTGAAGATCGACCCGGTGAGCATCTCCACCAGCGCCTTCGGCTCGATGCCGCCCTTGGCCGCCAACGCCGTCGCCTCGCCCAGCCCCTCGATCACGCAGGTGAGCAGGAAGTTGCCGATCAGCTTGAGCAGGGCGGCCTCCTGGGGTTTATCGCCGATCACGAACAGCTTCTGGCTGACCGCCTCGAACGCCGGCCGCGCCTGCTCGATCGCCTCGGCCGGCCCGGCGGCGGCGATAAACAGCTTGCCCGCGGCGGCCGCGTCCGGCCGGCCGAACACCGGCGCGCCGAGCAGCACCGCGCCCTGGGCCTGGTGGCGCGCGGCCAGGCGCTCGACCAAGGCGGTGCTTACCGTGCTCATCGAGGCATGGATCGCCCCCTGGCCCAGGCCTGCCAGCAGCCCCTCGGCGCCGTCGCACACCGCCAGCAGGGCGTTGTCGTCGGCGACCATGGTCAGCACCAACTGCGCCCCGGCCGCGGCCTCGCGTGGGCTGGCCGCCCACTGCGCGCCCTGGTCGAGCAACGGCTGGGCCTTAGCCTGGGTGCGGTTGTGCACGGCCAGGCTGAAGCCCGCGCGCAGCAGGTTCTGGCCAATGCCCAGGCCCATGTTGCCCAGGCCGATCAATGCGATGTTCATGGTGTTGCCTCCGGAGAAGGGGGGTGGAGTAACCGACCGCCAAGGCAGCGGCGCGGTTCAGCCAAAGCAGCGTAGCCGAGCGGCTCCGGTATACTCCCCCTATCGCCGCCGCCCCGGAGCCCCCATGCCAGCAGAAGTACCGCCTCGCCCCGCCGGGCCGCCGCGCATGGCAGACGTCGCCCGCCTGGCCGGGGTGTCGAAGATGACCGTGTCGCGCGTGCTGGCCGGGCGCGATGCCTCCGCCGCCACCCGCCAGCGGGTGCAGGCGGCCATCGACGAACTGGGCTACCTGCCCGACGCTGGCGCCGGGGCGCTCTCGCGGGGGCATTCCGAGTTCGTGGTGGCGCTGGTGCCGTCGATCATGAGCTCGAACTTCGCCGACACCGTGCGCGGCCTCGGCGATGCCGTAACGCCCCACGGCCTCAGCCTGCTGCTGGGCGACACCCACTACCACCTCGAAGAAGAAGCCCGCCTGGTGCGCACCCTGCTGCGGCACCGCCCGCGCGGGATGATGCTCACCGGCACCGCCCACCTCGACAGCACCCGCCACCTGCTGCGCCAGGCCGGGGTACCAGTGGTCGAAACCTGGGACGTGCCCAGCGAACCGATCGACCAGTGGGTAGGTTTTTCCAACGCCGAGGCCGCCGCGGCGATGGTGCGCCACCTGCATGGCCAGGGCTACCGGCGCATCGGCTTCATCGGCGGCGCCTCACCGCTCGACCACCGCGGCCGGCAACGGCAAAGCGGCTACCAGGTGGCACTGACCGCCCTCGGCCTGGCGCCACGGCTGGTGGAACATGGCGCCTCGCCGATCACCATGAGCCACGGCGGCGAGGCCGTGCGCCTGCTGCTGCAGCGCTACCCAGACTGCGACGCGGTACTGTGCGTGAGCGACCTCTCGGCCTTCGGCGCGATCATGGAGTGCCACCGCCTTGGCGTGAAGGTGCCCGGCGGCCTGGCGGTGGCCGGGTTTGGGGACTTCGAAGTGTCGCGCTACTGCGAACCGCCGATCACCACGGTGGCGGTAGACCCTTACACCCTGGGGGTGAAGGCCGGGGAGCTGTTGATCCGCGCGATGCAGGGCGAGCGCGACGGCAACCCGCGCCCGGCGGGCGGCGAGTTGACCGGCTATAGCATCATCAGCCGAGCGAGCACCTAGCGGTACTGGTTATTGCAGAGCGCTTGGCTTAGTATCGGATCCCGTCGTTACCGCGTTCGCCTCAATGGGTTGTTGGGCAGGGTATTGCGCTTCGCTTACCGCCAACCCAAGGACAACCCCATGAACGACGCCTACCTGTTGCTGGCGCTGGCCGCGGTCGCCATCGCGCTGTTCGGCCTGGCCACCCACCGCCTGCCGCTGCTGGCCCCCGATGCCTTGCACCGGGTGTCTACCCTCGACGGCCTGCGCGGCCTGCTCGCCACCCTGGTGGTGTTGCACCACTTCGCCATTACCTGGCAATGGAAGCTCACCGGCCTCTGGCAGCTCACCCCCAACGGTGTGATCAACAACTTTGGCGCGGTGGCCGTGTCGCTGTTCTTCATGATCACCGGCTACCTGTTCACCCGCAAAATCCGCAAAGACCCCACCGTGAACTGGCGCGGCCTGCTGGTTGGCCGGGTGCTGCGCATCTACCCCATGTACATCGCCAGCGTCGCCGCGCTGGTGGTGATCGCCTGCGCGCTCAGCGCCGAGCCGCTGGGCCTGCGCAACCTGCTCAAGCCCATCGCCGGCTGGTTGCTGTTCGGCGGCCCGGCGGTGGCCGGCTACGAAGCCACCCGGCTGATCAACGCCTCGGTGCAATGGAGCCTGCTCTACGAAGCGCTGTTCTATTGCAGCCTGCCTTGGCTGTGCCTGCTGTTGCGCCGGCAGTTTTCGCTGTGGCCGGTGCTGCTGGGCAGCCTGGGCATCGTCGGCTTCCTGGTGCTGTTCCATCAATCCCTCAGCCCCAAGTACCTCACCCTGTTCGCCGTGGGCATGGCCGTGGCCCTTGCCGAACCCTGGCTGCGCGCCCGCGTGCAGCGGCCCGGCCACTGGGGCTACAGCGCTGTGGCCGTGCTGGCGCTGATAGCGGCCTTCAGCCTGCAGGACTACACCCAGGCGCAAATGCTGCTGCTGGGCATCCCCTTTGCGCTGATGGTGCTGGGCAACACCCTCGGCGGCCTGCTGCAACTGCGCGTGCTCAAGGTGCTGGGCGAAGTGAGCTTCAGCGTTTACCTGCTGCATGGCATTGTGCTCACGTTGCTGTTCACCGTGTTTGGCCTGTACGGCTTCAGCGGCAGCAGCCTGGGCCAGTTCGCGCAGTTCTGGCTGCTGCCGGTGCTGTGGCTGGCGTTCAGCCTCAGCGTGCTCACCTATTGGGGCATCGAGCGGCCGTTCGTGCGCTGGGCAGCAGGGGCGGGCAGGGCGCGGCGTGGCGTGGCGCCACCCGCCTCGCCAGCGCTCTAGGCGGGAAGTTGGCAATGATTTTCATTCGAGCACGGCGCAACGGTGGGCTAAGCTGGCAAGGCTTATTCACTGCCCAAGGCCAACTACGATGAAAACATGGATCGCCCTCACCGTTGCACTGTGCGCCAGCGCCAGCGTGCACGCCGCGGATTCGCTCAAGGTCGAGCTCAAGGAAGCCACCGCCGATGGCGCCGGTAAAAGCATCGGCACCGTCACCCTCAGCCAGAGCGCCTACGGCGTGGTGTTCAGCCCTGAACTCAGCGGCGTGGCGCCCGGCGTACACGGCTTCCACGTGCACGCCAACGGCAGCTGTGCGCCCACCACGGTAGACGGCAAAGCCGTGCCGGCCGGCGCCGCCGGCGGCCACTGGGACCCAAAAAACACCGGCAAGCACAGCTTCCCCTGGGACGACAACGGCCACCTCGGTGACCTGCCGGCGTTGATCTTCACCGCCGACGGCAAAGCCGAGCAACCGGTGCTGGCGCCGAAAATCAAACAACTGGCCGACCTCAAAGGCCACGCGCTGATGGTCCACGTGGGCGGCGACAACCACGCTGACCACCCCATGCCCTTGGGCGGTGGCGGCGCCCGCTTCGCCTGCGGTGTGATCGAATAACCCCATAAATGGTTTTACTGAACGCATGACCTGACTGGCCCTTCGCCCGGCACAGCCGGCCTCCCACCAGATTTTTGTAAGCCATTGATATTAGGCGCAACACAGACCTCGTGGGAGGCCGGCTGTGCCGGGCGATAGGCCCTGAAGCTCGTGCACAAATTCAGCAGAGTTCACAGATTGATCCCCTCCATAAAGCCCTGAAATCGCTTCAGTGAACAGCATTACGGCTGTGCCGGGCGATGGGCCCGAAGCCTGAAACAAACCTCCTAGGCCCCAGGCCCCGACGAACGGTCCCCCAAAACCCCGTCTTTTCCCTCCAACAGCCTGAATTACTTCAGAAAAGTCAAGCGCCGCGCTGTTCAAATTCATCAAGCCATGCTACAACCTCTTAAGAGGTGCCTAGCTTCTTGATAAAGAAGGGAAAAATATGACGAAATCGGAACTGATCGAACGTATTGTCACCCACCAGGGCCTGTTGTCTTCCAAAGACGTTGAACTGGCCATTAAGACTATGCTCGAACAGATGTCGCAGTCGCTGGCCACGGGGGACCGCATCGAGATTCGCGGTTTCGGCAGCTTCTCGTTGCACTACCGCTCGCCGCGTGTGGGCCGCAACCCGAAAACCGGGCAGGCGGTCACGCTGGACGGCAAGTTCGTGCCGCACTTCAAGCCAGGCAAAGAACTGCGCGACCGAGTGAACGAAGACGTGGAGGACCACGCCTGATCCATCGCTTCAAAGGGGGTTGAACGTGCGTAATTTCAAACGGCTGCTGCAGGCCACAATCGGCCTGATCGTCGCGGCGGCCTGCCTACTGTTCGTGCTGGAGAACCAGCAGGCGGTAGCTTTGTCTTTTCTCGGCTGGTCCGGGCCCGAGTGGCCGGTCGCCGTTCTCGTCTTGCTTGCCTTCCTGCTCGGCCTGGCCATCGGCCCACTGATCGGCTGGTTCATCGCCATGCGCGGCCGCCGGCGCGTCAAGCGCGCCATGCTGGCACGGCAAAAAGCCCAGGCAGCAGCGCCGGTGCCTGCGCAGCAGGTGTGATTCGCCAGCCACAGCACTGCTGTGGTGGTGCCAGGCGATAGGCCCGCCAGCCGTACACAGCAACTCAACGAGTCGTTCCCCAGCCAGGTGGTGAAAGCCTTGAAACCGCTCTATCTCGCGGTTTAATTGTAAAAGAATTGTGAAACCCCCACGTTTTATGTGTTACAAAACGGCTGCTACTGTCATTTTGTAATCACCGGTTTGGGGCCATGATCAGCGAAGCGTTCGCAAAACAACTCGGCTACAACGTCAAATTGGGCTGCGGCCGCACCACCCTGCATTTTCGCGAAGCGCCCAGCGCTACCCTACTCAACGGCCTGGGTGAATGGCTGCGGCAGCCGCCCAAGGCGCGCACCTCCAGCGCGCCCTTGCTGCGTAAAGGCCTTGCCCTGTTTACCAAGCGCACCGTGGTCCATACCTTGAGCAAACGCCTGCGCATCACCCGCGGCGCCAGCAAAGGCAACGGTATGCTCGATTGGCCCATCGAAGAAGTGTGCAACACCGCCGTCGCCAATCACCGTGGCGCGCGCATGCCCAGGTTGGTGGGGTACGGTTACACCCGTTCGCGGTTGGGGCTGGTTGAAGAACTGTTCCTGTTCACCGCCATGCTGCAGGGGCATAGCAACGGCCTGGAGTGGCTGGAGCGCAACCCCGGCCGGGCGCAGGTATTGGTGCGCAAGGCCTTCGCTGTGCTCAAGGCCCTGCACGGCAAAGGCATCAGCCACATGGACTTCTGGGCCGGCAATGTGATGGTGCCCGATGACGAAACCCAGCCCGCCAGCGCCGTAGACCTTGAGAACGGCTTTACCACGCCGCCGCCCCATCTGCCTGAGTTACTGGCCTTCCAGTTCGGGTTCTTTTATCACCGGTTCGTGTACCGCTACATGCTCGAGGCTGACTACGACCACCTGGTGGCAGAAGCCCTGCCAGCCTACGGCGAAGTACCGCCAGGGCGCTTCGATGCGCTATACGCCAAGGCCAAGCACGAGCCGATTGGCCGGGTTACCCGGCGGCGTATCTTTTTGGAAGGGCGCGTGTAGCGGTGCCGCGCGCGAGGGCGTAGTCGGCCTGCCAGCATGCCCCTGCAAGCCGCAACACCACAGATCTGGTGGGAGGCCGGCTGCGCCGGGCGATAGGCCCGCCAGCTCAAGCACGCGGTAAAACCGCTGCCGCACCCAAGGCTGTTGGTCCCTCATCCATCATGTGGGCTGCGTGGGTGAACAGCATGGCAGCACTACCACACCAAGGGCCACCCAGCCCTCTAGCTTTACTGGCACATCACCAACAACTTGCGCGTGGTCAGCCCCGCAGGGTTGATCCCCATAAAACCGGTGTCTTCGTCCTCCCCATGCTGGCTCGACTTTGCCAACACCTTGTAACCGCCTGCGCCACAGGCCACAGCGGCACTGGTGTAGCACCGGTCCCAGGAAGAATTAAGCCCCGAACAACTGATGTGCACGCCCTTGCGGCCGCGATGCACTTCGGTTTCGGAGGTAGCAGCACAGCCCACCAGGCTGAACAAACACAGGGCGACCAGCAAACGCTTCATTACATACCTTCTGTTACGGCGCAAGTTCAACAGAACAAGGGTTAGGCTTGCAAGCACGCTACAACTTTATGACAACAGAATGATGACGTTGCCTGCAACCCTAATAAGATTTTTTCCTATAGCACCCAAGGGGTTGCGCTACCCAGGTTGACGCCCAGCCACCGGTGAGGAAAAACTTGGTGTTTTGGTAACGGCGTTGTCACACATGAATGTATTCAAACGTGCCTGGCTCGACCGCAAGCTCAAACGCGCACTGGCCCGCCACGGCTGCCGGCTAGACAGCGGCCTGCGCGGCCTGCGCGAGCAGGCCCAGTTACTGCTGGAGCCCAAGGTCAAGCTGCACAACGTCAAGGTATATGCCAAGCAATTGCGCATCGGCGCCTACACAGACATCGTCAGCGGCACCGAGCTCAGAGACGTCGCCCACATCGGCCGCTACTGCTCGATCGGCGCCAACTGCGTGATCGGGCAAAACCGCCACTCACACCCACTGAACTGGCTCACCACCAGCGGCGCCTTGGGCCACGCCCCAAGCCCTGGGCAAACCCCAACGCCCACCAGCATCGGCCACGACGTCTGGATAGGCCGCGACGTGATGATCATGAGCGGCGTGACCGTCGGCGTCGGTGCAGTGGTGGGCGCGCAATCCCTTGTTACCAAAAACGTACCCGCCTACGCCGTGGTCGCCGGCTCCCCGGCGCGGGTGATTCGCTACCGCTTCGATCAGCCCCTGCGTGACGCCTTGCTGGCGTCCAACTGGTGGAACGTTCCCCGTGCCGAACTGCTCAAGGTCGGGCCTCGGATGCACGACCCCGAGGCAATGCTGGGCCTGCTGCCCAGCCTGCCCAAGGCGGCGCAGCCCACCACCTTACTCAAGGTACAGGTATCGCCTTGGCAGGTCGGCCCCAGCGGCCTGTAACATAAATGCGAAATTCCCTTATGGAAAACAAGGGCATCTGCTGACCTAATGCGCGCTCGCTTTTTTGGAGCCTGCCCCATGCCCTTGCCTGCGATCACCCACCACGGCGCCGTGAACGGCGTCACCGGCTCATGCCACCAATTGCATTTGCCCACCGGCAACAGCCTGCTGGTGGACTGCGGCCTGTTCCAGGGCGCAGACGCCCCCCGTGGCAACAGCCTGGGGTTCAGCACCGAAGGCATCATTGCCCTGGTGGTCACCCACGTGCACATCGACCACGTAGGGCGCATCCCCCAGCTACTCGCGGCAGGCTTCAACGGCTCCATCCTCTGCAGTATTCCGTCTGCCAAGCTGCTACCGCTGGTGCTCGAAGACGCCTTTCGCATGGCCTACAGCCGCGACCGGCAAACCGTAGAACGCTACATCCAGCGCATCAGCGCGTTGATCGTGCCCTTGCCGTATGGCCAATGGCACCCGCTGCCTGGCGAAGGCATTGGCGCCGTACGCTTGCAACGCGCCGGCCACATCCTCGGCTCCGCCTACGTAGAGTGCGACGTACCCCACCCAGGCGGGCACCACCGCGTGGTGTTCTCCGGAGACCTCGGCAACGGCGACTCGCCCTTGCTGGTCAGCCCCACACCGCCCGAACGCGCAGACATCCTCGTGCTCGAGAGCACCTACGGCGACCGCAACCACAGCGGCCGCGAACACCGGCAACAAAACCTGGAACGGGTTATCGACCACGCCCTGGCAGACCACGGCACCGTATTGATCCCAGCCTTCAGCCTGGGCCGCACCCAAGACATCCTCCATGAACTCGCTGAAATCCTGGAACGCAAAGCCTTGAGCGGGGAGGGCGCCGTGGGCGAAAACCCCATCGACTGGCCGCAACTGCCGGTGATCCTAGACTCACCCCTGGCCAGCCGTATCACCTCGGCCTACCAAGAGCTCAGCCACTTCTGGAACGAAAAAGCCCAACAGAGCAACCGGCTAAGCTTTCCCCAACTGATTACCGTAGACAGCCACACCCAACACCAAACGGTGGTGAATTACCTGGCCAGCACCCTGCGGCCGGCTATTGTGATTGCAGGCAATGGCATGTGCTCCGGTGGGCGGGTGGTGAACTACCTCAAGGCCATGTTGCGCCAGCCGCGGCATAACCTGGTGTTTACGGGGTACCAGGCGAAGGGTACGCCGGGGGCGGTGTTGCAGGCGGCCGAGGGGAGTGAAGGGTTTGTCGCGGTGGAGTTGGATGGGGAGCGGTATGACGTGAATGCGCGGGTGTGTACGGTGGGTGGGTATTCGGCGCATGCGGATCAGGCGGGGTTGGTGGGGTTTGTCGATGGCATACAGATCGTTCCTACTTGGGTAAAGTTGATTCATGGGGAGCGCGTTGCAAAGGCCGCACTGGCGAAGGAGCTTCGGCGGACCCTGGCCCCTAGTGCACGAGTATTGGTTGTCTGAGGTCTTGAGCGCCGGTTTGTAGGCCATTAATGCTCGCCGTCTAGCTGTCGCTGATCTGAATGATCTTTTGCATGCACTGCTACCAAGGTTAGCCCTGGAAGGTGAATTGACCCACCCCGTTGTCTATGCTGAGCTTTTTGGTTTGCCATCATCCATCCGATCAGCAGGTGCTGTTCGAGGGCCATCGGCCATTGCCCAAAGTCAGATCGATGCTCGTGAGAGCCTTAGGATTTCAAAATTTGCCATGCGTATAGCTTGCGGAAGGTCTGTCCCCCACAGAGAATAATGGGCCTGAGGACGTGGGGGGGCACCTACCGTTGGTAGTGTACACTGCGTTGATATTCCAGCTTGAAACTGACATCCCCGGAGCTTAGACGGTCGTTGTAATAGCTTGGTTTCGCCTGTTCGGTTTAGGCAACCAATAGAAAAATTTCGAATCATTTTACTGATGGCAAAATTCAGGAAGAGGCAAATGGCTATATACTGCGCATCTATATTTGAACTTTTCACCGTGTTTGAATTGCGCGAGCGAGCGTGATGGCTGATAGGCAGGTTCTTTCAAGTAAAATCTATTTATCTTTTGAAGATGTTTTGAAAATTTGTGTTTTGAATAGGAAGAAATTTTTTCTCGTCTTTTTTTCATTGTTTATAGTTATCGCCAGTGTGGGGGGAGGGCGAAAGCAAGTTTATGAACAGGCGGTAATATTTCAACCAAATCAAAAAATGTTTTCCTCTGAATCGCCCGGAAAAGAAATAGCCAGTTCTTTGTGCTATCATGTTCGAGAGGTTCTTTTGAACGATCTTCGCCATTCAATAGAGGCGTGTGCAAGTAAAAGTAACGCTTATAATACCTATAAGCTATTACCTCTAGCGCATGGAGGTTTAAATGATCCTCTTTCGCGGTTTGCCTTTATCGCTCGAGGTTATGACGCGACGGAAATAAAGTCCGCGGTACGTAGCGTGTCGAGATGCACGAGTAAGGAGTTCAGTCTCCATGCTGAAACGCTATGCCCCCGCATAGGAGACTGGGGAGATAAATTAGACATCAATGAAGTTCATTTCGAGGAGGTAAATCCTAGACTCTATACAGTTATAGGCGCAGGATTGATTCTGTCGTTTGTTTTAGCTGTTATAGTTTCTATAGTAATGGGCTTGAGCGCGTATACGCGAAAAATATCGGAAGGGACTAAATAAATGCTTGAAGATATTGCGCAGGCAGTAGAAATATTGGTGATTGCTAGCCTCGTAGTTGCGCAAGTTTTTGACATCTACTGCGTGATGGTTCGTGCGCAAGTTAACCGCTTAGGTGCAACCGAAATTTTGGCTGTTGCTAACTGGATCCAGTATCTGGCTCGCATTCTAAATATGGTCTCGGTGTTTAGTATCTCTATATTGCTTGAGAGAAAAGTCAGCTCTATTGGCGTTCCTGACTTATTTGGATACTCGATGATAGCAGGCCTTCTGTTGATGTTGTTGATGTGCCGCTACGCATTGATGGGTAAGGTCACACAGTTTTTGCAAGTGTTAGGGTTTGCCTATGTTTTTGGTAAAAGTGGAAAAATTAATTATTGGTGGAGAGTAACGTGGGCTTGGAAACCAGGTGTTACGTTATTTTCTGCTGTGATCGCGCTTCTGATCAATTTGGCAATTATAATGCCTTTTGCACTTAGCTCCTGGTTTCCTGAGATGCGCATGACTTTGGCGTATACTGGGCAGTTGCTGAATTTTTGTGCCTCTATTATAACCTTTACTTATGTCGATAAGGTTTTCTTTAGGGCTTTGGACAAGGGAAGCGAATTTGAATGCGCTTCTGCAATTGTCATAGGTAAGCTGCTTGCTCAGGCATTGTTGGTGTCATTGTTTTGTATATACTTTTTTGAGTGGTGATTGTGATGCTTCGGCCTGCCGAGATTCGGTTTAATCTGGCCCAGATTGGGGCCGTGGCAGCAGTAATGATCATAGTGTGTGTGTATTATATAGTGGGTGGATATCACTTTCCTGACTATACTAATTATATTACTATCGTAAAAAATGGCGGGGTGCTGAGAGATTCGAGTGAATATGTAGCCGAATGGTTTTCTCGAGGTTTTTTTAAACTGGTTCCGGCCAAACTTGATATTGAACCTCGAGCGACCGTAGATTTATTTGTGGCAATCGTCCAAGCAGCATTTTTAATTTTTGTAACCTGGGCGTCACGCGGTAGCCCTCGTCTGGCACGTGGATGGGTGTTTCTGACCTTGGCATTAGGGCCGCTTCTTTTAACCACTGCTGTCCGAAGTGCGCCGGCCTACCTGTGCATTGCATATTTGGGATGCGATGAAAATCTGAAAAAAAGACCTTGGTTTAAATTTTTAATACTCGCAGTTGTGGCAGTCTCTTTTCATGATACTGCGATTGTGATGTTGGGGCTCTTGGCTGTTACGGTATTACTAGCAAAAGTACAGTCAAGATTGTTAGATTGGTTAATTGCAGGGGTGCTATTTTTAGTCCCGGTCGTGCTGTTTTTTTCGCAGTTGATTACGAATTTTCTGTTACCAATAATCGTGGCGCATGTTCATGCAGGCTCTTCAATTTATTTGGCCACGAATCCGACCGGTTCGATTATCAAGAGATTCTTCATGCTATTTATTTGGTGGTGTGTGTTTTCTACTTGGCGGGCTGACCAGGTGAGTCGGCGCACCAAAATCTTTTTGATCGCGTCACTTGCTTTAGCTGTCTCTGCTTACCTTATAAATGAGGTTGCCGGAATCCGGTTTTCTTTGTTTTGTTTAGGTGTTGCTGTGGTAGCGAGAGGAGCGTTTCTAGTCACTGGAGATGAAAGTAAAGCGACTCCATTGCTTATGAGGTTGGACCTGATTGCAGCTATAATATATGGATTTTTAATATATGCAGATGTGCTTAGGCAGGGAGGGGCGCAGTGATGCGAGTGGCCATCATATTAGCGAGCTATAATGGCAATAAATTCCTAAAAGCACAGATCAACAGTATTTTATGGCAGTCCCACAGAGATGTCTCTCTCTATATCCATGATGATGGTTCTACAGATGGTACTTTGGATATTCTTGAGGCTTTTCGCTCGAATCCCCGCATCACCGTACTTCAGGATAATGTTATAACGGGTTCTGCATCAGGAAACTTTATTCATCTATTGAGAACAATTCCGTTAGATGCTTATGATTACATTGGATTCTCTGATCAGGACGATATTTGGGATCCTGACAAAATCTCCAGGGCGCTTGCGGTTCTAAAGGAGAGCGGCGCCGATGGGTATAGTTCAGATCTGATAACTTTTGGGAATTACAAGCATAGGCCCAAAAAGATTACTAAAGGTGGCAGGCCAGCGAGATACGATTATTTGTTCCAAGGTGCTTCTGCGGGTTGTACATATTTATTCAGCCAAATGTTAGCTATGAAAGTCATTGCGACCCTTGAGCAGTTTTCATTTTCAGATTTGGCCCAGCGTTCGCATGATTGGGTAGTATATGCTATTGCGAGGCACAATAATTACAAGTGGGTGCACGATGACAATTGTACCGTTTTCTATCGGCAGCATGGTAAAAACGTTTACGGTGCAGGGTTGGGTTGGAGGGGCAGTAAGGCACGGTTTAATAAAGTTAAGGAAGGTTGGTACCGAAATAATATTCTTTGGAATGCTATGACAGTTTTGGGCTTGCAAGATGATCCTTGGGTGGCGCGCGTTCGTAGAAATAGCTACCTTGATAAGGTATACTTAGCAATGTCTGTAAATCTTTTCAGGCGAAAACTTAGAGACCGTATAGCACTAGCTATTATGCTTTTGATTGGAGCCTTTTGATGAAGCGGGTATTTGATTTCATTGTTTCGGGGGGGTTAGCGCTATTTTTGCTGCCTGTGACAATAGTAGTCGCTTTGGCTGTGAAGGTACTGTTGGGTGGGCCAGTAATTTTTAAGCAGAGGCGGCCCGGGCTCAACGGAGATCCTTTCATGATATTAAAGTTTAGAAGCATGAAGGTTGCTTATGATGAGTATGGTTCACTGCTTCCGGATGATCAACGTCTAACGAAATTTGGCCGAGTTTTGCGTGCCAGCAGTCTTGATGAGTTGCCCAGCCTTTGGAACGTGCTCAGGGGGGATATGAGCTTGGTGGGTCCACGGCCTTTGCTGATGCAATATCTCCCCCTCTACAATCCTACTCAGGCTCGGCGCCATTGTGTGAGGCCTGGGTTGACAGGTTGGGCTCAGGTCAACGGTAGGAATACGGTAGAGTGGGAGCAAAAATTTTTATATGATGTATGGTATGTAGACAACCAAAGCCTATTGCTCGACATCAAGATTTTGTGTATGACTGCTGGTAAAGTATTGAAAAGAGAAGGAATATCTCAGGCAGGGCAAGCGACGATGTCGCCGTTTTTAGGTAGTATTCCAAATACTGGAGTTCAAATGGAGCATAAGATGCATAACGAGATTCTTTCTCTGATCGATGAAGCAATGGAGGCCGAGGAGGGTACCGCGCAGCTGGGCCAAGAGTTGGTTTGGGATTCTGTGGCGGTGGTTATTTTTATGGGGCTGGTCGATGAACGGTTTGAAAAGACCCTTTCGGCAGACCGCTTGGTGGCATGCCAAACGGTGGATGATGTCGTCGCATTAGTCGGCTGACGGTAGGTATTGCGCGATTGCCGATGTCTCGGCAATCGCACTGATAAGAGATGGAAGATGCAATCTAAGCGCCTATCTATTCGTGTAGCTGAGGTACTATTCACCTCTCACTGGCACTTGGTTGGGCATGAGTCCGAGTTGAGTGAGGATAAAGCCTTTATTCGTTTCGACGTTCTGGGTACGGAAATCGTAATCTCGAATGATCGTGGCAACCTAGTGGCCTTTAACAATCGCTGTCCGCACCGCGGCGCCCGTTTTTTTATGGAGGATACTGGCCAGGCATCCATTCGTTGTCAATACCATGGTTGGGGCTATGTAGCTGGAAAAATCAAAGTACCGAATGCAAAGACGTTCGGGAGCTGTCAGATTGAAAATGCTGATCTTCAAAAATATAAAATCTCTAAGTGCGCGGGATTCATATTTGTCGCAATAGATCCATGCCAGTTGCTAGAAGATCAACTAGGGGAATTGGTTGTTTGCGATCTTCGTAGGATTTCGGCTGCGATGGGGGAACGAACTGATTTCAATAGATACTCATTTGGATGTGATTGGCCATTAGCTATCGAAAACGCTTTAGAACCTTACCATATTCCGATGGTTCATACAGATAGTCTTGGTTCTTTGAAGCTCGGTGTCGGAGAGAATAATTTTGAAGGAGTAAATTCTATATGGAGAGCTCCTATTCTTAATGAAAAACTAGGCAAGCGACTTGATAGTATGGCTAAGTGGTTCATGCCTCATGAGGCTTATAAAGGCTATCAGAGCTATTATATTTTTCCGTTTTCCATGATTTCCTCCACTTGCGGGTACTCATATTCCTTGCAGAATTTTTTTCCATCCGTCAATGAAATGACTTTTTTTACAAGCAGATTTTACAACTCTCGCGTTTCTGATATGCGGTATTCCGAGATGGCAGCCCTGTTTGGCTCCAGTAGCGCAAAAATGAATCGGCAGATTTTTTTGGAAGATAATGAGGTTTGTAAAAGGCTTGCTGCTGACACTTGGTCACTAAATCCCCCGCGATATGTGAGCTCGTTAGAAGATAAAATACTTCACTTTCGTAGAAGTTGCCGTGAGGCTTGTTCAGCTGATCTTGAGATTATGGGAAGCGAGAAATGACCGCCGTACCTGTTAAAATTAAAAAAATTATTGATGGGGCGAAACGCGTCCGTGGCGCGAAGCTCAGTGGCCTAGCGTGCGCGGTACCAACGACAGTAGCGGATGTACGTGCACTTAATGAAACTTTCGGTGCGGAAACGATTGAAAAAATAATCGCTACTACTGGTGTCGAAAAGCGGCATGTTGTCAAAAATATTTGTGCCTCCGATCTCTGTTACGCTGCGGCTAATAAGTTGATTGATGATCTAAAGATTGAGCGTGACAGTATAGATACCTTGATTTTTCTGTCTCAGACACATGATCACGTTCTTCCCGCAACTGCCTGTATATTGCAAGAACGTTTAGGCTTGCCGGATACTACAGCTGCTTTTGACGTTGCCATGGGCTGTTCAGGTTATGTGTATGGACTTTGGTTAGCCCATTCGCTAATTGCGGGTGGTTCCAATCGAGTTTTGCTTTTGGTTGGCGACACCATCAGCCAACTTATTAATAATCAGGATCGCTCTGTTGCAGCACTTTTTGGCGATGCTGGCTCTGCCACATTAATAGATAAAGCGACAGATGCCAAACCTGTCGATTTCATACTTGGTACTGACGGAAAAGGCGCTCAGAATCTTGAGGTTCCATCTGGGGGGGCTAGAGATCGAGTTGGCGCATATAGTTCTAGTGATGGTATTCGTTCAGGCTTCAATTTATATATGAACGGTCCGGAGATTTTCTCGTTTACTTTGTCTCGTGTTCCAAGCTTGGTCGCTGCCTTAACAGGATTGCGGGATCAAATTGAAGGTGGATCTGCAGTAGATCGATATTATTTTCATCAAGCTAATAGTTTCATGCTCCAGCATTTGGCCAAGCGTATGAAGCTTCCTTTAGAAGCGGTATCGCTTCAATTGAGAAATTTTGGAAATACCAGTAGCGTGTCGATCCCTCTTGCTATATCTGAAGATGCTCAAGGTAGGCCTGTGACGGGCAATTTTCTTCTTGCGGGCTTCGGCGTCGGTTACTCGTGGGCAGGGTGCGTAATAGAGCTTGAGAATCTTTATGTATCTCCCCTAACATTTGTTGAAGAGTAATTTGTGCTCATGAATCCTTTCTCTGTTAATGGAAAAAGAATATTGGTGACTGGTGGGACCTCTGGCATAGGCCGAGTTACGGCCAATTGGTTAAGCCAGCAGGGCGCGAATTTGATACTCCTCGGCCGCAACGAAGCACGGCTTGAATCTGCGGTTGCGGCGTTGGAAGGTGATGACCACCATTTCGCGATAGCTGATTTCTCCCAGCCGGCGGAGATGGGCGCTCTTTTTAAGACGCTCAAAGAAACGTATGGCCCGCTTGACGGTATTATTCATGCCGCAGGTGTTCAAGGACCAAAACCAATACGCGCTATGAGCATCGAGCATTGGCAGGAGGTGATTTCATCTAATCTGTCGTCGTGCTTTACGCTTATTAAAGCCTTTAGGCAAAAAGGGGTCTGTACGCTGGGCAGTAGTGTTGTTCTGATGTCGTCAGTGATGGGGCGAGTGGGCCAAACGTCCCTTTTGGCCTATTCGGCAAGCAAAGGCGGGGTAGATGCTATGGTGCGCTCGGCCGCACTTGAATTGGCATCCGAACAGATCCGTGTTAATGCAATTGCCCCAGGGGTGGTTGCTACCGAGATGACAGAGACTCTCTTCAATCTTGTAGGACAGCAAGGGAAAGAGAATATTTCGAATCAACACCCGTTGGGCCTGGGCAAAGCAGAAGATATAGCATATGCAGTTCAATACCTGCTATCACCCGCGTCACGCTGGATAACAGGTACCACGCTTGTCATAGATGGCGGTTATACGGCAATTTAGAACGATGAAAAATATTATAATTGTTGGTGCTGGTGGTTTTGGTAGGGAGGTTTTCGGGTGGTTGAAGGACTCTATTATAGATAGTGCTGACACCCAATTGTCAGGATTTCTAGACGATAACCTGAATGCGCTTGATAGTTACGAAGGGTACCCTCCGATTCTCGGGGCGGTGGGTGATTACGTTCCAGACAAGTCAGACGTATTTATTTGTGCTATCGCGAACCCTAAGATAAGACAGGCGGTGGTTCAAACGTTGGAAGTACGTGGGGCAGTTTTTGCCTCATTGGTCCATCCTACTGTATTGGTCGGACATTCTGTTACTATTGGAGTGGGCTCTATCATATGCCCATATTCCATTTTGGCTTGTGACCTTACGCTTGGTCGGCATGTTATTGTTAACTCACATTGCACTATTGCACATGACACTTCGATCGGTAACTATTCTACCTTAAGTGGTCATTGTGATGTCACAGGTGGTGTAGTACTGCAAGAAAGGGTCTTCATAGGGTCTCATGCGTCGGTAATTCCCAAGGTAGTGGTTGAGAAAGATGCTATTATTGGCGCAGGCAGTTTGGTGATTCGTAGGGTTTATGCAGGAACTACTGTTTTCGGTGTTCCTGCAAAAAAGATTTTGGGTTAAGTCATGACACTATATGCCAGAATTAAAGCTATTGAATACGTGCTTCCAAAAAATCTGCTAGATAATGCAAGGCTAGCAATGGAATATCCAGATTGGGATGTCGATAAGATTCTCAATAAGACGGGTATTAATGAGCGCTACGTGGTAGACCCAGGACAAACCGCATGTGACTTGGCAGTACTCGCATGCGAGAAGATATTCAGTTCTTCTGTCTCTAAAGAAAGTATTGACGCGATTATTTTCTGCACGCAAAGCCCGGATTACTCGCTTCCTGCCACCGCCTGTATCTTGCAAAACCGTGTAGGTATTTCCACGAATTGTATGGCCTTCGATATCAATCAGGGGTGCTCTGGTTATATTTATGGCTTGGGGATAGCCAAGGGCCTTATCGAGACGGGTCAAGCGACGAATGCTCTAGTTGTTACTGCCGAAACGTATAGCCACTACATACATCCGGGCGATCGTAGTGTCCGAACTTTGTTTGGGGACGCCGCGGCGGTAACCTGGGTCGCTGGTGAAACAGAGGGGCGAGGGCTCGAACGGTTTCGCTATGGTACTGATGGCAGTGGTGCGCATAACCTTATCGTTCCGATGGGGCGGGCTAGGTCTCCGATTTCTGACATCTCTAAGATCCCTGAAATATCTGATGATAAAGGAAATATGCGCAGCGCTGCTCATTTGTATATGAATGGCCCTGCAATATTTGAATTTTCTATGACGCGCGTGCCTCAGATATATAAGTCATTGTTTGATGAAGAATTTACTGAAGAGCACCTTGATAGGGTGGTGTTTCATCAAGCGAATAGCTTTATGTTGGATGCTTTGAGGCGCAGGTTGAGAATCCCTAAGGAAAAATTCGTCTCGAAATTTTCTCATTGTGGCAATACCGTATCCTCCTCTATTCCTATTGCTCTTAAGGAAAGCTTAGAGGACGGAAGTGTCCGCGAAGGGACAGCGCTAGCTCTGGTGGGCTTTGGTGTGGGTTATTCTTGGGCGGCGTGTGTCGCACACATTTAAGGGGTGCAACATGCTCAATGGACCATTTTCGCCTTGGCCTAGCTATTCGATGGAAGAGGCAGATGCTGTAAAAGAAGTGACCCTAAGCAATAAAGTGAATTACTGGACCGGCGAGCATGCGAGGAAGTTCGAGACTGAGTTCGCGCACTGGGTGGGTTCCAAGTATGCCGTTGCGGTGGCGAATGGTACAGTCGCACTTGATCTGGCATTGATCGGCCTCGGTATCGGCCCTGGTGATGAGGTTATCGTTACCTCTAGAACTTTTCTTGCTTCGGTATCCAGTATTGTGAATGTGGGGGCTGTTCCAGTATTCGCAGATGTTGATCTAAATAGTCAGAATTTTAGCAGTTCAAGTATTGCTGAATTAATAAGTACTAAAACTAAAGCTATTGTATGTGTGCATTTGGCTGGTTGGCCCTGTGAGATGGATGAGATTCTAGCCCTAGCAGATCGGTGGTCCTTAAAAATAATTGAAGATTGTGCTCAAGCTCATGGGGCAGTTTACAGAGCTCGGTCTGTTGGATCGATCGGGCATGTGGGAGCTTGGTCGTTCTGTCAGGATAAAATTATGACCACTCTAGGTGAGGGGGGGATGGTTACTACCAACGATGAAGAACTATGGAGGAAAATGTGGAGCTACAAGGATCATGGTAAAAGTTGGGATTCGATTTATCTAAAACAGCATCCGCCAGGTTTTAGATGGCTTCACGAAAGTTTTGGTACCAATTGGCGCATCACCGAAATCCAGGCGGCGGTAGGCCGCATTCAGTTAAAAAAGATGCCACAGTGGACAGCATTACGTATCGCTAATGCGAACAAAATATGGGCGACTGCTCGACTCTGTAAAGGATTAAGAGTGCCGGTAATACCGGAGCATGTTAAGCATGGAGCTTATAAATGCTACGTTTTTGTCGAGCCTGAAAAATTAGCTGAAGGATGGTCAAGGGACCGCATAATCGCAGAGATAACCAGTGCAGGTGTACCTTGTTTTTCCGGCTCGTGTTCTGAGGTATACCTGGAAAAGGCATTTGATGGGACGGGCTATCGACCGGCTAATCGGTTAGCAAATGCTAAGGAACTGGGTGATACGAGTCTCATGTTTCTTGTGCATCCGACCCTTACTTCCGCCGAAATAGAAAAAACCTGCCGAGTGTTGCAAGAGGTGCTTGAGGCAGCAACATGTGCACATTGAGCTATAGTCAAATGAGCGTGAGATCGGAAACCCGGAGCGGGGCTACTGCATGAACCAGCTACAGGCTTCATTACTGAGGCTTCCTCGTTTAGCCAAGAGAGTGGTCGCCGTTGCTCTCGATGCTGGACTTACAGGGCTGGCCCTATGGTTCGCATTCGTTGTACGGCTGGGCTTCGATGATATGGGGACTCCTGTCTCTGATCATTCTGTGATTTTCCTTAGCGCACCGTTGATCATGGTTGGGGTTTTTCAAGCTTTAGGGATCTACAAAATTGTCGCGCGGTATTTCGCCTACGACGAACTTGTCAGATTGCTCAAGGCTGTTTCTTTGTCCGCACTTTTTTTAGGGTTGTTGATCTATTGGGTTGGGAATCATAAGGGGATATTTCCGAGATCAATAATTTTTAATTACTGGTGGATAAGCCTTGTTCTAATTTCAGGCAGCCGTTTGCTGGTGAAACGTTTTTTCTTCGGAGGGAGTCTGGGTGCTCAGTTTTTAAACGTTATTGAAAAAAGCTCAACTGAAGGGCTGGCGCGCGTCGCTATCTACGGAGCGGGGTCCGCTGGTAATCAATTAGTCTCCTCGCTTCGTCATGGCCGGGTTTTGCGCCCGGTAGCATTTATTGATGATGACCCAACTTTAGCAAGCCGAGTCATCGCCGGCATTCCAGTATTTTCTCGAGAAAATATTGGTGAGATGATCTTGTCCTTAGACGTCAGTGAAATTTTGCTCGCAATCCCCTCGGCCACACGTGCAAGGAGGAAAGAGATTTTAGCTCTTCTTGAGGCGTTCCCCCTTCATGTTCGAAGCGTACCTGGAATAGCTGACTTAGTAAGCGGACGGGTGAGCGTTGATGAGATTCGAGAAGTAGAAATTGCAGATCTACTGGGCCGAGACGCAGTTCCAGCAAACCCTGATCTTCTTTCCCGTTGTATACAGGGTCAGTGCGTAATGGTCACTGGTGCCGGAGGTTCAATAGGTTCTGAACTTTGTAGACAAATATTCGACCTCAAGCCTGCGTTGTTAGTGCTTTTTGATCATTCAGAGTTTAATCTCTATACCATTTCGCAAGAGCTGAAATCTATACCGTCTCCTGAATCGGAATCGGTACAAGTTGTATCTATTCTAGGCTCTGTAACCAACTTTAATAAATTAAATGAAGTGATGGCTAGATGGTCCGTGAACACTGTTTACCACGCTGCCGCTTATAAGCATGTTCCGATCGTTGAACAGAATGTTGCTGAAGGGATCGTTAATAATGTTTTGGGGACTTTGTATTTGGCGCAAGCCGCAATACAGGCCGGCGTTTCGAATTTTGTTTTGATCTCGACGGATAAAGCGGTTCGACCCACCAATGTTATGGGCAGTACCAAGCGGTTGGCGGAGATGGTCTTGCAATCGCTCAGCAAAGAGCGATCCATTTACCCTTTTTGCGAAGAAAAGATAGAAAGCCCGCAATATCTAAATAATACCCGATTCACTATGGTTAGGTTTGGTAATGTCTTGGGCTCTTCTGGATCGGTAATCCCGCTTTTTCATCAGCAAATAAAAGCTGGAGGGCCAGTAACAGTTACGCATCCGAACATTACACGTTATTTCATGACAATTCCGGAGGCTGCGCAGTTAGTGATTCAAGCTGGCTCAATGGGCCAAGGTGGTGATGTATACGTCTTGGATATGGGGCAGCCAGTTAAGATCGTAGATTTGGCAGAAAAGATGGTTCACCTATCTGGTTTTACCGTTCGAACGCCGGATAATTTGGGTGGAGATATTGAAATTCAGTTCACTGGGTTGAGGCCTGGTGAAAAACTCTATGAGGAGCTTTTGATCGGAGGTGATGTCAAGGAGACTTCTCATCCCATGATAATGGCGGCTGATGAGGAGTTTTTGAGTTGGGACCTGCTAAAAGATAAAGTTTCTGCTCTTTTGGAATGCTTACAAGGAGGAGACCAGGTCGCGGTAAGAAAGCTTCTAAAAGACGTTGTAGCAGGATACGAGCCAGAGAGCGATATTGTCGATTTGGCCTTCCGGCGACAATGTGCAATCGCTGAGAGGAAGGCCAATTAGTCAGCTAGAATAATTGCGTGCCTTATCCCTCTTGTTCGCGAGCTTGTTTCTATAGTCAAACCTATTTTTTAACTTCAAGCTGGGTTTTTCTATAAGATACCAGCTCGCGACCGAAATGGAAAAAACCCCGAAAAGGAGAAAAATCCATGTCGAAGGTGTATTGCTATCATAGAATTGAACTGCGAACCATATCACCGGTATATTATAAACGTAGAGACCATAGCTAATATCCGGGAATTTAATTTTAACGAGTCGTCGCCCCGAAACTCCGACCCAAACTACGGAGAAGGCCTGTAATATGGCTGGCGCCATGTCGGGCTCAGTGCCTGGGAAAGGAATGTACGCCCAAGCGCAAGTTATCACTAAACAAAGCCAGGGTGCAGAACTTCCAAGTCGATCTAGATGATGTCTGTAAATAAACATCAAGTTGCCAATTATAAACGATAAGGGTAACAACGATATTACATAATACCTAGGCGCAATGTGCCAAGAGAGTACAAGTAAAGAGAGAGCGTAGCTAGTTGTAAGTAGTATCCATAGGTAGGCAGGTTTTTTATAAGCTCCCAGGCTCCATAAGACTGCTAAAGAAATATATGCTAATTCTTCCCAAGCTAGTGACCATAGTGAGCCATTATTTGGCGAGACTGAAATAAGTCCGCCTGTCGCCCATTGATACACGGAACCTACAAAAAAACGGTAACCAAAGAAGGCATAGCCTACTGCTAAGGCTGTTAGTAATGCTGGAAATATTCGTAGTGCACGCTTGATTGCAAAAACACGCCAGAGTGGGGTTTCAGAGTAGCTCTTTAATACCAGAAATCCACTAACTGCCAGAAACGCGGGTACGGCCCTGATAAAGCCGTTCCATCCGTTGCTGGGATCAAGCTGCTCCCATATGTGTGCCCAGACTACCTCAATAGCCAGTAATATTCGAATGACGTCAAAATTTGGATAGTGGTTATTTGGCTGAGGGGGGGTGTTGGGTTCTGGCATTGGACTTCCAAGTATGTGTGTTTTGAGTATTAGTCCGCTGGTTTGGTAAAGGCTACAGTCGGGGAGGAGCGGAGATATTTTGCAGAGATCATACACTTTGTACCTCCGTTGGATACAGCATGTATCGATCCTCGCATGGAAATTCTTTTAGCAGCTAGGGCCAGAGATTTTTAGCGGGCTGTTACGGCTCATACAGCTAAACCCTCCGTCTCCCTCCGACGCGAGAAAAACGACATAGCCTTTACCAAGGGCGTTTCCTTCGCCACTTATTCCCTAGCTGAGGTGGGAGCCTAGACGAAATTTCCAGTCTCTGGATGGTGGTCTTTCGTAGAATTAATATGCTCTAGGTGAGCTTACGTAAAGTATGTGCCAGCTCATCATTGGTTTTTGGGGGGGCGGGGTGTCACTTGATCGCCTTCTACTAACAAGCCAAAAATCAATGCCATCGGTAACCAAATTAAAAACCAATGCTCCTTAGGCCGCGATAAAAACGCCATCCCTTCCGTTAAACCTGAGCCAAAACCGAAGATCAACCAGGCGGCAGCAAGACTAACTGCCGGATTCTTGCGGTTCTGCCAACAGAACTTAAGGGCTGCCGCGTACAACACAATCCAAAGCACCAAGCCAACAATCCCACCGCTCCAGAGCACTCCCAACTCCATGTTATGCGGGTCAGCCAAGTGCCCATCCAGGTCCGGCAAATATACCGCCATGGTGGTGTCATACCCATATCCTAACCACGGCCGCTCACTGATCTGTCGGAGGGCTTCCATCCAGATTTGCGGGCGATAGGAAACGCCGCGCTGGGTAACGCTTTCCGGGTGAATAGCGACCAATACAGCGAATCCAAACACCGCCGCCGCGACTACCAGCAAACCACGTTTGCGCTCCCCGGCGAGCATCAGCCAGCATAGCGCAAACGCCAAGCCCACCAGCGGGGTGCGTGAACCCGTGGCCAGCACCGTCAGGCCCAGTACAGCAAGGCATACCAGTGCCACTGGATCGATCAGGCGGCGCCCCTGCAGCCAGGTGGCTAGCCAGATTGCGGTGAAGGCGCCGAATACGTGCGCACTGAGCAGCGGGTTGTACAACGCGCCGTACCCGTTAAGGCGCTCGGCGCCGGAAGGGACCAAGACCGCTAGGTAGTACACCAACGAAACGCCGGCTGCCAAAGCGGCTACCATCGCGGCCCAGCGGGTGAGTTGCATCAGTTGCCGTTGCGAACGCAGGGCAATGATGGCGCTGTTGAACAGCAACAGGGCAATGAACAGTGGCCGTTTGGCCAGCGAGAGCCAGCTCTCATCCGTTTCCGCCCATGCCACTGTAATAATCGTGTACACGCTGAACGCCGCAAATGCTGCGAACAGCGGGTTCATCACCAACGGCCTTAGCAACGCGGGCCGTAACACCAGCAACACTGCTGTCGGCAGGGCAAGAAACACGTAGAAAAGTTGATGAACCCGATTGCGGTCCCCGGCGATGAACATGCTGACAAGGATGATCAGCCAGCCCAGGGGGATCAGGTATCGCTCGAAGAAATCGGCGCTGCGGTCACGCAGTGAAGCGGTGGAAACTCCAGAAAACATTGCTCGTTCTCAATCCTTGGTGTGTCGGCGGCGCGCATGATGGCATTTTCGCACTAGGGAATCCATGCAAGTTCCCTTTCGTCTCATAGCGTATTCGGCAATCGCGATCGGTAATCGTTTATTTTGAATCAGTGGATGTATTCTAGGATTGCCCAATAATAAAACTGCCCCCCTAACCATCGGTGCCTGCCCCATGACCAGCACCTCCGTTTTGCCCTTGGTCTCCATCGTCGCCCCCTGCTACAACGGCGAAAAATACCTGGCGTTGGCCCTGGAGGGCATCTACGCCCAAACCTACGCCAACATCGAAGTCATCATCGTCGACGACGGCTCCACAGACGGTAGCCTAGCGCTGCTGGAAAAGCTCCAACCTACCTATGGATTTCATCTCCATCACCAGCAAAACCAGGGGGTGAGCGCGGCGCTGAACCATGGCCTGAAGTACGCCAAGGGCAAGTACGTCGCCACCCCAGACCTCGATGACATCATGCTGCCCGAGTCGGTCGCGGTACGTGTGGCGTTCATGGAGGAGCACCCGGAGACCGGGATCTGCTCCGGCAACAGCCGGTACATCGACGCCCAGGGCAATGTGCTCAAAACCGAAAAGCGCAGCCACCCCAGCCGCTACGATTTCGCCGACATCCTGCGCAACGCCCGGGTGTGCGGCGCGCCCGCGGCTTTGTACCGGATGGCGGCCCTCGAGGCAGCAAATTTCTACGACCCGGCGCTGCAGGTGCAGGATTTTCAGATCACTCTGAGGGTGACCCAGGCCGGCTACTTCGTCGATGCGCTGCCGGTGTTGATCACCCTGTACCGGCGCCACCCGAACAACCTGTCGCGGCGTTACAAGAAGGTGTTGATAGCGGACCTGGCCGCCATCGCGCCGTACCGCGCACACCCGGAGTACGAGGCAGGCTATGCGGTGGTGCTGCATAAGGCACTCAAGTACGCCGTACGCGAGGACCGGGCCGATGCCTGGCGTTTGTTACGCCAGGTGCCGCGCCGGCAGTGGAACCGGGTGACTTTTCAGCGGTTCAAGCGGTTGGTGAGCCTTTGGCCGAAGGCGATGTTCAAGCGTTTGGCGGGTGGGAGGAAGGCTTAGGATTCGTGGGCGTTTGGTTGGCGAGTGGGGTAGGGCCTTTCGCCAGGCCGCCGTAATGCTATCCACTTAAGCAAAAGGCATTGCAGCTCAACGGCCTTGTGAGGGTGCGATCACGCACGCCCGCGCGCGCAGGCGCTGCTCCTACCGTGCGAATGCCACCTCAGTGCAACCCCGCCGGCCTCACCCCCGCATACGGGAACTTCGACAGTGGCTTGACCCAGAACCGCTTACTCTCCGCCTGGTCCGGCGGCAGCACGGCTTCGCCGCCCCAGCCGTCGTGCTTCAACGCTTCGCGATAGGCATCCCATTCCAGCTTGATGGCGGCTTCTTTGGCGATTGCCTCACTGTCGAACCAGCCCAGCACATAGGCTTCGCCTTGTTCACGGCCGTGCTCGATGAGTAGGTAAATGTTGTCCATGGAACCTCCAGCGGGTTGCAAGCGTGTTACAGGCCTCTATCTCTCAGGCTATCGGCAGGTGGGGTAAATGTCTAACCGCCATTCGTCAGTGCAACCCCTCTGCCTTGCTCACAATAATCGTTTTAGCACGCCACACCCCCCTCAAGTACCGCTTGGCTTGGCCGATACCGCCCTAAGGGTTGTACGTCAACTCACCTCTACCGATAACACCCACAACCAAGAGAGCCTGCCATGCACCTTCGCCACCTCTCCATCGCCCGCCGCGCGGGGCTGGGTTTCACGTTGATCGCGGTATTGGTCGCCGTGCTCGGGGCCTTTGCGTTGGTCCAGATGTCGGCCATTCGCCAGAGCGAAGTCACGGTAGAAACCAACTGGGTGCCGAGCATGCGCCTGGTAGGTGACGTGCGTGAGATCATGCTGCGCATCCGCACTATTTCCCTGCGCCTGGCGTTGGACCCTGATCCGAAAAACGCCAGCACCTACCGCTCGCAGATGGACACCCGCACCCAGGACCTGGCGAAAAAACTGCAAACCCTCGAGGGCTATGTAGACACCCCCCAGGAGCGCGCGCTGTACGAGCCGTTCAAGGCCAGCCTGGGCGAATACCAGAGCGCGTTGGCGAAGTCCTTCACACTGGCCGACCAAGGCCAGCGCGAAGCGCTCAACACCTTGCTGCTGGTAGACATGAAACGCGTGGTCGATGGCAGTGGCGCGCAGTTGCAGGCGCTCACGGACTTCTACAACCAGCAGGTAGAGCAGGAAGGCAAAGCCGCTGAGGCGCAGTACAACCGCTCGTTCACCGTGGTGCTGGCCTTTGTGCTGCTGGCCGCGCTGGCCACCGTGGCCCTGGCGCTGTGGCTGACCCGCAGCATCGTGCGCCCGCTGGGCCAGGCGGTGCAGGCGGCGGAAACCGTTGCCGCCGGGGATTTGACCCAGCCGCTGCCGGTCGAAGGCAACGATGAAGTGACCCGCCTGTTCCGCGCGCTGCAGGCCATGCAGCAAAGCCTGCGCGGCACTTTGCAGTTGATTCGCCAGTCTGCCGGGCAACTGGGCAGCGCCGCCAGCCAGTTGGATGCGGTGACCCAAGACAGCAGCCGCGGTGTGAACCGCCAGAACGATGAGATCGAACAGGCCGCCACGGCCATCAACGAGATGACCTCGGCGGTGGAGGAGGTGGCGCGCAACGCGGTGTCGACCTCCGAGGCGTCGAGCCAGTCGAATACCTCGGCCCAGCAAGGGCGGGTGCGGGTGGAAGAAACCGTGAGCGCGATCCAGGCGTTGTCGGGGGATGTGCAGAACACCTCGTCGCTGGTGCAAAGCCTGGCCGCGCAGTCGCAAAGCATCGGCAAGGTGCTGGACGTGATCCGCGCCATCGCCGAGCAAACCAACTTGCTGGCGCTGAACGCGGCGATTGAAGCGGCACGCGCCGGCGAGTCCGGCCGGGGCTTTGCGGTGGTGGCCGATGAGGTGCGTGCGCTGGCCCACCGTACCCAACAGTCCACCCTGGAGATCGACCAGATGATCACCGCCATGCGCGGTGGCTCGGCGCAGGCGCTGGAGTCGATGAACAGCAGTAACCGCCTGGCGGCGCAAACCCTGGAGAAGGCGTTGTCTGCCGGGCAGGCGTTGAATGAGATCACCGCGTCGATCGGGCAGATTTCCGAGCGCAACCTGGTGATCGCCAGCGCGGCCGAAGAGCAGGCCCAGGTGGCCCGCGAGGTAGACCGCAATATCGTCAATATTCGTGATTTGTCGATCCAGTCGGCCAGTGGCGTGAGCCAGATCAGTGTGTCCAGCGGGGAGCTGGCGCGCTTGGCGGCGGAGCTGAATGAAGGGGTGGCGCGGTTTAGGGTGTGAGGCTGCGATGGCGAGCCGCTACCCAGCGGCTCGCAAGTGGTTAATTTATAAAGCTTTGCAACAGGCTGCTTACAACGGCCGCGCATTTGGTATGCTGCCGCGCTTCGTATTCGCCGTTTTTTGGGCGAAGTTCACAATAAGCCGGGCGGTATCGCGTTCTGCGATTCGGTAGCGTAATTATGGTCAGTTCTACTCTTATGGCCCGTTTGGGCCAGTCTCCCTGGCGCAGTACGCCGGTCATCGCGGGTGATGCCCCAGGCGCGCTGCCAGTGGTTTTTGGCGTTGATGCCAAATTTTTGCCCCACGCGGCGATTACCTTGCAATCGGTGATCGAGTGCAACCCCGGCGTTGCGTACCATTTTCACTTCATCAGTTGTGCCTGCCTCACCGCGGCGCAGGCCCAAATGGTGCAAATGCTCGAAGGCACGGGCTGCCTAGCCACGTTTCACCAGGTAGATGCCGGGTTGTTTACCCAATTCCCGCAAACCGCGCTTTTTCCGCAAGCGGCCTATTACCGCTTGCTGGCCCCGTTCATCCTGCGTGGCAGCGCCCGGCTGCTGTACCTGGATGCCGATATCGTCTGCCTTCAGCCACTGGCGCCGCTGTGGCGGGCCTTGGCTGAGGGGCAGGTGGTGGCGGCGGTCAGTGACGCACCCAAGGCGGTCACGGCACGTTGCGCGAGCCTGGGGCTGGCGGCCGGGCAGTATTTCAATTCCGGCGTGTTGCTGGTGGATGTGCCGCGTTGGCACCAGGCCAAGGTGACACAGCGAGCATTCGAGGTGCTCGAAGCGCGTGCCACGGAGCTGTGCTTCCCGGACCAGGACGCACTCAATATTGTCCTTGAAGGGCAGGTTGAGTTCGTAGAGGGCCGCTACAACTGCCAGTTCATGTTGGGCCATAAACGTAGCGACTATGCCCGTGCGATCCCCGCCGGCACGGTGTTGTTGCATTACGCGGGGGCGAACAAGCCCTGGCAAGTGTGGAACCGCCAAGCCGGTGTGGCGCCCTACCACGCTGTGCGTGCCCGCTCGCCTTGGCGTAAGCAGCCGCTAGACATGCCAGCGACTCATGAGATGGCCCGGCGTGTTTACCGCCAGCATCTACGCCGGCAAGGCTGGCCGCGGGCGTTGACCTGGTTACTGAGCTTATGGATGAACCCGCAAAAAGTTTGGCCCTGAACACTCATTTTTTGATCCCGCGTTGGATGCTCTGCCCGTGAAAGCGCTCATTTCCGTAGTCATGCCGTGTTACAACAACGGCCGTTTCATCGAAGCCGCCCTGGACGCCGTGTTTGCCCAGGATTACCAGCCCATTGAAGTAATCGTGGTCAATGACGGCTCCACCGATGACAGCCTGGCCACGCTACAGGCGCTGCAAGCACGGCTCCCGTTCAAACTGCTCAGCCAGCCCAACGCGGGCGTGAGTGCTGCGCTGAACCTGGGTTTGGCTCACGCCAGCGGTGAATACGTGGTAACCCCCGACTCTGACGACGAGATGCTGCCGGGCGCCCTCACGGCGCGGGCCGCGTATATGGATGCGCATCCAGACGTAGGCATCGTGGGCGGGTTGGCGGTGTTCACCAACGCTGAAGGCCAGCCCTACAAGCAGGAGCGGCATACCGCGGTGCGCCACTTCAGCTTTGAAACGCTGCTGGGGCGTGCCCTGGCCGTGGGCACGCCGGTGGCCATGTACCGCATGAGCGCCCTCAAGGCCGTGGGCTTCTACGACCCGGCGATTCGCATCCAGGATTTCCAGATCACCCTGCGCCTGGCCCATGCCGGGTACGGCGTGGTGTGCCTGCCCGTATTGGTGAGCACCTACCGCCGCCACCCTGGCAGTTTGTCTCGCCGCTACCGTGAGCAGCTTAAACACGACCTCGCGGCGATTGCGCCTTACCAGGCACACCCTCGCTACACGGCGGCGCGTACCGTTGTGTACAACAAGGCGCTCAAACACGCCGTACAGCTTGACCGCCGCGAGAGTTGGGGGTTGTTTCGCGAGGTGCCGCTGTGGCAGTGGAACCGCATGACCTGGCGGCGTTTCAAACGCTGGGTTTTTCGTGCGCCACGGGTGGGCAAGGCGGGTTGAGCAGGGGGTATTGGGCTTTTGCCTGGGGCTGTTCACTGCTGGAACCGGGCGCTTCATGGAAAGGATCAATCGGTGAGTTCTGCTGATTTTGGGCATGAGCTTCAGGGCCTATCGCCCGGCACAGCCGTAATGCTGCTCACTTAAGCAATCAGAGCGCTGAATTGAGGATGAAAAGCCCCGACTTCTCTCGATGGTTTTACCGAGCGCATGGCCTGGCTGGCCCTTCGCCCGGCACAGCCGGAGTGCCGGACCACGGCCTCCCACCAGATTTGTGTAAGTAATTGATTTACTGGGCAACACAGGACCCGTGGGAGGCCGGCTGTGCCGGGCGATAGGCCCTGGAGCTCATGCACAAAATCAGCAGAGTTCAGAGATCGATCCCTTCCATGAAGCCCTGAAATGGCTTAAGTGAACAGTATTACGGCACAGCCGGCCTTCCACCAGATTTGTGTAAGCCCCGTAGCAAGCATCTGCGGCGGCTTCTTCCATATGCGCTAGGTAGTTGGCGACCTCCACCGGCTTCATACCAGCCTAGCCTCTGCCAGCACCTGGGCCCTGAACGTGGCAGGCAGGTCTTTGGGAGTCAGCAGCTCCACCGGCACACCGAGCAGCCCTTGCAGTTCATCCTGCAGCCCACCCAGGTCGAAAAGGGTGGCGCCCGGTAATGGGTCGACCAGTAAGTCTAGGTCGCTGCCTTCCTCATCGGTGCCATGCAGCACTGAACCAAACACCCTCAGGTTGGTAACCCGAAAATGCCGGCTGGCTTCGCGAATGGCGTCGCGCTGAAGGTTCAAAGCTTCGGAGGGGCGCATGCATGTGCTACCTGAAGGGGAACCCCGCCATGGTAGTGGTGCTAAGGATCAGGTACAAGGCAGGGCCCATGGCAGTTGCCTCCCAGTTGCACCCCCAACCCCAATAGTCATAGGATGACTGACTACAACAAAAACCTGCAGGACGCCCCATGCCCACACCGCTGCGCCTCGCCACCGCCTTGCTCGCCGCCTCCCTCAGCCTCCAGGCCCACGCCATGACCTACGCCTATATCTCCAGCCCCGAAGACGGGTTGATCAGCCAGTATCGCCTCGACGATGCCACCGGTGCCCTGGCGCTGGTGGAGCAGACCCACGCCGGTAGCCAGGTCAACCCCCTGGCCCTGAGCCCCGATGGCCAGGCGCTGTACGCGGCGTTGCGGGCCAAGCCGTACACCGTCAAAAGCTACCGGGTAGACCCGGCCAGCGGCCACCTGAGCGAGACCGGCCAGGCGCCACTGGCCGACAGCCTCGCGTACCTCGCCACCGACCGCAGCGGCCAGTGGCTGCTGGGCGCCAGCTATGGGGCAGACCTCATCAGCAGCCAGCCGATCGGCGCCGACCACGTGCCCGGCGCGGCCATCCAAACGGTGAAAACCGGCCCCCACGCCCATTCGGTGCGCACCGACCCGTCGAACCGCTTTGCCTACGCCGGCAACCTCGGTGCCGACCACGTGCTGCAATACACCTTCAACGCCCAGAGCGGGCAACTGGCACCCATCGGCAGCGGCTATGCCAGCATGCCGGCCAACACCGGGCCGCGGCACATCGCGTTTTCGCCGGATGGCCAGTACCTGTACGTGCTCGGCGAAATGAGCGGCACCGTGACCGCCTACCGCATCGACCCCCACAGCGGCGCCCTCAGCGAGTTGGGCAGCGCCGCGGGGATCCCGGCCAGCCTGGGCCTGGCCCATGGCGAAGTGCGCGACGCGCGCAACAATAACCTCGAAGGCGACCCCACCCGGCGCATTTGGGCAGCGGATTTGCGCCTGTCTCCGGATGCAAAGCTGCTATACATGACTGAGCGCACCAGCAGTAGCGTGTCGGCGTTCAGCATCGATGGCCAGGGCAAGCCTGCGTTTGTGGGCAACTATCCGGTACAAGAGCAACAGCCGCGTAATATCGCCTTCTCTCCCAACGGCCGCTGGCTGCTGGTGACCGGCGAAAAAAGCGCCACCGTGGGCAGTTACGCCATCGGTGAAAAGGGCGCGCTGCAGCGAGTGAGCGAAGCGCCCTCGGGTAAGGGGGCGTTATGGATTGAGGTATGGCACACCCGGCCATGAGGTGCGGGGCAGGGCGCACGCGCGGAATGCTGCCGGTGTTCCAGTGTCATACCTGTACCTGCCGGCCCTGGGTGATGAAGGAACTTGATGAGCAAGACAGCCTCGGCATTCTTCCCCACCGCTGCCCTGACGTTGGCCGTAGGCCTGTTGGTGGTGGTATTGGGCAGTGGCTGGCTGTTGCGCACCAATGACCAGCGCATCCAGGGCGCCGTCACCGAGGCGGCGCAGCGCACGGTGGAGGCGGTGTACAACCGCATCCACCTCTACCAGTACGGCCTGCGCGGCGCCCGCGGCGCGGTCACCGTGGTCGGCGAGCGCCAGCTTAGCCGCGAGCTGTTCCACCGTTACGCGCTGACCCGCGACGTCCACGCTGAATTCCCCGGCGCCCGCGGCTTTGGCTTTATCCGCCGGGTGCGCCCCGAAGACCAAGCCACGTTTCTTGAACAAGCCCGCGCCGACGGCTCGCCAGCCTTTACCCTGCGCCAACTGGTGCCGCAACCCGGCGACCGCTTGGTGATCCAGTACCTTGAGCCGTTCCAGGGCAACGAGGCCGCCATTGGCCTGGACATCGCCTCTGAAACCGTACGCCGCACCGCGGCGATGGACGCCATCCGCAGCGGCGAGGTGCGCCTCACCGCGCCGATCACCCTGGTGCAGGCCGCCGCCCAGGCCGAGCAGTCGTTCCTGATCCTGATGCCGGTGTACGCCAGCGTGACCACCCCGGCGACGATGGCCGCGCGGGAAGAACAAGCCGTGGGCCTGACCTTCGCGCCGCTGCTGATGAGCGATGTGCTCGGCGGGCTGGGGGTCGACACCCGCACCCAGCACGTGGCCCTGAGCGACGTGACCAACCCCGGCCAGGCCAAGGTGTTTTTCACCAGCCCCGTGCTCGACGGCGAGCAACTTTACCCGCAGCAGCAGCGCATCGAGGTGTTCGGCCGCCAGTGGCAGGTGGACGTCAGCGTTAACCAGGCCTTTGTGGCTGAACTCGGGTTGCTCTCGCCCAACCTGATGCTGTTCGGCGGCCTGCTCGCCAGCCTGCTTGCCGCTGGCCTGGCCGGTACCGTGGCGGTGGGCCTGCGCCAGCGCCGGCAGATCATGGACGCGCGCATGGAGCTGGGCGCCATCGTTGAGAGCGCCGCCGACGCGATCATCGGCAAAACCCTGCAAGGCCAGGTAACCAGCTGGAACCACGGCGCCGAGATGCTGTTCGGCTACACCGCCGAACAGGCCATCGGCCGCTCCATCTTCGAGCTGGTGGTGCCGGCCGATCGCATCGAGGAAGAACAACACATGCTCGCGCGCATCGCCGCCGGCGAGCTGGTGGGGCATTACGACACCGTGCGCCACAATGACCACGGCGCCCCGCTCGACGTTTCGATCAGCCCCTCGCCGATGTACGCCGCCAATGGCCGGGTGGCCGCCGCTTCGGTCACGGTGCGGGATATTTCCCTGCAAAAGGCCCAGGCCGCGCGCATCCTTGAGCTGAATGCCCAGTTGCGGGCGCAGGTCAACGACAGCATGGCGACCAACCGCGCCATCCTCGAGGCGATGATCGACCCGGTGCTCACGGTAGATGCCCACGGCACCGTGCAGTCGTTCAACACCGCCGGCACCCGGGTGTTCGGCTACGAGCCCCAGGCGATCGTTGGCCAGAACGTGAAAAAACTCATGCCGCGCGCCTACTGGCGGATGATCGACCGGCTGATCGCCCGCGGCGCCCGCGAGCGCCACCTCACCCACCAGCGGCGCCTGGAGATCAGCGGCCAGCGCCACGATGGCGGGATTTTCCCGGCGCGGGTGTCGATCGGGGTCAAGGCCGGGATCGGCCAGCGCCTGTTCGTTTGCGTGGTCAGCGACATCACCCAGCAGCGCCGCCAGCGCAGCGAACTGATGGCCGCCCGCGACCACCTGTTGCTGGCCGCCGAGGCCGCCGAACTGGGCATCTGGACCTGGGACGTAAGCAGCGGAGACATCGTCTGGAACCCGCGCATGTACCAGATTTACGACATCCCGGAACACCTCAGCAACGGCGCCGCGCTGTTCCAGAACTGGCTGTGGCGGCTGCACCCGGCCGACCGCCCCGGCACCGAAACCGCCCTGCAGGCGCTGATCGACCACGACACCCCCTACGACCCAGTATTCAGGGTGATGCTCCAGGACGGCCAGGTGCGTTACGTGCAGGCCGGTGGCAAGGTTGAGCGCGACATGCAAGGCCGCGCCGTGCGTGTGACCGGGATCAACCGCGACGTCACCCCCCAGCGCGAGATGGAAGCCAGCCTGCGCCAAGCCAAGGCCCGCGCCGACGACGCCAGCGCCGCCAAGTCGGCGTTCCTGGCCAACATGAGCCATGAAATCCGCACACCGATGAACGCCGTGCTCGGCATGCTGCAACTGGTGCAGCGCACCCGGCTTGACGCCCAGCAGCTCGATTACTTGTCCAAGGCGCGCCAGGCCGCCACCTCGTTGCTCGACCTGCTCAACGACGTGCTCGACTACTCCAAGATCGAGGCCGGCAAGCTGGTGTTGGACCCTCACCCGTTCGAGCTCGACGTGCTGATGCAAGAGCTGGCGGTGATCATCGCCGGCAACCAGGGCAACAAGGATGTCGAAGCGGTGTTCGACGTAGACCCGCGCATCCCGCCCTGGCTGGTGGGCGATGCGCTGCGGCTGAAGCAGATCCTCGTCAACCTGTCGGGCAACGCGCTGAAGTTCACCCTCGAAGGCGAGGTGGTGGTGCGCCTGGTGCTGCTGCACCGCCTCGGCCGTGGCGTGGGCATTCGCGTGGCCGTGCAAGACAGCGGCATCGGCATCAGCCCGGAGCAGCGCGAGCGTATTTTCGAAGGCTTCAGCCAGGCCGAGGCCTCCACCACCCGGCGCTTTGGCGGCACCGGCTTGGGCCTGGTGATCAGCAACCGGCTGGTCGAGCTGATGGGCGGCACCTTGCAGTTGGAGAGCGAGCCGGGGGTGGGCAGCCGGTTCTGGTTCGACATCGTGCTCGAGGCTGACCGCACCAGCGTGCTGCCGCAGCCACCAGAGCTGGCCCGGCCTGGCCTACGCTTGCTGGTGGCAGACGACAACGCTACCAGCGCTGACGTGCTGGCGCGAATGGTCCGCGCCCAGGGCTGGCACGCCGACAGCGTGAGTGGCGGCCAGCTGGCGGTGGCGCGCACCTGTGACGCAGTGGCCCAGGCCAACCCCTATGACCTGCTGCTGATGGACTGGCGCATGCCCGAGCTCGACGGCCTCGCCGCCGCCCGGCAGATTCGCCAGCGCCTGGGCGATGCCGCGCCGCGGATGATCATGGTCACCGCCTATTCCGATGAAATGCACGCCAACGCCACCGGCGCCCTGCGTGAGGATTTCGTCGCGATGATGACCAAACCGGTCACCCCGTTGCAGCTGCGCAACGCCGTGTACGATGCCATCGGCGGCGCCCCGGTCACGCTCATCCCGGTGGCTGCCGAGCGCTTGCGGCGGCTGGCCGGGCTGTACGTGCTGGTGGTCGAAGACAACGCCCTCAACCGCCAGGTCGCCAGCGGCCTGCTGCATGCCGAGGGCGCGCGGGTGCGCCTGGCCGAGAACGGCCATGAAGGCATTGCCGCGGTGTGCGACGGCCCCGAGCCTTACGACGTGGTGCTGATGGACGTGCAAATGCCTGAGCTCGACGGCCTCGAAGCCACCCGGCGGATCCGCGCCGACGGCCGCTTCACGCGCTTGCCGATCATCGCCATGACCGCCAACGCCGGCGCCGAAGACCGCGCCGCTTGCCTGGGCGCGGGCATGAACGACCACCTCGGCAAACCGATCGACCTCAACCGCCTGGTGCAGGTGGTGTGCCAGTGGACCGGCCGCGACCAGCCGCCCGCGGTAGGCCCGGCGCCGGTGCCGATGAGCGGCCCCGCGCTGTTGGAAAACTGGGGTGCGGTGCTGGCCCGTTTCGACGGCGACCAGCGCCTGCTGCGCGAAGTCCTCGAAGTGTTCGAAAAAGACTGCGGCGAGCTGATCGCGCGCCTGCGCGCCATGGCCGGCGAGCCCGACAGCCAGGCCGCGCGGGCGTTGTTCCATGCCATCAAGGGCAGCGCCGCGACCATGGGCGCCCAGGCCCTGAGCGAGCGCGCCGGCGCGCTGGAGCTGGGCATGGGCCGCGAAGACCCCGACGTGATGGCTGCCTGGCTCAACGGCAGCAGCTCGCGCGAGCTGGCGCGCCTGCTCGAGGGCAGCGCCGCGGCCCTGCGTGAGCGCCTCGGCGAGCCGGAGGAGGGCGCCGGGCCCATGGCGGTGGAGCCGGGGCAGTGGCGCGAGGGCTTGCTGCAACTGGAGGTGGCCCTGCAAACCGGCAACCTGCAGGCGCTGGAGTGGGTGCAACGGCTGGCCGGCGGTGCCCCGCCGGCGGCCGCCGCGTGGATGCCGCGCCTGCTTGGGCAGGTGAACGCCCTGGACTTTGGCGCAGCGTTGGGCACCGTGCGCAACCTGCATGAGGTGATGCAATGACGCCGTTCATGGCCTACTGGGCCGAACACACCGGGCGCCGGCCACGGCTGCTGCTGGTCGATGATCAACCCGCTAACATCATCGCGCTGAACCAGTTGTTTCGCGAAGAATGCGAGGTGTTCATGGCCACCCACGGCGAGCAGGCCCTGCGCCAGGCCGACACTCAGCGGCCAGACCTCATCCTGCTCGACGTGATGATGGACAGCATGGACGGCCATGAGGTGTGCCGCCGGCTCAAGGCCGGCAACCTGACCCGCGACATCCCGATCATCTTCCTCACCTCGCACCGCAGCGAGGCCGACGAAGTACGCGGCTTCGAGCTGGGCGCGGTGGACTTCATCAGCAAGCCGGCCAACCCGGTGATCGTCCGCGCCCGCGTCGAAACCCACCTCAAGCTCAAGCTGCAGGGCGACTTGCTGCGCCGCGCGGCCCTGCAAGACGGCCTCACCGGCCTGGCCAACCGCCGCCACTTCGATGAGCAACTCAGCGTGCACTGGCGCCAGTGCCAGCGCGACCATGCGCCGTTGGCGCTGATCCTGGTGGATGTGGACCACTTCAAGCGCTACAACGACCACTACGGCCACCTGGCCGGCGACGAGTGCCTGCGCGCCGTGGCCCAGGCCCTGGGCAGGGCCTTGCAGCGCCCGCAAGACCTCGCCGCGCGTTACGGCGGCGAAGAGTTCGCCTGCCTGCTGCCGCATACCGGCCTCGACGGCGCCCGCCATGTGGCCGGCCTGCTGCACAGCGTGGTCAGCGAGCTGGCGCTGGAGCACGCCGCCTCGCCGCTCAATGGCCGGGTGACGGTGTCTCAGGGCGTGGCCGTGCGCGTGCCGCCCGAAGGCGGCGAGCCGCTGGCGCTGATCGAGGCGGCCGACGCGCAGCTTTACCAGGCCAAGGCCGGCGGCCGTGCGCGGTATAGTGTCAGCGCGGCCTAGCCCGCGTGTTCGCTTACCTGTACAGGAGCCCCCCATGCCCCGTTGTTACCTGTTGCTCAGCGCCCTGTTGCTCGGCGCCTGCTCACCCACCCCGCCCCCCACCGACGCCTGGCTCGGCCGCTGGGTGGGCGTCGAAGGCCTGGTGCTGCAGATCGACCCCGCCGCCGACGGCAAGCCCGGCCACTACCGCCTGGCGATGCAATACAGCCTCGACGACCACGGCACCTTCGACGGCCAGGCCGACGGCAACGCCATCACCTTCACCCGCCCCGACGGCGCCCACCAACTGGTGCCCGGCAACGGCGCAGCCACCGGCCTGAAGTGGCTGGCGGATAAACAGAACTGCCTGGTGGTGCAGGAAGGCGAGGGGTATTGCCGGGAGTAGGCCCTTCAGGTTCCATCAAAAGCCCGAAATATCTAGGGCAGGCTGTGCCCAGGAGGCTTTTCTTGCATTGATCTGATCGAGGCATGGCAGCAAGCCGGTGAGCCAGCCCTCGGGCAAAGAAAAGGCCCCTTAAGGGGCCTTTACCTAGCTCACGAAAGCGGATCAATAGAAAATACCGAACAACTCACCTTCGTCTACGAATTGACGCGAGTCGCGTAAAACTTGCTCCAGAAGGCGGGATCGCGCTCCGCTTTCTTGGCGTACCAAGGATCCGAGGAGTATGCATCTTTTAAACGTAGTGATCCCAGCGCTCGCCGTTCTGCTTCCTGCAAGCTGATCACTCCAGCTTCCAAAAACTGTCTCCAATAGCTGTCGGCCCTCAGCGTCGCGGAAGGTTTTTGATTGGAAGTCGTAGTAGGCATGAGCTACCTCCGGCACAACGTGTTCTAGGGATGCAATGACAGTGTCAATCATGCACTGGATGTTGTCCAGCGTCTGGCCTCTGACCCAGGTGAGAGGCGGCACGCCTAGCGCCTTAGAGCCGATAATCTGGTCTGGGTGGGGTGCGATGTGGTCTGTACTGCTGTACTTGACGGCTGAGCATAACATATTGTCTAGGCGCCTTCGAAGCGCCAGGTCGGACAGCCCGTCAGGGTCCCCAACGAAGGTACGCCGGGTGTTAAAGGCGAAGGTGGCAACGGCTGCGTAGATGGCAGAACCACCGAGACCAGGGCTGCTTTCGGAGACATCAAGCCAGGTTTCGATGGCGTTGACGTAGACGTTGAAATAGATGTCACGTTGAGCAGTTTGGTATGCGAAATCCCAACGTAGGGTATCGGGCCAATCGGGCACATCATTGATGCTTTCGAGGATTGACCCAGGCATGAAACGTTCCATGACCTCCTTGAGGTTATCCTCGCCGGATCTAGGGTTGAAGAACAGATCTTCTTCCTTCGACAGCTCCAGCAGCCATAGGGCCGCAAACGTACTGTTGCCGCTATCAGTCATTACCAACACGCTTCCAGCTCGGGTAGATGCTCAGTGAACGCAGGGATGCCCCGCGCCGGGGCCCTGCGCCGACCTCCAATGGACAGGGTGCTGGCATCCATCGTCAGATTTCGCCGAGATGATAATGGCTAGGCATCCGAAGGTGGCAAGTGTTTGTGCTCCGCAGGGCAAAACATGGCGTGGATGGACGTCCTTGGCCAAAGCGCCAAGCACCTTATAGAAAACCTCACCCCAACCCCGGCAACTCAATCGTCACCCGCAACCCCCGCGCCACATTCCCCGCCCACAGCCGCCCGCCCTGGCGCTGCACCGCGTTGCGCGCGATCGACAAGCCCAAGCCAAAGCCACCATCCCCCGGGCGCGCGCCGTCGAGGCGGATGAACGGGGCGAAAATCCGCTCCAGGTGCGGCTCGGCCACGCCGCCGCCCTGGTCTTGCAGGCTCAGTTGCCACTGCTCGCCCTGTGGCGTGGCGCTGAAGTGGATCACTCCGCCGGCCGGCGAGTGGCGGATGGCGTTGCGCAAGATGTTCTCCAGCGCCTGCGCCAGGCCGTTCAGCTCACCGCGCACGCAGCAGCCGGGCGGGATCGCCGCCTGCAGCCGCGCCGGCGGCCAGCCGCTCTCAAAGCAGGCGTTCTCGGCGAGCAGGTCCCACAGTGCCTGCACGTCGATCGCCTCGGCCGGCGGCGCGGCGCGGTCGCTGTCGTGCCAGGCCAGTTGCAGGGTGGTGTCGACCAACTGCTGCATGCCGTCGATTTCCCGCGCCACCCGTTGGCGCATGGCGGCCAGGTCGAGGTCGCTGTCGCAGGCCACGCGCAGGCGCGACAGCGGCGTGCGCAGCTCGTGGGAGAGGTCGCGCAGCAATTGCTGCTGCACGTTTACCGTTTCCTCCAGGCGGGTAGCCATGCTGTCGAAGGCCTGGGCCAGTTCGCCGAGTTCATCCTGGCGGCCCGTCAAGGCTGGCGGCAGCCGCGTGTGCAACTGCTCGGCGCGCCAGGCGCGGGCCTGGTCGCGCATCTGCCGGATCGGCGCCACCAGCATCCGCCACAGCGCCACGCACAGCGCCAGGGTGATCAACGCCGGGAACAGCCCATGGGTGAGCAGCCGCCACAGCAGCAGGTAATGCCCCGGCACGAAGCGCGCCGGCAGCTCGATCACCAGCGTGCCCAGCCCCGGTGAATGCGGCAGCGGCACCTTCAGCCAGGGCAACCGCAGCACCGGCAGGTGCACCGCCCAGTCCAGGCCGCGCAGGGTGGTCAGGCGTTCCTGCTCGGCGGCGGTCAGCGGCTGGCCGCTCAGCGGTTGAAAGTTCTCACCCAGCACATCGATAAACACCCCTTCGCGGGCGCGGGCCTGGGCCAGCCATTGCGCCAGGCGTTGCTCGTGCCAGGCCTGCTCGGCCTGGGCGGCGTAATCCTCGAGGGTGGCGCGGGCGGTGCTGGAGAGGTAGCCGCTTTGGGTTTCCATGTAGCGGCCCGCGCTCCAGCTCAGCCACACCACCAGCAGGCAAACGCCGATCAGCAGCGCGCACAGCCGCCAGAACAATGAATAGCGGCCCGGCATGCTAGGCCTCGGCCTCCGCGCTCAGCACATAGCCCTTGCCCCACACCGTGCGCAGCAGCCGGCGGCTGTAGCCAATCGCCTTGAGCTTGCGGCGGATCTGGCTCACGTGCATGTCGAGGCTGCGGTCGTGCTGGGAGTACCCTCGCTGCAGCACGTGCTGGTACAGGAATGCCTTGCTCAGCGGCTCTTCGAGGTGCTGGTGCAAGGTGCTGAGCAGGCGGAACTCACTGGGCGTAAGCCCGGCCAGGGCGCCGTCGTAGCTCACGTCCTGGCGCCCGGCATGAAACCGCAGCGGGTCGCTTTCCGCCGCCGGCGCGCTGGGGCTGCCGCCGCGCTCCAGGGCGACCCGGCGCAGGATCGCCTCGACCCGCACGTGCAGTTCATCCACGCTGAATGGCTTGGGCAGGTAGTCGTCGGCGCCGCGGCGAAAGCCCGCAATGCGGTCTTGCTCGGCGCCCAGCGCCGACATGATGATCACCGGCGTGCGCGAGCGCTGGCGCAGTTGCTGCAACACCTGCAGCCCGTCGAGCCCCGGCATCAGCACGTCCATCAGCACCACGTCATAGGCATTGCCCAGGGCCAGCGCCAGCGCTTGCTGGCCGTTCTGGCACCAGGTCACGTCGAAGCCGCAGCGGCCCAGTTGTTCGTGCACGAACGCGCCGAGCACGGGGTCGTCTTCGACCGCGAGGATGCTCGGCGTGTGGTTGGGTACGGGATGCATTGATATTTGCTAGCGATTCTCATTGGCACCCGAAGTTTGCCTCAAAAGCCGGGGTGCTCCAAGTATTTTGTATTAATTTGTGTTGAGGTTCAGCGCGCGCAAGCGTTTGTACACCGTGTTGCGGCTGACCCCCATGCGCCGGGCCATCTGCGAGATGTTGCCGTCGCTGGCCGCCAGCAGGGCATTGATGTCGCCGCTGGGGGCGCTGGCGGGCAACGCCGGGGCAGTGCCCGGCAGCAGGTCTTCGGGCAGGTGCTCAAGGCCGATCGGCTGCTCGTCGGCCAGCGCCAGCGCCACCTGCAGGGCGCAAGCCAACTGCCGCACGTTGCCCGGCCAGGGCTGGGCCAGCAGCAGCGCCAGCGCCGCGGCGCTGATCTCGCCACGCTGGCCCGGGGCGCGGTACTGCAGCAGCAGGGTGTGCACCAGCGCCGCCAGGTCGCCACGCTCGCGCAGTGGGCGCAGGCGCAGGGTGAAGCCGCCCAGGCGGTAGTAGAGGTCTTCACGGAACAGCCCTTGCTGCACCCGGCTGGGCAGGTGCTGGTGGGTGGCGCTGATCACCCGGATGTTCACCGGGATCGGGTCGCCGGCGCCCAACGGCTGGATGCAGCGCTCTTGCAGCACCCGCAGCAGCCGCGCCTGGGTGGCCAGGGGCATGTCGCCGATCTCATCGAGAAACAAAATGCCTTGGTCCGCCTTGCGGATCAGCCCCGGGTTGCCCTTGCTGTGGGCGCCGGTGAAGGCGCCCTTTTCGTAACCGAACAATTCTGCCTCGACCAGCTCCAGCGGGATCGCCGCGCAGTTCACCGCCACGAACGGCTGCCCGGCGCGGCTGCTGTGGCGGTGCAGGTTGCGCGCCAGCACCTCCTTGCCGGTGCCGGTTTCGCCCACGATCAACAACGGGATGTCTCGCTCCAGCAGGCGCAGGCCCTTGGCCAGCAGCGGGTCGTCGAGCAGTGCCTGGCTCGGCGCGCCGGGCTGCAGCGCCAACGCCTCGGGCGGGCAGTGCAGTTGGCAGTGCAGGCGGCTGCGGCCGGTGGCGGCGAGGGCGAAGCTGGCGCCCTTGGCGCGCAACTGCGCCAGGCTGTGGCCAAACAATTGCTCCAGGCTGCGCCCGCTTGGGTCGCCGCCGAGCAAGGCATCGGCGCGGCGGTTGGCCGCCAGCACCTGGCCGCTGGCGCTGAGCACCAACAGCGCCGCCCAGGGGCTGTCGAGGTTGTTGGCGGTGGTGTGCAGGGCCAGGCGGTAATGGCCTTGGCCGTAGTGCTCGATGATCAGCTGGTTCTCCACCGCCTGGCTCATCATCTTCACCGTGCCCAGGGTGTGCGAGGGCGGCAGGTAGCTGTCGCTGGCCACCTGCAAGGCGCCGACGATACGCCGCTGGGCGTCGAAGATCGGCGCCGCCGAAGCGCTGAGGTAGCGGTTGGCCTTGAGAAAATGCTCGCAGGCCTCGATGTGCAACGCCTGCCCGCAGGCCAGTGCGGTGCCCAGGGCATTGGTACCGGCATTGGCCTCGCGCCAGTCGGCGCCGGCCTGCAGGCCCGGGTGCCCGGCCTGGGCGATGCGCTCGCCGCCCCAGGTGCGCAGCAGGCAGCCGTCGGCGCCGGCCAGCATCAGTAGCGATTGGGTGCCGCCGAGCATGTGTTCGTAATAGGGCAGCACCTGTTGCTCGGTGCTGTGCAAAAAGCCTTGAGCGGCGGCGCTGAGCGGCGCGGCCGGGGCGCTGAAGCGCGGCAGGTAGTGTTCACTCAGGCCCAGCGCCCGGCAACGGGCCCAGGATTGCTGGATCAACTGTTCGCGGCTGGCGGGCATGGCCGGGGCCTCTGCGTATTGTTTTTGTCGCTTCAGTGTCGTTCAGGGTTGTTCATTGTCAACCCGCGGCTGTTCAGTTGTTCAGTGCTGGCTGTTCAGTTTTGTTCAGTTCCGAACCTGCCCTCTGCCGGCGAAGGCCCTGCCACGGGCCGCCACCAGCGCTGGCACGTTTATCGCCTTGTGCTGTGGCAGAACAATAAGCCCCGCAGGTGGCAGCATGGCCCTGGAACTCGACAGCGTAAGCCGCATCATCGACGGCAAGGTGTGGATCGGCGACCTCAGCCTGCGCCTGGAAGCCGGCTCGTTCAACGTGCTGCTGGGCCGCACCCTGGCCGGCAAAACCAGCCTGATGCGGCTGATGGCTGGGCTCGACAAGCCCGACCGCGGCGCGGTGCGCATGCACGGCCGCGACGTCACCGGGGTGCCGGTGCGCCAGCGCAACGTGTCGATGGTTTACCAGCAGTTCATCAACTACCCCAACCTCACCGTGTACGAGAACATCGCCTCGCCGCTGCGCCAGGCGGGCTTGGCCCGTGACGAGATCGACCAGCGCGTGCACGCCACCGCGCGCCTGTTGCGCATCGAGCCGCTGCTGGGGCGCTACCCGCTGGCGCTGTCCGGCGGCCAGCAGCAGCGCACGGCGATGGCCCGGGCGCTGGTCAAGGATGCCGAGTTGGTGTTGTTCGACGAGCCGTTGGTCAACCTCGATTACAAGCTGCGCGAAGAACTGCGCCAGGAGATGCGCGAGCTGTTCGCCCGCCGCGACACCATCGCCGTGTACGCCACCACCGAGCCCAACGAGGCCCTGGCCCTGGGCGGCACCACCACGCTGCTGCACGAGGGCCGCCTGGTACAGACCGGCGCCACCGCCCACGTCTACCAGCAGCCGTGCCGGGAGCTGGCCGCCGAGCTGTTCAGCGAGCCGCCGATCAACCTGCTCGACGGCCAGGTGCAGGGCACCGAGGTGAGCTTCGCCGGCTGCGCGCACTTTGCCTTGAACGCCGACCTGCAAACCCTCGGCGAAGGCCCGTTCCGCTTTGGTGTGCGGCCCAGCCACATCAGCCTGGCGCCGGCCCACGATGACGACCTCGAGCTGGCGGTCACGGTAGAGGTGGCTGAGATCAGCGGCGCGGAAACCTTCCTCCACGTGCGCAACGAGCACGTGCAACTGGTGGCGCACCTGCCCGGGGTGCATGACTTCGCCGTCGACACGCCGATCCAGGTGTACATCCCCACCCACCGGCTGTTCGTCTTCGAACCCGGGGGCGCGCTGGTGCAGGCGCCGCGCCGGGCGAGGGCTGCCTGATGGCCGAAATCCGCCTGCAACAACTGGCCCACAGCTACAGCGGCGGCGCCGACTACGCGCTGCGCCAGCTCGATCACGTCTGGGCCCAGGGCGGCGCCTTCGCCCTGCTGGGGCCGTCTGGCTGTGGCAAGTCGACCCTGCTGAACATCATCTCCGGGCTGCTCACCCCCTCCGAGGGCCAGGTGCTGTTCGACGGCCGCGCGGTCAACGCGCTCACCCCCGAGCAGCGCAACATCGCCCAGGTGTTTCAGTTCCCGGTGGTGTACGACACCATGACGGTGTTCGACAACCTGGCCTTCCCGCTGCGCAACCAGGGCATGGCCGCCGAGCGCATCGAGCGCAAGGTGCGCGAGATCGCCGAGGTGCTGGAGCTCACCCCGCTGTTGGCCAAGCGCGCGCGCAACCTCAGCGCCGATGAAAAACAAAAGGTCTCGATGGGCCGCGGGCTGGTGCGCGACGACGTCTCGGCGATCCTCTTCGACGAGCCGCTGACGGTGATCGACCCGCACCTGAAGTGGAAGCTGCGGCGCAAGCTCAAGCAGATCCACGAGCAGTTCAACATCACCATGGTTTACGTCACCCACGACCAGCTCGAGGCGGCCACCTTCGCCGACAAGATCGCGGTGATGTACGGCGGCCAGATCGTCCAGTTCGGCACCCCGCGCGAGCTGTTCGAGCGGCCGGCGCACAGCTTTGTGGGCTACTTCATCGGCAGCCCGGGGATGAACCTGCTGGATGTCACCCCCTGGGAGGGTGGCGTGTGCCTGGGCGAGCACCGCTTGCCGCTGCCGCCGGCGCTGTGCGCGCGGGTCGCCGAGGGCGGCTGGCAGCGCCTCCAGGCCGGCATCCGCCCGGAGTTCGTCAAGGTCTACGAGGCCCCCAGCGAGCACGCCCTGGCCGCGCAGCTGCTGCACACCGAGGATCTGGGCACCTACAAGATCCTCACCCTGGAGCTGGCTGGCCAGCGCCTCAAGGCGCGCCTGCCGGAGCAGCGCGAGGTGCCCGCGGGCCCGGTGTACCTGGGCTTCCCGGCGCCGTGGCTGATGCTCTACGGCGATGACCACCTGCTGGAGGCGGCGCCATGAACAAGGTCCCGAACAACCGCGCCTGGTGGCTGGTGCTGCCGGTGTTCGTGCTGGTGGCGTTCAGCGCGATCATCCCGATGATGACCGTGGTCAACTACTCGGTGCAGGACATCTTCGACACCTCCAGCCGGTTTTTCGTCGGCGCCGACTGGTACCGCCAGGTGCTGCAAGACGAACGCCTGCACGCCGCGCTGCTGCGCCAGTTCATCTACTCGGGCTGCGTGCTGCTGGTGGAAATCCCCCTCGGCATCGCCATCGCCCTGTGCATGCCGGCGCGCGGGCGCTGGTCGTCGGTGTGCCTGATCGTGCTGGCGCTGCCGTTGTTGATCCCGTGGAACGTGGTCGGGACCATCTGGCAGATCTTCGGCCGCGGCGACATCGGCCTGCTCGGCTGGGGCCTGAACGCCCTGGGGCTGAACTACAACTACGCCTCGAACACCAGCGATGCCTGGGCCACGGTGCTGGTGATGGACGTGTGGCACTGGACCTCCCTGGTGGCGCTGCTGTGCTACTCCGGCCTGCGCGCCATCCCCGACGTGTACTACCAGGCCGCGCGCATCGACCGCGCCAGCCACTGGGCGGTGTTCCGCTACATCCAGTTGCCCAAGCTCAAGGGCGTGCTGTTGATCGCGGTGATGCTGCGCTTCATGGACAGCTTCATGATCTACACCGAGCCATTCGTGCTCACCGGCGGTGGCCCGGGCAACGCGACGACCTTCCTCAGCCAGTCGCTCACGCAAATGGCCGTGGGCCAGTTCGACCTCGGCCCGGCGGCGGCGTTTTCGCTGGTGTACTTCCTGATCATCCTGCTGGTGTCGTGGCTGTTCTACACCGCCATGACCCACAACGACCAACCCTGAGGCGCCGCCATGCAAGCCCGTAAAACCCTGGTGCTGCTGTTGTTCCTGGCCTTTGTGCTGGTGCCGATCTACTGGCTGGTGAACATGTCGTTCAAAACCAATGAAGAGATCCTCGGCGGCCTCACGCTGTGGCCGCGGGCGTTCACCTGGCACAACTACAACGTGATCTTCACCGACCCCAGCTGGTACGAAAGCTACCTCAACTCGCTCACCTACGTGTGCCTGAACACGGTGATCTCGCTGCTGGTGGCGCTGCCGGCGGCCTATGCGTTTTCTCGCTACCGTTTTTTGGGTGACAAACACCTGTTCTTCTGGCTGCTGACCAACCGCATGGCGCCGCCGGCGGTGTTTCTGCTGCCGTTCTTCCAGTTGTATTCCTCCATCGGTTTGTTCGACACGCCGATCGCCGTGGCGCTGGCCCACTGCCTGTTCAACGTGCCGCTGGCGGTGTGGATCCTCGAAGGGTTCATGTCTGGCGTGCCCAAGGAAATCGACGAAACCGCCTACATCGACGGCTACAGCTTCGGCCGGTTTTTCCTGAAGATCTTCCTCCCGCTGGTGGGCTCGGGCATCGGCGTCACGGCGTTTTTCTGCTTTATGTTTTCCTGGGTCGAGCTGCTGCTGGCGCGCACCCTGACCTCGGTCAACGCCAAGCCGATCGCCGCGGTGATGACCCGCACCGTCTCGGCCGCCGGCATCGACTGGGGCGTGCTGGCCGCCGCCGGGGTGCTGACCATCCTGCCGGGGGTGCTGGTGATCTGGTTCGTTCGCAACCACGTGGCCAAGGGCTTTGCCCTCGGCCGGGTATAGAGGAGGGCGCGCACATGCAGTGGATGGCCTGGACCCTGCCCACAGGGCTGTTCTTCGCCGGCATCGGCCTTCTCCTGGCCGGCATGACGCTGTTCGAGCTGCGCCGGCCATGCACCGAGCGGCGCGGCTTTTTACCGATCGCCACCACCCGTGGCGACCGCCTGTTCATTGCGTTGCTGGGCAGTGCCTACCTGCATCTGTTGGTGGTGGGCGTGACCGATTGGAGCCTATGGGCAGCCACCGGGCTGTCTGTGCTGTGGCTGTTGCTGGTGATGCGCTGGGGTTGAGGCGCGAACATTCCTTCAGTGGAGGTCCCGATGAGAAACGACAACAACAAGAACGGGCGGCGTGGCCTTAGCCTGGCGGCAGTGCTGGTGCTCGGCACCCTCTGTGGCCAGGCCTGGGCCGATGCCTATGAAGACGCCGCCAAGAAGTGGGTCGACAGCGAGTTCAAGCCCTCGACCCTCACCCCCGAGCAACAGATGGCCGAGCTCAAGTGGTTCATCGAGGCGGCCAAGCCGTTTCGCGGCATGAGCATCAAGGTGGTGTCGGAAACCCTCACCACCCATGAGTACGAATCGAAAACCCTGGCCAAGGCCTTCAGCGAAATCACCGGCATCAAGCTCACCCATGACCTGATGCAAGAAGGCGATGTGGTGGAAAAACTGCAAACCCAGATGCAGTCGGACCAGAACATCTACGACGGCTGGATCAACGACTCCGACCTGATCGGCACGCACTTTCGCTACGGCAAGGTCGAGTCGCTCACCGACCTGATGGCGAACGAGGGCAAGGCCTACACCTCGCCAACCCTGGACATCAACGACTTCATCGGGCTGTCGTTCACCACCGCGCCCGACGGCAAGGTCTACCAGTTGCCCGACCAGCAGTTCGCCAACCTCTACTGGTTCCGCGCCGACTGGTTCGAGCGGCCCGACCTCAAGGCCCGGTTCAAGGAAAAGTACGGCTACGAGCTGGGCGTGCCGGTGAACTGGTCAGCCTATGAAGACATCGCCAAGTTCTTCAGCGAAGACGTGAAGGAGATCGACGGCAAGAAGGTCTACGGGCACATGGACTACGGCAAGAAAGACCCGTCCCTGGGCTGGCGCTTCACCGATGCCTGGTTCTCCATGGCCGGCGGCGGCGACAAGGGCCTGCCCAACGGGCTGCCGGTGGATGAATGGGGCATCCGCGTGGAAAACTGCCGGCCGGTGGGCTCCAGCGTGACCCGCGGCGGCGACACCAATGGCCCGGCGGCGGTGTTCGCCACGCAAAAATACATCGACTGGCTCAAGGCCTACGCCCCGCCCCAGGCGGCCGGCATGACCTTCTCCGAAGCCGGCCCGGTGCCGGCCCAGGGCGCGGTGGCGCAGCAGATCTTCTGGTACACCGCCTTCACCGCCGACATGACCAAACCCGGCCTGCCGGTGGTCAACAGCGACGGCACGCCGAAGTGGCGGATGGCGCCGTCGCCCAAGGGGCCGTATTGGGAGGAGGGGATGAAACTCGGCTACCAAGACACCGGCTCGTGGACGTTCTTCAAGTCCACCCCGGAAAAACAACGCATGGCCGCCTGGCTGTATGCGCAGTTCGTGACCAGCAAAACCGTGTCGCTGAAAAAAACCATCATCGGCCTTACGCCGATCCGCGAGTCGGACATCAACTCCCAGGCGATGACCGACCTGGCGCCCAAGCTCGGCGGGCTGGTGGAGTTCTACCGCAGCCCGGCGCGGGTGCAGTGGACCCCCACCGGCACCAACGTGCCGGACTACCCGAAGCTGGCGCAGTTGTGGTGGAAGCATGTGTCTGACGCCGTCAGCGGCGACAAAACCGCCCAGCAAGCCCTGGACGGCCTGGCCGCCGACCAGGACGCTGTGCTCAAACGCCTGGAACGCGCCCAGGCCAGCTCACCGTGCGGGCCGAAACTCAACGAAGAACGCGCCGCCCAGTACTGGTTCGACCAACCCGGCGCGCCAAAGCCGAAACTGGCCAACGAAAAACCCCAGGGGCAGACGGTGAGTTACAACGAGCTGTTGAAGTCGTGGGAGGATGCCAGGAAGTAGGCTGGGCCTGCTGGCCTCCCACAATCGACCGTGTTGTCCTTGATTTACGGGGCAATACACATCTGGTGGGAGGCCGGCTGTGCCGGGCGATGGGCCCTAACGGCCAAGCACATAAGCATCAACCATTCCGAACACCCCCTCAGGGTCACCCACCCAGATACTGTCCCACATCGGGTAAAACCTCACACTGCTGACCAACCCGGCCCGAACAGGGTTGAGCACGATGTAGCGGGCATGGTCTACGGCATCAGCCAGATTGCGAATGGCCTGGTCGTAGTAGCCGTCTTGCCATACTGGCCCGGTAACGCCCCGCGCGCGCAAACCCACCGTCGCCCGGCTTTTGAGTTTACGTGCCAGCTCACTGAGCGCCCGGGCTTGTAAACGCACCAGCCAGTGCACGTGATCGGGCATCACCACCCAGGCCAACGACTGGCCTTTGCCTTCTGCCTGGGCTTGTTTGAGTGCATCGATCACTGGCTTTGCGCTGGGCCAGTTGGAGAACAAACGGCGGCGCTGGTGGGTGACGAAGGTCAGGCAATACAGCCTGCCCACTTCGGCGGTTCGGAAGCGGCGCAGGTGGGTGGAGTGGCCTTTGGGGTTCATTTCGAAGGGGCGTTTGGTTGAAACGCGTAACCCTAGCGGCCTCGGTACAGGGCTGCCTTGAGACATTTTTGCCAGGGGTTACCGGCCCTTCGCCCGGCACAGCCGGCCTCCCACCAGATTTATGTAAGTACTTGATTTACGGAGCAATACATATCCCGTGGGAGGCCGGCTGTGCCGGGCGAAGGGCCCTCACAGCACCGAAGCGGCCAACAACTCCTGCGTATACGGATGCCGCGGCGCGCCGAACACTTCGTCGCTCGGCCCGCGTTCCACCACCTGGCCATCCTTGATCACGATCACCTCGTGGGCCAAGGCGCGCACCACCGCCAGGTCGTGGCTGATGAACAGGTAGGTCAGCCCGTGGCGTTCCTGCAATTGCCGCAGCAGCGCCACCACTTGTTTTTGCACGGTGCGGTCGAGCGCCGAGGTGGGTTCGTCGAGCAGAATCAGCGCCGGCTTGAGCACCAGCGCGCGGGCAATGGCGATGCGCTGGCGCTGGCCGCCGGAGAATTCGTGGGGGTAGCGGTGGCGGCTGGCGGGGTCAAGGCCCACTTCCTCCAGCGCCTGGATCACCCGTTGCTCACGCTCGGCGGCATTGGCGCTGGAGTGCACCTCCAGCCCCTCGCTGATGATCTGCGCCACGCTCAGCCGTGGGCTGAGGCTGCCGTAAGGGTCTTGGAACACCACCTGCATGCGCTTGCGCCACGGCCGTAGCTGCTTCTCGCTCAAGCCCTCGATGGCCTGGCCCTCGAAGGCAATCCGCCCCTCGGCCGGCAGCAGCCGCAAAATCGCCTGGCCCAGGGTCGACTTGCCCGAGCCAGACTCCCCCACAATGCCCAGGGTTTTGCCGCGCTGCACCTCCAGGCTTACCCCATCGACCGCCTTGATCACCTGCATCGGCTTGCGCAGCAGGCCGCCGCCCAGCGCATACCACACCTTCAACTGCTCCACCCGCAACACCACCTCGCGGGCGTCGCGCGGCAGCGGCGTGCCGGCCGGCTCGGCGTTGAGCAGCAGCCGTGTATAGGCATGCTGTGGGGCCGTGAACAACTGCTCGCAAGGCGCCTGCTCGACCACCTGGCCCTGTTTCATCACGCACACCCGTTGGGCGATGCGCCGCACCAGGTTGAGGTCATGGCTGATCAACAACAACGACATCCCCAACCGCGCCTGCAGGGATTTCAACAGCAAGAGGATTTTCCGCTGCACGGTCACGTCGAGCGCGGTGGTGGGCTCGTCGGCGATCAGCAAGTCGGGCTCGCAGGCCAGCGCCATGGCGATCATCACCCGTTGCCGCTGGCCACCACTGAGCTGGTGCGGGTAGCTTTTCAGGCGCTCGCGCGGCGCCTGGATGCCGACCATCTCGAGCAGCTCGAGGGTGCGCGCGGTGGCCGCCTTGCCCGCCAGGCCCTTGTGCACCAGCAGGGTTTCGCCAATCTGCCGCTGCACCGTGTGCAGCGGGTTGAGCGAGGTCATCGGCTCCTGGAAGATCATCGCCACCCGGTTGCCGCGGATGTGCCGCAGGATCCGCGGCGGCGCGCCGAGCATCTCTTGCCCGCGGTAGCGGATGCTGCCGCTGCAGGTGCTGGCCTCGCCCGGCAGCAGTTGCAAAATCGAATGCGCGGTCACCGACTTGCCCGAGCCGGACTCCCCGACCAACGCCAGGCACTCGCCCTCGAAGATGTCCAGGCTCACCCCGGCCAGCGCCGGCTGGCCGCCGAAGGCCACGTGCAGGTCGGCAATCTGGATCAGCGGCTCGGTCATGGGCGCTCCATCAGCGGCGGGGGTCGAAGGCATCGCGCAGGCCCTCGCCGATGAACACCAGCAAAGTCAGCAGCAGCGCCAGGGTAAAGAACGCCGTCAAGCCCAGCCACGGCGCTTGCAGGTTCTCCTTGCCCTGGGCGATCAACTCGCCCAGCGAGGCGCTGCCGGCGGGCATGCCGAAGCCGAGAAAATCCAGCGCGGTGAGGGTGGAGATGGCCCCGGTGAGAATGAACGGCAGGTAGCTCAGGGTGGCGGTCATGGCGTTGGGCAGAATGTGCCGCACGATCACCCGCCGGGTCGGCAGGCCGAGGGCGCGCGCGGCCTTGACGTACTCCAGGTTGCGCCCACGGAGGAACTCCGCGCGCACCACATCGACCAGCGTCAGCCAGTTGAACAGCGCCATGATCCCCAGCAGCCACCAGAAGTTCGGCTCTACAAACCCCGACAGGATGATCAACAGGTACAGCACCGGCAGCCCCGACCACACCTCCAGCAGGCGCTGGCCGAACAGGTCGACCCAGCCGCCGTAGTAGCCCTGCAAGGCGCCGGCGGCGATGCCGATCACCGAGCTGATCAGCGTCAGCGCCACGGCGAACAGCACCGACACCCGCGCCCCGTACAGCACCCGCGCCAGCACGTCGCGGGCCTGGTTGTCGGTGCCCAGCCAGTTGTCCGCGGTGGGCGGGCTGGGCGCCGGGCGGCCGAGGTCGTAGTTGATGGTGTCGCTGCTGTAGGGGATCGGCGCGAACAGCATCCAGCCGCCGCGCTGGGCGATCAACTGGCGCACGTAGGTGCTGCGGTAGTCGGGCTGGAACGGCAACTGGCCGCCCAGTTGCTGCTCGGTGTAGCGCTTGAATGCCGGGAAGTAATACTGCCCGTCGGCCTTGAGCAGCAGCGGTTTGTCGTTGGCCACCAGCTCCGCGCCGAGGGTGACGACCAGCAGCGCCGCGAACAACCACAGCGACCACCAGCCGCGGCGGTTCTGCCGGAAGCGCTGCAGGCGCCGGCGCGCGACGACCGACAACGCCATCATGCGCGCCTCGCGGAAAAATCAATGCGTGGGTCAACCAGTGTGTAGCACACATCGCCCACCAGTTTGATCAACAGCCCGGCCAGGGTGAAGATGAACAGCGTGCCGAACACCACCGGGTAATCCCGCGCCACCGCGGCGTCGTAGCTCAGCCGGCCGAGGCCATCGAGGGAGAAGATCACCTCGATCAGCAACGAGCCGGCGAAGAACACTCCCACCAGCGCCTGCGGCAGGCCGGCCACCACCAGCAGCATGGCGTTGCGGAACACATGGCCGTACAGCACGCGCCGCTCGGTCAGGCCCTTGGCCCGGGCGGTGACCACGTACTGGCGGGTGACCTCGTTGAGAAAGGCGTTTTTCACCAGCACCGTGAGCGCCGCGAAGCCGCCGATCACCAGCGCGGTGATCGGCAGCACCAGGTGCCAGAAGTAGTCCGCCAGCTTGCCCCACCAGGGCAGTTGGGCGAAGTTCTCCGACACCAGCCCGCGCACCGGGAACCAGTTGAGCTCGGTGCCGCCGCAGAACAGCACGATCAGGAACATCGCGAACAAGAACGGCGGCATCGCATAGCCGATCACGATCACGCTGCTGCTCCACACGTCGAACACGCTGCCATGGCGCACCGCCTTGCGGATGCCCAGCGGGATCGACACCAGGTAGGTGATCAAGGTCGCCCAGAACCCCAGCGAGAGGGTGACCGGGAGTTTTTGCAGGATCAAATCCGTGACCTTCGCGCCACGGAAAAAACTGTCGCCGAAATCCAGCACCGCGTAGTGCTTGAGCATGATCCACAAGCGCTCCGGGGCAGGTTTGTCGAAGCCGTATTGCTGCTTGATGTGGTCGATCAGCTTAGGGTCCAGCCCGCGGCTGGCGCGCGAGCCGCCGCTGGCCATGTCGGCGCTGGCGGCCCCCGGCGCGGCGCCGCTGCCCACCCCCTGCAGGTGGGCGATGGCTTGTTCCACCGGCCCGCCGGGGGCGGCCTGGATGATCACGAAGTTCACCAGCAGGATCACCAGCAGGGTGGGGATGATCAACAGCAGGCGGCGCAGGATGTAGTGCAGCATCAGGGCACCTGCCCGGCCTTGGCGGCCGCTTGGTCGGTGGTCAGGGCGGTGGGGCTGGTTTCCCACCAGGTGTCGAGCGCGGGGTCGTTCGGTGCCGGGTGCGCCGGGATGCCGAAGCGGTTCCACCACACCGTGGCGGTGCCGGGCGGGTAGAAGTTGCCCACCCAGTAGTAACCCCATTGCAGCACCCGGTCGAGGGCGCGGGCATAGGTGACCATCTCATCATGGCTCTTGGCGTGCACCACGCCGTCGATCAGCCGGTCCACGGCAGGGTTTTGCAGCACCATCAGGTTGCTCGAGCCCGGCTCGCGGGCGGTGGCCGAGCCAAAGTCGTTGTATAGCTCAAGGCCCGGCGAGGCGGCGACGATGTAACCGGCGGTGACCATGTCGTAGTCCCGCGCCATCAGCCGGTTGACGTACTGCGACGGGTCGATGCGGCGGATTTGCAAGTCGATGCCGATCTGCTTGAGCGTGCGCTTCCATGGCAGCAGCAGGCGTTCCACGCCGTTTTGCGCGGTGAGGAAGGTAAACGCCAGCGGCTCGCCCTGGGCGTTCACCAGCCGGTCGCCGTCCGGGTGCCAGCCGGCCGCCTCGAGCAGGGCCAGGGCCTCGAGTTGTTTATCGCGGATGATCCCGCTGCCGTCGCTTTTCGGCGGCGCGAAGGCCGGCCCGAAGACTTCATCGGGCACTTGCCCGCGCAGCGGTTCGAGCACCTTCAACTCGTCGGCCGTGGGCGCCGCGGTGGCGGCCAGGTCGCTGTTGGAAAAAAAGCTCTTCTGGCGGATGTACACGTTGCGCATCAGCTGCTTGTTGCTCCACTCGAAGTCCCAGAGCATGGCCAGCGCCTGGCGCACGCGGCGGTCTTTGAACACCGCGCGGTCGAGGTTGAACACGTAGCCCTGGGCCGGCTGCAGGCCCTTGGGCGCCAGCTGCGCGCGGCGCAGGCGGCCGTCGGCCAGGGCCGGGCCGTCGTAGCCGATGGTGTAGGCGGTGGCGGAGAACTCGCGGTTGTAGTCGAAGCCGCCGCCGCGCAGTACCTGGCGGGCCACTTCGGTGTCGCCGAAGTACTCCACGCTGAAGCGGTCGAAGTTGTACATGCCACGCGCCACCGGCAACTGCTGCCCCCACCAGTCGGGGTTGCGCTCGAAGGTGATGCTGCGGCCGTTGTCGACCTTGCCCACCCGGTACGGCCCGCTGCCCAGCGGCGCCTCGAAGCCGCCGCCGTTGCTGAAGTCACGGCCCTTCCACCAGTGCTCGGGGAACACCGGCAGGCTGGCGACATCCAGCGGCAAGGTGCGGCTGTCGGCGTTCTTGAAGTCGAAGCGCACCTGGCGCTCGCCCTCCACCGTGACCCCGGCCACATCCGCGAACTGGGTGCGGTAGCTCAGGCTGCCTTGGCTCAGCAGCAGGTTGAAGGTGTAGCGCACGTCTTCGGCGGTGATCGGCGTGCCGTCGGCGAACTGGGCCTTGGGGTTCAGGTAGAAGCGCAGCCACAGCCCGTTGGGCGCGCGCTCCATGCGCTCGGCGACCAGGCCATACACCGTGTAGGGCTCATCGAGGCTACGCAGCGCCAGCGGCGAGTACACCAGGCCTTCGATCTGGCTGACCCCGGTGCCTTTGTCGACAAAGGGCATCAGGTGGTCGAAACCGCCGATTTCCAGGGCCGAACGGCGCAGGCTGCCGCCCTTGGGGGCGTCGGGGTTGACGTAATCGAAGTGGCTGAAGCCGGCGGGGTATTTGGGCGGCTCGCCGTACACCGTAAGGGCGGCTTCGGGGGCGGCCAGGGCGGGCAGGGCCGCCACGCCGAGTAGCAGCGCAAAGGTTATCGGTGGGAAGGCGGCTGTGCCGCGCGAGGCGTGTTTCAAGCCACCGCTAAAGGTGGCATTGAAGGCCCTTCGCCCGGCACTGCCGGCCGCCCACACAAGCCCCAGCATCCACAAGGATTTGTGGTGGGGAGGGGTACTCAATCCTGGCGGCTCGTCACTTCCAGCAGGTGGTAGCCGAACTGGGTTTTCACCGGGCCTTGCACGGTGTTGACCGGGGCGCTGAACACCACTTGGTCGAATTCCTTGACCATTTGCCCTGGGCCGAACGAGCCGAGGTCGCCACCCTGGCGGCTGGAAGGGCAGCTGGAGTGTTTCTTGGCGACTTCACCGAAGTCTGCGCCGCCTTCGATCTCGGCTTTGAGCTCGTTGCACTTGGCTTCGGTGGAAACCAGGATGTGGCGGGCGGTGGCTTTGGCCATGGTAATCAGTCCTTATGGTGTAGTGAGGCCCAACAGAGTACCGCAGCGTTCAGGCGATGACCACGCCGCTGTCCATGTGCGCCAGCAGCGCGGCGGCGTCCAGTTCCAGCGCGTGGTTGGCGTGCAGCGTATACAACGCCTGGCCGGCCCGCACGGGCTGCCCGGGGCGGCAATGCAGGTCGAGCCCGGCGCCCTTGTCGGCTGGCGCGCCGGTGCGCCGGGCGATGCCGGCGATGGTCCAGCCGTCGATGGCCTGCACGGTGCCGGCCTGGGCCGCCAGCACCTGGCGGGTCAGCGGCCCGGGCAGGGTGGGTTCGCGGCGGCCCTGGGCGTCGATGATGCGCTCGAACGCCGCCAGTGCCTGGCCGCTGGCCAGCAGCCGCTCGGCCAGCGCCCGGCCTTGGGCCACGCTGGCCACGGCCGGGTCCCAGGCGAGGATCTGGCTGGCGAAGAACAGCGCTTTTTCGCGTAGATCCGCCGGCGCCTCGGCGGCGTTGCCCAGCACCTGGCGCACGTCGCGCACTTCCAGCGCCGGGCCGATGCCGCGGCCGATCGGCGCGCTGCCCTCGGTGGCGAAGGCCTTCACGGTCAGCCCCAGGCCGGCGCCGATGCGCTCGAACAGCTCGCCCAGGGCCTCGGCGTCGGCCTGGGTTTTCAGCTTGGCGCGTGGGCCATAGGGCAGGTCGACGATCACGTGGGTGGAGCCCGCCGCGAGTTTTTTCGACAGGATCGACGCCACCGACCAGCGGTTGGAGTCGATGCCCAGCGGGCGGGTGATGGCGTTCATCACGTCGTCGACCGGCGAATGGTTGAGGCGGCCGTTCCAGGCGATGCAGGCGTGCGCCTCGGCCACGCAGCGGGCCACGTCGGCGGCGCTGAGGTCGACCCGGGCCACGGTTTCCATGGCGTCGGCGGTGCCGGCGGCGGAGGTGATCGCCCGCGACGAGGTTTTCGGCATGGCCAGGCCGTGGGCGGCGATGATCGGCACCACGATCAAGGTAATCCGGCTGCCGGGAATGCCGCCCATCGAGTGTTTATCGACCACCATCGGCGCCGGCCACTTCAGCGTGGTCGCGTAGCGCGCCCGCACCCGCGCCAGGGCGAGCACTTCAGGGTCGCTCAGGTGGCGGGTGGCGGTCACCAGAAAGGCGCTGATCTCACCCTCGCTGTAGCGCCCGTCGATGATGTCGCGGATCAGCATGTCGTATTCGTGCAGGCCCAGCTCGCCGCCGCCGAGCTTCTTGCGCAGGGCCTGGCGGCTGGCCGGGGAGGGCGTGCGGCGCAGGGCGATGCTGGCGCCTTCTTCGATGCCCAGGGCGCGGAAGGTTTCCTCGCACAGGCCGATCTCGCCGTCGGCCAGCCAGGTGGGGTCGAGCACCTTGTACACCTGGGCGCTGACCGCCGCCTCGCCGGCCAGCAGGTCGACCTTGGCCTCGCCCACGTAGTCGTCGGCGGCCACCACCTGGCCGTGGGCCGGCAGCCAGGCCAGGCGTTCGCGCCCGGTGGCCAGCGGCAAGCGCCGGGCCTTCAGGCGCTGGGCGGTGCGCTCGAGGGTGGCGACAAAACCCTCGATGCCGTCCTGCAGGCTGCCGCCGTTGGCCACCTGCAGGGTTTCGATGTCGGCCGGCAGCGGCTCGACGCTGCGCAGCAGGCGCAGGCGGGTGGCCTCGGCGTCTTCGCGGCCACGGCCGAGAATCCGCGCCGCCAGCACCTCCACCGGCGCGGTCACCTCGATTACCACCAACCGGCCGACGCTGCGCGCCAGCTCGCGGATCATCGTTCGCGAGCCGTTGGCGATCACGTTCAGGCCATCGGCCAGTTGCTGGCGCAGGCTGCCCGGCAGGCCATAGCGCAGGCCGTGGGCCTGCCAGGTGATGAGAAACTGGCCCTGCTGCAGCAGGGCGTCGAACTCGGCCTCGGTCACCCCCTGGTGGTCTTCACCGGGGGCGCCGCTGGGCCGGGTGATCAGGCGCCGGGCGAACACGTAGCGCCCCGAGCTGCCCAACTGGGCGCGGGCGCCTTCTATCAAAGCGTCCTTGCCGGCCCCGCTGGGGCCGACGATGAAAAAGAAGATGCCCTGCGCCATCACATTACTCCGCTTCGTCCAGGCCGATGTCGACACACACCGCCGCCTGGTTCAGCTTGCTGGTGGAGATATAGTCTACGCCGGTGGCAGCAATGGCGCCGATGGTCGAGAGGTTGATGCCGCCGCTGGCCTCCAACTTGGTGCGCCCGGCGACCATCCGCACGGCCTCGGTCATCGCTTCCACGCTCATGTTGTCGAGCATGATCACGTCCACCCCGGCGTCGAGCGCCTCGGCCACCTGCTCAAGGCGGTCGCATTCCACTTCCAGCTTGGTCAGCACCGGCAGGCTGCGCCGGGCCCGCGCCACCGCCTGGCTGATGCCGCCGCACACGGCGATGTGGTTGTCTTTGACCATCACGCCGTTGTCCAGCCCGAGCCGGTGGTTCAGCCCACCGCCGCAAGCCACGGCGTGTTTTTCCAGCATGCGCAGGCCCGGGGTGGTTTTGCGCGTGTCGATCAGCCGCGCCTGGCTGCCGGCCACCGCGGCCACGTACTTGGCGGTTTCGTTGGCGATGCCGCACAGGCGCTGGAGAATGTTCAACGCGGTGCGCTCGGCGGTGAGCACACTGCGGGCGTTGCCGCTGACATCGATCAGCACTGCGCCTTTTTCCACCCGCTGGCCGTCCTTGACCCGCACCTGCACATTGAGGGTGGGGTCGTAGCGTTTGAACACCCGCGCGGCGATGTCGATGCCGGCGATGATCATCGGCTCGCGGGCGTTCATGTAGAAGGCGCCGGTTTCGTCAGGCTCGATCATCACCTGGGCGGTCAGGTCGCAGTAGCCGATGTCTTCGGCCAGCCACAGGTCGATCAAACGGTCGGTCTGGAATACGTCGTACATCGCAAGGTCCTCGGAACGGTCAAGGGTGGGGTTGCAGGCGCCGGCCCAGGCGGAGCAGCAGGGCGTTGCCGGTGATGGCGAAACAACTGAGCAGCACGGCCAGGGCCAGGATCGTGGCGATGTCGCCCACGCCCATGGCGCTGACCGCCAGGTAGCCGAGGCCGCGCTGCGAGGCGAACATCTCGCCGATCAGCACGCCCAGCAGGGTCAGGGCAAAGCCCAGGCGGATGCCGGCCAGCACCTCGCCGGCGATGGCCGGCAGCAGCACGTGCCAGGCCGTTTGCCAATAGCCCAGGCGCAGGCTGCGCGCGCTGCGCAGGTACACCGGCGGCAACTGGCGCAGGGCGTTGAGGGTGAACAGCAGAATCGGGATCAGCCCGTGCATCACCCCAAAGGCGACCTTCGACGCCACCCCCAGCCCGAAGCACAGCAGCACCAAGGGGTAGAGGGTGACTTTCGGCATCGCGTAGAGGTTCATCAGGATCGGCTCGGCAACGTTGCCGGCGGTGCGGTTGCAACCTAGCAGCAGGCCCAGGCCGATGCCGCCCACGCACGCCAGCAGCAGCGACCAGGCAAAGGCGCTGGCGGTGGCGCCGATGTGCCGCCAGGTGTCGGCGTCGTGCAACAGCCCGGCCAGGCGCAGCGCGGTGGCCCAGGGCGAGGCCATCGCCGTGGCGCCCACCGCCAGGTGCAGGGCTTCCCAGGCCGCCAGCAGCACCAGCGGCAGGATCAGGTGAGAGAGCAGGCGCATCGGGCTTACCTCTGCTGGCGCCGCCGCAGGCGGCGGTCGATGTGGTTGAGCACGGCGTTGATCGCCGTCACGCTGATCAGCACCAGCAGCATCAGGGCGTACATGTTGGCGTTGTCGAACAGGTTGTAGGCGTAGGCGATGGCATAGCCCAGGCCGGCCCCGGAGAGGATGAACTCCGAGGCGATCACGCCGATGAAGGCATAGGCGACCGCCAGCTTCACCCCGCCGAACAGGTGCGGCAGCGCCGCCGGCAGTTCGATCAGCAGCGCGCAGCGCAGCCGCGACAGGCGCATCACCCGCGCGGTTTTGCGCAGCACCGGCGGGATGCGGTCCAGGCCGGTGAGGGTGGCGGTGATCATCGCCACGATCGCCAGCAGCACGGCGATGGCGATGATCGAGCCATGGCCCACGCCGAACAGCACGATGAACACCGGGTAGAAGATGAACGTCGGCACCGCGTAGTAGCTCGACAGCAGCGGCTCCAGCGCCCGCCGCAGTGGCGGCAGGGCGTGGATCACCACCCCCAGGGCGAACCCGGCGAGCACCGCCAGCAGCGCCGCGCTGGCAATGTTGATGAAGCTGAACAGGATGTCGTGGTTGTAGGTGCCGGCGGCCAACAGGTGGGCCAGTTGGGCGGCCATCTGCGACGGCGCGCTCATCACCGTGGTGGCGATCACCCCGCCGCGGCATAGGCCTTCGATCAGCGCGATGAACCCCGCCACCACGCCTAGGCGCAGCATGCTTTCATGTTTCATTGGGCCTGCCTCGTCAGTGGGCGCCGTCGCCCATGATCTTCAGGGTTTCGGCGCGCAGTTTTTCCCACAGCCGCGCGGTGATCTCGCCAAAGCGCGGCGCCGACACCACCCGGCTGTCGCGCTCGGCGCCCCAGCCGGTGGGCAGCATGTCAATGAACAAGCCTGGCCGCGCCGACATCACCCCCACCCGGTCCGAGAGCATCGCCGCTTCATCCAGCGCGTGGGTGATCAACAGCACCGTGGCGCCGGTCTCGCGCCACAGCCGCAGCAACTCGTCGCCCATCAGCAGGCGGGTTTGCTGGTCCAGCGCGCCAAAGGGTTCGTCGAGCAGAATCAACCGCGGCTGGGTCACCAGGGTGCGGGCGATGCACACCCGCTGGCGCATGCCGCCCGACAACTGCGCGGGGTAGGCTTTGGCGAAGTTTTTCAGGCCCATGAAGCCCAGCGCGTAGGCCACCCGCCGCTGCACCTCGGCGCCCTCCATGCCGGCCCGGCGCAGGCCGAAGGCGATGTTGTCGTGCACGTTCAGCCAGGGGAACGCGGCGTTTTCCTGGAACACCACGCCCACCCCGTCGGGCACCCCGCGCACCGCCTTGCCCTCGAACAGCACCTCGCCGCTGGTGGGCTTGCCGAGCCCGCTGAGCACATCGAGCAGGGTCGATTTGCCGCAGCCCGAAGGGCCCACCACCGAGAAGAACTCACCCTTGGCCAAGGCCAGGTCGATCGGCCCCAGGGCCTGGAAGGTGCCGCCGCCATCTTGCTGGGGGAAGCTGCGGGTCACCTGGGTGAGTTGCACGTGTACCGCTTCAGCGCGCGGCGCCGGCGGCGCGCTGGCCAGGTTCAGGGCCGGGGCGCTCATCAGTGCACCTCCCGTAGGTCTGCCGGCAGGTAGGCGGTGTCGATCATCGCCGGCCAATCCACCGCGCCGTTCACCTCCCCGACCAGGCGCAGGCCGTCGGCCATGCGCTCGAGCTCGGCGGTGTCGAAGTTGCCTTCGCTCCACATGCGCGAGCTGACCATATTGGCCGTGGCCTGCTCGGCCAGCGCGGGCTCGAACTTGAAGGCCTTGGCAAGGATCGCCGCCGCCTCGTGGGGGTGCGCGTAAATGAACTGCACGGCCTGGCGGCGGCCCTGGATGATTGCCTTGAGTTTGTCTGGGTGGGCCTGGGCGAAGGCGCGGGTGGTAATGCCCACCGAGGTGGCCATCGGCTGCAGGATCGCGCCGGCCCGGTAGAGGGTTTTGTAGTCCGCGGCGCGGGTGATCGACAGCGGCTCGATCAACACCGCGGCGTCCACGGCCTTCTGGTCCAGCAGGGTGAGGCCATTCACGTAGCCGCCCGAGGCGACCCGCGCCACGCTGGCGGGGTTCACCCCCTCTTTTTGCAGCACCATCAACAGCAGCATTTCGCTCACGCCCTTGGGCGAGGTGATGGCGATCTTTTTGCCGGCGAGGTCTTTCACGCTGGCCATCGGCGAATCCTTGGCCACCACCGCGCTGGCCTCGGCCACCGAGCGGGTGCCGATGTTCACCAGCACCAGGTCCAGGCCCTGGCGCTGGGCCGCCAGCGCCGCAGACAACGCCACCTCGCCGTAGGGCGTGTCGCTGGCGAGGATGTTGCGCACCGTGGTGCCGCCGCCACCGGAGCCGAGGATGCCGGTGATGTCGATGCCGGCCTGCTTGAAAAAGCCTTGGTCCATCGCCACCGCGAACGGCAGGCCGTACAGGCTGGTGCCCCATTGGGTGACGGAGATTTCCTCGGCGCGGGCGGCCTGGGTGAGCAGCAACAGGCAGCCGAGGCTGGCGAGGGTGCGGGAGAACAGCGCGTTGAACCACGGGGCACGATGCTTCATTGAACGGTTTCCTGGCTGGGCCTGCGCGGGGCAGGGCGGGGCGGTCACAAGGCAGGCGGGTGCTCAGCTAGCGGTGCGCTTTTAGGGTGTGTGCGCTCTTTGTACTGGGTGGGAGCAAAAGCGGTGCCAGGGCGCCGGATGGGCTGGCCACGGCAGCTGGGTTAATTATCTAACTGATTAATTAGAAGGCGCTTTTTGCTCAGAATTTTTTTTCAAATCCTTGCTGCCAAGTGAAAATCCGCCCGGGCTGGGCGAGGGGCGGCGCGCACGCAAACAACGCATGAATCACGCGGCTGCACCCGGAAGGGGCGCTGTGGTACCCAGGTGTTCCGGAAGGTTACAAATAGCGTAGGCGCTTTAATTGTGCCTGCGCCGCAGCGCATTCGCCCCGGCACGGCGGGCCCCCCACCGCGGCGTTGGGGCCCGTGCGCAGGGGCCTCGAACCCGGGGCTAAGGCCCATGGCACCGAAATTGCCTTTTGCTAAGCAACCGCCCAACCCGGGGGCGCCCAAGGATGTAGTTATGAACGATGCTCTGCACGCGGCGGGCACGCCGCTGGCGCGGGTGTGTACGGTCAACGGCCAGCCAGCCAGCAGCCCCGCCGATGGGGCCACCCCGCTGCTGCTGGTGTTGCGCAACGACCTCGAGCTCAACGGCCCCAAGTACGGCTGCGGCCTGGGTGAGTGCGGCGCCTGCACGGTGCTGATCGACGGCCGCCCGGCGCGCGCCTGCGTGGTGCCCTGGGGCGGCATGGGCGGGCGCAGCATCACCACCCTCGAAGGCCTCGGCAGCCGCCAGCGCCCGCATCCGGTGCAGCAGGCGTTTATCGAATGCCAGGCGGCGCAGTGCGGCTACTGCCTGAACGGCATGATCATGACCGTCGCCGCCCTGCTCGCGCACACCCCCGAGCCCAGCGAAGCGCAGATCCGTGGCGCCCTGGCCGGCAACCTGTGCCGCTGCGGCACCCATCTGGAAATACTCGCGGCCGCGCGCCGCGCGGTCGAACTTTGCCGCCAGGAGCGCACCCATGGCTGATGTACTGCCCACCCAGGCCGAGCTGCTGGCGCGCGACGGCGTGCTGCTGGTGGTCAATGAAATCCAGCCGCCGCCCGGGTTGGTGCCCAAGGGCCAGGCGCCCACCCTCAAGCCCAAGGAACTGGGGCTGTTCCTGGCCATTTGCGACAACGGCCAGGTGCTCGCCTTCAACGGCCACGTCGACCTCGGCACGGGTATTCGCACATCGTTGGCGCAGATCGTCGCCGAAGAACTCGACCTGCGCCTGGAGCAACTGCACATGGTGCTGGGCGACACGGAGCGGGCGCCGAATCAGGGCGCGACCATCGCCAGCGCCACCTTGCAGATCAGCGCCATCCCGCTGCGCAACGCCGCCGCCGAAGCGCGCCGCTGGTTGCTGCAGCAGGCCGCGCAGCGCCTTGGCGTGGCCGAGGCCGGCCTGCGCCTGGACGCCGGTTACGTGTGGGCCGGCGAGCAGCGCCTGAGCTTTGCCGAGCTGGTCAGCGGCCAGCACACGCGCCTGGCCATCAGCGGCAGCGCGCCGCTCAAGGCCCAGGCCGATTACCGCCTGGTCGGGCGAAGCTCGGCGCGGGTCGACATTCCGGCCAAGGCCACCGGCGAGCTGACCTTCGTCCACGACATGCGCGTGCCCGGCATGCTCCACGGCCGCGTGGTGCGCCCGCCTTACGATGGCTACGACACCGGCCCGTTCGTCGGCACCAGCCTGCTGGCGGTGGACGAGCAGTCCATTGCCCACCTGCCGGGCATCGTCAAGCTGGTGGTGGAAGGCGACTTCATCGGTATCGTCGCCGAGCGTGAAGAACAGGCCATCGCCGCCGCCCGTGCGCTGCAGGTGCAGTGGAAGCCCTGGCAGCACCTGCTGCCCGACCTGTCGAACATCGCCCAGGCGATCAAGGGCAATGAGCAGATCCAGCGCGTGGTGCACGACACCGGCGGGGTCGACCAGGCCCTGGCCGAGGTGGATCAACGCTTCACCCGCCAGTACCTCTGGCCATACCAACTGCATGCCTCGATCGGCCCCTCGTGCGCCATCGCCGATGTGCGCGCCGAGGGCGTGCAGGTGTGGTCCGGCACCCAGAACCCCCACGCCCTGCGCGCAGACCTCGCCTGGCTGCTGGACCTCGACGAGCGCCGCATCGAGATCATCCGCATGGAGGCCGCCGGCTGTTACGGGCGCAACTGCGCCGACGACGTGTGCGCCGACGCCGTGCTGCTGGCCCGCGCGGTGGGCCGGCCGGTGCGGGTGCAGCTTACCCGCGAGCAGGAGCACGCCTGGGAGCCGAAGGGCACCGCGCAACTGATGGAGGTCGACGGTGGCCTGAACGCCGACGGCACCCCGGCGGTGTACGACTTCCGCACCAGCTACCCGTCCAATGGCGCGCCCACCCTGGCGCTGGTGCTCACCGGCAAGGTCGAGCCGGTGCCGGTGATGTTTGAGATGGGCGACCGCACCTCGGTGCCCCATTACAGCTACCCCGAAGTGCGGGTGACCATCAACGACATGGCGCCGATCGTGCGCGCCTCGTGGCTGCGCGGGGTGAGCGCGCTGCCCAACGTGTTCGCCCACGAAAGCTACATCGACGAGCTGGCCTTCGCCGCCGGGGTCGACCCGGTGGAGTACCGCCTGCGCTACCTGCCCGATGAGCGCGCCGCCGAGCTGGTGCGTGCCACCGCCGCGCGCGCCGAGTGGGCGCCGCGTACCCAGCCTGGGCAAACCCCGGCCGAAGACGGCGTGCTGCGCGGCCGCGGCTTTGCCTACGCGCGTTACATCCACAGTAAGTTCCCCGGCTTCGGCGCCGCCTGGGCGGCCTGGGTCGCCGATGTGGCGGTGGACAAAACCACCGGCGAAGTGGCCGTGACCCGCGTGGTGGTCGGCCACGATGCCGGGCAGATGGTCAACCCCGCCGGCGTGCAGCACCAGATTCACGGCAACGTGATGCAGTCCACCAGCCGCGTGCTCAAGGAGCAGGTGACCTTCGAAGAATCGCGCATCACCAGCAAGGAGTGGGGCGGCTACCCGATCCTGACCTTCCCCGAGGTGCCGAAGGTCGATGTGATGATGATGCCGCGCCAGAGCGAGCCACCGCTGGGGGCGGGCGAGTCGGCCTCGGTGCCGAGCGCGGCGGCCATCGCCAACGCGCTGTTCGACGCCACCGGCATTCGTTTTCGCGAGCTGCCGATCACCGCCGAGCGGGTGCGCGCGGCCTTGGCCGAAAGCGGCCAGGGTGGCGTGGCCGACCCGGTTGGCCTGCCTTACGCCGCACCGGTAAAAAAGGCCCGCCGGCTGGGCTGGCTGGCCGGCCTCAGCGGGGTGTTCGGCGCGCTGCTCGGGGTGGGCCTGACCGCCATGCCCTGGCGCGCCGAAATCGCCCCGGTGGCCCCGCCCGGGCCCGGCACCTGGAGCGCCGCCACCCTCGAGCGTGGCCGCCAACTGGCCGCCGCCGGTGACTGCGCGGTGTGCCACACCGCCCCCGGCGGCAGCGCCAACGCCGGCGGCCTGGCCATGCAAACGCCGTTCGGCACCCTCTACAGCACCAACATCACCCCGGATGTCACCACCGGCATCGGCAATTGGTCGTTCGCTGCCTTCGACCGCGCCATGCGCCAGGGCATCAGCCGCGACGGCCGCCACCTGTACCCGGCGTTCCCCTACACGGCGTTTCGCAACATCCAGGAGGCCGACATGCAAGCGCTGTACGCCTACCTGATGTCGCAAACCCCGGTGGCCCAGGTGGCGCCGGCCAATGCGATGAACTTCCCGTTCAACCTGCGCGGGCTGATGGCCGGCTGGAACACCCTGTTTCTCAAACAGGGCGAATACCAGCCGGCCCCGGCACAGAGCGCGCAGTGGAACCGTGGCCGCTACCTGGTCGAGGGCCTGGGCCACTGCGGCGCCTGCCACACCCCACGCAACGCCATGGGCGCGGAAAAGGGCGGCGCCAGCTACCTGGCCGGGGCGATGGTCGATGGCTGGGAGGCGCCGGCGCTGACCGGCCTCTCCAAGGCCCCCGAACCCTGGAGTGAAGACCAACTGTTCAGCTACCTCTCCACCGGTTTTGCCGACCGCCACGGCGTGGCCACCGGGCCGATGGGGCCGGTGGTCAGCGAGCTGGCGCAACTGCCCGAGGCCGACGTGCGCGCCATCGCCCATTACCTGGCCAGCCTCAACCCCGAGGCTGAAACCGCCGCGCAAGCGGCGCCGGCGCTGGCCAAGACCGTGCCCGGCAGCGCCGCTGTAGCCGCCGGCCAACGGGTTTTCGAAGGCGCCTGCCAGGCCTGCCACAGCGCCGCCGAGGGCGGCCCGCAGCTGTTTGGCGTCAGCCCGGCGCTGGCGTTGAACAGCAACGTGCATTCGCAGCGGCCAGACAACCTGATCCAGGTGATCCTGCAGGGCATCGGCAACCCGGCCACGGCCGATTTGGGCTACATGCCGGCCTTCAAGCACAGCCTCAGCGACCGCCAGGTGGCAGACCTTGCCGCCTACCTGCGCAGCCGCTTCGCCCCCGACAAACCCGCCTGGCCCGAGCTGAGCCGGCAGGTGGCCTGGCTGCGGGCCAACCCGGGGAGCCATTGATGCGCGGCCAGGCTTAGCGGCCCTTCGCCCGGCACAGCCGGCCTCCCACAAGGTCCGTGTTGTCCTTGATTTCCGGGACAATACATATCCCGTGGGAGGCCGGCTGTGCCGGGCGATGGGCCCTGAGAGCCGATTATCTCTACAGAAAGTGACGAAATTCATCACTTTCTGTAGAGAGATCACATGCTGAAGCGCGGCCCCTCCGAGGGTTCAAGGCTGGCAACCGCACGGCCGATGATCGCCGGAACCTGCCCTTGCAAGTACTCCCAGAACGCATCGTTCTCCACCGTTTCCAGGGCAATGCTGGCGGGCAGGAACCGGCGCATTTCATGGCGGAAATCCAGCTGGGTTTCTGGGTTTTCAACCAGCAACTGCGCTCGCTCGTTGGCATTGCGCACAAAGGTTTCGATGGTCGTTTTGTGATCGTTGAGCTTGGCGCCGATCAAATCGAACCGCGGTTTGACCCGCTGCTGCTCTAGCCAGAGCAGGTCCCACAGGTCGCGGTTCTTGATCCGCCCGCGGCGTAGCGCGAAGGCCAGGACCTTGTCGACGAATATTTCTTCCAGGGCCTGGGCCCTGAGGACCAACCCCTGTGTGCCCATGTCGACCCCGTAGGGGTTCAATAGCACCATCGGCCTGGGCAGGTATGAAGGGATTGCACAAATATCGATATGGATGCGTTGGGCCGGTAGGTTGCGCGCGCCTGGGCGGGTTTGCACTTTGAGTTTCCAGGTATCGACGTTGCCTTCTTCCCGGGCCGGCTCGGCCACCTCGACGTCCAGGCCGTACTTGGTGTGTAGGTTACCTTGCAGCAGCGCCTTGAGCTGCTTGAGGTCTTCACGCTGGAAATGAGCGCCACCGGTGAAGTCGAGGTCTTCACTCAGGCGGTTGGAACCGTAGCAGGCGCGCAGGCAGGTGCCGCCGATGAAGCACAATTGTGCGAGCAGGCCGGCGTCGCTCAGCACGCGTAGGATGTCGTGATGCAACAGCTCTTTCTCGACCACGACGCGTAGCGGTGCCAATTCGGTCAGGTGGCTCAAGGCTTGGTCTACGAGGCGGTCAAACAAGCTCATCGGCAATGCTCCAGTCGATCAATTCAAGGTTGCGCCTGGCCATCCGCATATCCCGTAACGCAAGGGCCGGTGACGCCCGCCAGAGGTGGCAGCGCGCATCGTAGGCCAACTGCTCGGCCAGGGCGGCGGCGCGCTGGCGGGTGTTAATGAACTCGATGGTGCCCCATGGGCCGCAGTTCACAATGTTGCTGCGCGCTGAGGACATCACGGTGATCCAGTTCATCGGCACCTGTGAGATAACCCCGCAATCGCTCAGGGCGGTTTCCAGGCTGATGTAATTGAAGGCTTGCGCCCTCAGCCGCGCCGCCGCATGGAACAACACCAGCCCGGGAACCGGGCGGGCCGGGTGATAGAGGTACAGGCCCCGGCATACCTGCTGCAAGCGCTGCTCGCGGTTGGCCCGTGTGAGCAGTGCCCGGTAGGCCTGGTCGGACAGTTCTGGGGCCAAGGCGCGCAGGTCCGCGGGGGTGAACAGATACCGCTCGGGACTGGCCAGTTGGTCCAGGGCGCGATACAGGCGCGCCAGCGGCTGGGCTGAATGAGGCATGGGAGCGTGCCAGGTTGGGAAACGAATGAGGCAAAGGTAGCCCAGCTATGAAATTATCTCTACAGAAAGTGACGAAATTCGTCACTTTCTGTAGAGATAATAGGTGTTGATGGAACCAATCACCCCGCGCAGCCCCGAATAGTCATGGACAAGGAGCCCCCCATGACCGCACTGCGCATCGGCGTACTCACCCACATCAAGTTCCCGGTGCGCCAACCCTTCGCCGGCGGCCTCGAGGCGTTCACCTTCGACGTGGTCACCGGCCTGGCCGCCCGTGGCCATGAGGTCACGCTGTTCGCCCACGAGGGCAGCGACCCGAGCCTGAACCTGGTGCCCATGGCCGACCCGCACCCCCATCGCCACCCCAGCCTGTCCAGCGCCTACGTGGCCGAGCACCACGCCTACCTCGAGGTGATGCAAGGCATCGACGCCCATGGCTTCGACGTGATCTTCAACAACAGCCTGCACTATGTGCCGGTGACCATGGCCTCGCTGATTCGCACGCCGATGCTCACCGTGCTGCACACCCCGCCGTTCTTCGAGTTGGTCAATGCGCTGAAGGGCCCGCGCGCCCATGGCCGCTTCGCGACCATCTCGGCGGCCAATGCGCGCAATTGGCAGGGCCTGGTGCCGGAGTGCGCGGTGGTGCCCAACGGCATCGACCTCGAGGCCTGGCGCCCCACCGGCGAGCCGCGCGAACAGGCGTTCTGGTTCGGCCGGCTGGTGGCCGACAAGGGCGCGCACCTGGCCATCGATGCCGCCCGCGCCGCCGGGGTGCCGCTGCGCCTGGCCGGGCAGGCGCCGGATGCGCGCTACTTCAGCGAATACATCAGCCCGCGGCTCGGCGCGGGCGTGGAGTACCTCGGCCATCTGGGCCGTGAGCAGGTGCTGGCCGAGTTGGGCCAGGCCTCGGTGGTGCTGGTCACCCCCTGTTGGGAAGAGCCCTTCGGCCTGGTGGTGGCCGAGGCCATGGCCTGTGGCACGCCGGTGGCGGCGTTTGCCCGCGGGGCGATGGCCGACTTGATCAGCGCCGACACCGGTGCCTTGGCCGCGCCGGGCGATGTCGCCGCCCTGGCCGAGGCCCTGCGCAGTGCCCAGCGCTGCTCGCGGCAGGCCTGCCGGACGCGCGCCGAAGCGCACTGGGGCCAAGGGCGGATGCTCGATGCCTACGCCCAATTGCTGCGGGTGGTGGCCCATGGCTGAGCCGCGCATCGGTTACTACGTGCACCACCACGGCGCCGGCCACGGGGTGCGCGCGCTGGCGATCGCCGCGGCGGCGCCGGTGCCGGTCACGCTGCTCGGCTCGCGCCTGCCCAACGGGCCGTGGCCCGCGCACGTGGACGGCCTGCAGCTGCCGCCGGACTATCACCCGGGTGTGCAGGCCGAGGCCTTTGACGTGCTGCACTACGCGCCACTGGCGGTGCCTGGCTTGCGCCAGCGCATGGCGCAACTGGCACAGTGGTTTGCCCAGCACTGGCCGTGCCTGCTGGTGGCTGACGTGTCGGTGGAAGTGGCGCTGCTGGCGCGGTTGTGCAGTGTGCCGGCGGTGTATGTGCGCCAGCACGGCCTGCGCCACGACGCCGCGCACCGCCTGGCCTACGCCAGCGCCAGCGGCCTGCTGGCGCCGTACCCCGAGGCGATGGCCCCGGCCGGCGACCCCTGGCGCGGCAAAACCGCTTACACCGGCTGGGTGTCGCGCTACAACGGCCTGCCAGTTGGCCAGGCCGAGCCAGGCCGGGTGCTGGTGATCTGCGGCCACGGCGGTACCGGGTTGAACGCCGCGCTGCTGGAAGCGGCCGCCCAGGCCTGCCCGCAGTGGCGCTTCGAAGTGGCCGGGGCACTGGCGCCAGGGCGCGCGGCGGGCAACCTGCGCTGGCTGGGTGAACTGGCCGCACCGGCGGCGGCCATGCAGCGCGCCGAGGTGGTGATCGGCAGCGCCAGTGACAGCCTGGTGAGCGAAGCGGCGGCGTTGGGCTGCCGCTACATCGCCGTGGCCGAGCAGCGGCCGTTCGCCGAGCAGCGGCTGCAGGCCCGGCAGTTGCAGGCCCTCGGCGTGGCGTTGGGGCTGGAGGCTGGCTGGCCGCCGGCCGAGCGCTGGCCGGCATTGCTGGCGCAGGCGCGGCAGTTGCCGCCGCCGCATTGGCAGCAGTGGGCCGACGCCCAGGCCGCCACCCGCGCCGCCGCCGCGCTGGTGGGCTGGCTACCCCGCCAGTAAGGCCGCCAGCTCGGCAAACCGCGGGCGCGCCGGCGGGTTGCCGAGGCAGGCCTGTTGCAACTGCGCCAGGCGCTCATCGTCGATGCCCGCCAGGCCCAGCAGCTCGCCCAGCAGAATGCCGAACGCGCGTACCTCCAGGCGCTCCAGCGCCAGCGCCTGGGGGCCGCCGTCGGCGGCATGGAACGACGCCGCGCCAAAATCCCCGAGCAGGCAATCGCCGCCGGCGCGCCACAGCAGGTTGTGCGCGTAGAGGTCACCGTGCATCACCCCGCGCGCGTGCAGGTGGGCACAGGCCGAGGCCACCTGGGCAGCCATGCGCAGCGCCTCGGCCGGCGCCAGCCGCAGCCCCGCGGGGTACACATCGCGGCTGCAACTGGCCAGGCTCGGCGGCCCGGCGAGGTTCTGGAAGGCTGGGTCGATCAGCGCCATCAGCAACCCCAAACGGCCCTGCGGGTCGTCGCTCAATTGCCCGTGCAGCGGGATCAACGCCGGGTGCTCGCCGGCGGCCAGGCACGCGGCCATTTCATCCAGCGGCGAGCCGTCGCTGGTCAACGCGCCCTTGTACAGCTTCAAGGCCAGCTCGGTCTGGCCATCGAGGCGCGCCTGCACGATCTGCCCCGACGCCCCTTCACCCAACGCCCGCCCCAGTTGCAGGCGGCTGAAGCTCACCGGCCGCTGCGCCGGCGCCGGCCGTTGCAGCGCCGCCGGCAGCGGGTTGCCGGCGTAGGCCAGCCAGGCCAGGGCGGGCAACTGCGTGAGCCAGCCGGGCAGGGCGCTGAGCTGGTTGCTGGCGATGCGCAGCAGTTCGAGGCGCGCGCACTGTGCCAGGCTCTCGGGCAGCGCTTCGAGGCGGTTGCCGGCGAGCATCAGCTTCTGCAGCGCCGGGCGCTCGCCCAGCGCAGCCGGCACGGCGGCCAGTTGGTTGTCGGTGAGGATCAGCCAGCGCAGTTTCGCCGGCAGCGCGCTGGCCGCCACCTCGGCGATGCGGTTGGCCTTGAAACCGACCATCTCCAGGTGCGGGCACGCCCCCAGCACCTCGGGCAGGTGCCGGAAGGCATTGTTCGAGCAGAACACCACCTTGAGCTTTTTCAGCCGCGGCAGGTCATCGGGCAGGGCGGCCAGGGCGTTGCCGGTGAGGTTGAGCACTTCGAGGGTGTCGGCCAGGCCATAGATGGCCTGGGGAAATTCACGCAGGCCGCAGGCCAGGTCGAGGCGGGTAGCGCCGGCCAGGGCGCCGGATTCCAGTTGTTGCAGGGTGTGCATGGGGTGGGCTCGGCAGCGGCGGCGGGGTGGCGGGATGATACCTAAATTTTCGCTACGCTTTCAGGGCCCTTCGCCCGGCACAGCCGGAGTGCCGGACCACGGCCTCCCACCAGATTTATGTAAGCCATTGATTTACGCAGCAATACAGAACCCGTGGGAGGCCGGCTGTGCCGGGCGAAGGGCCCGCCAACCCCTACGGCAATATCTTCACCGTATGCATCGCCACCGTGTCATACGGCACCGTCACCTGCTCCTGGCCGGCCAGGTCTGGGTGGCTGGCGATCAGCGAGTGCACTTCATCGACGATCCGCGCCTGGTCGGCGTCGGGCAGGCTGGCGATGAAGCTGATCGATTTGATCCGCCGCACGATCACATCCTCCGGCGCGCCAGTGTGGCCGTGGTGCCAGTGTTTTTCCACCAATGGCGCGTACTTGCCGGCGTAGTGCTGGTCCAGCGCGGTGCGCCATTGGCCGCTGAAGTAGCGCGGGTAATCGCCGGCATAGCGCTGCACGATCGCTGCCAATTGCGCCACCCACGGCACCTTGGCGTCGCGCAGGTTCCAGATCAGCCCCAACCGCCCGCCAGGCTTGAGCACCCGGTGGATCTCCGCCAGCGCCTGGGCGTTGGCAAACAGGTGAAACGCCTGCGCGCACACCACAACGTCGAGGCTGCTGGCCGGCAGCGGGATGGCCTCGGCCTGGCCGTCGAGCACTTGCACGTCGGGGCAGCGCCGGCTGAATTTCTCGCGCATGTGCGGTTCGGGTTCGATGGCGATCACCTCCGCGCCCTTGGCCTGCAGCAGGCGCTGGGTGAACTTGCCGGTGCCGGCCCCCAGGTCGAGCACCACCGTGCGCGGCGGTTTGATCTGCAAATCATTGCGCAGCCAGGCGTCGACCTCGTCCGGGTAGCCCGGGCGGCCTTTGTCATAGGCGGGCGCGGCGGCGCCGTACCCGGCGAACAACGGTGCAAAACCGAGTATTTCTCGCAAGCTTTTCATGTGTTGCCTCCCATGGCGTGCATCCGGCGCGCAATGAGAGAACAGCCAACCGAGGCGCCAGAGGCTATCAGCCAAGCGTAGCTGAAGCTGGGCTCAGGCAAGCGCGCGTTGGTCTGTCAGGCGCTGCACGGCCAGGCGCCGGTAGTCCGACGGGGTCATGCCCTTGAGCTGCTGGAAGCGCCGGTTGAAGTTGGAAATATTGTTGAAGCCGGAGGCAAAGCACACCTCGGTGACCGGCCGTTCGCTGTCCGTCAGCAGCTCGCAGGCCTTGCTGATGCGCAGGCGGTTGACGAATTCGACAAAACAGCGGCCGGTGGCCTGCTTGAACACCCGCGAAAAGTACGTGGGCTTCATGTTCAGGTGCTCGGCCACTTCTTCGAGCGGCAGTTCGCGGCCGTAGTGGCTGAAGATGTAATCCACCGCGCGGTTGGTGCGCTCGACGTTGCTGTCGTCGGCCAGTTGCGCGGCGCTGGTGGCCGAGAGCAAGCCGTAGGCGTCGCTGCCAGCCAGCAGCTCCATGAGGATCATGAACCAGCCCAGCCGGCTGCCGCCGCGGCTGTCTTCGATGCGTTGCATCAACACCGTGGCCTCGGCGATCAAGCGCGGGTCACGAAACTCGATGCCGTACTGGGCGCGTTCGAGCATCGGCGCCAGGCTTTTCAGCTCGCTGAACACCTGGCCGCCTTCTTCGATCAGGGCGTCGGTGAAGTTCACCAGCATGTCGCGGCGTGGCACCACTTCGCCGTCGGCGACCTGGCTGATCCAGTTGTGCGGCAGGTTGGGGCCGGTGAGGAACAAACTGCCCGGGCCGAAGTGGCCGATATAGTCGCCAATGAACACCTTGCCGGTGCTGGCGACGATCAGGTGCAGTTCGTATTCCTTATGGAAGTGCCAGCGCACCAGTGGGCAGGGGAAGCCATGCTGGCGATAGATGACAGACATCCCTTCGTGGTCGTCCATCAACTCGTACGACGGGTCGGTAATGCGGTGGGCGCGGTGCATGGGCGGCCTTGTTATTGTTCGTGCCTGAATGCGCCCAGCATAGCGGCCGCCGGGTGAAGGTGTCCAAGCCGTTCAGCCGGCGCGGTTGGCCGGTGCCTCAATGGCCGGCCACTGCGCGGCGTGCAAGGCCTCCTGCACCTGCGCCAGCGCCTGGTCATCGGCCACGCTCAGGCGCTTGCGCACTCCAGCGATCAGCGCATCGACAATGGCAAATGCGGGCCCCAGCCCGGTGCCGCTCTGGGCCTTGTCGGCTGGCGCGTACAGCACATGGGTGCCCGCCAGTGGCGAGGCGGGCGAGTCGGTCAGCGCCAGTACCGTCGCGCCACGGTCGAGGGCCATCTCCGCCAGGTGTATGGCATAGCGGTTGTAGGGCGGCAGGCTCATCACCACCAGGGTGTCGCCGGGTTGCACGTAGGCAATGCGCTGGGCCATCGAGTCGAGCCCGGCGCTCAGGCAGATGGCCAGGCAACTGGGGTGGTAGGGTACCAGGTGCTGCTCCAGCACCTGCGCCAGTGGGTGGCAGCGGCTGCCGCCGAGAATGAACAGCCGCTCGGCCTCGCACAGCGCCTGCACCGCGGCCTCGAACACCTGGTCGCCATTGTGCTGGCCGGCTTGCAGAGCTTCGGCGAGGTTTTGCTTGAGCTGGCCCTGCAGGGTGTTGCCTGGGCTCATCTCGGTTGCCGCCAGTTGCAGGTGCGGCGACACCACCGCCAGCAAGTGGTTGACCAACGCCATGCGCAACCCGGTAAAACCGTTGAGGCCCAGGCGGTTGCCCAAGCGGTTCACCGCGGCGGGCGACGTTTCGCTCTCGCGGCCGATCTCGCTGATGCTCAGCATCGCCGCGCGCAAGGGGTTGCGCAGGATGAACTCACCGACCTTGCGCTGCGAGGGTTTGAGGGTTTCGAGCAGCGCGGCGAGCTTGCGCATCACTGGGGTGTCGAACAATGGGTTGCCGGTCAAATCGTTCATCGCAGCCTCCTGCCAGGTGCGTCCATACATCTGGCGTGTAGGAAAGTTCTGGCGAGTGTAGGACTCTTCTGAACCGGGTTCCAAGAAGGCAAAGAGCTACTATTTGCGGTTTTTCGCCTCGATCCACTGGGCCATGTAGCGGGTGCTCTGGTGCGAATGGTGGCGCAACAGGCGCCCGGTGAAGTTGCGCAGGCGCTCGTGTTCGAGGCCTTCGCGCAGGGCCTGCAAGCGGCTGATCAGGGCATCGGCATGGGGGCGGTAGGCGTAATGCTGGGCCAGCAACGCAAAGCCCTGCCGCTGCGCCGCGTGCCAGGGCAAAGCCCCGTCGTACAAGGCCTGGGCAGCATCGGCCAGGCCCTCGGCGGTGCTCGCCACGGCCCCTGGCCAAGGCCCGCCCATGCCCTCGGCGCCGACCGGCGTGGTCACGCTCGGGGTGCCGCATTGCATGGCTTCGAGCAGCTTGCCTTTGATGCCGGCGCCAAAGCGCAACGGCGCCAGCAGCACCCGCGCCCGGCCGATGGCGTGAAAAGCGTTTTCCGCCCACCCGTTGATATGAAAACCTTGTGCAGGGTTATGCAGCACGGCGGCTTTTTCCGGGGTGTAGGCGCCATACACCTGCAAGCGCGCGCCCGGCACCCGGTGGCGGATCGCCGGCCACAGCGCTTGCTTCAGCCACAGCACCGCGTCCCAGTTCGGCGCATGGCGGAAGTTGCCAATGCTGATGAAGTCGCGCCGCTGCTCAAAGCCGCGCGGTGGCTCTGGCAGCGGGTCAACCATGAACGGGCAATGCAGCAGCAACGGCGCTGGCACATTAAAAGCCTGGCGCAGCAGCTCAAGCTCAAAGCTGGAGATGATCAGCGAGAGGTCGCAGCGCAGGATCGCCGCCACCTCGCGCAGGGTCAGCTCAAGCCCGGCCATGTCTTCATACAGCTCGGCGGGGCTACGGCTAAACAGCCCCGGTGCCTCGGCGCTGGCCTTGAGCAGGGCTTTCAGCCGTTGCTGGCGGGCTTCGCGCAGGCTGTGCAGGTCGGAGGTCTCGAGCACCCGCAGGGCGTGGGGGCAGTGTTGCTGCACGCGCCAGCCGAATTGCTCCTCGATCAAAAAGCGGTCGAACAGCACCAAGTCCGGCTGCAGCGCCGTGATGAAGTGGTCGAAGCTTTCACAGTTGAGGCTGATCGGCACCTGCTCGATGCCCAGGCTGGCCAGGTCGAAGCGGTGCTGCCCAGGCTGGGCCGGGCTGGCGAAGGTCACTGGCCAGCCTTGTTCCTGGAAGGCCCGCAGCAACTGCAGCATGTGCCCGCCGGCGGCGGTGGAGGCCGGTTCCGGCCAGGTGTAGCCGATCACCAGCACGTTCATCGGCGCGGCCATGCTCAGGCGAGCATGCCCTGGACCTTGTCGCGCAGGGCGTCGATGGAAAACGGCTTGGTGATCAGCTCGGTACCGGGCGGGATGTCCAGCCCGGCGAAGCCGCTGGCCACCAGCACCGGCAGGCCGCCACGCAGTTGCCGGGCTTCGCGGGCCAGGCCCAGGCCGTCGCGCTCGGCGCTGTCACGCAGGCCGACGTCGGTCACCAGCAGTGCCAGGGCCTGGGCCGGGTCTTGCAGCACGGCGATGGCGGCGTCCCAGCTCTCGGCTTCGAGCACGTGGTAGCCGGCCTCCTCGAGCACGTCGACCATCAGCATGCGCACGATGGGGTCGTCTTCAACCAACAGGATGGAGGGCACGGCGTCTGGCATGAGGGTGGGTCCTGGTCGGCAAGCGGGAGGGCACGTTGCCCTCGGCGCATAATCTGTGCACGCGGCGCGGAACAAGTTCCCATTTTCCTACAGAATTTGCAGAAAACAACCCTTTACAGGTCAAGGAAATGGCAAGCGTGGCCGCTATATCCTACGGTAAATCAGTAAGATGACTAAGAAAAATCCCAATCTGACGTAGGAAATTTCCACTCTTTACGGCAGATTTGCGACAGAATCCGACCCCACGTCTTTCACCAGGCCAATGGACATGACCCGAACCCCCACCACCGACGAAAACAGTTTTCGCAAGCTACTGTCGCGCAACATCGGTTTACCGCTGGGCGTAGGCGTTTTGAGCGTGCTCGTGTTCGGGCTGATCCTCAATTACCTGATGAGCGTGATCAGCTGGGTGGACCACACCGACCGGGTGATCAACAACGCCAACGAAAGCCTGCGCCTGTCGGTCGACATGGAAACCGGCATGCGCGGTTTCCTCCTCACCGGCGACGAACGCTTCCTCGACCCCTATGCCGTGGCCAAGCCGCGGATCATCGCCCAGCTCAAAGAGATGCAGGGCATGGTCAGCGACAACACCGAGCAGGTCGACCGCCTCACCCGCATCATCGCGGTGGAGGAGGAGTGGATGCGCGTGGCCGACGACATCATCAACCTGCGCCGCCAGCAGCAGGATTATGTCAAGCCGATCAGTACGGGCCGCGGCAAGCGCCTGACCGACGCGATCCGTGACGAGTTCACCGCGCTGATCACCATGGAGCAGCAGTTGCGCGTCAGCCGCAGCGAGGAGGTCACCCGCACCACCTACGCCTCGGTGATCCTCTATCTGGTGTTCATCATCGGCCTGAGCGGCATGCTGGCCTACCTGGGCCGCCGCGACCTGCTCAGCCTGTCGCGCCAGTACGGGCAGAACCTCGACGCCGCCCAGCGCAGCGCCGAGCGCCTGGAACACCAGGCCTGGCTGCGCAACGGCCAGAACCAGATCGCCGAAGAGATCATCGGCCAGCTCAGCGTGGCCAACCTCGGTGAAAATGTGCTGCGCTTCTTTGCCCGCTACCTGGGCGCGGCGGTGGCCGCGGTGTATGTGCGCGACGAGCAAGGCAACCTGCGCCGCGTCGCCACCCTGGGCTTCTCCGCCGACCAGGCGCGCCGCGAACAGGTGCTGCGCGCCGGCGAAGGCGTGGTCGGCGAAGCGGTGACCCAGGGCCAGGTGCAGCGCCTCGACAACCTGCCGGCCGATTACTTCTCCAAGGTGGCCTCGGGCCTGGGCGAAGGCTTGCCGCACAGCGTGGCGGTGCTGCCGGCGCGCAACGACGGGCAGATCAACGGCGTGGTCGAATTGGGCTTCCTGCGCCCGCTGGGCGACCGCGACGTGGAATTCCTCGAGCGGGTAGCCGAGAACATCGGCACCGCGCTGGAAGCCGCGCGCTACCGCCAGCGCTTGCAAGAAGTGCTGGCCGAAACCCAGCAGCTCAACGAAGAACTGCAAGTGCAGCAGGAAGAACTGAAAACCGCCAACGAAGAGCTCGAAGAGCAGTCGCGGGTGTTGAAGGAATCCCAGGCGCACCTGGAAACCCAGCAGGCAGAGCTTGAGCAGACCAACGAACAACTGGCCGAACGCACCGACCTGCTGGCCCGCCAGCGTGACGAACTGGAAGGCGCGCAGGTGGAGCTGGCCAGCCGCGCCGACGAGCTGCAGCGTTCCAGCCGCTACAAGTCGGAATTCCTCGCGAACATGTCTCACGAGCTGCGCACGCCGCTGAACAGTTCGTTGATCCTGGCCAAGCTGCTGTCGGAAAACGCCAACGGCAACCTCTCGGCGGACCAGGTCAAGTACGCCGAGTCGATTTACTCCGCTGGCAATGACCTGCTCAACCTGATCAACGACATTCTCGACATTTCCAAGGTCGAAGCCGGCAAACTCGAAGTGCGCCCCGAAACCCTTTCGGTAATGCGCCTGGCCGAAAGCCTGCGCTTGACCTTCGGCCCGATCGCCGCGGACAAAAACCTCGGCTTCGAGGTGCGCATCGACCCGGGCACCCCGGCCAACCTGTTCAGCGACCGCCAGCGCCTGGAGCAAGTGCTGAAAAACCTGCTGTCGAACGCCTTCAAGTTCACCGACAGCGGCGCCGTCAGCCTGATGATCGGCCCGCAGGAAGGCGAGGGCATCGCCTTTGCCGTGCGCGACTCGGGCATCGGCATCGCCGCGGAACAACAACAGGTGATTTTCGAAGCCTTCCGCCAGGCCGACGGCACCACCAGCCGCCGCTACGGCGGCACCGGCCTGGGCTTGTCGATCTCGCGTGACCTCGCCGCGCTGCTGGGCGGCTACATCAGCGTCAGCAGCGCCCTGGGCCAGGGCAGTGTGTTCACCCTGGTGCTGCCGGAGCAGTACCAGGCCGACGAGGTGGCCGAGGTGCTGCCCAACAGCGCCGCGGTACGGGTCAACGCCCACAGCGCCGCGCCCCATGCCGCGCCGGCGGTGCTGGCGCCGCCGCCGGGCGGCGATGTGCTGGCCAGCGCTGAGGTGGTGCCGGCCGTGCCGCGCTTTGCCGATGACCGCGAACTGCCGGCCGGCGAGCGCCGCTGCATCCTGGTGATCGAAGACGAGCCGAGTTTCGCCCGCATCCTCTATGACCTCGCCCACGAACTGGGCTACCGCTGCCTGGTGGCCCACGCCGCCGACGAAGGCTTCGACCTCGCCGCCAGCCTGCGCCCGGATGCCGTGCTGCTCGACATGCGCCTGCCTGACCACTCCGGCCTCACCGTGCTGCAACGCCTGAAGGAAAACCCCGACACCCGGCACATCCCGGTGCACGTGATTTCCGTGGAAGACCGGGTCGAGGCGGCCATGCACATGGGCGCGGTGGGCTACGCGGTCAAGCCGACCACCCGCGATGAACTCAAAGACGTGTTCAACCGCCTCGAGGCGAAGCTCACGCAAAAGCTCAAGCGCATCCTGCTGGTCGAAGACGACGACCTGCAGCGCGACGCCATTGCCCGCCTGATCGGCGACGATGACATTGAAATCACCGCCGTGGGCTACGCCCAAGCCGCGCTCGACCTGCTTCGTGAAAACGTTTACGACTGCATGATCATCGACCTCAAGCTGCCCGACATGCTCGGCGGCGAGCTGCTCAAGCGCATGAGCACCGAAGACATCCGCGCCTTCCCGCCGGTGATCGTCTACACCGGCCGCAACCTCACCCGTGAAGAAGAAGCCGAGCTGCTCAAGTACTCGCGCTCGATCATCATCAAGGGGGCGCGCTCGCCAGAGCGGCTGCTCGATGAAGTCACGTTGTTTCTGCACAAAGTCGAAGCGCAGCTGTCTCATGAACGGCAGAAGATGCTCAAGACGGCGCGCAGCCGTGACAAGGTGTTCGAAGGGCGCAAGATCCTCGTGGTCGACGACGACGTGCGCAATATCTTCGCCCTGACCAGCGCCCTGGAACACAAGGGCGCGGTGGTGGAGATCGCCCGCAACGGCCTGGAGGCCATTGAACGCCTGCGCGCGGTCGAAGAGATCGACCTGGTGCTGATGGACGTGATGATGCCGGAGATGGACGGTTTCGAGGCCACCCGCGAGATCCGCAAGGAGCCGCGCTGGCGCAAGCTGCCGATCATCGCCGTGACCGCCAAGGCCATGAAGGATGACCAGGAACGCTGCCTGAATGCCGGTGCCAACGATTACCTGGCCAAGCCGATCGAACTGGACCGGTTGTTTTCCCTGATACGCGTGTGGTTGCCACAGTTGGAGCGCATTTGAGCCCATTGGAACGCCCGGAAGGCAGCGCCGTACCGCTGCCGGCCGAACACACCAGCGAGATCGAGATCCGCTTGCTGATCGAGGCTATCTACCTCAAGTACAGTTACGACTTCCGCAATTATTCCGGGGCGTCGGTCAAGCGCCGCATCCAGCATGCGCTGCGCCAGTTCGGTTGCCGCACGGTATCGGCCTTGCAAGAGCGGGTGCTGCACGAGCCGGCGCAGTTTATGGAGCTGCTGCAGTACCTGACGATCCCGGTCAGCGAGATGTTTCGCGACCCGGAGCATTTTCTGGTGCTGCGCCGCGAAGTGGTGCCGCTGCTCAAGACCTACCCCTCGCTGAAAGTGTGGATCGCCGGCTGCAGCACTGGCGAAGAGGTGTACTCGATGGCCATCCTGCTGCTGGAGGAGGGCCTGCTCGAACGCACCATGATCTACGCCACCGACATCAACCCGCAGTCGCTGGAACGCGCCCGCCAGGGCATCTATTCTTTGGACAACATGCGCGCCTATACCCTCAACTACCAACGCGCCGGCGGTGCGCGCGCCTTCAGTGACTACTACACCGCCGGCTATGACCACGCGATCATGGACAGCCGCCTGCGCCGCAACGTGACCTTCGCCGACCACAGCCTGGCCACCGACAGTGTGTTTTCCGAGACCCAACTGGTGTCGTGCCGCAACGTGCTCATCTACTTCAACAAAGCCCTGCAGGATCGCGCTTTCGGCTTGTTTCACGAGTCGCTGTCGCACCGCGGCTTCCTGATGCTCGGCAGCAAGGAAACCCTTGATTTCTCCGCCTACAGCGGGGCCTTCGAGACCCTCGCCAAGCCTGAGCGGATCTACCGCAAGCTATGAGCGGCTACCAGGCGGTGGTGGTCGGTGCCTCGGCCGGCGGCGTCGAAGCGCTGCTCACGCTGTTTGGCGCCTTGCCGGCGGCCTTCAGCGTGCCGATCATCACTGTGCTGCACCTGCCTGACGACCGCCACAGCCACCTCGCTGAAGTGTTCGAGCGGCGCCTGCGCCGGCCGGTGCGCGAAGGCCAGGACAAAGCCCCGATCGAGCGCGGCATGATCTACGTGGCCGGGCCGCGCTACCACCTGTCGGTGGAAAGCGACCACACCTTCTCGTTGAGCCAGGAAGACCGCGTGCATTTTTCCCGGCCGTCGATCGATGTGCTGTTCGAATCCGCCGCCGATGCCTATGGCCCGGCGTTGGTCGGCATGCTCCTGACCGGCGCCAACGAAGACGGCGCCCTTGGCCTGGCGCGCATCCAGCAATGCGGCGGCCTCACCCTCGTACAAGACCCCACCCAGGCGCGCATCGCGGTGATGCCCGAAGCCGCCCTGGCACTGATGCAACCGGACCACCTTTTGCCCCTTGAGGGCCTGGCCGCTGTTTTGGCCACACTGGAATGACCACGATGCTAAGCCCCCTTCACGCCAAGCTGTTGATCGTCGACGACCTGCCGGAAAACCTGCTCGCCCTGGCGGCGTTGATCCGCCAGGACGACCGCGCGGTGTACCAGGCGCGCTCGGCCGACGAAGCGCTGTCGCTGCTGCTGCAGCATGAGTTCGCCCTGGCCATCCTCGATGTGCAGATGCCCGGCATGAACGGCTTCGAGCTGGCCGAGCTGATGCGCAGCACGGAAAAAACCAAGCACATCCCGATCGTGTTCGTCAGCGCCGCCGGGCGCGAGATGAACTACGCCTTCCACGGCTACGAAAGCGGCGCGGTGGACTTCCTGCAAAAGCCGCTGGATACCCTCGCGGTGAAGAGCAAGGTCAATGTGTTCGTTGACCTCTACCGCCAGCGCAAAACCCTCAAGGAACAGCTTGAAGCGCTGGAGCGCAGCCGCCATGAGCAGGAAGTTCTCGTGCGCCGGCTGCAGGTGGCGCAGGCCGAGCTTGAGCACGCGGTGCGCATGCGCGACGACTTCATGTCGATCGTGTCGCACGAAGTGCGCACCCCACTCAACGGGCTGATCCTCGAAACCCAACTGCGCAAGCTGCACCTGGCCAAGGGCAACGCCGAGGCCTTTACCCTCGACAAGATGCAAGCCATGGTCGGCCGCGACGAACGGCAGATCCAGAGCCTGATCCGCCTGATCGAAGACATGCTCGACGTGTCGCGGATCCGCACCGGCAAGTTGTCGATCCGCCCGACCACGGTCGACCTTGGCCAACTGGTGGGCAACGCGGTCGAGCGCTTTACCCCTCAGGTGCAGGATGCCGGGGCGCAGATCCGCTATGAATGCAGCCAGCCGCTGGTGGGCGAGTGGGATGAGTTCCGCATCGAGCAGGTGGTCGCCAACCTGCTCACCAACGCCTTGCGCTACGGCGGCAAGAGCCCGATCGAGGTGGCCGCGCGGCTGGACGAGGGCTGTGCCCGCATCGATGTGCGCGATTACGGCATCGGCATCGGAAAAGACGACCAGAAACGCATCTTTGGCCAGTTCGAACGGGTATCATCGCGCAGCAGCGCGGCCGGGCTAGGCCTGGGTTTGTACATCTCCGAGCAGATCGTCAGTGCCCACGGCGGCCGCATCGAGGTGCACAGCGAGCCCGGCGAGGGCGCGCTGTTCAGTGTGCTCCTGCCACTGGCGCGCAACCTCTGACACTGCCCATGGTCACATGGGCAGCCCGATAGACAGCACATAGGCAACACCATGAGTGGAGATGCACAAGACGTGGTCCTGGTGGTCGAGGACGAACCGGTAATCCTGCGGGTTCTGACCGACTACCTGTTCAGCGAGGGGTACCACGTACTGCAAGCCGAAAACGGCACCCAGGCTTTCGAGATCCTCGCGACCAAACCGCACCTGGACCTGATGGTCACCGATTTTCGCCTGCCCGGCGGGATTTCCGGCGTCGACATCGCCGAGCCGGCGGTCAAGCTGCGCCCAGACCTGAAAGTGATCTTCATCAGCGGCTACCCCGCCGAGATCCGCGACAGCGCCCACCCGATCGCCCACCGCGCGCCGATCCTGGCCAAGCCGTTCGACCTCGACGAGCTGCAAAAGGTGATTCGCCAGCAGTTGGCCTGAGGCCTCAGCCCACACACCACTGCACCAGCGCCATCCACCCCGGCAAGGTCGCCGCCGACAACACCGTGGTCAGGCAAATCGCCGAACTGGCCTTCTGTGTGTCTTGCACCGTGCGCGAAAACCCCAGGGTATTCACCCCGCACGGGTTGGCCCCCATCAGCACCAGCACGCCTGTCGCCAGGCCTGCCAGCCCCAGCAGTTTGCACGCCAGCAGCACCAGCGCCGGCATCACCAGCAGCTTGGCGAAGGTGATGCCCAGGGCCTCGCGGCTGGGGCTGAGGGTAAAGCCCGCCAGGTTCGCCCCCAGCACCAGCAGCGCGCACGGCAGCGCGGCCTGGGCCAGCCACTGCGCGAGGTGCTCGAGCGGGCCGGGCAGGTGCAGCCCGGAGAGGTTCAGCAGCACCCCGCAAAGCAGCCCGATGATCATCGGGTTGGCCAGGCTTTTCACCAGGGTTTGCGGGCGGAACGGCTCGCTGCCGGCCAGGCTGTTGTACAGGCTTTGGAAGGTGAACAGCAGCAGGCTGTGCACCGCCAGTACGGTGAACAACAGCACTAGCCCGGGCGGGCCGAACACCCCGGCCACCAGCGGGATGCCGAGCAGGGCGTTATTGCCGAAGGCGGCGGTCAGGCCGAACGGGGTAGGGTGCCCGGCGGCGCGGTGGGCCACCAGGTTGACCCCGGCGAAAATCAACAGCGCCGGGATGAAAAACGCCGCCAGCACCTTGAGGTCAAGGCCGCCGCGCAGGGGCGCGCTGGCCATGCCGGTGAACAGCACCATCGGCATGAACAGGTTGAAGGCGATGAACGCCAGCGCCTTGTTCGCTGCCGGGTGCAATACCCCGCGGCGGCCCAGGCCGTAACCCAGCAGGATCAACAGGAAGATCGGCAAGATGGCTACCGCAACGGTCACGGGCGGGGTCCTCGAGGGCTCTGGGGTGGCCATTATGGGCTGCGCGCGCGAAGGATGTCTCGCGGCGCTGCCGTTGGTCGGCTAAAACGCCGCGGCCTTCAGGTTTTTTTCAGCGCTTGGCCGGGTTGCTGCCAAAAAGCCGGCAGGCGCTGCGATGGCGGAACGGGCGAAGGCTCTGGCTTGGGCGTGAGGAGGGAGCCCCGCAGCAGGTTGGCGCAATAGTGGCCAAGTTATGGCCAGTATAGCGAGTTGACGGTTATCTGGCGCCAAACTGTTGTCAAGGTTGTACGACCTTATCCGATAACAACAGTGTCCTCGCCGCGAAGCCCGCGGCCAACACTCTCGGAGCCCCCGCCATGATCGCACTCGACACCTGGAACCTGAGCATCCCCGTTGGCGTACCCGCCACCACCATCGCCACCCCCGCGCTGGCCCGGGGCTACGCCGATGGCTATTTCAAATCCGGCGACACGCTGTTCTTCTGGGCGCCAGTGACCGGCAGCACCACCGACAACGCCAAGTACCCACGCACTGAACTGCGCGAAACCAAGGCCGACGGCAGCGTGAACAACTGGCGTTACGCCGACGCCGACAACATGCTCCGCGCTGCCGTGGCGGTGAACCAGGTGCCGTCTACCGGCAAGATCGTGATCGGGCAAATCCACACCTACGGCAGCACCGAGCCGATGCTCAAGCTGGAGTACCAGTACAAAGATGCCAAGCGCCTGGGCAACCTGGTGGTGAAATACCGCACCACCCCGGACGCCGAGCCCACGGTGATCACCGTGGCGCAACTGGTGCCGATGAACACCCGCTTCACCTACACCATCCACCTCACCCCCGCCGGCAACCTGATCGTCAATGCCTACAACATGCAGTGGAGCGTGAAGGTCGACTCGAGCTGGGCGCCGAAGTCGCTGTACTTCAAGGCGGGGGTGTATACCCAGGACAACACCGGGTATGCCACCGAGGGCGGTGCGGCGACCTTCTACAAGCTGGCCGTGGAGCATACCGCCAAGGGGGCGTAGGGGGTTGAGGGCCTCTCGCCCGGCACAGCCGGCCTCCCACCCGTTGTGTAGTGTCCCGAAAATCAAGGACAACACGGACCTGGTGGGAGGCCGGCTATGCCGGGCGATGGGCCGGTAAACTCACCGCCCCAGCAACGTGTCCACCGCCGGCACCCGGGTGTCGCTCTCCATCTGCGCATCATGCTCGATCTGCTTGCTGAAGTTTTTCAGCGACGCATTGGCCGGCTCGGCATCGCTGGCGAACACCGGCGGGCTGAGCAGGTAGGCGGTGAGCATCTTCGACAGCGCCGTGAGGCTGTCGATATGGGTGCGCTCGTAGCCATGGGTGGCGTCGCAACCGAACGCCACCAGCGCGGTGCGGATGTCGTGCCCGGCGGTGACCGCCGAGTGGGCGTCGCTGAAGTAATAGCGGAACAGGTCACGGCGCACCGGCAGCTCATTCTGCTGGCCGAGCTTCAACAGGTGCCGCGACAGGTGGTAGTCGTACGGCCCGCTGGAGTCCTGCATGGCCACGCTCACCGCATGCTCGTTGGAATGCTGGCCGGGGGCGACCGGGGCGATGTCGATGCCCACGAACTCACTCACGTCCCAGGGCAGCGCGCCGGCGGCGCCAGAGCCGGTTTCTTCGGTGATGGTGAACAGCGGGTGGCAGTCGATCACCGGCTCTTGGCCGGAATCCACCAACGCCTTCAAGGCCGCCAGCAGCGCGGCCACGCCGGCCTTGTCGTCGAGGTGGCGGGCACTGATGTGGCCGCTTTCGGTGAACTCAGGCAGCGGGTCGAAGGCGACGAAATCACCCACGTTGATGCCCAGGCTTTCGCAATCGGCGCGGGTCGCGCAGTAGGCGTCGAGGCGCAGCTCAACGTGGTCCCAGCTCACCGGCAGTTGGTCGACCGCGGTGTTGAAGGCGTGCCCGGAGGCCATCAACGGCAGCACGCTGCCGCGGATCACGCCGTTGTCGGTGAACACACTGACCCGGCTGCCCTCGGCGAAGCGGCTGGACCAATGCCCCACCGGCGCCAGGCTCAGCCGGCCGTTGTCCTGCAGCGCCCGCACGCTGGCGCCGATGGTGTCCAGGTGCACCGCCACGGCGCGGTCGGGCGAGCTTTTGCGGCCCTTCACGGTGGCGCGGATGGTCCCACGGCGGGTCAGCTCGTAGGGGATGCCCAATTCTTCGAGGCGCTCGGCCACGTAGCGCACGATGGTGTCGGTAAAGCCGGTGGGGCTGGGGATGGCGAGCATCTCCAGCAGCACCCGCTGCAGGTAATGAATGTCGGGTTGGGGAAGGGGCTTGCTCATCAAGGCCTCCTGAAACAGCACCCGCCCATCAGCGCGCCGGCTGAATGTGCGGGAACAGCAGATCGATGAATTTTTCCGCAGTGGGCTGCGGCTCGTGGTTGGCCAGCCCGACGCGTTCGTTGGCTTCGATGAACACGTACTCGGGCTGGTCGGCGGCCGGCACCAGCAGGTCGAGGCCGACCACCGGGATGTCCAGCGCGCGGGCAGCGCGCACGGCGGCATCGGCCAAGACCGGGTGGAGAATACCGGTCACATCTTCCAGGGTACCGCCGGTGTGCAGGTTGGCGGTTTTACGGACCGCCAGCACCTGGCCGCGCGGCAGCACGGTGTCGTACTCCAGGCCCGCGGCCTGCACCGTGCGTTCGGTTTCGCGGTCCAGCGGGATGCGGCTTTCACCGCCGGTGGCGGCTTGGCGCCGGCGGCTTTGCAGTTCGATCAGCTCACCCACGGTGCGCTGGCCATCGCCGACCACCTGGGCCGGCCGGCGAATCGCCGCGGCGACCACCTCGAAGCCGATCACCACGATGCGCAGGTCATGGCCTTCGTGAAAGCTTTCGAGCAGCACCCGGCTGTCGAAGCGCCGTGCTTGCTCCACCGCGTGCTGCACGTCTTCGAGGGTGCGCAAGTCCACCGCCACGCCCTGGCCCTGTTCACCGTCGAGCGGCTTGACCACGATGCGCCCGTGTTCTTCGAGAAAGTCCGCGTTGTCATCGGCGCTGGCCGCCAACTGCTGGGCCGGCAAGCGCACGCCTTCGGCGGCGAGCACCTTGTGGGTGAGGCTTTTGTCTTGGCACAGGGCAACGCTGATGGCGCTGGTCAGGTCGCTCAGCGACTCACGGCAGCGCACCCGGCGCCCGCCGTGGTTGAGCGAGAACAAGCCGGCCTCGGCGTCGATTTCCTGTACTTCGATGCCGCGCCGGTAGGCTTCATCGATGATGATCCGCGCATAGGGGTTGTAATCGCCGGTGGGGCCGGGGCCCATGAACAGCTTCTGGTTGATGCCGTTCTTGCACTTGACCGCGAAGGTCGGCAGGTTGCGAAACCCCAGCTTGGCGTAGAGGTTCTTGGCCAGGCGGTTGTCGTGCATCACCGAGAGGTCCATGAACGCCAGGCCGCGGCTCATGAAGTGCTCCACCAGATGGCGCACCAGCACTTCACCCACGCCGGGGCGGGTGCAGCGTGGGTCTACCGCCAGGCACCAGAGGCTGCTGCCGTGGTCCGGGTCGTCAAAGGCCTTGCTGTGGTTCAGGCCCATCACGCTGCCGATCACGCTGCCGCTGTCTTCGTCCTCAGCCAGCCAATACACCGGCCCGCCCTGGTGGCGCGGGGTTAGCCGGGTAGGGTCGACGGCCAGCATGCGGCGCTTGAGGTACAGGCGGTTGATCGCCTCCCAGTCGCCCTCGGTGCAGGCGCGGCGAATGCGGAAGCCGCGAAACACCCGCTGCGCCGGGCGGTAATCGGAAAACCACAGGCGCAGGGTGTCTGAGGGGTCGAGGAACAACTGCTGCGGGGCTTGCGCCAGCACCTGTTGGGGCGCCGCCACGTACAGCGCGATGTCGCGCTCGCCGGGTTGCTCGGCCAGCAGTTCCTGGGCCAGCGCCTGCGGCGCGGCGTAAGTGTGGCCGATCAACAAGCGGCCCCAGCCGCAATGCAGCGGCCGTGGGTTGCCGCTGGCGTCGCTGCCGTCGCCGGCCAGGCGCGCCTGCAGGCGCTCGTAAGAGGGGGCCTGGCCGCGCAACAGGCGCTGGTTGAAGGCATTGGCTTGGGCTTTCATGGGCTTACAGTCCTTGTTCGCTGAGCCACAGGTTCAGTGCCGCCAATTGCCACAGCTTCGAGCCGCGCAGCGGGGTGAGTTGGCCTTGCGGGTTGCTCAGCAGGCGGTCGAGCATGCTCGCATCGAACAGGCCGCGGTCTTGGCTGCGGTCGAGCAACAGGTCGCGCACCCAGCCGAGGGTGGCGCCTTCGAGGTGTTTCAGGCCCGGTACCGGGAAGTAGCCTTTCTTGCGGTCGATCACCTCGCTGGGGATCACCCGCCGCGCCGCTTCCTTGAGCACCTGCTTGCCGCCGTCGGGCAGCTTGAAGCGCGCGGGCACCCGCGCCGACAGCTCCACCAGGCGGTAATCGAGGAACGGCGTGCGCGCCTCCAGGCCCCAGGCCATGGTCATGTTGTCGACCCGTTTGACCGGGTCGTCGACCAGCATCACCGTGCTGTCCAGGCGCAGGGCTTTGTCCACCGCGGCCTCGGCGCCGGGCTGGGCGAAGTGCTTGCGCACGAAGTCGCCGGCGGCGTCGTGGTCCACGCGCCAGTTGGCCTGCACGGTGGCGGCGTAGTCGGCGTAGTCACGGTCGAAGAACGCGCTGCGGTAAGCCGCGAAGGCATCGGCGGCGCCATCCACCTGCGGGTACCAGTGGTAGCCGGCGAACAGTTCATCGGCGCCCTGGCCGCTTTGCACCACCTTGCAGTGTTTGCTCACCTCGCGCGACAGCAAGTAAAAGGCAATGCAGTCATGGCTGACCATCGGCTCGCTCATCGCCCGGAACGCCGCGGGCAGTTGCTCCAGCACTTCGTGCTCGGCAATCCGCAGTTGGTGGTGGCGGGTGCCGTAGTGCTGGGCGATCAGGTCTGAGTACTGGAACTCATCGCCACGTTCGCCGCCGGCGTCTTCAAAGCCGATGGAGAAGGTCGAGAGGTTTTCTTCGCCGGCCTCGCGCAGCAGGCCCACCAGTAGGCTGGAGTCCACCCCGCCGGAGAGCAGCACGCCCACGTCGACCGCCGCCCGCTGGCGAATCTGCACCGCCTCGCGGGTGCTTTGCAGCACGCGGTCGACCCAGTCTTCCAGGCCGAGGTTTTGCTCATCGGCATTCGGCCCGTAGGGCAGGGTCCACCAGGTGTGTTGTTCGCTGGTGCCGTCGGCGTCGATTCGCATCCAGGTGGCCGGCGGCAGTTTTTGCACGTTGGCCAACAGCGTGCGCGGGGCCGGCACCACGGCGTGGAAGTTCAAGTAGTGGTTCAGCGCCACCGGGTCGAGCATCGGGTCGATGTCTCCGCCCTTGAGCAGCGCCGGCAGGCTCGAGGCAAAACGCAGGCGCTCGGCGTTGCGGCTGATGTACAGCGGCTTCACGCCAAGGCGGTCGCGGGCCAGAAACAGCCGCTTGCGGTCGCGCTCCCACACGGCGAAGGCGAACATGCCGTTGAGCTTGGGCAGCAGGTTTTCACCCCAGGCGTGGTAGCCCTTGAGCAGAATCTCGGTGTCGCCACCCGAATAAAACGCATAGCCCAGCGCTTCGAGTTCGGCACGCAGCTCGGGGAAGTTGTAGATCGCCCCGTTGAAGGCCAGCGACAGCCCGAGCTGGCCGTCGACCATGGGCTGCGCCGAACCGTCGGACAGGTCCATGATTTTCAGCCGCCGATGGCCCAGGGCTACCGGCCCTTGGCTGTGGAAGCCCCAGGCGTCGGGGCCACGGGGTGCCATGTGGTGGGTGATACGTTCGATTGCCGCGAGGTTCGCGGGCTTTTCATTAAAGGCGATTTCGCCACTGATTCCGCACATATTTCCTTACCGGTCTTTCCGTTGGGGATCATGGAATGGACCGGGTGTACAACTGATCGTTTTATATCGAAAAGTTATAAAAGAGCCGCAAGGCCGGTTCATGTGCGGTGGGCCGGGCGGGGTGGAAATCGCACAGCAGTGGCTATACGACTATGTATCAATATGAAAATAAATTTAGTAACAGTTTGTATTTGATGATTTTTCTTCTTTGTAACGCGCTGAAAAATTGCTTACGCCTGTGCTCGGCGCGCTGGCGCTGAGGTAAGCTCGCGGTTTATCGAACCTGCACAGCCGTACGGGTGCGCCGGGCTATTTGGCAGGGACGGGGAGTGGCCAGTTGAATAGCGAAACACCGATTGAGCCGTTACCAGTGCCCTTTATAGGCGAGTATTGCCAGCGCCTGGGGTTTGAGTATTGGTCGTTCTATACCGCCGCGCGCAGCGAGGCCTTGCCCGTGCGCTACCAGAGCAACCTGCCGCCCCTGTGGCACCAATGGGCGCGAAGCAACCTGGGTGGCATCTTCGGCCCGTTGCGGCGTTTGAGCCACGTGGCCTATACGCCCATTCGCTGGGACCGTGCCCAGCTCGAACGCTGCGTGCAACTGCCAGCGTTGGAAGTGATCCCGGCGAGCATCGACGGGGTGAGCCTGATCCTCAGTGAGGACGACAGCCTGTTCAGCGTGTTCACCGTGATGCGTTTCGAGCGCGCGCTGCCACTGCACGACCTCCACGGCATGGCCGGCCAGTTGGCCTGGCTCGGCGGGTTGCTGCACGGCCATGTGCTCAGGCCGATAGTGGATGAAGGCGTGGAACCACTGACCTTGCGCCAGCGCGAGGTGATGGGCCTGGTGGTCGAAGGCCTGACCGCGCAGCAGATCGCTGAGCAGCTTAACCTCAGCCGGCGTACGGTGCGCTTTCATCAGGAAGCGGTGATGCGCCGGCTGGGTGCCACCAACATCACCGCCGCGGCGTTTCAGGTTGGCCGCTTGGGCTTGCTCTGAGGGCCGCGGGCCTTGGCCGCGCGCTGCGCGGCGCGGGCGGCGAAACGGTTGGGGTGGCAGGCCTGGGCCACGGCCAACGGCAGCGGTAATGGCTCAGCGCACAGCCAGGCGGCCAGCAGCTCGCCGGCCAGTGGCGCGGTGATCAACCCGCGCGAGCCGTGGCCGCTGTTCACGTACAAACCTTCGCGCCAGCGCGGTTGGCCGTGCTCGTCGGCCTCGGCCAGCGGGCCCACCACTGGCAGGTAGTCCGGCGTGGTGCAGCGCATCGCCACCCGGCCCTGCAGGCTTTCGGCGGGCGCGGCCAGGCTGGCGGCCAGCTCCGGGCTGATCTGCGCCAGGCGCTCGAGGTTCTCGGCGTGCTCGGCGGCGCTCGGCGCCAGGCTGGTGGTGTTGAAGGCAAAACTGGCGCCCAGGGTGTGCTCGCCGCAGCGCGGCGGGGCCACGTAGCCGTCGGCGCAGACCACGCTGCGCAGGGCCTGGCTGGCGGGGTTGGCCGGCAGCCGAGTGATCTGCCCGCGGATCGGCTTGAGCGGCAGGCCGGCCAGGCGCGCGGCGTCTTCGGCGTTGGCCAGCACCACCACCGGCGCCTGGCCCACACAGCGTTCGCCGTCGAACGCCTGCCACTGGCCCTCGCTGTGCTCCAGGCGCAGTACCTCGCGCAGCGGCGCGAAGGTGATCAGCGGGTGCTCGGCCAGCCATTGGCACAGCGCCGGCGGGTGCACCCAGCCGGCGTCGGGGTAGTACAGCCCGCCACTGGGCAGCGCCACCCCGGCCCGCGCCTCGGCCTGCTCGCGCCCCAGCGCTTGCAGCAGGTCTGTGCTGAAGGCCTCGGCCAGCTTGGCCTGGCGCTGGCGTTCAGGCTCGTCGTAGGCCAACTGCAACACCCCGCAGGCGCTCCAGTGCTCGCCTGGCTGCAACTGCTCGAGCAGCCGGCGGGTGTAACCAAAGCCGCTGACGATCAACCGCGACAGCGCCGTGCCATGGGCTGAGAGCTTCAGGTACAGCACCCCTTGCGGGTTGCCCGAAGCGCCCTGGGCCAGCGCCGCGGCGCGGTCGAGCAAGGTCACCCGCCAGCCGCGCGCGGCCAGGCTGGCGGCGCTGGCGCAACCGGCCAGGCCGGCGCCCACCACCAGCGCGTGGCGTTGCGGCGCCGCCGGCGGGCGCGCGTACCAGCCGCTGGCCGCGCTGGCCGGCACGCCGATGAACGCCCCACGCATGGCCTCCCATTTGTGCCCGTAGCCCGGCACCCGGCGCATCTTGAAGCCGGCGCCGTTGAGCGCGCGGCGCACCTCGCCGGCCGAGCAGAAGGTGCCGATCGTGGTGCCCGGGCCCGACAACCGCGCCAGTTGCGCGAACAGCTCCGGGGCCCACATGGCCGGGTTTTTCAACGGCGCGAAGCCGTCGAGAAACCACGCATCGACCACCGCGTCGAGCTGGCCGAACTGCTCCAGCGCATCGCCGATCAACAGCGTCAGGGTGACCCGCCCGCCGGCAAAGCACAGCCGCTGGTAGCCTGGCTGCAGCACCCGGTACTGGGCCAGCAAGGCCTGCGCCTGGGGCGCCAGGCTAGGCCACAGGGCCGTGGCCTGGGCCAGGTCGGCGGCGCTCAGCGGGTGCTTTTCAACGCTGACGAAGTGCAGCCGCGCGCTGGCCGGGGCATGCGCCTCGAACTGCTGCCAGGCGCAGAGGAAGTTCAGCCCGGTGCCAAAGCCGGTTTCGCCGATCACGAAGCTGGCGCCGTCGGCCAGCACCTGCCAGCGCTCGCACAGCTGGTTTTGCAGGATGAAATTGTGCTGGGTTTCGTCCAGCCCCGAGTGGTTCGAGAAATACACGTCGCCGAACTCGGCAGACACCGGCTGGCCGTTGGCATCCCAGTGAATCTGGGCGTGGGCTGGGGTAGGGTGGGTCACGGGCGTGGGCTCGGCGGCAGGCAAACGCAGTATTTTGCCACAGGCTGGGGTCCAGATAAGCAGGTTTGAAAGGGAGTGCCTTATGTTCGAGTCCGCCGAGATCGGCCACGCGATTGACGATCGGGAATACGACAAGCAAGTACCGGCGCTGCGCGAGGCGCTGCTCGATGTGCAGTACGAGCTCAAGCAACAGCAGCGCTTTCAGGTGATCGTGTTGATCAACGGCATCGAAGGCGCCGGCAAGGGCGAAACGGTCAAGCTGCTCAACGAATGGATGGACCCACGGCTGATCGAGGTGCGCACCTTCGACCGCCCCAGCGACGAAGAGCTCGCCCACCCGCCGGCCTGGCGCTATTGGCGGCAACTGCCGGCGAAGGGCCGAATGGGGGTGTTCTTCGGTAACTGGTACAGCCAGATGATCCAGAACCGCGTGCACGGCAAGATCAAGGACGCCGCCCTCGACCAGGCGATCAACGACGCCGAGCGGCTGGAACAGATGCTTTGCGACGAAGGCGCGTTGATCTTCAAGTTCTGGTTTCACCTGTCGCGCAAACAGATGAAAAAACGCCTCAAGGCGCTTGAAGACGACCCCCTGCACAGCTGGCGCATCAGCCCGCTGGACTGGCAACAGTCGAAAACCTACAACCGCTTCGTGCGCTTCGGCGAGCGCGTGCTGCGCCGCACCAGCCGCGACTACGCGCCCTGGCACGTGATCGAGGGCGTGGACGCCAACTACCGCAGCCTGGCGGTGGGCAACATCCTCCTCGAAGGGCTGCGCGCCGCCCTGGCGCAGCCGGCGCAAACCGTGCACCAGGCGATGGCCCCGCTGGGCGCCAGCCTGGATAAACGCAACCTGCTCGACGCCCTGGACCTCAGCCTCGCCCTGGACAAAGACGACTACAAGCAGCGGCTGGTCGAGGAGCAAGCGCGCCTGGCCACCCTGCTGCGCGACAAACGCATGCGCCGCCACGCCCTGGTCGCGGCCTTCGAAGGCAACGACGCGGCCGGCAAGGGCGGCGCCATCCGCCGCGTGTGCGCCGCGCTCGACCCACGCCAGTACCACATCGTGCCGATCGCCGCGCCCAGCGAAGACGAGCGCGTGCAGCCCTACCTGTGGCGCTTCTGGCGGCAGATTCCGCCGCGGGGGCAGTTCACCATCTTCGACCGCACCTGGTACGGCCGCGTGCTGGTGGAGCGGGTCGAGGGTTTTTGCAGCCAGAGCGACTGGATGCGCGCGTATGGCGAGATCAACGATTTCGAAGAACAGCTCACCGACGCCGGGGTGATCGTGGTGAAGTTCTGGCTGGCCATCGACCAGCACACCCAACTGGAGCGCTTCAAGGCCCGCGAGAAAACCCCGTTCAAGCGCTACAAGATCACCGAAGACGACTGGCGCAACCGCGAAAAATGGCCGGCCTATCGCGAAGCGGTGGGCGACATGGTCGACCGCACCAGCACCGAGATCGCCCCCTGGACGCTGATCGAGGCCAACGACAAGCACTGGGCACGGGTTAAGGTGTTGCGTACCCTCAACGACGCCATCGAAGCGGCGTTCAAGCGGGACAAATAGCCCGGCTGCAGGGCCTATCGCCCGGCACAGCCGGCCTCCCACGGGTTCTGTGTTACGCCCAAAATCAATGGCTTACACAAATCTGGTGGGAGGCCGGCTGTGCCGGACGAAGGGCCCCCAACATCAAACCAAGGAACCCCAGTGGACCTGATCTTCCTCGGCACCAGTGCCGGCACCCCCACCCGCGCCCGCAATGTGTCGGCCACCGCGCTGCTGGCCGCCCAGGGCAAGCACTGGTGCCTGGTCGACTGCGGCGAGGGCACCCAGCAGCAGGTGCTGCGTTCGCCGCTGTCACTCAGCGACCTCGACGCGATCTTCATCACCCACGTGCACGGCGACCACTGCTTTGGCCTGCCGGGGCTGCTCGGCAGCGCCGGAATGGCCGGGCGCACACGCCCGCTGCGGTTGGTTGGCCCGGCGGCGCTGGGGCCGTGGCTGCGCTTGACGCTCGAAATGAGCCACAGTTGGCTGCCATTCGCGCTTGAGTTCGAGGCCGTGGAGGGCTTGAGCGCCTGCGCCGTTGGCGAATGGCAAGTGAGCACCGCCGAGCTGTCGCACCGGGTGCCGAGTTGGGCCTATGTGTTCACCGAGCGCCACCCTGAGCCGCGGCTGAACCTTGAACGCCTGGCCGAAGAGGGCATCCCCCGCGGGCCGCTGTGGGGCGAGTTGGCCCATGGCCGCGAGGTGCTGTGGCAAGGCCGCGCGCTGCGCGCCGCCGATTACTGGCAGGCCGGGCGCGCGGCCCAGCGGGTGGTGATCTGCGGCGATAACGACCGCCCTGAGTTGCTCGCCCAGGCCTGCCTCAGCGCCCAGGTGCTGGTGCATGAAGCCACCTACACCCAAGCGGTGCTGACCGCCGGCAAGCAGGCCTATGGCCATAGCAGCGCGCTGCAGGTGGCGCGTTTCGCCGCCGAGGCAGGCCTGCCGAACCTGGTGCTGACCCACTTCAGCCCGCGCTTTCAGGCCCAGCCGGGGCGCGGGCCGGCGATCGATGAGATCGCCGCCGAGGCGGCCAGTGTTTACTCCGGCCAGTTGCATTTGGCGCAAGACCTCGCCCATTACCACCTGGGCCGCGATGGGCGGTTGCTGCGCCGCGCCCCTCAGGCCTAGCGCTTGGCCGCCCGCGCCACGTAGTCGCGGCTTTCGCGCTCGGCGTCTTCGCGGCTGGGGAAGGGCCCTTCGAGGGTGTGCTCGCGGGTGGTAAAGAAGAATTGCCCATTGACCAGTGAAATCCGGTCCGCCCGAAAACGCGTAGCCTCGGCGGGGTCTTGTGCACGTTTACCGAACATGTTGCCTCCTGTGGTCGAGTCGCTTTCAACAGTAGCCGGTTCAGCCTTTGGCGCCAGGCTCGAGCATGTTTTCCGGGCGCACCCACTGGTCGAACTGTTCATCGGTCAAAAAGCCCAGTTCCAGCGCTGCCTCGCGCAGCGTTTGCCCTTCGGCATAGGCCTTCTTGGCGATCTGCGCGGCTTTGTCGTAGCCGATGTGCGGGTTCAGCGCGGTCACCAGCATCAACCCGCGTTCCAGGTGCGCGGCCATCTGCCCGGCGTCGGGCTCGAGCCCGGCGATGCAATGGGCCTGGAAGTTGCGGCAGCCGTCGGCGAGCAGCCGGGTAGACTGCAATACGTTGTAGATAATCACCGGCTTGTACACGTTCAATTGCAAGTGGCCCTGGCTGGCGGCCATGCCGATCGCCACGTCGTTGCCCAGCACCTGGCAGGCAAGCATCGACAGCGCTTCGCACTGGGTGGGGTTGACCTTGCCCGGCATGATCGAGCTGCCCGGCTCGTTGGCCGGCAGCTTCACCTCGGCAAACCCGGCGCGCGGGCCGGAGCCGAGCAGGCGCAGGTCGTTGGCCAGCTTCATCAGCGCCACGGCGAGGGTTTTCAAGGCGCCGGCGAGGGTGGTCAGCGGCTCATGCCCGGCCAGCGCGGCGAACTTGTTCGGCGCGGTGACGAACGGCAGGCCCGACAGCGCCGCCAGTTCCGCCGCCACCGCCTCGGCAAAGCCCTGCGGGGCGTTCAGCCCGGTGCCCACCGCGGTACCGCCCTGGGCCAGTTCGCACACCGCCGGCAAGGCCGCGCGCAGGGCGCGCTGGGCGTAATCGAGCTGCGCCACATAGGCCGAGACTTCCTGGCCGAAGGTCACTGGGGTGGCGTCCATCATGTGCGTGCGGCCGGTTTTCACCAGGTTGCCGTGGCGCGCGGCCAGCTCGGCCAGGCCCGAAGACAGCTCGGCGATGGCCGGCAGCAGGTCGCTTTGCACCGCCTGCACGGCAGCGATGTGCATCGCGGTGGGGAAGCAATCGTTCGAGCTTTGCGAGCGGTTCACGTGGTCGTTCGGGTGCACCGGGCTTTTGCCGCCGCGGCCCTGGCCGGCCAGCTCGTTGGCGCGGCCGGCGATCACCTCGTTGACGTTCATGTTGCTCTGGGTGCCGCTGCCGGTTTGCCACACCACCAGCGGGAACTGCTCGTCGTGCTCGCCGCCGAGCACCTCGTCGGCGGCCTGTTCGATCAGCCGGGCGATGTCGGCCGGCAGGTCGCCGTTGCGGTCGTTGACCCGCGCCGCGGCTTTTTTGATCAGCGCCAGGGCGTGCACCACCGGCAGCGGCATGCGTTGCTCGCCGATGGCGAAGTTGATCAGCGAACGCTGGGTTTGCGCGCCCCAATAGGCGTGCTCAGGAACTTCGACCTGGCCCAGGCTGTCGGTTTCGATGCGGCTCATGCGGCTGTCCCTCGCGTGATGAAGTGTCAGCCTGCTTAGGCCGCGCCGCCGCCCGCTTGGTTCAACCGCGAAAATGACAATCCTCCGCGCGGGGTTGAGCCGGCCGCGCCTTCAGGCGCAGAATGCCATTCCCCTGGGGCCCTGCCCCTACCTGCTACTAAGGAATCCCGATGTCTCGTCTTCGCGCTCTCTGCACTGCAGCCGTTCTGGTATGCGCCAGCGGTACCGTTTTCGCCGACCAGGCCAGCCACAACGCCAGTGCCGAAGCCTTCCTGACCACGGTGCACGCTGACAAACTCGGCACGCCGATCTACATGCAGGTGCAGCAGATGTTCGCCCAGCGCTTCGCCCAGGCCAAGGCGCCGGCGTCCAAGCAGGCGCTGCTCGAAAGCTACCAGGCCAAGGCCAACGCCGCGCTGGAATCGGCCATCGGCTGGAACAAGGTCAAGCCTGACCTGGTCAAGCTGTACACCGAGAACTTCACCGAGGCCGAGCTCAAAGACCTGGTCAAGTTCTACAAGTCGCCGCTGGGCCAGAAGGTCCTGCAGCAAATGCCGCAAGTCACCCAGCAGTCGGCCATGCTGACCCAGCAGAAGCTCGAGCCGGCGGTACCGGTGGTGAACAAGCTGCTCGAAGACATGACCAACGAGATCGCCCCGCCAGCCCCGGCCGCCGCCCCGGCTGCTCCGGCTGCCCCGGCCAAGAAATAACCTGACGCAAGGCCCTGACCATGACCATGCAGACCCGCATCGAACACACCCTGGCGCTGTTGCAACCTGAGCACCTGCAGGTGTTCGACGAAAGCCACATGCACAGCCGCGGGCAGCAAACCCACTACAAGGCGGTGGTGGTCAGCCAGCGCTTCGAAGGGCTTTCCAGCGTCAAGCGCCACCAGTTGGTGTACGGCACCCTCGGCGAAATGATGGGCGAATTCCACGCCCTGGCGCTGCACACCTACACCCCCCAGGAGTGGGCGCAGGTGGGCAGCGCGCCGGCCTCGCCGGTGTGCGCGGGCGGCCATTCCTGAGGGCTATGGTTTTTTGCCATCACGCCGATAACCTTTGACCTGGCGCAATACAGCACGGCGGCGGTTTGCTAAAATCCGCCGCCGTGTTGCGTTGTGGCGCCCAGGCGCCCAACCCTGTTCAACGTTCAACCCGGTCCACCCCTTGCGCGGGTGACCACTGGAGAAGCTTCATGCCTGCACCGATCGTTGTGGCGGCGATGTACAAGTTCGTCACCCTCGAAGACTACACCGCGCTGCGCCAGCCCCTGCTCGACGCCATGCTCGCCAACAACGTGAAGGGCACCCTGCTGCTCGCCGAAGAAGGCATCAACGGCACCGTGTCGGCTACCCGCGAAGGCATCGACGGCCTGCTCGCTTGGCTCAAGCTCGACCCGCGCCTGGCGGATGTCGACCACAAGGAAAGCTACTGCGACGAACAGCCGTTCTACCGCACCAAGGTCAAGCTGAAGAAAGAAATCGTCACCCTTGGCGTGCCCGGGGTAGACCCGAACCACAACGTCGGCACCTACGTTGAGCCACAAGACTGGAACGCGCTGATCAGCGACCCGGAAGTGCTGTTGATCGACACCCGCAACGACTACGAAGTGGCGATTGGCACCTTCGAGGGCGCGATCGACCCGAAAACCACCACGTTTCGGGAGTTCCCCGAGTACATCAAGGCCCACTTCGACCCCAGCCGGCACAAGAAGGTGGCGATGTTCTGCACCGGCGGCATCCGCTGCGAAAAAGCCTCCAGCTACATGCTCGGCGAAGGGTTCGAAGAGGTGTACCACCTCAAGGGCGGCATCCTCAAATACCTTGAGCAAGTGCCCCAGGCCGAGTCGAAATGGCAGGGCGACTGCTTCGTGTTCGACAACCGCGTGACCGTACGCCACGACCTCACCGAGGGCGACTACGACCAGTGCCACGCCTGCCGCGCGCCGGTCAGCGCCGAAGACCGCGCCAGTGAGCACTACACCCCCGGCATCAGTTGCCCGCATTGCTGGGGCAGCCTGCCGGAAAAAACCCGCCACGCCGCCACCGAGCGGCAGAAGCAGATCGAGCTGGCCAAGGCGCGCAACCAGCCCCATCCTATCGGCTACAACTACCGCAACGCCGAGGGCTGAGCCATGCGCCGCCTGCTCTATGTGATGGACCCGATGTGCTCCTGGTGCTGGGGCTTTGCCCCGGTGGCCGCGGCGCTGTTCGAGCAGGCCGCCGCCGCCGGCGTGAGCGGGCACCTGGTGATGGGCGGCCTGCGCAGCGGCGGCGCGGCGCTCGACAGCACCACCCGGCAGTACATCCTCGAGCATTGGCGGGCGGTGGAGCAGGCCAGCGGCCAGCCGTTCCGCTTCGAAGGTGCCCTGGGCGATGGTTTTGTCTACGACACCGAGCCGGCCTGCCGGGCAGTGGTCACCGCCCGCGGCCTGGCCGAAGACCTCGCCTGGCCGCTGGCGCGGCGCATCCAGCAGGCCTTCTACGCCGAAGGCCGCGACACCACCGCCGCCGCGGTGCTGGCGGAACTGGCCGAAGCCTGCGGCATCCCGCGCATCGAGTTCGCCGACGCCTTCGACCACCCGGCGCAAGCCGCCACCACCCAGGCCGACATCGCCTGGGCGCGCGACCTTGGTATTGCCGGCTTCCCGACGATGCTGGCGCAGAACGGCAGCCAACTGGCCTTGTTGACCAACGGCTACCAGCCGCTGGAGGCCTTGGCGCCGCTGTTGCAGGCGTGGTTGGCGCGTAACGCCTGACGCCGCTGCTGGCGGGGATGTTCAAGGTTCTCGCTGGGCTTACCGGCCCCTCGCCCGGCACAGCCGGCCTCCCACGGGATGGTTAAGTACTTGATCTACAAGGAAACACAGAGCCCGTGGGAGGCCGGCTGTGCCGGGCGATAGGCCCTGAAGCTCATGCACGGAATCAGCAGGGCTCACAGACTCCTCCGCTCCATGAAGCCGTGAAATGGCTTAAGTGAACAGCATTATGCCACAGCCGGCCCCCCTCTCTAAAATAGTCGTGCAGAGTGATTGCACTCTGCTAGTCTCGTTTTGAAACTTGCCGAATACGGCCGAGTGACCTGTGGATGGCGCCGTTGCGCGCCATCGGGAAGTGGGCGAGCCCGTTGTTCAGCCGCTAGGTGCAAGGGATTTCATGAAGCAGCTCAACCGCACGCTTGAGGGCCCCAGGCTCATTGCTATTGCCTGGCCGTTCATCGCCGTGGTACTTCTATTGGCGTTGCTCGGTATGTTCAGCCTGTACGCGCTATCGGCGGTACGGGGGTATGTGGCCGGCGAAAGCCTCTGGTCCAAAGGCCAGAAAGACGCCATCTATTACCTCAACCTGTACGCCAGCAGCCGCGACGAAAGCGTTTACAGCAAGTACCAGCAAGCCTTCGCGGTGCCCATGGGCAGCCACGACCTGCGCCTGGCACTGGACCAACCGGTCCCCGATCTGGACAAAGCCCGCCACGGGCTGCGCCAGGGTGGTAACCATCCCGACGATTTCAGCGGCATCATCTGGTTCTTCCTGAACTTCCGGCATTTTTCCTATTTTGCCAAGGCGATCGACCTGTGGACGGTGGGCGACAGCTACCTGACCCGCCTCGATGCCTTGGCCGTGACCATGCACCGCAGCGTGCGCGATGGCAGCGCCACGGACCAGGACGTAGCCCGCTGGCAAGCGCAGATCCAGCAGATCAACGAGGATGTTACCCCCGCGGCCAAGGCCTTCAGCGATGCGCTGGGCGAGGGCTCGCGGTTTTTGCTGCGCCTGCTGATCGGCGTGAACCTGTTCACCGCGTTGACGTTGATCGGCCTGGCGCTGTGGATCACCCGCAAGCTGCTGGCCCAGCGGCACGCATTTGCCGAGGCCCTGCAGGAAGAGAAACACCGCGCCCAGGTCACGCTGGCCTCGATCGGCGATGGGGTGATCGCCACCGACGTCGACGGCGGCATCGCCTACATGAACCCGGCCGCCGAGCACCTGACCCACTGGAAGGCCGAGCAGGCCACGGGTTTGCCGCTGGCCTCGCTGTTCAACCTGATCGACGAAAACGCCGGGCGCGATGCCAACACCTTGATCGAGCGCATCCGCAACGGCCAGCTCACCGGTGGCCGTGACCACGGCCGGACCATCCAGCGCCTCGACGGCAGTACCGTGTCGGTGGCGCTGAGCGGCGCGCCCATCGTTCACGACGGCCGCGTCAGTGGCACGGTGCTGGTGCTCCACGACATGACCCAAGAGCGCCAGTACATCGCCAACCTGGCCTGGCAGGCGACCCATGATGCCCTCACCGGGCTGGCCAACCGCCGTGAGTTCGAGTTCCGCCTGGAGCAGGCGCTCAACGGCCTGAACGACGGCAGCACCCGCCACACCTTGCTGTTTCTCGACCTCGACCAGTTCAAGCTGGTCAACGACACCTGCGGCCATGCCGCCGGCGACGAACTGCTGCGGCACATCTGCGCGCTGTTGCAGGCCGGGCTGCGCGAGGGCGACACCCTGGCGCGGCTGGGCGGCGATGAGTTCGGCGTGCTGCTCGAGCGCTGCGCGCCGCAAGCGGCCGAGGCCATCGCGGAAAAACTGCGGGAAACCGTGCAAGACCTGCACTTCGTCTGGAAGGGCCGGCCGTTCATGACCACCCTGAGCGTGGGCCTGGTGCACTTGGCCCAGGCCCCGACTACCCTGGAAGGAGCCCTGCGCGCGGCCGACCTGGCCTGCTACATGGCCAAGGAGAAGGGCCGCAACCGGGTGCAGGTGTACCACGAAGACGACACCGAACTGAGCGTGCGCTTCGGCGAAATGGCCTGGGTGCAGCGCTTGCGCCACGCCCTGGAAGAAAACCGCTTCTGCCTGTACGCCCAGGAAATCGCCAGCCTGGCGCGCTTGCCCAGCCCGGCGGGGCAGGGTGGGCACGTGGAAATTCTACTGCGCCTGCGCGACGAGCACGGCCGGTTGATCCTCCCCAACCAGTTCATCCCCGCCGCCGAGCGCTATGGCCTGATGCCGGTGCTCGACCGCTGGGTGGTGCACAACGTGTTCAAGGTGGTGCGCGAATGCCTCGACGAAGGCGGTACCCAACCGCTGGCGATGTGCGCGATCAACCTCTCGGGCGCGAGCATTGGCGACGACGACCTGCTCGACGACATCCGCGAGCAGTTGGCCCATCACCAGATACCGCCGCAGTTGATCTGCTTTGAAATCACCGAAACCAGCGCCATTGCCAACCTCAGCAGCGCGATCCGCTTCATCAACGAGCTCAAGGACCTCGGCTGCCTGTTTTCCCTCGACGACTTCTGCGCCGGCATGTCGTCGTTCGCGTACCTCAAGCACCTGCCGGTGGACTTCCTGAAGATCGACGGCAGTTTCGTCAAAGACATGCTCGACGACCCGGTCAACCGGGCGATGGTGGAGGTGATCAACCACATTGGCCACGTGATGGGCAAGCGCACCATCGCCGAATTCGTCGAAACATCCCTGATAGAGCAGGCTCTGGTCGAGATCGGAGTCGATTACGCCCAGGGCTACCTCATCGAACGCCCCCAACCGTTCACCTGCGACAGCCTGCGCAGGGCTGATGCCCGTAGCCGGCCCGAGTTGCTTCACGTTCCGGGGACCTTCGGCTGAGCCCCCGCCCTGGCGCGATCGGTTTTACCCACGACGCAAAAGGAAGTTGTCCATGAACGAAGCAACCGAAGCCGTTTTCACCCGTACCGGCCCGCTGATGGAAGCCGCCAGCTACCCACAATGGGCCCAGCAACTGGTGCGCGACTGCAGTATCGCCAAGCAGCGGGTGGTCAACCATGAGTTCTACCAGAAGCTGCGCGACAACGCGCTCAGTGCCAGCACCATGCGCCAGTACCTGATCGGTGGCTGGCCAGTGGTGGAGCAATTCTCCCTGTACATGGCGCAGAACCTCACCAAAACCCGCTACGCCCGCAGCCCAGGCGAAGACATGGCGCGGCGCTGGCTGATGCGCAACATCCGCGTGGAGCTGAACCACGCCGACTACTGGGTGCACTGGGCCCAGGCCCACGGCGTAACCCTCGAAGACCTGCAAGCGCAGAAGGTCGCGCCCGAGCTTATGGCCCTGAGCCACTGGTGCTGGCACACCAGCGCCTCAGACAGCCTGATCATCGGCATGGCCGCCACCAACTACGCCATCGAAGGCGCCACCGGTGAATGGGCGCACATCGTGTGTTCGCAAGACACCTACGCCGAGGCCTTCCCGGCCGAGGGCCGCAAGCGCGCGATGCGCTGGCTGGCGCTGCACGCCGAATACGACGACGCGCACCCCTGGGAAGCGTTGGAAATCATCTGCACCCTGGCTGGCCTGCAGCCCTCGCGCAGCCTGCAGGCTGAGCTGCGGCGGGCGATCTGCAAGAGCTACGACTACATGTACCTGTTCCTCGAACGCTGCATGGAGCTCGAGCACAAAACCGCCGGCGCGCGCGCCGAGGCGGTCACGGCCTGAGGGTTACTGCGCGTTCAAGGCCTGGCCGTTCACCGCGGCGCTGTCGGGCCCCATCAAGTACAAGTACACCGGCATGATCTGCGCCGGTGCCGGCACCCGTTGTGGGTCTTCATCCGGGTACGCCGCGGCGCGCATCGCCGTGCGGGTACCGCCCGGGTTGATGCTGTTCGCCCGCAGCGGGGTGCCGGCCAGTTCGTCGGCCAGGGTTTGCATCAAGCCTTCGGTGGCGAACTTCGACACCGCGTAGGCCCCCCAGTGGGCCCGCCCCTTACGCCCGACGCTGCTGGAGGTGAACACCACCGAGGCATCGCCGGGCGCTTTGCGCAGCAAGGGCAACAGCGCGCGGGTGAGGGCGAAGGTGGCATTCACATTGACTTGCATCACCCGGGCGAATTCACTGGCCGGGGTGTGTTCTACCGCCGCCCGCGGGCCGAGCAGGGAGGCGTTGTGCAGCAGGCCGTCGAGGTGGCCGCCCAGCTCCGCGGCCAGCGCGGTGTAGTCGGCCGCCTCCGCGTGCTCGAGGTCCAGCGCGACCAACTGGGCCGGGGCATGCCCGGCCGCGGCGAGGGCCTGGGCGGTGTGCGCCAGGCTTTCGCGGTCGCGGCCGAGCAGCACCAATTGGGCGCCGTGGGCGGCGTAGGCCAGCGCGGCTGCCGCGCCAATCCCGCGGCTGGCGCCGGTGACCAGAATGCGCCGGCCCTGAAGCAGGCCGGGTGGGGCGTGGTAGGCGAACATGCTCAGCACCCGCACAAGGCGTGGTCGAGCACCCGGCGCAGCTCGTGGGGGCTGCTCACCACCACGTCGGCGCCCCAGTGGCTGGGGTTGTCGTGGGGGTGAATGTAGCCAAAGCTGACCGCCGCAGTGCGGGTGCCCGCCGCCAGGCCGGCTTCGATGTCGCGCAGGTCGTCGCCCACGAACAGCACGCTTTCCGGCGGCAGGCCGAGCTGGCGGCAGGCCAGTTCGAGCATTTCCGGGTCAGGCTTGGCCCGCGCCACGTGGTCGGGGCACACCAGTACCTTCGAGCGCTCGGCCAGGCCCAGGCGCTGCATGATCGGCTCGGCGAAGCGCAGCGGTTTGTTGGTCACCACGCCCCAGGGCAGGCGCGCGTGGTCGAGGTCGGCCAGCAGTTGCTCCATGCCGTCGAAGGGCCGGGTGTGCACCGCGCAGCCTTCGAGGTAACGCTCGAGAAACTCCAGGCGCAGCGCCTCGAATTCCTCGGCTTCCGGTGACAGCGCAAAGGTGGCGCTGACCATCGCCCGGGCGCCGCCGGAAATCACATCGCGCACCCACTGTGGGTCAACCGCTGGCAGTTGCCGGGCTTGCAGCATGGCCTGGCAGATGGCGATGAAGTCCGGGGCGGTGTCGAGCAGCGTCCCATCCATGTCGAACAGCACGGCGCGCAGTTTCATGGTCAGGCCTCGCGCACGGTCTGGATCATGTAGTTCACGTCGACGTCGTTGGCCAGCTTGTAGTGCTTGGTCAGCGGGTTGTAGGTCAGGCCGATCATGTCTTTCACCGCCAGCCCGGCGCCGCGGCTCCAGTTGCCCAGCTCGGAAGGGCGGATGAATTTCTTGAAGTCATGGGTACCGCGCGGGAGCATCTTCAGCACGTACTCGGCGCCGATGATGGCGAACAGGTAGGCCTTGGGGTTGCGGTTGATGGTGGAAAAAAACACCTGGCCGCCGGGCTTGACCATCGTGTAGCAGGCGCGGATCACCGAGGCAGGGTCTGGCACGTGCTCGAGCATTTCGAGGCAGGTGACCACGTCGAACTGGCCGGGCATTTCTTCGGCCAGGGCTTCGGCGGTCACCTGCCGGTAGGTCACCTGCACGCCGGACTCCAACTGGTGCAGCTGGGCCACCGCCAGTGGTGCTTCGCCCATGTCGATGCCCATCACTTCGGCACCGCGCTGGGCCATTGCCTCGCTGAGGATGCCGCCGCCGCAGCCTACGTCGAGTACGCGTTTGCCGGCCAGGCTGGCGCGCTCGTCGATCCAGTTGACCCGCAGCGGGTTGATTTCGTGCAGCGGCTTGAATTCGCTTTCACGGTCCCACCAGCGATGGGCCAGGGCTTCGAATTTGGCGATTTCCGCGTGGTCGACGTTGCTCATTGAAACTCCTCAAAAAACGTGAAAAACGGTAAAGCCACCCCGGCTCGGCCCGGGTGGTACTAGAGGCTTCCGGCGCCGCCGATACGCTCGTCCCAGGCCTGGGCGCGGGCAAGCAGGGCGGGCTCATCGAGGGTGCGCAGTTGGCGCTCTTCGAGCAGCGCGCGGCCCTCGACCCACACATGGCGCACGCAGTCGCGGCTGCTGGCGTAGATCAGTTGCGACACCGGGCAGTACAGCGGCTGCTGGGCCAGCCCGGAGAGGTCGAAGGCGGTGATGTCGGCCGCCTTGCCCACTTCCAGCGAGCCAATGTGCTCGGCCAGGCCCAGCGCGCGGGCGCCGTTCAAGGTGGCCATGCGCAATGCCTGGTGGGCATTCAGCGCGGTGGCCGAGCCTGCCACGGCCTTGGCCAGCAGCGCCGCGGTACGGGTTTCGCCGAGCAGGTCGAGGTCGTTGTTGCTGGCGGCGCCGTCGGTGCCCACGGCCACGTTCACCCCGGCCTGCCATAGCCGCTCGACCGGGCAAAAGCCACTGGCGAGCTTGAGGTTGGACTCCGGGCAGTGCACCACGCTGGCGTTGTATTCGACCAACAGGGCGAGGTCGTCGTCGTTGATCTGGGTCATGTGCACCGCCTGCAGGCGCGGGCCCAGCAGGCCAAGGCGGGCCAGCCGGGCGAGCGGGCGCTCCTGGTGCTCGGCGAGGGCCTGCTGCACCTCCACGGCGGTTTCGTGCACGTGCATCTGCACCGGGGCGTCGAGCTGGTTGGCCAGCATGCAGACCTTTTCGAGGCTTTCGTCGCCCACCGTATAAGGCGCGTGGGGGCCAAAGGCGATGCTCAGCCGCGGGTGCTCGCGGTAGGCGTCGAACAGCTCCACCGCCTGGCTCAGGGCGTGGTCCGCGGTGGCCGCGCCAGGGATCGGGAAGTCGATGATCGGCGCCGCCACCTGGGCGCGAATGCCGCTGGCATGAATGCGCTCGCAGGCGGCCTGGGGGTAGAAGTACATGTCGGAGAAGCAGCTGATGCCGCCCTTGAGCTGCTCGGCGATGGCCAGGTCAGTGCCATCGCGAACGAACGCTTCGTCGACCCAGCGCGCCTCGGCCGGCCAGATGTGCTGTTCGAGCCAGGTCATCAGTGGCAGGTCGTCGGCCAGGCCGCGGAACAGGGTCATCGCCGCGTGGCCGTGGGCGTTGACCAGCCCGGGGGTGAGCAGGCAGCCAGGCAGCTCACGCACCTCGACGGCCGCGGGCGCTTGCTCGCGTGGGCCAAGCCAGGCGATGCGGCCCTCGCTCACGCCCAGCCCGTGGCCCCGCAGCACCACCCCGGCAGGCTCCACCGGCACCAACCAGGTCGGCAGCAGGAGCAGGTCCAGGGGGGCGGGGCGGGCGGGCATGGGGTGCTTCCGTCTACAGTCAATAGGGCAAGGGCGCAGTATACCCGAGCGTCAGGTATAATCGGGCGCTTTTGAAGTACGTATCCGGGGAGTGTGGCATGCGCGATCGTTTATTGGCTGCCGAAAAGATAAAGGCCATCGATTGGCGCGACGGCGCGTTGTTCCTGCTCGATCAGCGCGTGTTGCCAAAGGTGCAAACCTGGCTGCGTTACGACTCTGCCGCGGCCGTGGCCGAAGCGATCCGCACCATGGTAGTCCGCGGTGCCCCGGCCATTGGCATTGCCGCCGGTTACGGCGTGGCCCTGGCCGCCCGTGAGCGGCTGGCCGCTGGCGGCCAGTGGCGCGCCGGGGTGGCGGCCGACATCGCCCTGCTCGCCGCTGCCCGGCCCACCGCGGTCAACCTGTTCTGGGCGCTGAACCGCATGCGCGAGCGCCTCGAACGCCTGGCCGACGATGCCGGCGTGATCGCCGCGCTCGACGCCGAAGCGCAGTTGATCCACGAAAGCGACCGCGAAGCCAACCTGACCATGGCCCAACTGGGGGTCGACTTGATCCGCAAGCGCCAGGGCCACCCGCAGGTGCTGCTCACCCATTGCAACGCCGGGGCGCTGGCCACCGGTGGCTTCGGCACGGCGCTGGGGGTGATCCGCGGCGCCTGGCTCGAGGGGTTGGTGGAACAGGTGTACGCCGATGAAACCCGGCCCTGGCTGCAGGGCTCGCGGCTGACCGCCTGGGAACTGGCCGAAGACGGCATCCCGGTGACCGTCAACGCCGACTCGGCGGCGGCGCACATCATGCGCACCAAGGGCGTGACCTGGGTGATCGTCGGCGCCGACCGCATCGCCGCCAATGGTGATGTCGCCAACAAGATTGGCACCTACGGGCTGGCGGTCAATGCCATGCACCACGACGTGCGCTTCATGGTGGTGGCGCCTAGTTCAACGCTGGACATGAGCCTCGAAAACGGCGAAGACATCGTCCTCGAAGCGCGCGACGGCGCTGAGCTGGTGGGGGAGGGCGCGCCGGTGGCGGCGTTCAACCCGGTGTTCGACGTGACCCCAGCGGACCTGATCGACGTGATCGTGACCGAGAAAGGCGTGGTCGAGCGGCCGAATGCGGCGAAGATGTCGGCTTTGATGTGTAGGAAACGGCTTCATTGAAGCCGTTTCCAGGGGCAAGGGGGCAGCTGCAAGCTGCAAGTTAAGGCAAGAGCAAGAGCGTTTGGTGCTTTTGCTTTTGCTTTTGCTGTTGCTTTTACTTGCAGCTTGCCACTTCAAACTTGCCCTGGGGGGGGAATCACCCCCCCAAGTATGCCTCCCGCACCGCGGGGTCGGTCAGCAAGGCTTCGCCCGTCCCTTGCATCACCACCCGGCCGTTCTCCAGCACATAGGCGCGGTCGGCGACTTTCAGCGCCTGGTTGGCGTTCTGCTCGACCAGGAACACCGTCACGCCGTCGCGGCGCAGTTGCTCGATGATGTCGAAGATCTGCTGGATGATGATCGGCGCCAGCCCCAGCGAGGGCTCGTCGAGCAGCAGTAGCTTGGGTTTGCTCATCAGCGCGCGGCCGATGGCGAGCATCTGCTGCTCGCCGCCCGACATGGTGCCGCCACGCTGGTTGAAGCGCTCCTTCAGCCGCGGGAACAGCGCCAGCACCTTGTCCATCTGCTCCTGGTAATCGCCCTTGGCGGTGAAGAACCCACCCATGGCGAGGTTTTCCTCGACCGTCAGGCGGGCGAACACCCGGCGGCCTTCGGGCACCACGGCGATGCTCTTGCGCATGATCTGCGCCGATTCCTGGCCCACCAGCTCTTCGCCGAGGTAGCGGATGCTGCCGGCATGGGCGCGCGGGGCGCCGCAGAGGGTCATCAGCAGGGTCGACTTGCCGGCGCCGTTGGCGCCGATCAGGGTGACGATTTCGCCTTGGTTGATCTCGACGTTAACGCTGTGCAGCGCCTGGATCTTGCCGTAGAAGGTGGAAACATTTTCAAACTGAAGCATCAGGCTTCCCCCAGGTAGGCTTTGATCACGTCGGGGTTGTCGCGCACCTGTTCGGGCGTACCGTCGGCCAGGGGCATGCCCTGGTTGATCACCACGATGTGGTCGGAAATGCTCATCACCAGCTTCATGTCGTGCTCGATCAACAACACCGTGGCGTTGTATTCCTCGCGCAGCACGCCGATCAACGCCTTGAGGTCGTCGGTTTCCCGTGGGTTGAGGCCGGCGGCGGGTTCGTCGAGCATCAGGATGCGTGGGCGGGTCATCATGCAGCGGGCGATTTCCAGCCGGCGCTGCTGGCCATAGGCCAGGGTGCCGGCGGGGCGGTTGGCCATGTCTTTCAGGTCAACCCGCTCCAGCCAATGCTCGGCGTACTCCATCGCCTCGCGCTCGCTGCGGCGAAAGCCCGGGGTTTTGAACAGGCCCGAGAAGAAGTTGGTGTTCAGGTGCCGGTGCTGGGCGATCAGCAGGTTTTCCACCGCGGTCATGTCTTTGAACAGCCGCACGTTCTGGAAGGTGCGCACCACGCCCTTGCGGGCGATGGCGTGGCCGGGCAGGCCCTGGATCTGCTCGCCGTCGAGCACGATGGTGCCGGCGGTGGGGCGGTAGAAGCCGGTCAGGCAGTTGAACACGGTGGTCTTGCCGGCGCCGTTGGGGCCGATCATCGACACCACCTGTTTTTCCTTGACCACCATCCCCACGCCGTTCACGGCCAGCAGGCCGCCAAAGCGCATCGCCAGGCCAGAAACTTCAAGAATATTCTTCTGGCTCATCGGCGCAGCTCCAGGTGAGGGCGCTGCATCGGCAAGAAGCCTTGTGGGCGCCAGACCATCATCAGCACCATCAGGGCGCCGAACATCAACATGCGGTAGTCGCTGAATTCACGCATCAGCTCGGGCAGCAGGATCATCACGATCGCCGCCAGGATCACGCCCAACTGCGAGCCCATGCCGCCGAGCACCACGATGGCGAGGATGATCGCCGACTCGATGAAGGTGAACGACTCGGGGGTGATCAGCCCCTGGCGGGCGGCGAAGAAGCTGCCGGCGAAACCGGCGAAGGCGGCGCCCAGAGTAAAGGCCGAAAGTTTGATCACGGTGGGGTTCAGGCCCAGCGCGCGGCAGGCGATTTCATCCTCGCGCAGCGCTTCCCAGGCGCGGCCGATCGGCATGCGCAGCAGGCGGTTGATCACGAACAGCGCGACCAGCGCCAGCAGCAGGGCGATCAGGTACAGGTACACCACCTTGTCGGCGGAGTTGTAGTCGAGGTTGAAGAACTGGTGGAAGGTTTGCCCGCCATCCGGCGCGCGGCGTTCCAGGGTGAGGCCGAAGAAGGTCGGTTTCTCGATGTTGCTGATGCCGTTGGGGCCGCCGGTGATGCCGGTAAGGTTACGCAGGAAGATGCGGATGATCTCACCGAAGCCGAGGGTCACGATGGCCAGGTAATCCCCGCGCAAACGTAGCACCGGGAAGCCCAGCACGAAGCCGAACAGCGCGGCGAGCAGGCCGGCCAGCGGCAGGCACTCCCAGAAGCTCAGGCCGAAGTAATGCGACAGCAGCGCGTAACCGTAGGCGCCCACCGCGTAGAAGCCCACATAGCCGAGGTCGAGCAGGCCGGCCAGGCCGACCACGATGTTCAGGCCCAGGCCGAGCATCACGTAGATGAGGATCAGCGTGGCGGTGTCGACCGCCCCGCGCGAGCCGAAGAACGGCCAGATGAACGCCACCACGATCAACGCCGCCAGGCCCCAGCGCTGGGTGCTGGGGAGGGTCAGGTAGTTGCTCACCTGGGCGGGCACCAGCGGCTTGCCCGAACCCTTGCGCAGGCGGGCGATGGGCTCGGCGAACAGCACGCGCAGGAACAGCAGCAGCGAGCAGCCGGCGATCAGCCACAGGGTAGAGGCATCGGCGCCCTGCACCTGCAGGGTCACGCCTTCGAAGGCCAGCTTCAGGCCAAACACCGGGTAGGCCACGGCCCAGACCAGCGCGGCACTGAACAGTGCCTGTTTAAACAGCTTGCTCATACTTTTTCAACCTCCGGGCGGCCGAGGATGCCGGTGGGGCGGAACAGCAGCACCAACACCAGCAGGCCAAAGGCGACCACGTCTTTGTACTGGTCGCCGAACACGTCGGCGCCGAAGGCTTCGGCCACGCCCAGCACCAGGCCACCGAGCATGGCGCCGGGGATGCTGCCGATGCCGCCGAGCACTGCCGAGGTAAAGGCCTTCAGGCCCACCAAGAACCCCGCATAGGGGTTGATCACGCCGTATTGCATCGACAGCAGCATGGCCGCTACCGCCGCCAGCGCCGCGCCGATCACGAAGGTCAGGGCGATCACGCTGTTGGTGTTGATGCCCAGCAGGTTGGCCATTTTCATGTCTTCGGCGCAGGCGCGGCAGGCGCGGCCCATGCGCGAGCGGGAGATGAACAGGGTCAGGCCGAACATGGTTGCCAGGGTGACCAGGAACACCAGCACCTGCATGTAAGACACCAGTACTTCCTGGTTGCCGCCGGGGCCGAAGCTGAAGTTGCCGGGCAGCAGGTTGGGGATCGCCCAGTTACCCGAGCCCTGGGACAACTGCACGGCGTTCTGCAGGAAGATCGACATGCCGATCGCCGAGATCAGTGGGATCAACCGGTTGCTGCCGCGCAGCGGGCGGTAGGCCACCCGCTCGATGCTGTAGCCGTAGGCGCTGGTGACGATGATGGCGCCAGCGAAGCCGGCGATCATCAGCACCGGCAGGCTGTGGATGCCCATCATGGCCAGGCCCGCGAGGACGATGAAGGCCACGTAGGAGCCGATCATGTACACCTCGCCGTGGGCGAAGTTGATCATGCCGATAATGCCGTACACCATCGTGTAGCCGATGGCGATCAGCGCATAGGTGCTGCCAACGGTCAGGCCGTTGATCAGCTGTTGTAGGTAGTGAAACAAGTCGGGCATGTGCCGCGCTCCTAAAAACCGGGGGCGTTCTTTAGCGGCCTCCCTGGCGCGTTGCCACGGGTAGACGCCACCAGCGAACCGCGGGTAACGGTTTTTTTGAGATTTTCAGGTAATTATAAAAAGCCGTGGGAGAGCAGCGCCGCTGCCCTCCCACGGTGGGCCGCCCCACAAGGAGGCGGCTGGCGGCGAATTACTTCGCCTCGGTCTTCGGTTTACCGTAGTGCCATTCGTAAACGACGAACTGGAAGTCTTTCAGGTCGCCCTTGTCGTCGTAGGCCAGCTTGCCGATCGGGGTGTCGAAGCTGCCGGCGCGGATGGCATCGGCCACCTTGGCGGTGTCTTCGCTCTTGGCCGCGGTGATGCCGTCGGCGATGACCTGCACGGCCGAGTAGGACGGGAACACGAACGGGCCGCTCGGGTCTTGTTTCTTGTCCTTGAAGGCGGCGGTCAGGGCCTGGTTTTTCGGGTCCGAGTCAAACGACTTCGGCAGGGTGACCAGCAGGCCTTCGGAGGCTTCGCCGGCGATCTGCGAGATCGAGTCGTTGCCCACGCCCTCAGGGCCCATGAACTTGGCGTTCAGGCCTTTTTCCTTCGACTGGCGCAGGATTTGCCCCAGCTCCGGGTGGTAGCCACCGTAGTAGACGAAGTCGACGTTGTTCTGCTTGAGCTTGGCGATCAGCGAGGAGAAGTCCTTGTCGCCGGCGTTGATGCCTTCGAACACGGCAACCTTCACGCCCTTGGCGTCGAGGGTTTTCTTCACCGAGGTGGCGATGCCTTCGCCGTATTGCTGTTTGTCGTGGATCACCGCCACGACCTTGGGCTTGATGTGGTCGGCGATCCAGTTGCCGGCGACCGGGCCCTGGGCGCTGTCCAGGCCGATGGTGCGGAACACCAGCTTGTAGCCACGGGTGGTGATGTCGGGGCTGGTGGCCGCCGGGGTGACCATGATGATGCCTTCGTCTTCGTACACGTCGGACGCAGGCTGGGTGGAGCTGGAGCACAGGTGGCCGACCACGAACTTGACGCCGTCATTGACGACCTTGTTCGCCACGGCGACGGCCTGTTTCGGGTCGCAGGCGTCGTCGTACTCGACGGCTTCCAGCTTCTTGCCGGCAACGCCGCCCTTGGCGTTGATCTGCTCGATGGCCATTTTCGCGCCGTTGAACTGCATGGTGCCGTATTCGGCGACCGGGCCGGTTTTCGGGCCGGCGATGCCGATCTTGATGGTGTCGGCGGCGAACGAATAGCTCGCGGCGCCGGCCAGTACCATGGCGGCGAACAGCTTGGTCATCCTGGTTGCGTTATGCATAGTGCTCCACTCTCGTTGTATTTTTTTATAGTCCGTGCGGCGGTGGCCGCTGGACCGGGTAACAGGGCCTCACCAGCCCTTGTGGGGATGGCGTTACCCATCGAACCAAACCCGGCACCCCCTCGGAGTATCGCGCAGTGTAGAGTGCGCGTTGCTACCTTGAAAGCAGGGTGCCTTGCCAGGGGTGTAGCGGTGTCGCCTGGATGAAAGTTACTTATAGAATGGTGCCAGTCAGGCCCTTTCATCCGGCGCCTGGGCCCGGATTTTCAGTGTTTCCATCTGCCCTTGGGTTTTTGCTACCGGGTTTTTCCGGGGCCCGCCAACCGGTATGATCGGCGCCTTTTTCATGCCCGGTGAACACGATGACCGAACAGACAAGCACCCTCTATGCCAAATTGCTCGGCGAAACCGCGCGCATCGAGTGGGAGGCATTGCAACCGTTCTTCGCCCGTGGCGCACTGTTGTGGGTCGCGCCCAGCCTCGATCTGATCGAGGTGGCCGTGGCGGTGGCCGAAGACCAGCGCGACAAGGTCGCCGCCTGGTTGGCCGCCGGCACCGTCGAGAAGCTGTCAAGCGCGCGGGCCCAAGGCTTTGTCGAAGCCGCGCCGGCACTGTGGGCGGTGGTGGTGTCGCCGTGGGTGTTGGTCCAGGACCGGGCGTGAGCTAGCGCCTTGCATCGTTCTGGTGCGTTGGCCGCAAAAAGCTCACCGGTGCCACCGCCGCGGCCGGCGGGGTGGCGTCATAGACCACCGCGGTGTCCCGCCCCAGGGCTTTGCAGCGGTACAGCGCTACATCGGCGCGTTTGAGCAGTTCGCTGGCCGTGCTGCCTTGGTCTGGGCACAGGCAGATACCGATGCTGGTGGTCACTTGCAGGGTGCACCCGGCCAGCGCCAGTGGCGCGGCCAGGCAGCGGCGGATCCGCTCGGCCACCGCCAGGGCTTCTTCGCGGGTGTACAGCTCCAGCACCACGCAGAATTCATCGCCGCCCAGGCGCGCGGCGAGGTCGCCTGGCTGGCGCACCACGGCGCGCAAGGCATCGGCCAGCGCGCGCAGGGCGGCGTCGCCGGCATCATGGCCGTGCTGGTCGTTGACCGCCTTGAAGTGGTCGATGTCCAGGCACATCAGCGCCAGCTTGTGCTTGCCGTTGCGCTGCGCCAGTTTTGCCTCGAAGGCCTGGTTGAAGCCGCGGCGGTTGAGCAGGTCGGTCAGGGTGTCGTGGCTGGCGGCGTATTCCAGCGCGGCGCGGGCCTGGTTCAGTTCATCGACCAGGGCGTTCATTTTCCGCAGGTCGCGCTCTTTGCGTTGCAGTTGCTTGGCCGAGAGGGTGGCGGTCAGGCAGCAAATAAATAGCAACAAGGTGATGCAGGCCACCGTCAGGGCCAGTTGCAGGCTGTTGCCGTTGGGGTGCGCCTGGCTGCTGGCATGGGCCGGGGCCACCAGTTGCAGCGCCCACATGCCGGTGAAGTGGGTGCCAACGATGCCGGCGCCCATCGCCAGGCCGGCGCCCAGTTTCAGCCAGCGGCCATAGCGGCCGTGCTCCTGGCGCAGGCCGCGGCCCAGCAGCAGCGCGGCCAGGCTGGCGGCCACCGCCAGGGCCAGGCTCAGGGCGAACGGCCCAAGCCGGTAATGTTGCTGGGCGTGGGCGTGCATCGCGGCCATGCCCACGTAATGCATGGCCGCGATGGCGCCACCGATGCCCAGCGCGCACAGGGCGTAGGCCAGGGCGGATAATTGCGGGCGCGCCAGCGCGGCCATCAGCGCGCTGCCGGCGATGGCGGCGATCAGCAGCGACACCAGGGTAATGCCGAGGTCGTAATGGGCGCCCATCGCCGGTTCGAACGCCAGCATGCTGATGAAGTGCATCGCCCAGATGCCGCCGCCCAGGCACCCGGCGCCCAAGGCGCTCCACTGCCGGCGCGAACGGCGGCGCTCGGCCTGGTGCAGGCGTTCGTTGATGTCCAGGGTGGCGTAACTGCCGGCGCAGGCCACCAGGTACGCCAACGCCACCAGCGCCGGTTGGTGCTGGGCGTCGAGAAACACAAAGCCCGGCGCGGGGAGGGCCGCGCCCCATTGAATGCCAAGCCAGTCCATAGCCATAGCGACCTCGATACGACAAGATTCGAAGATGTAACAGCCCTGAATATATCCCTCGTGATGGCACATTGGAGCCAATTCTGACGAGTGGGCTGTGAGGGTGTTCACAACCTTGCGCTGTGCTACCGTGGCCGCCACTTTTCCCTGGAGGCCGCTGCATGACCCTCGTTCGCCCCCTGTTGCTGGCGGCTGTGCTGCCGTTGTTTGGCGGTTGCCAATGGCTTGATGTTTCCCATGGCGATGCCGCGCCGCAGGCGCTGAGCGGGCAAAGCCGCATGCAAGGCAGCCTCACCGCTGAGGGCGGGCACCTGCTGTTCACCCCGTGCGAATCGCCGCGCACGTTTATCGTTACCGACGCGGGCGGCACTGGCGTGTTGCAGGAAGCCACCACCCTGGCCAGCCTGGGCAAGCCGCTGTACGCCGACGTGCGTGGGCGCTTCGACGGCAACAGCGTGGAGGGCCAGCCCGGCCAGTTGGCCCTGCAGGGGCTTAACCGGGTAGAGAGCGCCAGCCAGGAATGCCAGAACAAAAACTACAAGCTGATGCAGTTCTACGCCGATGGCCACGGCCCGAATTGGGTGGCCCGGGCCAATGCCCAGGGCTTGCTGATCGAGCGCGAAGGCCAGCCGCCGCTGGCGGTGCCCTATGTCGAAGAGCAAGCGCCCGGCGGCGGCGTCAGCCTGGCCAGTGATGCCAACCACCAGCACATCCAGCTGTGGCTGGCGCCACAGCGCTGCGAGAGCGGGCCGCGGGTGAGCTTCCTCTCCGCCGAACTGCGCATTGGCGACCAGGTACTGCGCGGTTGTGGTTACCCGGGCGGCGCGCGCGAGCAGTAACCGGCGCGGGCGCGTATAATCGCGCCCTCGCTTTCGCCGCGCGGCGGCCCCTGGACGTTTTCATGCTACGAATCACCGAACTCAAACTGCCCCTGGATCACCCCGAAGCCGCCCTGCGCGGCGCGCTGCTGGCGCGCCTGGGGCTGGCCGACAGTGAGCTCACCGGTTTCACCGTGTTCAAGCGCAGCTACGACGCGCGCAAGAAGAACAGCGAGATGCTGTTCATCTACACGCTGGATTTTTCCGTGCGCGACGAAGCCGCGTTGCTGGCGCGCCTGGGCGACGACGCAAAAGTCGGCCCGGCGCCGGATGTAACCTACAGGTTCGTCGGCCATGCCGCCCAGCCCCTGGCCGAACGGCCGTTGGTGGTGGGCTTTGGCCCTTGCGGTATTTTCGCCGCGCTGGTGCTGGCGCAAATGGGCCTGCGCCCGATCGTGCTCGAGCGCGGCAAGGAAGTGCGCCAGCGCACCCAGGACACCTGGGGCCTGTGGCGCAAAAGCGTGCTCAACCCCGAATCGAACGTGCAGTTCGGCGAGGGCGGCGCGGGCACCTTTTCCGACGGCAAGCTCTACAGCCAGATCAAAGACCCGCACCACCACGGGCGCAAGGTTCTCGAAGAGTTCGTCAAGGCCGGCGCGCCGGACGAAATCCTCTACGTCAACAAGCCGCACATCGGCACCTTCCGCCTGACCAGCATGGTCGAGCACATGCGCGCCGACATCATCGCCCTGGGCGGCGAGATTCGCTTTCAGCACAAGGTCACCGACCTGCTGACCGAAGGCGAGCAACTCGAAGGCGTGGTGCTGGAGAACGGCGAGCAGCTGCGTTCGCGCCACGTGGTGCTGGCCCTGGGGCACAGCGCCCGCGACACCTTCCGCATGCTCCACGGCCGCGGCGTGTTCATGGAGGCCAAGCCGTTCTCGGTGGGCTTCCGTATCGAACACCCGCAAACGGTGATCGACAAGGCCCGCCTGGGCAAGTACGCCGGCCACCCGAAACTCGGCGCGGCGGACTACAAACTGGTCTACCACGCCAGCAACGGCCGTTCGGTCTACAGCTTCTGCATGTGCCCCGGCGGCACCGTGGTAGCGGCCACCAGCGAGCCGAACCGGGTGGTCACCAACGGCATGAGCCAGTATTCGCGCAACGAGCGCAATGCCAACTCGGGCCTGGTGGTCGGCATCGACCCGGAGCGCGACTACCCCGGCCACCCGCTGGCGGGTATCGAGTTTCAGGAGCAGCTGGAATCGGCCGCCTACGTGCTTGGCGGCAGCAACTACGAAGCGCCGGCGCAGTTGGTGGGCGACTTCCTCGCCGGCAAGGCGTCGAGCGAACTGGGCAGTGTGCAGCCGTCCTACAAGCCGGGGGTCAAGCTGATTGACCTGGCGGTCTCGCTGCCGGCCTTCGCCATCGACGCGATCCGCGAGGCGCTGCCGGCGTTCGAGCGGCAGTTGCGCGGCTACTCGATGCACGACGCAGTGCTGACCGGGATCGAAACCCGTACCTCCTCGCCGGTGCGCATCACCCGCGATGAAACCCTGCAAAGCCTGAACCTGAAGGGGTTGTACCCGGCGGGCGAGGGCGCGGGCTATGCCGGGGGGATTCTCTCCGCCGGGGTCGATGGCATTCGCGTGGCCGAGGCGGTGGGGCGCTCGATGCTGGGGGTGTGACCGCCAGGGCCTTTCCTTTTATATGGCCACGCAACCACCACCCACAAAAAACCCCGCCGAAGCGGGGTTTTTTGTAAGGCTTTTAGACCTTACTCAGGGCGAACCTGGGCGGCTTGCATGCCTTTCTGGCCTTTCTCAGCCACGAAAGAAACAGTCTGGCCTTCTTTCAGGCTTTTGAAACCGTCGGATTCGATCGCCTTGAAGTGCACGAACAGATCATCGCCGCCGCCTTGCGGGGTGATGAAGCCGTAGCCCTTCTCATCGTTGAACCATTTAACGGTGCCTTGTTGGCGATTGGACATGGGGTGTATCTCCAGAAAACATGAAATTCGGTGGTGCCGCCTCAGCTCCGCTGAGCGCGCTAGGCCATCATAGACGTAAAACGGTGCTTGGGAACCGCCTGGGCGGAAAAAAGCATGTTCAGGGGCGTAAATTATCTGTTTACGACGCTTTGCACACCTGCACCGCGGCCGTGAGGCGGTCGCGCAGCTCCACCGTCGGTGGCGGGGTGGTGCTCATCAGTTGTTGGATCTCAGCGGTGCTGAACTGTTTCTCGATCACGTCGGCGCCACAGGTGCAGTGCTTGGTCGCCTTGGTCGAGTCGACGTCCTGCTTGGCGGTGGCCACGCAATCGCTCATGTACTGGGCCTTGGCCCTGGGTGGCCAGGCCGCCTGGGCGGCCAGTGGAACGAGCAGGGCCAGTGACGCGGCCGCGAGGGTGAGCAGGCGCATGGTGTTCTCCTTGATGGGTGGCGGGCTCGCTTCATTCGAAAGGCGGCGGGCGCTCAAGTTCACAGGCCACTGGCGGATAACTGTGCTAGCATCTTCGGCCCCGGCGGTTACCGGGGCTTTTATTTTTGTTCCAGTTCATCGGTTCGGCCTGGGTTGGCCTAGCGGCCCCCGCCACTGTGAGGCGGGCGACCCCCGGATCGCGTACTGGCTCATCCCAACCCACGTGACCTTTGGTAGGGGTCACCACTAGGCAGAGGAAGCGCCATGCCCAACATTACCCTTCCGGACGGCAGCGTCCGTTCGTTCGATCATCCTGTCAGCGTGGCGGAGGTCGCCGCCAGCATCGGCGCGGGCCTGGCCAAGGCCACCGTGGCCGGCAAGGTAGACGGCCACCTGGTCGACGCCTGCGACGTCATTGCCCAGGACGCCAGCCTGCAGATCATCACCCCCAAGGATGCCGAAGGCGTAGAGATCATCCGCCACTCGTGCGCGCACCTGGTCGGCCACGCGGTCAAGCAGCTGTACCCCACGGCGAAGATGGTCATCGGCCCGGTGATCGACGAAGGCTTTTATTACGACATCGCCTACGAGCGCCCCTTCACCCCAGACGACATGGCCGCGATCGAAGCGCGCATGCGCGAGCTGATCGACAAAGACTACGACGTCATCAAGAAGGTCACCCCGCGCGCCGAGGTCATCGACCTGTTCAGCCGCCGCGGCGAAGACTACAAGCTGCGCCTGGTCGAAGACATGCCCGATGAAACCGCCATGGGCCTGTACTTCCACGAAGAATACGTAGACATGTGCCGCGGCCCGCACGTGCCGAACACGCGCTTTCTCAAGGCCTTCAAGCTGACCAAGCTGTCCGGCGCCTACTGGCGCGGCGACTCGAAGAACGAGCAGCTGCAGCGGGTCTACGGCACCGCCTGGGCGGATAAAAAGCAGCTGGCTGCCTACATCCAGCGCATCGAAGAAGCCGAAAAACGCGACCACCGCAAGCTGGGCAAGCGCCTGGGCCTGTTCCACACCCAGGAAGAAGCCCCGGGCATGGTGTTCTGGCACCCCAACGGCTGGACGGTGTACCAGGTGCTCGAGCAGTACATGCGTAAACTGCAGCGCGAGAACGGCTATCAAGAGGTGAAAACCCCGCAGATCGTCGACCGCAGCCTGTGGGAAAAGTCTGGCCACTGGGCCAACTACGCCGACAACATGTTCACCACCGAGTCCGAAAGCCGCGACTACGCCATCAAGCCGATGAACTGCCCGTGCCACGTGCAGGTGTTCAACCAGGGCCTGAAGAGCTACCGCGAGCTGCCGCTGCGCCTGGCCGAATTCGGCGCCTGCCACCGCAACGAGCCGTCCGGCGCGCTGCACGGCATCATGCGCGTGCGCGGCTTCGTGCAAGACGACGGCCATATCTTCTGCACCGAAGAGCAGATGCAGGCCGAGGCTGAGGCCTTCATCAAGCTCACCCTCGACGTGTACCGTGACTTCGGCTTCGACGAAGTGCAGATGAAGCTGTCCACTCGTCCGGAAAAACGCGTCGGCGCCGACGAACTGTGGGACCGTGCCGAGGCCGCGCTGGCCGCCTCGCTGGAGGCCGCGGGCCTGGCGTATGACCTGCAACCCGGCGAAGGCGCGTTCTACGGGCCGAAGATCGAATTCTCGTTGAAAGACTGCCTCGGCCGCGTGTGGCAGTGCGGTACCTTCCAGCTCGACTTCAACCTCCCGGTCCGCCTGGGCGCTGAATATGTGTCTGAAGACAACGACCGCCGCCACCCGGTGATGCTGCACCGCGCCATCCTCGGGTCGTTCGAGCGTTTTATCGGGATCCTCATCGAGCACTACGAGGGCGCATTCCCGGCGTGGCTGGCGCCGACCCAGGCGGTGGTGATGAACATCACCGACGCGCAGGCCGATTTTGCCCGTGAAGTCGAGGCTTCGTTGAACGCAAGCGGCTTCCGTGCCAAGTCTGACTTGAGAAACGAGAAAATTGGCTTTAAAATCCGCGAGCATACTTTGCTCAAGGTTCCGTACCTGCTGGTGATAGGGGATCGGGAGGTTGAGACGAAAACGGTCGCCGTGCGCACCCGTGAAGGCAAAGACCTGGGCACCCTGCCGGTCGCGCAATTCCACGAGCTGCTGGCACAGGCGGTTTCCCGGCGTGGTCGCCAAGAGTTGGAGTAATCATTATTAAGCGTGAAATGAGACAGGATAAACGAACTGCCCCGAAGGCCCCGATCAACGAGAATATCTCGGCCCGTGAGGTTCGGTTAATTGGCGCTGACGGCGAGCAGATTGGCATCGTCTCTATTGATGAAGCGCTTCGTATCGCTGAAGAAGCGAAGCTGGACCTGGTAGAGATCTCCGCGGAAGCGGTCCCGCCCGTGTGCCGGGTGATGGACTACGGCAAGCACCTCTTCGAGAAGAAGAAGCAGCAGAACGCCGCGAAGAAGAACCAGAAACAGATCGAAATCAAAGAAATCAAGTTTCGTCCAGGGACGGAAGAAGGGGATTACCAGGTAAAACTGCGCAACCTGGTACGTTTCCTGAGTAGCGGGGACAAGGCCAAGATCTCTCTGAGGTTCCGTGGCCGCGAAATGGCTCACCAGGAGCTGGGCATGGAGCTGTTGAAGCGGGTCGAAGCCGACCTCGCCGAATACGGCTCCGTCGAACAGCAGCCCAAAATGGAAGGGCGTCAACTGTTGATGGTCATCGCACCCAAACGCAAGAAATAACCTCCAGGGCACGGCAGGCCTTGCGGTTATATTTATCCATATGAATGCGGAGTTCCGAACATGCCAAAGATGAAAACCAAAAGTGGGGCCGCGAAGCGTTTCCTGAAAACCGCTTCCGGCTTCAAGCACAAGCACGCTTTCAAGAGCCACATCCTGACCAAGATGTCTACCAAGCGTAAGCGTCAACTGCGTGGGTCCAGCCTGATGAACCCATCTGACGTCGCAAAAGTAGAGCGCATGCTGCGCGTTCGTTGAACCTTCGGTCAAAGATAGAGGAAATAACTCATGGCTCGTGTTAAGCGTGGCGTCATTGCCCGTAAGCGTCACAAGAAAATCCTGAAGCTGGCTAAAGGCTACTACGGCGCGCGTTCGCGTGTGTTCCGTGTTGCCAAGCAAGCGGTCATCAAGGCAGGCCAATACGCCTACCGCGACCGTCGCCAGAAGAAGCGTCAGTTCCGCGCCCTGTGGATCGCTCGTATCAACGCTGGTGCTCGTACCAACGGCCTGTCTTACAGCCGTCTGATCGCTGGCCTGAAAAAAGCGTCCATCGAAATCGACCGCAAGGTTCTGGCCGACCTGGCAGTGACCGAAAAAGCGGCGTTTGCTGCGATTGTCGAGAAAGCGAAAGCCGCTCTGGCTTGAGTCCCCGGCAATCACTGGCATCACCAATACCGGTGGTGCCAGTTGATGAACGTCTGGAATAGGGGAAGGGCCTTCAAGCTCTTCCCCTTTTCGTATCTGGAGTCTGTACATGGAAAACCTGGATGCGCTCGCCTCCCAAGCTTTGGAGGCCGTGCAACGTGCTGAAGACATCGCCACCCTGGAGCAAATCCGGGTTCAATTCCTGGGCAAGAAAGGCGAACTGACTTCGGTCATGAAAACCCTGGGCGACATTCCCGCCGAGGAACGCCCGAAAGTTGGCGCGCTGGTCAATGCCGCCAAGGAGCGTGTCACAGACGCCCTCAACGCTCGTAAGACCGCTTTCGAGCAGGCCGAGCTGAACGCCCGGCTCGCGGCCGAGCGCATTGACGTGACCCTGCCGGGCCGTGGCCAGACCACTGGCGGCCTGCACCCGATCACCCGAACCCTCGAACGCATCGAATCGTTCTTCACCCACATCGGCTACGGCATCGCCGAAGGCCCCGAGGTGGAAGACGACTACCACAACTTCGAAGCGCTCAACATCCCCGGCCACCACCCGGCGCGGGCGATGCACGACACCTTCTACTTCAACGCCAACATGCTGCTGCGCACCCACACCTCGCCGGTGCAGGCGCGCACCATGGAAACCACCCAGCCGCCGATCCGTATCGTCTGCCCGGGCCGCGTGTACCGTTGCGACTCCGATATCACCCACTCGCCGATGTTCCACCAGGTCGAAGGCCTGTTGATCGACGAAGGCATCAACTTCGCCGACCTGAAGGGCACGATCGAAGAATTCCTGCGGGTGTTCTTCGAGAAAGAGCTCGCGGTGCGCTTCCGCCCATCGTTCTTCCCATTCACCGAGCCGTCGGCTGAAGTCGACATCGGTTGCGTGATCTGCAACGCCAAGGGCTGCCGCGTGTGCAAGCAAACCGGCTGGCTGGAAGTGATGGGCTGCGGCATGGTGCACCCGAACGTGCTGCGCATGAGCGGCATCGACCCGGAGAAATTCTCTGGCTTCGCCTTTGGCATGGGCGCCGAGCGCCTGGCCATGCTGCGTTATGGCGTGAACGACTTACGCCTGTTCTTCGACAACGACTTGCGCTTCCTCGCGCAATTTCGCTAACAGGTTTTAGGAGAACAGCATGAAATTCAGTGAACACTGGCTGCGCGGCTGGGTAAGCCCGCAAGCGAACCGCGAAGAACTGGTGGCGCGCCTGTCCATGGCCGGCCTGGAAGTCGACGCGGTGATCCCGGCCGCTGGCGCCTTCTCCGGCGTGGTGGTGGGCGAAGTCCTGGCCACCGAACAGCACCCCGACGCCGACAAGCTGCGCGTGTGCCAGGTGAGCAACGGCAGCGAAACCCTGCAAGTGGTGTGCGGCGCGCCGAACGTGCGCCCAGGGCTGAAAATCCCCTTCGCGATGATCGGCGCCGAGCTGCCGGGCGACTTCAAGATCAAGAAGGCCAAGCTGCGCGGCGTTGAATCCAACGGCATGCTCTGCTCGGCCGCCGAGCTGCAGATCAGCGAAGAGAACGACGGCCTGATGGAACTGCCGGCCGACGCGCCGGTGGGCCAGAGCATCCGTGAGTACCTGAGCCTCGACGACGCCAGTATCGAGCTGGGCCTGACCCCGAACCGCGGCGACTGCCTGTCGCTGGCTGGTTTGGCCCGTGAAGTGGGCGCGCTGTACAACGTGCCGGTGACCCGCCCCGAAGTGCTGCCGGTCGCCCCGACCCTCGAAGACACCCGCCCGGTCGAGTTGCTGGCCCCAGCGGCCTGCCCGCGTTACCTGGGCCGCGTGGTCAAGGGCGTCGACCTGTCGCGCCCCACCCCGTTGTGGATGGTCGAGCGCCTGCGCCGCAGCGACATCCGCAGCATCGACGCCGCGGTCGACATCACCAACTACGTGATGCTCGAACTCGGCCAGCCGATGCACGCCTTCGACCTCGGTGAAATCCGCGGCGGCGTGCGCGTACGCATGGCCGAAGCCGGCGAGAAGCTGGTGCTGCTCGACGGCCAGGAAGTCACCCTGCGCCCCGACGTGCTGGTGATCGCCGACCACGAGCGGCCGCTGGCCATCGCCGGGGTGATGGGCGGCGAGCACAGCGGCGTGGCTGCGGGCACTCGCGACCTGTTCCTTGAAAGCGCCTTCTTCGAGCCGGTGTCCGTGGCCGGCAAGGCCCGCTCCTATGGCCTGCACACCGATGCCTCGCACCGTTTCGAGCGCGGCGTCGACTTCAACCTCGCCCGTGAGGCCATCGAACGCGCCACCGCGCTGCTGCTGGAGATCACCGGCGGCCAAGCCGGCCCGGTCACCGAAGCGCTGAGCGCCGAGCACCTGCCGAAGGTCGAGCCGGTCACCCTGCGTGCCGAACGCATCGACCAGATGCTCGGCCTGCAGATGCCCGCCGCCGACGTGGAGCAACTGCTCACCGGCCTGGGCCTGGGCGTGACCGCCAGCGGGGCAGGGCAGTGGACCGTGCAGGTGCCAAGCCACCGCTTCGACATCAGCCTGGAAGTCGACCTGATCGAAGAGCTGGCGCGCCTGTACGGCTACAACCGCCTGCCGGTGCGTTACCCGCAAGCGCGCCTGGCGCCACAGCTGCGCACCGAGGCCAAAGCCGAACTGCCGGCGTTGCGGCGCCTGCTGGTGGCCCGCGGCTATCAGGAAGCGATCACCTACAGCTTCATCGACCCGAAGCTGTTCGAGCAATTCAACCCCGGCGTGAAGCCGCTGCTGCTGGCCAACCCGATCTCCTCGGACATGGCCGCCATGCGCGTCTCGCTGTGGCCAGGGCTGGTCAGCGCGCTGCAGCACAACCTCAACCGCCAGCAAACCCGCGTGCGCCTGTTCGAAAGCGGCCTGCGCTTCGTCGGCCAGCTCGATGAGCTCAAGCAACAGCCGATGCTCGCCGGCGTCGCCTGCGGCAGCCGCCTGCCGGAAGCCTGGGCCAACGGCAGCGACAAGCTCGACTTCTTCGACGTCAAAGCCGATGTGGAGGCTGTACTGGGCCACGCTGGCGCGCTCGCCGCGTTCAGCTTCAAGCCCGGCAGCCACCCCGCGCTGCACCCTGGCCAGACCGCCCTGATCGAGCGCGACGGCATCGAGGTGGGCTACCTCGGCGCGCTGCACCCCGAGCTGACCAAGGCCCTCGGCCTGGACCGCCAGGTGTACGTGTTCGAGCTGCTGCTCGGCGAAGTGGTGCCTGGCAAGCTGCCGGTGTTCAGCGAATTGTCGCGCTTCCCCGAAGTGCGCCGCGACTACGCCCTGGTGTGCGACGAGGCCACCTCGGCCGAGGCGGTACTGCAGGTGATTCGCGAAAATGCCGGTGAATGGCTCACAGACCTGAAGCTGTTTGATGTTTACCAGGGTAAAGGCATTGATCCGCATAGAAAAAGCCTCGCCGTTGGCTTGACCTGGCAGCATCCTTCGCGCACTCTTAATGACGATGAGGTGAACAGTACCACCCAAGGCATCCTCACCTCGCTTGAACACAGGTTGAACGCCACGCTAAGGAAGTGACGTATGGGGGCTCTGACGAAAGCTGAAATGGCAGAACGTCTCTACGAGGAGCTGGGCCTGAACAAGCGCGAGGCCAAGGAATTGGTCGAGCTCTTCTTTGAAGAGATCAGGCACGCACTCGAGGACAACGAGCAGGTCAAATTGTCGGGTTTCGGCAATTTCGACCTGCGTGACAAACGGCAGCGGCCAGGCCGGAACCCGAAAACGGGTGAAGAAATCCCGATTACCGCCCGCCGGGTCGTCACGTTTCGTCCAGGGCAAAAACTGAAGGCACGAGTAGAAGCCTATGCTGGAACCAAGTCATAACGACGAGCTTCCGCCCATACCTGGCAAGCGCTACTTCACCATTGGTGAAGTCAGCGACTTGTGCGCAGTCAAGCCCCACGTGCTGCGCTATTGGGAACAGGAATTCCCACAGCTCAACCCCGTCAAGCGGCGCGGGAACCGGCGTTATTATCAGCGGCAAGACGTGCTGATGATCCGCCAGATCCGCGCGCTGCTGTACGACCAGGGCTTCACCATCGGCGGCGCGCGCTTGCGTTTGTCCGGCGATGAGGCCAAAGACGACACCACCCAGTACCGCCAGCTCATCCGCCAGATGATCAGCGAACTGGAAGACGTACTGGTCGTGCTGAAGAAGTGAAAAAAAGCGCCGCAATTGCGGCGCTTTTTTTATTGCGGGAAAAAACCGAAAGAAAGCTTCCAAATTTCAAAAGGTTAGGGTAGATTACACCCCGTTCCCGCTGCTAACGGGAACAGGTGGTAAACGCCTAGTCGGGGCGTAGCGCAGCCCGGTAGCGCACTTGCATGGGGTGCAAGGGGTCGAGTGTTCGAATCACTCCGTCCCGACCATATTTTACTGAGGCCACTCAGACAGTTAAGCCGATCGAGACGATCGGCTTTTTTGTGCCCGCGTTTATTCACAGCAGGGCCTAGCAACGCCAACGCCTCCACGGCGCCAGCGGTTCATACCCTCAAGCACTCGCCCTGCCGACAATCGTGTACCCCACATCCTCAATGCAACTGCCGCGCGCCGCCCCTTCGAAGCGCTGCAGCAGGATGGTGGCCGCCAGTTGGCCGATCTTGCCAGCGTCGACGCTCACGCTTGAAAGCGCGGGATACATCTGCGCGGCAAAGTCCAGGTCGCCGAAGCCCAGCAGCGCGAAGTCGCCAGGCACCCGCAGGCCACGGGCTTGCGCTTCGTACAGGGCCCCTTGGGCGAGCAGGTCGATGGTACAGATCACCGCGTCGAACGGCTTGCCACAGGCCAGCAGCCCGGCCAGTGCATTGCGGCCATCGGCGACGCTGACCGGCGAAGCCGCTTGAAACCGCGCCACGATCTCACCGCCGCAGCGTTGCACCGCCTGCTCGCAGCCCAGCACCCGTTGCGCCGCCCGCGCATCGCTGGAGCACAACAGCGCAAAACGCCGGTGGCCTTTGCCCAGCAGGTAGCCGGCCATGGCCGCGCCGGCATCGAAGTGGGAGAGCCCGACCACGCAGTCGATCGGTTCGGCGGGCAGTTCCCAGGTTTCCACCACCGGCAGGCTCAGCCCTAGCAGGCGCTGCCGAGCAGCGTCGGTGCGCAGGGCGGTGGTCAGCACCAAGCCGTCGGGGCGGCGGGCGAGGATGCCGTCGAGCAGTTGCGCTTCGGTTTTCGCGCCGCCTTCGATCTGGCACATCATCAACTGGTAGCCCGCCTCGCCCAACACCAAGGCCAGTTGCCTGACGGTTTCGACGAATGCGCGGTTGGCCAGGCTAGGGATGACCACCACCACCAGGCGGCTACGCCGAGACACCAGGCTGCCCGCCAGCAGGTTCGGCACATAGCCGGTCTTGGCAATGGCGGTGCGCACGCGCTTGGCGGTCTTGGCCGACACCTTGTCGGGGTAATTGAGCACCCGCGACACCGTAATCGGCGACACCTTCGCCAGGCGGGCAACGTCATCGAGGGTAACGCCGCGGGCGGGCGCGGCGTGGGGCGGTACCAGGGTGGTCATTGAGGCTCTCCGAAAAACCAGACGATACAGCACCTTGGCGGCGCCTTCCGAAGCCTCCGGCGGCCGTTTCCCACTCTGTGGGATTGGCCCGCGGGGCAGCGCTTGCCCTGAGCGATCAGGCCCTCTTAGTCTATTTGACAGCGCTAGCATTTGACAGCGTTGTCATCCGCCGAAAGCCCCCTGTAACCGGGGCCTACAATTACAAAAGAGGCATCAGAATGAACGATCCCACGGTTTCCACGCCGGCGGTGATGGGGCAGGCCGCGCCCGTCGCATCCGCCTTGAAGGCCACCCGTTATCGCTACGGGATGCTGGCCTTGATCACCCTGGTGTTGGCCCTGAGCTCCGGCGACCGCGCGGCACTCTCGGTGGCCGGTTCCGACATGGGCAAGGAGCTGGGTATCAGCGCCATCGAGATGGGCTACCTGTTCTCGATTTTCAGCTGGGCCTATGTGTGCTTTCTCATCCCCTCCGGCTGGTTGACTGACCGCTTCGGCTCCAAACCCATGATGACCCTGGCAATCGCCACCTGGTCGTTTTTCACCCTGTGCATGGGCTTGGTGCATTTCGTCGCCATGGTGGTCCCGCTGCTGTTGGGCCTGAGGTTCCTCCTTGGCATGACCGAAACACCGGTGGGGCCTGGCGCCACCCGGGTGATTGCGTCGTGGTTTCCGAGTTCGGAGCGCGGTATGGCCGGGGCGATCTTCAACAGCGCCCAGTATGTGTCGCTGGCGCTGTTCACCCCGTTCATGGGGTGGTTGTGCTTCACCTTTGGCTGGCAGTGGGTGTTCATCAGCATGGGGCTGCTGGGCTTCGTGATTGCCACGGTATGGTGGAAAAACTACTACCTGCCCATCCGCCACCCGAAAGTCAATCCCGAAGAGCTCGACTATATCCGCCGTGGCGAAGGGCTGGTCGACCTCGAAGCGCTGAACAAGGCACGCGACCCGCACGCGCCTTCGACCCTCGCCAGCCTGGGCTTTCTGTTTCGCTCGCGGATGCTCTTGGGCATGTTCCTCAGCCAGTACTGCGTGAGTGCCATTACCTGGTTCTACGTGACCTGGTTCCCCATTTACCTGGTCAAGCAGCGCGGTTTCGACATTCTCCAGGCCGGGTTGGTGGCCTCAATCCCTGCCGTGTGCGGGCTGATTGGCGCGATCGCCTCCGGGTTCTTCTCCGACTGGCTGCTGAGAAAAAGCGGCTCGCTGAGCGTGGCGCGCAAAACCCCGATCATCACCGGGGTGTTGCTCAGCTCGACCATGATGGCCTGCAACTACGTGGACAGCCAGGTGCTGGTGATCGCCGTGATGAGCCTGGCGTTCTTCGGCAAGGGCTTTGGCAACCTGGGGTTCAGCGTGGTCGCCGACACCGCGCCACGCTCGATGATCGGCCTCACCGGCGGGGTGTTCAACGCCCTGGGCAACACCGCCGGGATCGTCACCCCGGTGGTCATTGGCTACCTGCTCAGCACCAGTGGTTCGTTCGAGACCGCGCTGCTGTATGTGGGCGCCCACGGCTTGATCGCTGCGTTTTCCTACCTGTTCATCGTCGGCCGCATTCAGCGCCTGGCGTATGTTTCCACACCATGAGAAGGGTACTGCCATGATCGAAAGTAACGTGTACATCGACCCGAAAATTGCCGCCATGCAACGGGGTGAGGCCTCGCGCGACAGCATCGAGTGGGTCAAGGTGTCTTACACCGTGCTGCCCCTTGGCGCGCCGATCAGCGATGCCAAGGTGCTTACTGGCCGGCAGAAACCCCTGACTGAAATCGCCTTTGTCTTTGCTGAAATCCAAAGCCGCGAGGGCCACCGCGGGATCGGTTTCGGTTACTCCAAGCGCGCCGGTGGCCCCGGCATGTACGCCCACGCCAAGGAAATCGCCCCGGTGCTGCTGGGTGAAGACCCCAACGACATCGCCCGGATCTTCAACAAGCTGCTGTGGGCCGGTGCCTCCATGGGCCGCAGCGGCCTGACCACCCAAGCCATCGCGCCGTTCGACATCGCCTTGTGGGACCTCAAGGCCAAGCGCGCCAACCTGCCGCTGGCCAAGCTGCTCGGCGCCCAACGCGATTCGGTGCAGTGCTACAACACCTCCGGTGGCTACCTCTCGACGCCCATCGAGAAGGTGCTGGAGAACGTTGATATATCCCGCGAGCGCGGCATCGGCGGGATCAAGATCAAGGTCGGCCAGCCCGACACCTCGGTCGACTTCGCACGGGTCAAGGCCGTACGCGAGCGCCTGGGTGAAGGCTTCCCGCTGATGGTCGACGCCAACCAGCAATGGGACCGGGTCACCGCCCAGCGTTTCTGCCGCAAGCTGGAGCAGTTCGACCTGACCTGGATCGAAGAACCGTTGGACAGCCAGGACATCGAAGGCCACGCGGCGCTGGCGGCGTCGTTGGACAGCGCCATCGCCACCGGCGAGATGCTCACCAGCTTCGCCGAGCACGCGCAGTTGATCGAAGCCCGCGGCGCCGATTTCATCCAGCCGGATGCGCCGCGGGTTGGCGGTATCACGCCGTTCCTGCAGATCATGAACCTGGCCAGCTACAAGGGCCTGAACCTGGCCCCGCACTTCGCCATGGAAATCCACCTGCACCTGGCCGCGGCCTACCCGCAGGAGCCTTGGCTGGAGCACTTCGAGTGGCTCGAGCCGTTGTTCAACGAGCGCCTGGAGCTCAAGCAAGGCCGCATGTGGGTGCCCAGCCGCCCAGGCCTGGGCTTCAGTTTGTCTGAGCAGGCCCTGCGCTGGACCGAAACCAGCGCCGAATTCGGCAAGTAACCCTGAACCGACAACAACCGAGGCGGGCCCCAGGCCCGCCCACCGCGCCGTGAGAACACCATGACCTTGATGCCCAACCCCGTGATCCGCCTCGATGCCCAGGACAACGTTGTCGTTGCCCGTATCGAGCTGCCTGAAGGCACCCCCATCGCCCACGAAGGCCTGACCACCCTGCAGCCGGTGCCGCTGGGGCACAAGCTGGCCGCGCGCTTCATCGCCAAGGGCGAAGCGGTGCTCAAGTACAACACGGTCATCGGCTATGCCAGCGAAGACCTGCCGCCCGGGACCTGGATGCACAGCCACAACATCGCCTTCGGCGACACCGAGCGTGACTACCGCTTTGGCCTCGACTACGTGCCCACGGCCCTGCTGCCGGCCGAACAGCGCGCGACCTTTCAAGGCATCGTGCGCGCCGATGGCCGCGTGGCCACGCGCAACTACCTGGGGGTATTCGTGGTGGGCAACTGTGGCGCCACCGTCGCGCGCAAGATCGCCAACCACTTCCAGGCCAGCCAACTGGCCGCGTTCCCCGCTGTCGACGGCGTTGTGCCGTTCGTTCACGAGATCGGCTGTGGCATGGAAATGACCGGTGAACCGATGGACCTGCTGCGCCGCACCCTCGGCGGCTACATCAAGCACCCGAACACCGCCGGCGCCTTGGTGATCGCCCTGGGGTGCGAGCGCAATAACATCCACGGCTTCTTTGAACAGCAAGGGCTGGAGGAGGGGCCGCTGTTGAAAAAACTGGTGATCCAAGACGTCGGTGGGGTAAAAACCGCCACCGAACAGGGCATCGGCTTGATCGAGGCCATGTTGCCGCTGGCCAACCAGGTCAAGCGCGAGCCGGTGTCCGCCGAGCACCTGGTGATCGGCATGCAGTGTGGTGGCTCGGACGGTTTCAGCGGGCTCTCGGCCAACCCGGCGCTGGGCGCGGCCGTTGACATTCTCGTGCGCCACGGGGGTACCGCGATCCTCTCGGAAACCTCGGAGATCTTTGGCGTGGAGCACACCCTGACGGCGCGCGCGGTCACCCCGCAGATGGGGCAAAAACTGCTGGAGCGGATCAACTGGTGGCTGGAGTACAACCGCGGCCGTGACACCCAGATCAACGGCCGCGTGAGCCCCGGCAACAACGCCGGCGGGCTGGCCAACGTGCTGGAAAAATCCCTCGGCGGCGCCAAGAAGGGCGGCAATGCGCCGCTGATGGGCGTGTATGAATACGCCCACCCGGTGACAGCCCGCGGCCTGGTGTTCATGGACACCCCCGGTTACGACCCGGTCTCGGCGACCGGGCAGATCGCCGGCGGCGCCAACCTGATCGCCTTCACCACCGGCCGTGGTTCGTGCTTCGGCTCGCTGCCGGCGCCGACCTTCAAGCTCGCCAGCAACTCCCCGATGTACCGGCGCATGAGCGACGACATGGACATCAACTGCGGGCAGATCATTGATGGCGAAAAAACGGTGCAGCAAATGGGCCAGGAGATTTTCCAGCGCTTGCTGGCGCATGCCTCGGGTGAAAAAACCAAGAGTGAAGACAACGGCCTGGGTGAGGACGAATTCTGCCCCTGGCAGATCGGGGTGCTGGCTTGAGGGAGAGTTTTCTCATCTGGTGAGACAAGCCGCGCAAAAACCCCGGGCTTCAGGCGCTGAAAATTCTCATATCTGCTAATGATAGGGGGACGTTCTGGAGCCCCGTGATGGAAAAACAAAAAGGCATCGCTGTACTGGAAAAAGCCATCGACGTGCTCGAAGCCATTGGCACGGCGCCCGAAGGCGTAGACAGCCAGCAACTGGCCGCGCAGCTCAACCTGCCCAGGGCCACGCTTTACCGCTTGCTCGGAATATTGGTCGAGCGGCGAATGGTGCGCCGTGACACCGCGCGCAAATGCTACCGGCTTGGCTTTCGCTATCTTGAGTTGGTCCGCAACGCCTGGCTCGAACCAGACCTGGTCGCCGCCGCCAGCTTCGAGTTGCGCGCGCTGCGTGACCTCACTGGCGAAACCACCTACCTGGCCATCCGCGACGGCGACCAGGTGCTGTCGCTGGAGCGCTGCGACGGTGGCCATAGCCACCGCTCGGCGGCGTCGATGGGCCAGAACAAGCCGCTGTACTGCACCGGCCAAGGCAAGGCGATCCTCAGTGTGATGGCCGAGGCCGAACGCCGCGAGCTGCTGCGCCGAATGGTGCTCGAGCCGCTCACCCCGTTCACCATCACCGACCGCGAGCGCTTGCTCAGCGAGTTGCAGGTGACCCGGGTACGCGGCTATGGCATCGACGATGAAGAGATTCGCCTGGGCATTCGCTGCGTGGCGGCGCCGATCATCGATGGGGCGGGGCACGTGCGCGGCGCCCTGAGCATCGCCGGGCCGGCTTACCGGCTGACCCGCGAGCGGCTCGACTTGCTCGGGCCAGAGGTGGTGGCATCGGCGCAACGGGTCGGCAGCCAATTGAGCGTGCGCCAGCCGCCGGCGCGCAAGGATGAACTCCGGCCCCTGAGCGATACCTGGGCCTTCATGGGCGGCTTCCCGCGCTGGAGCGCCACCGAACGCTGCTTGTACTGGGCTGACCGGCTAGGGCCTGCGCTGTACCGGCATGGCGCCCGCGGGACCGAGCGGGTGATCCGCACCGAGAAGCCGATCTTGGGCCTGGAGTTGACCCCCGACGGGGTGCTGCTGGCGCTGGAAGACGAATACCTGTTCGTTGCTCAAGGGCAGGTGCGTAGCCGCGGCCAGTGGGGTTTTGGTACCCCTGCCTGCCTGTGCGCCGACGCCGCCGGGCACCTGTGGGCGGCGTTGCGCATGGGCAGTGGGCAGTGGAAGGTCGGCCAGGTGCACCGTGACGGCACCCTGGCTGCCCATTGGCAGTTCAACGAGGCCATCAGCGCCCTGTGCTGGGAGCCTGGCGGCGCACAACTGTTTGCCTTGGCGGCGGGCTCCGGGACGCTGTTCCGCTTGCGCCAGAACGGCCAGGTCCAGCGCTTCGCCACCTTGCCCAAAGGCTCTGGCGAGCTCAGTGGCCTGGCGGTCGACCGCGAAGGGAGTGTCTGGACGGCGTTGTCCGGTGGCTGGAGCATCGTCAAGTTCGATCGCGAGGGCAGCCTCGAGCGTATGCTCGGCGTGCCGGTCGCTTCGCCGACCGACCTGTGTTTCGGCGGCAGTGACGCCACCACGCTGTTCATCACCTCGGCGCGCCAGGCCGTGAGCCGCGAGGCGCTGAAGACCGCGCCTTGGTCCGGCACGGTGATGAGCACCCCCACGCCCAGCCAGGGCGCGCCGGCGGCGGTCATCCATGGGCCGTTCTGAACCGCGCCGGGTGCGGAGGGCTCAAGGGCCCTTCGCCCGGCACAGCCGGCCTCCCACGGGTTCTGTGTTGCCTAGTAAATCAAGTACTTACAGAGGTATGGTGGGAGGCCGGCTGTGCCGGGCGAAGGGCCAGTCAGGTCATGCGCTCGGTAAAACCACCAAAAAACACCAGAGCTTTTAACCCCCGATTTACCCAGCACCACGGCACAGCCTGCCCCGGCGGTCACTTCAGCGCCAGGGTGTAGGCAACGATCAGCCGGTTCTCGTCACGCCGGCCGGTGGCATTGCCCTGCAGCTCGACATTGCGCCAACGCACGCTGGCGCCGCGCAAAGGGCCACTCTGGATCACGTAGCTGACGTCGATATTGCGCTCCCATTCCTTGCCGTCCTGGCCGGCGTACTGGAAGTTGCCACCCTGCACGTAACGGGCAAACGCCGTTAGGCCCGGCACCCCCACGCCGGCGAAATCAAGGTCGTAGCGGGCCTGCCAGGAGCGCTCCTGCGCGCGGTCGAAATGCAGTACCTGGATCGCGTTGCCCACCGCTGGCAGGTCGGTTTCCTGCAGGTAAGGCTGGGCGCTGGTGCCGGCGTTGTACTGGTAGCCCAGGGTGAATTTCTGCATGCCGTAGGTGGCACTGGCGAGGGTGGACGCCAGGCGGCTGTCGAGCTTGCCCGCCATGGCCGCGCCTTGCTGCCCGGAGTCGGTGTAGTTCAAGGTACCGGAGAAGCGCCAGCCGGCCAGGTCTATCCACTTCGTCGTGGTCAGCAACTTCTGGGTGTACACGCCTTCCAGGGTGCCGCCCCATAGCCCCAAGGAGAAACTCGGTACCGGCGCCCAGGTGCCACCCAGATAGTTGAAGCGGTCGCTGTCGACCTTCAGGTAGTTGCCCACCTGCATGTCGCCACTGTGCGAAGCCGCGCGGTAGCTGGTCTGGCGCATCTGCCCGAGGCTGAAGGTGAAGTGCTCGATCTCCTGGCTGTCGAGCATCATGCCTTCAAAGGTTTGCGGCAGTAGCCGCGAGTCACCGGCGTAGACCAACGGGTTCTTCGGGAACAACCCACCGGCCTTCAGCTCGGTTTTCGAGTACTTGAACTTCAGCGCCGCGGTCCCTTCGGACCACTGGTCCGCGCTGCGCGGATCACTGTCACGGCCAGACCCCAAGCGATGGGTGAAGCCGGGCAGCAGCTCGCTGCCGCTGCGCGAAGGCGAGGAATCCAGCTTCAGGCCCATGCCCGCGTACACGTCCACGCCCACCCCGATGGGGGTATCGGTGTAGCCAGATTGCGCCTTGAAGATGAACCCTTGCGCCCATTCCTCGATTTTCGATTGGGCAGGTGCTTTGGTGTCGCGCAGGTCGTGGTTGTAATAGAAGTTGCGCAGGGTCAAACCCGCGTGGCTGCCATCGATGAAGTCTGCGTGGGCCGCCACGGGAGCAAAGCCCAGGCTCAGGAGAGGCAGCGTTTTTTGGAGTTTCATTGTTATTGTTGTCCTTACGGGTGATGTGGCGTTATTTCGGTGTTTCAGCGCTTTGCGGTACCCAGGTGAAGCTCAAGTGCGCGCCCAGGGTTTCTCCGGGCTCGACGATCTGGGTGCCTTGGGCGGGCCAATCCTGCACAGCGGTGTTGAAGGCGTCGGCCAGGTGCGACACGGGCTCCAGGCACAGGTACGGCGCGCCCACCGGGGCGAAGGCGACGAAGTGGGTGAGGGGTTGGCTGGCGACCACGTGCAGCGCCCCGCCGGGGTAGCTCAGCAATAACCTGCCGTCCCAGCCGGACCCGTACAGGGCCAGCTCATGCTCGATAGCAGCGGGCACCACCACGGCCTCATCGAGGGTGTGGGTGCTGCCGGTGGGCAGGTAGTCCTCGTCGATGTCCCAGTCCTTCTCCACAAAAAACCGCGCGGCCATACCTGGATGGCGCTGGAAGTAAGGGTGCAGGCCCAGGCCTGCGGGCATTGGCGTAGTACCCAGATTGGTCAAGGCCAGGCTCAGCCTCAGGGTGTTTCCCGCAAGCACGTAGCGCTGCTCGAAGCGCACCGGCCACGGCCAGTGTTCGCCGTGGTAGGCGCAGCCGATCAGTACCTGCTCAGCGCTGTGTTCGAGTACGTCCCAGGCCAAGGTATGGCTGACCCCGTGCAGCGTATGGGGCGCCGCGGCCGGGTGTACCGGTAGCGCATGCAGCTGCCCCGCGTGCGCCAGCCGTGCGCCGCGCAGGCGGTTGGAGTAGGGCAGCAGGGGATAGGCGCCACCGCGAGGCCAGTTAAGCGGGTCGAAGTCGCCGCTGGGCACGGGGGTGAAGATGTCCAGCGCGCCCACCCGCAGCGAGGCGACCCGCCCGCCCCAGTGCGGCAGCAGGGCAAGGGCCCAGGTTTCGTTGTGCAGTTTCAACATCGTCATGGCGGCTCCAGGTTCCGCGGGCGCGCACGCCCCCTGCCGGCACGCGCGAGGCGTGCCGGATCGGTGAAAGCAACAGAGTGGGGGTCAGGCGCGGCGGAAGCGCTCGAACACGTGCATGTTCAGTTCGAGCCCCAGGCCGGTACCGCCGGGCACGCCCAGCGCACCGCCCTGCAAAAGCGCGGGCACGTCGTATAACCAGCCTTCGGGTTGTACGTAGAGGTACTCGACCATCGGCACTGCCGGCTGCACCGCCGCCAGGTGCAGGGTCGCCAGCAGGCCAGGGCCGAAGTATGGGCAGTGCGGCAGCACCACCGTGTGGTGCTGGGCCGCCAGTTCGGCGATGCGCAGGCACTCGCTGATGCCGCCGACTTTGGTCACGCTGGGTTGGATCGAGTCCACCGCGCCCAGGCTCAGGGCGTGGCCGAACTGCTGCGAGGTGCACCAGTTCTCGCCGGCCGACAGCGGCACGCCGTGGCCACGCAGGCTCGCCAGCGCCGCGTAATCCTCGGGCGGGAAGATCGGTTCCTCTAGCCAGGCCAGGCCCAGTTCGGCCAGTTCGGGCAGGCGCTCACGGGTTTGCGCCACGCTCCAGGCGCAGTTCAGGTCGGTCGCCAGGGGCGTGGCGCGGCCGACCGCGCGGCGGCAGGCAGCCACTTCCTTCAGCGTGACTTCGTGCAGCTTGATCGTCTCGAAGCCTTGCGCCAGGGCGTGCTCACAGATGGCCGGCGCCTCGGCATCATCGCCATAGCGCACCAGGCTGGCATAGGCCGGCACCTGGCTGCGGCTGGCGCTGCCGAGCAGCCGGTGCAACGGCACGCCCGCGCGGCGGGCCTTGAGGTCCCACAGCGCCATATCGACCCCGGAAATGCCGAACATCGTCACCCCGTAGCGCCCAAACAGGTGCAAGCGCAGTTGGGTTTGCAGGTTCCAGGCCGGGATGTCCTCAACCACCTGGCCCACCAACAGTGGGGTGATCAGGCGGTCGATCAACGCTTTGGTGGCGTCGGCCACGAAGTACCCGAAGCCTTCACCCCAGCCCACGTTGCCTTGTTCATCCTCCAGGCGCACCAGCACGTTTTCCAGGGTGTGCCAGGTGGTGGGCGTGATGCCCTGGCCTTTGCCGCCATCGCTGAAGGGGATCTCGACGATGAAGGTGTCCAGTTTGCTGATCTTCATGCCTTGGGCTCCAGCAAGGGGGCCAGTGGTGCGCCCGCGTAAGCGCCGCCGATGTAGTCGCGGCCGGACGTTTCCGCCGCCATGGCCTCGTAGCTCAGGAAGCCGGGGGCCAGATGCTCGGCGGCGTTGTCTTGCGGGCGATAGCCCAGTGCGCGAGCGCGGGCATTGCTGAATAGCGCCCGCGGGCAATCGGAAACGCCGTAGACGACCTCGTGCTTCACCTCGGGGTGTTCCAGGCCGATGCGCACCAACTGCGCCAGGTCGCGGGCGCTGGTCCACAGGCGCAGGCGGCGGGCATCGCTGACCTGGGCGTCGGCGTTGCCGATGCGGATCACCCAGGTGCCCAGGTTGTAGCGCAGCGACCAAGCCGCGCAGGCGGCTTCGCCGAATACTTTGCTCAGGGCGTAGTAGCTGTCTGGGGCGGGTGGCATATCATCGAACACCGGCGCGGCGTCGGTGCGGTACTGGCCGAGCACATGGTGGCTGCTGGTGAACACGAAGCGCTGCACGCCGTGGCGCTGGGCGGCTTCGAGCAGGTACAGGGTCGCATGGTAGTTGGGCTCTAGCGTGGCCGTGAAGGCAATCTCGGTGCCGTGGGCGCAGGCCAAGTGCAGCACCGCCTGGCAGCCGTGCACGGCCTGCTCGACGAAGGCCGCATCGGTGAGGTCGCCCACCAGGGCGGTTTCACCCTCGGCCAGGCCCTCGACCGGGCGGCGGTCGAGCAGGCGCAGGCGATAGTGCTGGCGCAGGTAGGGCCGCAGGGCGGTCCCGACGATGCCGGCGGCGCCGGTGATCAGCAATGTATTCATGGTACTAGGCTCTTGGAGGTTCGGATCAGGCGGTCGCCAACGCAGCGTTGGCCTTACGCGGGCCCACGAACAGCGCGACGATCAATGCGCCGATGATGCCCAGCACCCCGGCCAGGGCAAAGCCACTGGCGAAGGTGCCGGTGCTCTGGATGATCACGCCGGTCAGGGTGGGGGCGATGATGCCCGAGAGGTTGGCCAGGCCGTGCATGAAACCGCCCGCGGTGCCGACCTGGTGGTCTGGCACGGCGTCCTGGATCAACGACCAGTAGGCCGGCGCCGAGAGCATCAGGAAGCCGATGGCCGCGGTCATCACCGCCACTACCGCGGTGACGCTGTCGAGCTGGCCGGTGATGCCGATGCAGGCGGCGGCGATCAACAGGCAACTGACCAGCACCACCTTGCGCGAAAACAGCCGGCGCCCGGTGCGTTTGAACACCCAATCGATCAGCACGCCGCCGGCGACGAAGCCCACGGTGCCGACCAGCCACGGCAGGGCAGTGACGATGCTCATGGCCTTCAGGTCGATGCCCTTGGCGTCGATCAGGTAGCTGGGGAACCAGGTCATGAAGAAGTACAGGATGTAGTTGTAGCAAAACAGTGAAATACCCGTCACCAGCACTGAGCGTTGCAGGATGATCTGCAGTACCGGCGTGCGCGGTGCCGCGTCGGTGGCCAGCACCGGTTGCTCGCGGCCGGCGTCGATGGCGGCCAGTTCCTCGGGTTGTACCGCCGGGTGTTCACGGGGTGTAGAGGCACCTACGCGGAACCAGGCAATCGCCCATACCAGGCCCATCACCGCGATCACCACAAACGCTACTCGCCAGCCCAGCCACAACGCCAGAAAGCCCACGATCGGCCCGGCCAGGGCACCACCCAGTGGCCCACCGGCCTGGGCGATACCCACGGCGCGGGCGCGCTCGGTGATCGGGAACCAGCTGTTGATGGCCTTGTTCGCGGTGCTGCTGACTGGGCCTTCGCCCACCCCGAACAGCGCCCGCACGATCAGCAACGACCAGAAGTTGAACGCCAGCGCGGTGCAGCCACACAGCACCGACCAGAAGCTCATCGAGGCGGTGAGCACGCGCTTGGGCCCGAAGCGGTCGGAGAGGTAGCCACCGACAAAGCAGAACAGTGCGTAACCGAAGAAGAAGCTGGAGAAAATCAGCCCCTTTTCCGAGGGCGTGAGGTGGTAGTCCTGGGTAATGAACGGCATGGCGATGGACAATGCGGCGCGGTCCACGTAGTTGATGACCATGGCCGTGAACAGCATGGCCAGGATGGCCCAGCGGACCGGTTTTTTATTCTTCATGATGCCTCCACGCGCCCTCTTGGGGGCGCGCCTGTTGTTGTGGGCCGAACGGTGTCAGGCGGTGTAGTCCACCGCCACCCACTCGAAGTACTGCTTGAGGTCCTTCACCAGCGCCTGGTGCGCGGGGTGGGGCAGGTAGCGTTCAACCGCGGTAGCATCGTCGAATTCCGCTTCGAGGATGTAGTCCCAGCAAATCGGCCGTTGCAGCTCGTTGGCGGCAACCCGCCAGCCGCGGATAAAGTCGATCTGCCCTTGGAGGTCGTGCATCCCCTGCACCAGGCGTTGCTCCCGTTCCGGGTTGGCCGGCACATCGGCCAGGCGGCGGAACATCACGATATGGCGCATCATCCGAGGTTTCTCCTTAGGGCTGCAGGGCCCACGCGGGGGCGTCTTGCAGGGCGACCGGGCGCAGGAAGCGCTCGAGCGCCGCGTAACCGACCGAGGTTGTTTGTGGCGCGGTGGAGCTCGGCCAGGGGCCGCCGTGTTGCTGCGCGGCGCACACTGCCACACCGGTGGGCACGCCGGCGAACAACACCCGGCCGCTGATGTTTTCAGCGGCGCGCACCAGGGCGCGGTTGGCCGGGGTGTCGTCGTTGGCGCCCCAAAGCGTGGTGGTCAGGGTGCCGCCGATAGCCCCCAGTACCTGCTCGATCTCGCCCAGGCCTTTGGCTTTCACGATCAAGGCGGCCGGGCCGAACATCTCTTCGCGCAGTGCCGGCTTGGCGATGAACGCAGCGGCGCTGGCTTCGTACAACCGCGGGCCAGGTGCGGCCGCGTTACCTGCACTGGCCAGCAGTGTGGCGGCATTGGCCGCGACCGTGGCGCTGGCCTGCTCGAAGCCGTCACGCATGCCTGCGGTCAGCATCGGGTGCGGTTGGATCGGCGCCAAGGCGTCGCGCAGTTGGCCGATGAAGCCGTCGCTGGCGCTGCCCTCGAGCAACACGATCACGCCCGGGCTGGTGCAGAACTGGCCACAGCCGAGGGTCATGGAGCTGGCCAGGGTGTGTGCCAGTGCTGCGCTGTCGCGCTCCAGTGCCTGGGGCAGGGCGATCAGTGGGTTGATCGAGCCCAGCTCACCGAAGAACGGAATCGGCCGTGGGCGCTCGTTGGCCAGCTTCCACAGCGCGGTACCGCCTTGGTAGGAACCGGTGAAGGCCACCGCGGCAATCTGGGGGTGCTGCACCAGGTAGCCACCGGCGCCACGGCTGGCCTTGTCGACCAGTGTCAGCAGGCCTTCAGGCAGCCCTTGTGCGGCGAGCACGCCCGCGGCGATGGCGAACACGGCCCGGGACAACCGCGGGTGGCCGGAGTGGGCTTTGACCACCACCGGGCAGCCGGCCGCCAGCGCCGAGGCGGTATCGCCGCCGAGCACCGAGAAGGCGAAGGGGAAGTTGCTCGCCGAGAACATCGCCACCGGGCCCAGGGGGCGCAGCACGCGGGCCAGTGGTGGGCGGCCGGCCGGTGGCGTGCCGGCAATGGCTTCGGCGATCACCACGGTATGGGCGGCACCCTGTTCCAGGTGTTCGGCGAACCCGCGCAGTTGGTAGGCGGTACGGGCAATCTCTCCACCGAGGCGTACCGCGCCCAGGTGGGTTTCTTCATCGGCCAGCGGGATCAGCGCCTCCTTGTTGGCCTCCAGGGCACTGGCCAGGCCGCGCAGCAGCGTGGCGCGAACCTCGATGCTGGCCTGGGCCCACAGCGGTGCGGCTTCGGCGGCCTGCGCCACGGCCTGGTCGATCGGTGCGTGTTCGCTCATCTCAAGCCTCCGGTTCCAGGTGGTAGCCACGGCCTTGGTAGTCGAACGCCACCAGCTCGTTGATGCTCACGTCCTGCTTGGCCGGCGAGGCGTAGTAGGCGCGGATCTCCTTGATCAGCCCGGTCTCGCGGTCGAAGATGTACCACTCGTCCCCGCGCAGGGCGGTGCCGAGCTTGCTCTTCCAGTGGGTCCATTCGATCACCGCTTCGTCGCTGTCATGGCTGACGAGGATTTTCTCGATGGTCCACTGCGAGCCGAGGTTGGCCACGCACCATTGCCATTTGCGGGCGATGGTGTCTGCTGTGCGCCAGGGGATTTCCGGCAGGCCGTCGGGGAAGTAATGCACCGCGTCGGTGGTGAAGCAGCTCACCAGCGCATCGTAGTCGGCGTCGTTGCAGGCTTTGAAGTAGCGGCGGATGGTTTGCGCGTGCTTATGCTCAGCCATGGTTCAAGCCCCCTTGCCGATGATCGATGGGATGTTCGCGCGGCCAGAGGCGACCCAGTCCTTGTACGCCGCGACCGCTTCCGGGCTGGGCGGGTACACGCCCCACAGCGGTTCGCCCGCGGCGATGCGCATGGCCAGGTAGTGTTCGATGTCGTCCTGCTCCAGGCACACCTCGGCCAGTTCCGCGGCCAGGTGCGCGGGCACCAGGGTCAGGCCGTCGGCGTCGCCGACGATCACATCGCCTGGGTACACCGCAATGCCGGCGCAGCCGATCGGCACCTGCAGGTCGGCCACGTGGTGGTAGCTGATGCGGGTGGTGGCGGTGATCTCACGGGCGTAGGCCGGCAGCGGCAACTCGGCGATTTCGCTGCCGTCGCGCAGCGCGCCGTCGGTGACGATGGCCGCCGCGCCACGGGCCAGCAGGCGGGTCACCAGGATGTTGCCGGCCGAGGCGGCGGCGGGGTCGTTACGGCTGTCGATCACCAGCACGTCGCCGCGCTGGATCTGCTCCACGCCCTGCCATTGCAGGTTGTCGCCATTGGGCTTGGTGGTCATGGTGCCGTAGGTGTCGATGTCTTCGCGGGCGGGAATGAAGCGCATGGTGAAGGCGCGCCCGGCGAACGGCTTGGCGCTGCGGCTCATGGCCTTGAGGCCGACGAAGGCCGGCTGGCGATAGCCGCGTTTGAACAGTTGGGTGGTGAGCGAGCCGCTGGAGCAGCGCGAGAGCTTCTCGAGGGTGGCGTCGCTCACCTCGACGTGGCGGTTGGCGCTGTTGTCGTAGCTGTCAGCGTATTGGTGGATGGCCATTGTTGTTCTCCAGGCGCTGGGGTATCGGGCAGCTCGGTGTGAGCTCGGCGTGGAGGGACTCTAGGGGCAAAGCGGCCTGTGGCAAAACGCCGCGTGCCGCCAACCAGGGTGGTTGTCTCACAGAGCGAGAATCCACCGGTGGCCGCCGCTGTTCAGCCCCTTGGCGCGCCGCCTGGGGCGGTTAGGCTAAGGCTTTGCCAGCCGGAGCCCAACCATGCCTGCCTATTCGCTTTGCCCTGCCTTGCAGGCCTATATCGCCGATAGCGCACGCTTTGCGCCCACTGACAGCAGCCTGCTCGCACGCCGGCAGGCCTTTGCGTGCGCATGCCGGCATTTCACCCCGGCGCCGCCGCCAGGCGTGGCGATCTCGGATGTTCAGCTCGCCGGCCGCCAGGTACGGCTGTATCGGCCCGCGGGGGCGGTACCGACCAAGGGCTGGCCGGCGCTGTTGTACCTGCACGGTGGCGGCTGGAACATGGGCAGCCACACCACCCATGACTGGTTCGCCTTTGCCGTGATGCGCCGGGTAGCGGTGGCGATCATCGCGGTGGACTACCGCCTGGCGCCAGAACACCCGTTTCCCGCCCCGCTGGAAGATGCCTGGGCGGTCTGGGCCTCGATGCGCGCGGGCCACGTGGCAGGGGTCGATAGCCAACGGCTGGCGGTGGCGGGAGACAGTGCCGGTGGCGCGCTCGCCGCTGGCCTCTGTGTCTGGCTGCGCCAGCAGGGTAAGCCGCAGCCCACCCTGCAGGCGCTGGCCTACCCTGTGCTCAGCGCCCGCACGGGGTTCCCGTCGATGGCGGAGCATGCGCAGGCACCGATGCTCACCACCGCTGGCCTGCTGGCCTCACTGGAGGGCTACGTGCCCGGCCCCGTGGCCAAAGCCGACCCGCGCGCGCTGCCACTGGAATCGCCGGGCTTCAGCGGGCTGGCCCCGGCGTGGGTCGGTGTCGCGGAATATGACCCACTGTACGACCACGGCCGCGCCTATGTCGCGGCGCTGCAAGCGGCCGGTGGGGCAGCGTGGTTGCATATCGGCAAGGGCCTGGTGCATGCCAGCCTGCGCGCCAGCGGCGTGGCCGAAGTGGAGCGTTTTTATGATGAGCTCGCCCAAGGCCTGGCGCGGGCGTTGTAAAGGGGGCACGGCCGGCGGCAGTCTCAACAGGCGAGAGTGTGCCGGCGCCGCGCGCGGCTACCCGCTCGCCAGCGCTGCGCTCGGCAGGTTCTCTTCAATCACGATACGCAACGCAAGCTGGGTCAGCGGCGGCACCTCCAGCACCCCGTGGCGATGCAGCAGCCACTCGATGCCGGCCTGTACCTGGCCTTCAGGGTCTTGGTCGAGCACCACCGAGAGCGCGCCGTCACGCAGCAAGGCCGCGTGCTGGGCGTTGGCTTCATGGCCCACCCAGGTTGGCCGCGCGCCGCCGCGGCGCAGCGCGGCGGCGATGCCGGCCGAGCTGCTGCCGGTGTCGTAGATGCCCACCAGCTCGGTGTTCTGCAGCGCGGCCTGTACCGCGATCTCGGCCAGGCCGTCGTTATCGAAGCACTCCAACGGGCCGAGTATTCGGGTGCCCGGGGCCTTGGCCGCCATCACTTCCATAAAGCCCTTGGCGCGCTGCCGGTGCGCATCGTACAGCAGCGAATTGACCACCAGCAGCGCCGCGCCTGGGCGGCCGTGGGTGCTCTGGCTCAGCAGCCCGCCGGCGCAGCGCCCGGCCGCATGGTTGTCGATGCCAACATACACCGCGCCGGGCAGGTCGCTCAGGTTGCTGGTCAGCAGCACCGTCGGCGTGCCACCGGCCACCACCGCCGCCAAGGCCTCGCGCACCGCGGGGGTGTCGGGGGCGACCAGCATCAGCCCTTGGCGGCTGCCGCGCGGCTTGCGCAGGGCCTTGAGCAGTAACTGCGGGTCGTTTTCCGGCCAGCGCTGGCAGCGCAGGGTCAGCAGCCCAGGGTGCAGCCGCTGGGCTTCTCGCTCCAGTGCCAGTTGCAGGCGCTTGAAGTGGTCGGTGGCGCTGTCGACCAGCAGCACATCGATGCGCAGCGGCCCGCTCATGGGCGACGGCAGCCCTGGGCGCACGCCCAACGCGCGGGCCACCGCCAACACCTTGCGGCGCTTGGCATCGGAAACACTGCCGCGTTCGTTGAGCACGCGGTCGACGGTGCTCAGGCTGACGCCGGCCAGTTCGGCGACTTGCAGCAAACCATGGCGTTTGAGGGCGTGGGGCATGTTCGATAGGGGCATGAGAGGGGGCGGCGGTGGGCAGCTTACCGCGTGCGCCAGCGGATGGCTGCCCGTTTGTCGTCAGAACTGGGTTTGTACCTGCAGGCCTAGCACCAGCGCATTCTGCACGCCGCGCACGCCATCCGGGCGCTTGACGTACTGCAGGTTAGGCATCAGGTTCAGCCAGCCGGTGGCCTGGAGGCCGTAGTTCAGCTCGGCGGCGTATTCACTGTGTTGCTCGGGCAGGTAGCCAGCGTCGCCTTCTAGCAGGTCGCCGGCGCGGTTGTTGGCCCGCGCGGCGGCCAGCAAGCGGTCGCTGCCGTGAATGCGGGCGATGCCCAGGCCCAGGGTGTCGGCCGGGCGCGTGGCGAACGGGCCTTTATAGACCAGGCTGAGCTTCTGGTAGCGGTCGATGGCGGTGGTGGCGCTGTCCTGGAAGGTGGCGCTGGCGATCAGCGTGAGCCCGCGGGCGCGGTTGCCGCCGGCCGTGGTCAACTGTTGCTTGGCCACCACCCAGCCGCCGTGGCGGTCGTGCTCGCTGCCGGCATCGCCCACCTCGGGCGCTTGCGCGGTGCTGTGGTAATAGCCGAGGCGGTATTCCCCCGGCAGGCCGTTGAGCGCCGGCGCCCACACCAGCTCGACCGGCACCAGGGTGCCGGTGGTGCCATGGCTGTACAGCTTCAGGCCGTTGTCGTTGTTGAGGTTCGACGGGTTGACGTTGAACGCGCCCACCTGCGCGTACAGCGCCGGTGCCAGGCGATAGCGCAGGCGCGCCGCCCACTGGCTGATCGGCCCGTTGTAGATATTGTTCACGTAGTTGCCCGGCTGCGAGCCGCAAAAGGCCAGGCCTTGGAACAGGCAGTCTTCGATGGCGAAGTCATCGCTGACGGCGAAGCGCCCGGCCTTGAGGTTGATCGCATCGCCGAACCAACCCTTGCTCAACCACAGCTCGCTGAGCCGGGTCACGCTGCCGCGGCCCTGGATCTCCTGGGTCGAACCCATGCCGCTGGCCCCAGGCGCGCTGATTTTCTCGTTGAGGTTGTGCGCGCCGTTGCGGTTGGTCAGGCCGATGCTGAAGGCCGCATCGTTCCAGCCCAGCAGCTTTTGCAGGTCAAGGTCGGCGCCCAGGTTGAACTGATCGGCGTAGCGGGTGGCGCGGTCATGGCTGTGGTAGCCGCCACGCAACAGGGTTGAGGTTTCGCCGGTGTAGCCGAGCTTGAGGTCGATGCCCTGGGCCAGCCAGGCGCTGCGGCTGCCGCCCCAGTCGCCGCTCATCCATGGCGAGTGGGCCGAGAGCGCCTCGGCGCCGTGGGCGGCGCCGGCCGCCGCGGCCACGCAGGCGGCCAGGCAGGAAGAAATCCGTAGCATGAAGGTGTGTTCCTTGGAAAAAGCGCCGCGGCGGCATGGGCCCACCGCGGCGCGAGGTTTAACGCTGGCTGCCGTCTTCGCTCAGTTGCGCCGGCAGTTGGCGGGCTTTGCGGGCTTCGGCCACTTGCTCGGCGCTCACCGCCGGGGCGGCGTTGCCCCAGCTGTTGCGCGCATAGGTCAGCGCGGCGGCAATCTGCCCGTCGGAGAGCTTCCAGGCAAAGCTGGGCATGGCGCCGCTGGTGGGGTTGGCCAGGGTCACCGCGCCACGGCCGCCTTCGAGCACCGTGGTGACCAGGCTCTGCGGGTTGTGCGCCTGAATGCCAGGGTTGCCGGCCAGGCTCGAGGCCAGCTCGTTGATGCCCTTGCCGTCACTGTTGTGGCAGGCGGCGCAGTTGGCCGAGTACACATTGGCGCCTTGTTGCATCCGCGGGTCGCTAGCAGGCAGTGGCGCCGGCTTGGCGGCCGGGTTGCCCGGCAGGGTTTGCAGGTACGCCGCGATGGCGCGCAGGTCGGCCTCGGTCATGTGCTGGGTCGAGTTGGTCACAGCCTCGGCCATTGGCCCGGAGGCCACCGCCACGTGGTTGCTGCCGGTTTTCAGGTAGCGCACCAACTGCTCGGTGCTCCAGCCGCCGATGCCCTGGTAGCTGTCGGCGGTGATGTTCGGTGCGTGCCAGCCGTCCAGCTCGCCGCCTTCGAGGTAGGCACTGGAATCCCCACCCAGGAAGTTCTTGGCGGTGTGGCACGAGGCGCAGTGGCCCAGGCCCTGCACCAGGTAGGCGCCGCGGTTGGCCTCGGCGGAGGCGCCGGCCAGCGGCGTGAAGGGGCGGTTGTCGAAGAACATCAGGTTCCAGCCGAACATCATCAGGCGGATGTTGAACGGGAACGGCAGCTGGTTGCTGACCACCTTGTGCCGCACCGGCGCGACGGTTTGCATGTACGCCCAGAGGTCGTGCATGTCTTGGTCGGAGACCTTCACGTAGGCGTTGTAAGGCATCGCCGGGTAGAGGTTCTCGCCATGCCGGCCCTTGCCCTCGCGTACCGCGCGGGTGAACTGCGCCTCGGTCCATTCACCGATGCCGGTGGCTTTGTCCATGGTGATGTTGCTGGCCAGCAGCTTGCCGAACGGCGTTTGCAGGGCATAGCCGCCGGCAAAGGGTTGGCCGCCGTGTGGGTCCGTGTGGCAGGCGGCGCAATCGCCGGCGATGGCCACGTAACGGCCGCGCTCTGCGGCCGGGGCTGCCGCGGTGGCAGGGGCTTTGACACCGGCGGCGTTGCCGCCCTGCTGGCCGGGCGGGGTCAGGCTATCGACGCTGTAGGCCACGCCCGCGGCGGCACACAGCGCGGCGGCCACGGCGATCAAGGTCAGGCGCGATTTCATGCCGGCACCTCCACCAGAGGGCCGCGTTTGGCCAGGTACTGCTCGATGATCGCCTTGGCCGTCCACAGGCTCAGCGCGCCGATGGTCGAGGTGGGGTTGTAGCCGGCGTTGTTGGGGAAGGATGACGCCCCCAACACGAACACGTTGTGCACGTCCCAACTTTGCTGGTAGCGGTTGAGCACGCTGGTGGCCGGGTCGGTGCCCATCACCGCGCCGCCGATGGTGTGGTCGCTCGAGGGTTTATAGGGGCCGTAGTTCACCGCCGCGGCGTCAAAGCCTTCGACGATCGTCGCGCCCATCGCCTGGCCGATTTCCACGGCTTTGTCTTCAGTGAAACGGGCCATGCGCCGGTCGTTCTCGTTGTAGTCGAAGGTCACCCGGATCAGCGGGTCGCCGTGGGCGTCCTTGTACTCCGGGTCGAGGTCGAGGTAGCACTCGTCGTGGGAGAAACTGGTGCCCTGGTTGAAGATGAACGTGCCGTTCTGGAAGGCATGGGTGTAGGCCTTTTTCCACTCGCTGCCCCAGCGCGGGGTGCCGGCCGGCAGCGCGTCGGCGTTGCCGATCGGCCGCGAACCGCGGGCCACCACCAGGATGCCCGCGCCACCGATGAACCCCAGGCCCTTGTGGTCGAAGTTGTCGCCGTTGTAGTCATCGACCTGCGCCGACAACGCGCCGGCGCCGATGAACGGGTTGAGGTATTCGTCTTCGAAGAACAGGTTCGCCCCAGACACGGTCTGGAAGCTGTACGCCCGGCCGACCACGCCCTGGCGGGTTTCCGGGTTGTACGGTTTGCCAATTTTCGAGAGCAGCAGCAGGCGCACGTTCTGCATCTGGAAGGCCGAGAAGATCACGATGTCGGCCGGCTGCTCCCATGCCTGTTCGTTGCGGTCGAGGTAGGTCACGCCGGTGGCGGTCTTGCCGTCTTCGGCGAGGTTGGCCTTGAGCACGGCGGCCTCGGTGACCACCGTAAAGTTGCTGCGCTGCATCAGCGCCGGCACCACGCAGGCGTTCGGGCTGGATTTCGAGAAGTTGCCGCAGCCGTAGTACAGGCAGTAGCCACAGTAGGTGCACGGCCCCATGCGCACGCCCAGTGGGTTGGTGTAGGCCTGGGTGGCCTGGCCGGCGGGGACCATGAACGGGCTCAGGCCGAGCTTTTTGCTGCCCTCGCTGAACAGGTCGGTGAGCCGCGTGGTGGCCAGCGGCGGCAGCGGGAATTCGCTCTGGCGGCTGCCTTCGAAGGGGTTGCCGCCCTCGACCTTTTCGCCCTTGAGCACGCCGGCCTTGCCCGACACCCCGGCGATGCGCTCGAAGCGCTCGTAAAAGGGTTCGAGGTCAGCGTAGGTCACGCCCCAGTCCTGCACGATCAGGCCGTCGAGGATCTGCTCCTTGCCGTAGCGCTTGACCGTGTAGCTGTACGGCTCGAAGTCGAACGGCAGGAAGCGCCAGGCCATGCCGGCCCAGTGGGTGCCGCTGCCGCCCACGTTATAGCCGAGCTCGTTCATGCTCCAGTCGCGGGTGGGCAGGGCGGTTTGCCCGCGGTGGTTGCGGAAGGTGGTGGTTTCGATCGCCGGCGGCAGCAGCATAGCGCGGCGGGTGTCCCAGCGCAGTTCGTCGGTGTCGACCGAGGGCGGGAAGTCAGTGGCGGTTTCGAACCAGGGGCCGCGCTCGATGGCGACCACGTTGAGCCCGGCGCGGGTCAGTTCTTCGGCAATCAGCGAGCCGCACCAGCCGAGACCGACGATTACCGCGTCGGCTTTGGGGCGTACATTGGCCATGGGGGTTACCTCATTCAAACAGCGAAATCACGGAAGGCGTGCCGGCAGCGTCTGGGCTGCCTGTCGTTAGGGTCAGAGCGTGTTGTCGATCAGGCTGGTGGGGATGATCTCGAGCTTCTGGCCCTTCTTGGCGATCACGTCGCGAAAGTCATAGCGCGCCCCGGGGAAGCCGAGCATCTTCCAACTGGCCATGCCCCGGTTGCCGCCGTAGAGCGGGTCGGCGAGAAACCCTTCGCGCACGTTGGCCAGCCATTGCTCGAAAATTTCCTTGGCGCCGTCGTCAAAGGCCGCGCTGACCTTCACCGTGTTGGCCTCGAAGGCCTTGAGGGTGGCGTCTTGTTGGTCGCCGCTGAGCTGCGTGAAGGCTTTGCCGAACCTGGCCTGGGTGTACTGGTCGAGTTCTACCAGGCCTTTGCGCCAGCGCTCGGCGGGGGTCAGGGCAGACTGGGTGCCTTGCTCCAGGGTGCCTTTGACGAAGCGGCCGAGGCGGTAGAGGGTGGCGCCCTGGCCGTAGTCACCGGCCAGTTGGCGGTCGATGAAGGTGGCGCAACCGGCCTCTTGGCCACCGATGCTCAGGCTGTCGGCCGGGATGAAACGGTCGGCGATGGCGCCGGCGGTGTCGAATTCGTGCTGGCTGAAGAACGCCAGGCCGCCCTGGCGCACCTTGGGCAGCGCCGGCAGGCTGGCAGTGCCCGGCGCCCACGGCTGGCCGCCACTGACGGTGGCGCCGTGGGCGGCGGGGAGTGACGACGCCGCCGCCAGCGCCAATGCCGACGAAAGAAAATCTCTGCGCTGCATGAAGGCTCCTATACACAGAAGGGTGGGCCCGCCAGGCCTTTTCGCAGGCGCACTCCCCCCTGTTCGCGGCGGCAGGGATACCGCGCGAGGGCGCAAGGTCAGCGATAGGGGGTGTTCAGGCAGGAAGCAGGCCAAACGGTTGTGCGGCGAGTCTAGGGTGCGACAAATCAACGCGCCATTAAATGTTTGACGTGTTTGCGTCAAGTTTGCCGGTTGTGTGGCGCTGCAGGGCCCATCGCCCGGCACAGCCGGAGTGCCGGACCACGGCCTCCCACCAGATTTGTGTAAGTGCTTGATTTACGGTGCAACAAAGAACCCGTGGGAGGCCGGCTGTGCCGGGCGAGGGGCCCTCAAACCCGCGGCATCACTTCCCGGCTAACCCTTCCATCACCCCCTTGATCCACACCACCACTGCAAATGCCCCCGGGTCCATATGCCCCAAGGCCCGGTCGCCCAGATACGCCGAGCGCCCCTTCACCGGGCGCATTGCTTTCGTCGCCTGGGCCCCCTCCAGCGCCGCGCCGATCATCACCATCGCCGCCTCGGCCGGTTCGGTATCCCCCGGCACCTCCCGCAGCGCTCTGGCCGCCGGCCACAGCGCATCGAGCAGGGTCCGCTCGCCCGGCTTGGCCCCGCCCAGCTCGGCCACCCCGTCACAGCCGGCCTCGAACGCGCTGGCCCAGGCGCGCAAGCTATAGGGGGATTTCGCCGCGGCCAGGGTGACCCCGGCGCGCAGCATGAACACCGCGTGCAGCGGCCCGGAGGTGCCGCCCAGTACCCGCCGCAGCAGCGCGGAAACCTGCTGCAAGGCCAGGGTCGGCCGGTCCAGCGCCAGGCTGCCCATCTCCTGCTGCAGCGCTTTGGCGCCGCGCGCCAGGCTGATGCCGAGGTCGCCGTCGCCGACCACCGAATCCAGCTCGGTCAGGGTCGCCTCGGCGGCGATCAGGCTGGCCGCGGCCCCTTCCAGCGCCGCCTTGAAGCGCGCCGCGTGGGCCGCGCTCCAGCTACGGCCTTCGACGGCCGCCACCTTGCCGAGGTGGGTGGCGGGGCGCCGTTGCACGGCGGCTACCGGGGTAGCCATGGGCTTCCAGGCCGGCGCGGCGGTGGGCGCGCGCAGGTGTTCGAGCAGGGCGTCGTCGAGCTTCAGCACGCTCAGCGAGCAGCCGGCCATTTCCAGGGCGGTGAGGAAGGTGCCAGTGCTGGCCGCCTCGACCTTCAGGCCCTTGGCGTAGAGCGCCAGCAGCGCCTCACGGGTGACGATGTCGAGGTCCTGGGCGGCGCTACCGCCCAGGTTGTTGACCAACAACGCGACGCGGTCGCCGGCGCGCAGCTCGCCCTGGCTGGCGATCCGCTCCACCAGTTGCCCGACCATTTCCCGCGCGGTGCCCAGCGGCGCGCGGCGCACACCGCTTTCGCCATGGATGCCCAGGCCGTACTCCACCTCGCCGTCCTCCAGGCTGAAGCCCGGCTTGCCCGCCGCCGGCACGGTGCAGGCACTCAGCCCCAGGCCCATGCTGAACAACCCATCGGCCGCGCGCTGCGCCGCGGCCAACACCTGGGCCAGTGGCAAACCGGCCTCGGCGGCGGCGCCGGCAATTTTGTGCACCAGCACCGTGCCGGCGATGCCGCGGCGGCCGACCGCGCCGGCGTGCTGGTCGAGGGCGACGTCATCGCCCACTACCAGCATCTCCACCTGCACGCCCGCGGCGCGGGCGATCTCGGCGGCGAGGCCGAAGTTGAGGCGGTCACCGGTGTAGTTCTTGACGATCAACAACACCCCGGCCGGCCCGGCGACGCTCATGATCGCCGCCAGCACGGCATCCACGCTGGGCGACGTGAACACCGGCCCGGCCACCGCCGCGCTGAGCATGCCGGCGCCGACGTAGCCGGCGTGGGCCGGTTCGTGGCCGGCGCCGCCACCGGAAATCAAACTGACGCTGCCCGCCGGCAGGTCGCTGCGCACCGCGATGTTCTCGCCCTCGAGCAGGGTGATACGGGCGTCGCTCAGGGCCAGGCCCTCGAGCATGTCCTCGACCACTTGGGCGGGGTCGTTGATGAGTTTTTTCATGCAAAGGTCTCGTTCAAGGCAGGCGTAGGCAGCATAGCCCAGACAAGGTCGTGGCCAACCTGCCTGAAAAGCTTACCTGTACGTGCAACCAGGCTGGCGCAACGCCGCGCGCCCCAGTAGCCTGCTGCGCTGCGCAACACCTTTCCCCTCCACACTAGGACGCCCCATGGCCCTGCACGACGCAATCGCCCTCGAAATCAACGCCGGCGCGCTCACGCTGCGGTTCCGTGCCGCCGACCTTAAAACCGCTGGCCGCAAGGTTTACCTGGCCCCCACCGATGCCGACGAGCGCTACCGGGTAGCCCTGGATTTTTTCGCCGCCAGCACAATCAGCAGCCAACTGGCCAACCTCTGCGAAAACACCGGTTACTGGGCGCGCAACGGCCAAGTGGCCCGCTACCGGCGGGTGGCAGAGGGCGTGTACGAACTGCTCGGCCTGGACGAAACCCAGGAGTTGCTGGCGCAACCGGCGGCGCCTGCCAGCGCTGGCCAACCAGGTGTAGGCGGCTGGGAAGCACGCTTTGCCGCTTACCTAGAACAAGAGCCGTTCCAGATCTACGACCGTCGCCGCCGGCAGTTGTACCCGGCCCAGCCGGCTCAAGGGCTGGATGCCCGCCTGGGCAGCTACTTCTGGCCCTCGCCTGAGGCCACCTTCGTGGCCACTGAGCAGGTACTGCAAGGGTTCATCGCGCGTGCGCGGGCGCTCAGCACCAACCTGGCCAGCCATGCTGACGAGGTGCTCGGTTTGTTCGCGGCGATCTGCCAATGGGGCGGAGTACGCCTGCCCACCGAGGATGCTGGCGCGGTCGTGGCTAACCTGCAACGTGCCGCGAAGCGCGATGCACAGCAGCCCGCCGCGATGAATAGCGCCTGGACGAAGTTGTACGCGATGTTCTATCCAGGCGATTTCGTGATCTACGACTCGCGCGTGGCCACTGCGTTGGTGGGGATCGCCGAGGCGGTGCTGGACATAACCGAACTGGCCGGCTTCAAGCAGCAATATCCTCACCTGGGTGTGATTGCCGGGCGCGGTGGTAGCCGGCCGCGGGCGACCGCTACCCCGTGGCGTAACGCATACCTTTCGTGGCCGGCGCAGTTGGAGGCCAACCAGGTGGTCGCAAGCATTGTGCAGGCGCTCAACGCTCGCTCGGGGTTGGCCTACAGCGCCCGCCAACTGGAGGCGGTGCTGTTCATGGAGGGGTACTGAGCCCTAACGATCCTGCGGCTGAAACCTCACCGCCAGGTCATCGGCGCGGGTCTTGGTCATCTGCAGCAGGCACACCTGCGCGTTGATGCGGTCGATGGTGCCGCCGGTCAGGCCGCGCTCCAGCGCGCAGTCGGCGTCGCGGAACTGTATCCACAAGCGCTGCGCGTTGCGCATGGCCGTGCGTTGTTTCGGGTCCAGGCCTTTCATGCCGTTTTGGTAGTTGGCGTTGAGCCGGGCGTCCTGGCGCTGGGTTTCGCTGGCGGTGCAGTCGACCATGCCACCGGTGGTGCTGGTGGCGTTCATGCAGGTGTCGTAGGCCGCGCTGTAGTCGGCCGGGGTGCGCGGGTTGGCGGCCAGGGCCAGGCTGGTGGCGCCGGCGCTGGCCAGCAACAGTGCGGCCTGGAGCAAGGGTTTGAGCGTAGGCTTCAAGATAATGGCCTCCTGGTTCTAGGGTTCGCCCCCGATCCTACCAGCAGGCCGTGGCAAACGTTCAACCCTACTCGGCGCAATACACCCGCAGGCAATGCCCGTCGGCATCCAGCGCGCAAAAGGTGTAGCCAAAATCCACCGCATGGGGCGGCTCGGCGATCACCAGGCCGCCGCCGAAGCCTTGCCACTGCGCGTAGGCTTGATCCACCTGCGCCCGGCCGGCCAGGGTAAAGCCCAGTTCGCTACCGCCGCTGCCGGCCGCGGCCGGGCGGGCGGCGGCGCGGGCCCAGAGGCCGAGCTTGTGGCCGTTATCGAGCACGAACAGCACGAAGCCGGAACTGGCCTCCAGCGGTTCGGTTTGCAGTATCTGCTGGTACAGCGCAGCGCTTTGGCTGGGGTTTTCAACGTAAAACACGGTCAGGTTCGGCAGGGCCATGGGCTCGCTCCAGGGTTCGCCGCGCCGGGGTGGGCAGCGATCGAGCGCAGCATGCCAAGGGCGGCTGTCAGTTTTTGTCAGCAGGCGTGCCCAGCTCGATGCCTTGTTCGGCTTGCCAGCGCTTGAGCAGTTGCTGGCGCGGGGTCGGGTAGGGCGCGGCCTGCACCTCCACCGCCTGCAAACGGTCGACGCGAAAATGCCGGTTGGCGCCGCGCAGCTCGCACCAGGCCACCAGCAAGCGTGCCTGTTCCATATAGCCCAGGGCGAACGGCCAGAGCAGCCGTTCGCTGGCCTGGCCTTGTTCGTCGCGGTAGTGGATGCGCACCTTGCGCTGTTCGCGAATCGCTTGGCGCAGCGCCGGCAAGTGCTGGGTGCCGGTGCGCCGGGGGCCGCTGTTGGGGCCGATCAGCAGGGTGCAGCTGTCCAACTCGTGGCGCAGCGCCGGCGGCAGCACCGCGGCGATACGCGCGAGGGCGTTGCGCGCGTCGCTGGCCAGGGCCGGGTCGGTTGAGCGGCTGACCCAGCGCGCGCCGAGCAGCAACGCTTCCAGCTCGCCGCTGTTGAACATCAGCGGCGGCAGCTCGAAGCCCGGCTGCAGCACATAGCCCAGGCCCGGCTCGCCCTCGATACGCGCGCCCTGGGCGCGCAGGCTGGCGATGTCGCGGTACAGCGAACGCACGCTGATGCCCAGCTCAGTGGCCAGCGCCTGGCCGCTGACCGGGTAGCGGTGGCGGCGCAGGCATTGCAGCAGTTCCAGCAGGCGTTCGGCGCGTGACATTTGGCGGGGCCCCAAGGGTGAAAAGGACGGCGAATGCTAGGGGGTTTTACCGCGCCTCGCCACCTGGCTGAAGGGCTCATCGCCCGGCACAGCCGTAATGCTGTTCACTTAAGCAATCACAGCGCTAAATTGAGGGTGTAAGGCTTTGATTTCTTCAAATGGTTTTACTTAGCGCATGGCCTGACTGGCCCATCGCCCGGCACAGCCGGAGTGCCGGACCACGGCCTCCCACCAGATTTGTGTAAGTACTTGATTTACAGGGCAACACAGAACCCGTGGGAGGCCGTGGTCCGGC